>DATBKU010000036.1:0-31966 GCA_036555725.1 Streptosporangiaceae bacterium | reverse complement strand
CTCCGCGGAGGACCACCGCACGTTCATGTCTCGGGGTTGCGGGCCTTGCTGGGCTGCACCCGCATCGGCTCGCCGGGCATCTTGGGATAGTTCGGGGGGTAGGGCATATCGCCGAGGCCGCGCTCCTTCTCGTCGCGGTCGGACATCTCCAGCAGCGGCTCGAGCGAGAACGCCTGGTCGTCGATGTCGGCGTGCAGGTCGCCCAGCTTGGCGAACCGGGCAGGCATCGTCGCGATCGTGAAGTCCTCGGGCTCGACGTCGGCCAGCTCGTCCCAGGTCAACGGGGCCGAAACGGGGGCGTGCGGGCGCGGCCGGACGGAGTACGCCGAGGCGATGGTGCGGTCACGGGCGTTCTGGTTGAAGTCGATGAAGACGTTCTCGCCGCGCTCCTCCTTCCACCACTTCGTGGTGACCATGGTCGGCAGCCGCCGCTCCAGCTCGCGGCCGAAGGCGAGCGCCGCCCGCCGTACCTCGGTGAAGGTCCAGCGCGGCTCGATCCGTACGTAGACATGCACGCCGCGGCTGCCCGAGGTCTTCACCCAGCCGACGTACCCCAGGTCGGCGAGCAGCCCGCGGGCGCCCTCCAGGGCCACCCGCCGGGCGTCGGAGAAGTCGGTGCCCGGCTGTGGGTCGAAGTCGATCCGCAGCTCGTCGGGGTGGTCGACATCGGTGTTCCGTACCGGCCAGGGGTGGAAGGTGAGCGTGCCGAGGTTGGCCGCCCAGGCGACCACGGCGGGCTCGGTCGGGCAGACCTCGTCGGCCGAGCGGCCGCTGGGAAACTCGATGCGCGCCGTCTTCACCCACTCCGGCGCGCCCTTGGGCACCCGCTTCTGGAAGAAGGCGTCGCCGCCGTGGCTCTGCTGGGTGGACAGCTTGGCGCCCTCGAAGACGCCGGCCGGCCAGCGCTCCAGGGTCGTGGGCCGGTTGCGCAGCGCCCGCAGGATCCCGTCGGCCACGGACACGTAGTACTCGACGAGGTCGCGCTTGGTCTGCCCGGTCTCCGGAAAGTAGACCTTGTCCGGGTTGGACACCTTGACCAGCCGATCCCCCACCGGGATCTCGATAAAAGGCGACGCCATAGATCGCACCGTAACCCACGGATGTGGCACGACGTAGGCTCAGGTCATGGAGAAGGTCAAGAAGAGCGAGGACGAGTGGCGGGTCCAGCTGACGCCCGAGGAGTACCAGGTGCTCCGCGAGGCCGGCACCGAGCGGCCCTTCACCGGCGAGTACACCGACACCAAGACCGTCGGCGTATACCGTTGCCGCGCCTGCGGGGCCGAGCTGTTCCGCTCCGACACGAAGTTCGAGTCGCATTGCGGCTGGCCCAGCTTCTTCGAGCCGGCCGACTCCGACGCGGTGACCCTCATCGAGGACCGGTCCCTCGGCATGGTCCGAACGGAGGTACGGTGCGCGCGCTGCGATTCGCACCTCGGGCACGTCTTCCACGGTGAGGGCTATCAGACGCCGACCGACGACCGGTACTGCATCAACTCGATCAGCCTTACGCTCGAGCCCGCGGAGTGATCAGCTGATCTGGGCCGCCCGTTACCCAGCGGGTCCCGGCCGACGTGATCAGAGGGTCTCGACCGACTTGCAGGGCGCCTTGGCGCTGAGCTTGCTGACCAGCACCACGTTGCCGTTGTCGTTCTTCTTGGCGTGCACGAAGACGACCGGGTTCTTGCTGCCGCGCCGGTCCGTCAGGTATTCGCCGGTCCACTGACACAGCTGGAACGCGACCTTGGAGTGAGTGTCGCTCTCCTTGAGGTCGGTGTAGACGCGGAGGTACCGCCCGCTCCACCGCACCTCGTCGACGTGCCCCGCGACCTTGCCCGACGGGTCCTTCTCCCGGTAGTACGCGACCGCGCCGGTTTCCTCGTCGGAGCCGCCGTTCGGCTGGGACCGCGGCGCGACCTTGGCCGCCTGCGGGACCGCGGTCTTGGTCTGGGACGGCACGTCCGGCGTCGCCTTCGGCCCGCCCGCCAGCGCGTACACCGAGACCGCCAGCATCCCGGCCGCGCCGCTGGCCACCCCGAGGGCGATCCGGTTGTCCGCGGCCCGCCGCCAAGCCGCGTCCCGCTGTACCGGAGGTTTCACATGCCGCCCGTTCGGTCGTCGCCCCGCACCCATAGTCCCGCCCATTCAGCCCGTGTAACACCGAGACAGGACGATACGACGGCAAACGAACCTGGAGGGGCGAGACCGGACACTCTGCGCCACCGGGTTACTGACTAGTACCGTCAGAGTGAGCTGACTAGCTCCTGGACGGGCTTGCGCGCGCCGGTATAGAAGGGGATCTCCTCGCGTACGTGCAGCCGCGCCCGCGAGGCGCGCAGGTGCCGCATCAGGTCGACGATGCGGTGCAGCTCGTCGGCCTCGAACGCCAGAATCCACTCGTAGTCGTTGAGCGCGAAGCAGGCCACCGTGTTGGCCCGTACGTCGGGGAAGGAGCGGGCCATCTTGCCGTGCTCGGCCAGCATTGTGCGGCGCTCGTCTTCGCGCAGCAGGTACCAGTCGTACGAGCGGACGAACGGGTAGACGCACAAATAGGAGCGCGGCTCCTCGTCGGCCAGGAACGCCGGGATGTGGCCCTTGTTGAACTCGGCGGGACGGTGCAGGGCCATCACTGACCAGACCGGCTCGCAGGCCCGGCCCAGCTCCGTACGGAGGAAACGGCGGTAGATCTCCTGCAGGTCGTCGGAGCTCGGCGCGTGCCACCAGAACATGAAGTCGGCGTCGGCACGGAGCCCGGCCACGTCGTACAGCCCGCGCGTGGTCACGTCCTTGTCCGCCGCCTGCTCGAGCAGCGCGGTGACCTCGTTGGCGGCCGCCTCGCGATCGATCTGGTCCAGGCTTCCCGCGCGGAAGACCGACCACATCGTGTACCTGATCACGTTGTTGAGCTCGCGCGCCTTCGGCTTGTCCGTCACTGCCATGCTCTCGATTCTGCCTGATCGGCCAGGTGGTCCAGCACCCGGGTGGCGGCCGCGCGGGCGGTGGCGACGCAGGCCGGGATGCCGAGGCCGTCGTAGGCGGCGCCGCACACGGTGAGGCCCGGAGCGCCCGCGATCGCGGACCGGATCCGGGCCACCCTGTCGGCATGGCCCACGGAGTATTGCGGGAGCCCGCCGCCCCACCGGGTGACCCGCGCGTCGATGGGCAGCTCGCGCGTCCCGCAGGTGTGCGCGAGCTCCGTGATCGCGGCCGCCTTGAGGTCGTCGTCCGAGCGCTGCAGGGTGTGCTCGTCGCCGTACCGCCCGATCGAGCACCGGGCCACCACGGTGCCGGGCAGGTCACGGGTCAGGTGCGGCCACTTGGTCGTGCTGAACGTCACCGCTTTGACCCCCGTCTTGCCGACCTCGACGGCCGGGACGAGGTAGCCACTGCCCGCCGGGAGCCGCGGGAAGGCGGTCGAGGCATAGGCGAGCGTGACGATCGCCATGCTGGCGTAGTCGATCCCGTCGAGCTCACGGGCGGCGGCCGGTACGTCGGCGGCGAGCAGCCGGGCCGCCGGGCGGGCCGGCACCGCGATCACGACGGCGTCGGCGTCGATCTGCTCGGGGTCGCGGGCCGGACCGACCGTGAGCCGCCAGCCCTCGGTCGTACGGCGGAGCTCGCGCACCATCGCCTCGGTACGTATCGTCCCGCCGGCCGCCCCGACGGCGTCGGCGAGCGCCCGCGGGAGGGTGCCGAGGCCGCCCTCCAGTGTGGTGAAGACCGGCCCGGCCGAAGTGGAATCAGGTGCCGGTCCCTCGGCCCTGATGGCCCGGGCGGCGGCGACGAGCGACCGGTGGGACCGCGCGGCCTGGGCGATGGCCGGCAGCGTCGCGTCGAAGGAGAGGTCGTCGACCCGCCCCGCGTACACCCCGCCGAGCAGCGGCTCGACCAGCCGGTCGACCAGCTCGCGGCCCATCCGGGCGCCGACGTAGCCGGCCACGGAGACGTCCCCGCCGCGGGGCGTCGGCCGCCGGACGAGGTCGAGCCCGACCCGGACGACCCCGGGCCGGGACAGGATCTGCGACCGGGCCAGCGCGACCAGGTCGGCGGGCACCCCCATGACCTGACCGGCGGGCATGGCGCGCAGCGCGCCGTAGCTCCAGATCGCCGCCGCGGTCGTGCCCGGGTAGCGGAGCCCCTCGGTGAGGCCGAGGTCGCGGACGAGCTCGAGCCCTTCGGGACGCCGGGCCAGCATCGCCTCGGCGCCCTCGTCTACCGCGATGCCCGCGACCTCGCTGACCCGCAGCTTGCCGCCCAGCCCGGGCGACCCCTCGAGCACGGTGACCCGGGCCGCGTCGCGGCCGCGTGGCCCGCTCAGGAAGTACGCGGCGGCCAGCCCGGCGACCCCGCCCCCGATCACCACGACACGGCCCTTATCCAACCCGTGGCCGGACTTGTTCATGCGTCAACCGTATCGGCGGCCGTGACCTGGGTGCGCCGACATTGTGACCGCACCGCGACGGACGTCCGCGAACGGTGACGAACCTCACACCGTCCTATCTCCATGCTCTCCACGCGTACGATCATCTGCGGCACTGCGGCGACCCTGCTGCTGGCAGGCACGGCCGCATGTTCCGCAGCCAACACCAAGAGCGCCTCCTCCGGGGAGGCACCGGCGGTGCGACAGGCGGCTCCGCCTGCCGCAGCCAGTCAGAAAGGCGACGTCGCCGGGGGTGGCACGGCCGGCCAGAGCCAGTCGATCAAGCTCGCCCCGGTGACCGGCCGGGCCGTGATCTACACCGCGAACCTGCGGGTCCGTGCCAAGAACGTGAGCGAGGCCGCGGGCAAGGCCAAGCAGCTGGTGGCGGGCGTCGGCGGCTACGTCGAGACCGAGACGGCGGCCAGCAGCCCGGCCACGGCCAACATCACCTTCAAGATCCCCGCCGACCGCTACGCGGCGACGCTGGACCAACTGGCCAATCAGCTCGGCACCCGGCTGTCGCTGCAACAGCAGGCGCAGGACGTGACCCAGGAGGTCGCCGACGTCGAGAGCCGCGTGAAGTCGGCGCAGGCGACGCTGGCGTCGTTCCGCAAACTCCTCGACCGGGCCAAGACGGTCGGCGAGGTGCTCAACGTCGAGCAGGAGCTGGCGAGCCGGGAGGCCGACCTCGAATCCCTGCAGGCCCGGCAGAAGGCGCTGGCCGCGCAGACCAGCTACGGCACCGTCAGCCTGCAGTTGGAGGCCCCGGGCACGTCGGCGGTCAAGGATCAAGGCGGCCTCACCGGCGGCCTGCGGTCCGGCTGGGACGCCTTCACCGCGTTCCTGTCGGGGGTCGCGCTGGTGCTCGGCTGGCTGGTGCCGTTCCTGGTCCTGGCCCTCGTGATCGGCCTGCCCGCGTGGCGCCTGCGCGGCCCGATCCGCCGCTACGCCGGGCGCCGCCGAACAGCCGTCCAGCCGAGTCCGCCCGAGTAGTCCCGACGACCCGTACGGGCTAGCGAGCGGATTCCTCGTGGACGAAGTCGGCGAGACGGGTGAGTTGGTCCGGGTCGGTCGACGGGAGCACGCCGTGGCCGAGGTTGAACACATGACCCTCGGCCGCGCGGCCCCGGCCGATCACGTCGCGGGCCCGGTCTCGAACGACCTCCCAGGGCGCGAGCAGCAGGGCCGGGTCGAGGTTGCCCTGCAGGGCCTTGCCCGGCGGCACCCGCTGCACGGCCGAGTCCAGCGGCACCCGCCAGTCGACCCCGACGACGTCGGCGCCGGCCTCGCCCAGCAGCCCGAGCAGCTCGCCGGTGCCAACGCCGAAGTGGATGCGCGGGACGCCCGACGCCGCCAGCGCGGCGAAGATCTTCTGGGTGTACGGGAGTACCGAGCGCCGGTAGTCGTCGGGGCCGACCGCGCCGACCCACGAGTCGAACACCTGGATCGCCTGGGCGCCGGCCTCGACCTGGACCTGCAGGAACGCGGTGGTGATGTCGGCGAGCCGGTCCAGCAGGTCGCCCCACAGCTTCGGCGCGCCGTACATCATCGCCTTGGTGTGGTCGTGGTTCTTCGACGGGCCGCCCTCGATGAGGTACGACGCGAGCGTGAAGGGCCCGCCGGCGAACCCGATCAGCGGCGTGTCGCCCAGCTCCCCCACCAGCGCGCGTACCGCCTCGCCGACGTACGGAACGTCGTCCGGCTCCAGCTGCCGCAGCCGGGAGATCGCGTCGATGTCGCGCACCGGCTTAGCCACGACAGGCCCGATACCGGGCTTGATGTCGAGGTCGATCCCGATCGCCTTGAGCGGGACGACGATGTCGCTGAAGAAGATCGCCGCGTCGACCGCGTACCGCCGTACGGGCTGCAGAGTGATCTCCACAACCAGCTCGGGGGTGGCGCAGGCGGTCAGCATCGGCGTGCCGGCCCGCACGTTGCGGTACTCGGGCAGCGACCGGCCCGCCTGGCGCATGAACCACACCGGGGTGTACGGCACGGGCTGCCGGCGGCAGGCGCGCAGGAACACCGGCGATGCGGGCTGGTCCGCTTTGGCACGATCAACGCTCACGAGCGAATCGTCCCACGAAACTCACCACGGTTCGGCCTTGCTGTGAGCATCTCCCGCCGTACTTGGGCATCCCGGGGCCATTCGCGCGTCGCAGTCGCCACGCACCTGGGCACTACGGGATCATCCGGGCATTCGGCCGACGCCCGAACATCCGGGTGGCGCCGCGACCGGGGAGAGGGATTCGGGACACGCCGAGCGAAGTCCCGCATTCCGTCGGCGGGGCGTGCCACGGTGACCGCATCGCACAAAGTTTCGTGTGCGACGGTTCGCCGAGCCGCGGGTCGTGCGCCCGCAGCTCGTGAGCCCACAGTTCGTGAGCCGAAGGAGGCCCCTCATGGTCGTGACGGCAGCTCTGACCCGCCGCTGTTCCTCCTGCGGTGCGCAGCGTCCGTTCGAGCAGCCGCCCTGCCGGGACGGTCACCGGGGCGACTGCCCCGAGTGGGCCTGTGTGGACTGCGGCGAGGCGGTGCTCGCCGGCCTGCCGCCCATCGACGCCTGGTTCTACGACGACCTCCTCCTCGACGACCTGCGCTTCGATGTCGAGCGGCGGTCGCCCGGATCGCCGTCGCAAGCGGCCTGAGCAGCGGCGACCCCGAAATCGTGCACATTGTTTCCGCCCCCCACCCCGTGCCCGGCGTGGCAGGCCTGCGTCCGCACCGCCCGGCGACCTACCCTCTGCAGATGACGCCCTCCCACGCCGTACCCATCCCGTTCCAGCAGGCCGTCGACGCGCTGCGGCGCGCTCAGGACGGCGATCCGGGGCGGCCCGAGCTCGTCATCGAAGACATGCCGGCGCCACAGCGGCTCGCCCCGTACTCGGCCGCCGTGTCCGCGACCGTCACCCGTGGCGACACCGAAGTCGCCGTGGGCCGCCTGATCGTGCTGTACGACCCGGCGGGCCACAGCGGCTGGGACGGCGACTTCCGCGTCGTCGCCTACATCAGCGCCGACCTCGAGCCCGAGATCGCCGCCGACCCGCTGGTGGGCTCGGTCGCGTGGAGCTGGCTGATCGAGGCGCTGGAGCCGATCGGGTACGCCGGTGTGTCCGGCACGGTCACTCGGGCGGTGTCGGAAAGCTTCGGCGACAAACAGGACGAGCCGGCCACCACCGAGCTGGAACTGCGCGCGTCGTGGTCACCGCTCGGAGACGACCCTGGTCAGGGCGTCGACATCGGCGGTCACGTCGCCGCCTGGTGCGAGGTTCTCTGCCAGGCGGCCGGCCTGCCGCCCTCCGGAGTGACCGCGATCCCGCCTCGTCCGAGCAGTTCAGGAAGCTGAACGTCGTACGGTAGTGACGTGGCAGTGCCGGAGGCGAGGGATCAGGAGAGAGCGACCGAGGAATCCGCGGAGGTCCAGGAAGCCCCGGAGACCGCGGAATCCCCAGAGATCGTTCCGCTGCTCGAGCCGCGCGAAGGAGTGCCGGCGGTGGTCCGGACCGCCGGGGCGCTCGATCGCGTCGTCACCCGGTTCGCCGCCGCGACCGGCCCCGTGGCCGTCGACGCCGAGCGCGCCTCCGGTTACCGCTACGGCCAGCGCGCCTACCTCGTACAACTGCGCAGGAATGGCGCGGGCACGGCGCTCATCGACCCGATCGACTGCCCTGACCTGAGTGCGCTCGACAAGGCGCTCGCCGGCACCGAGATGGTGCTGCACGCCGCCAACCAGGACCTGCCGTGCCTGGCCGAGCTCGGCCTGCGTCCGCGCCGGCTGTTCGACACCGAGCTGGCCGGGCGGCTGCTCGGCTATCCCAAGGTGGGGCTCGGGTCGATGGTCGAGACGGTGCTGCACTTTGCGCTCGAGAAGGGCCATTCGGCGGCCGACTGGTCGACCCGCCCGCTGCCCGAGGGCTGGCTGCGCTACGCGGCGCTCGACGTTGAGCTGCTCATCGAGCTGCGCGACTCCCTGTACGCGGAGCTGTCCCGGGCGGGCAAGCTGGTCTGGGCCGAGCAGGAGTTCGCGGCCATCCTGGCCACCCCGCCCAAACCGCCCCGTCCCGACCCGTGGCGCCGTACGTCCGGCATCCACCGGGTGCGCAACCGGCGCGCGCTCGCCGTCGTACGGGAGGTCTGGGAGACCAGGGACCGGATCGCGCGTGATCGCGACCTGTCACCGGGCCGGGTACTGCCGGATGCGGCGATCATCGACCTGGCCATGGCGATGCCGCGCTCCCCGGCCGACCTGAACGAGCTGTCCACCTTCCGGTCCCGCGGGCCGCGCAGGAACCTGTCGGCCTGGCTGCGCGCCGTCGGCAAGGCGCGGGGGCTGGCCGACGAGGACCTGCCGGAGCACAGCCTGCCGAGCGACGGCCCGCCGCCGGCTCATCGGTGGGCGGAGAGGGATCCGGAGGCGGCCAAGCGGCTCACCGCGGCCCGGGCCGTGGTCGCAGCGCTGGCCGACGAGCACACCCTGCCGACCGAGAACCTCATGCAGCCCGACGCGATCCGGCGGCTTGCCTGGTCGCCGCCCGCCGAGATCACCAAGGAGACGGTGACCGAGGCGCTGCGAGGCTATGGCGCCCGGGAGTGGCAACTGCAGCTCGTCGTGCTGCCGCTCGTCAAGGCCCTGCACCGGCTGGAGACCAAGGGCGATCTTTGAGCCTTTGTCACGGACCGGGGGTTGCGCGGGACCCCGCCGTCAACCACACTCGGGGTTAGGTTAGCTTTGCCTAAGGCCTACCTCTGTGGAGATAAGGATGCTGCTCGGGAACTACCTCATCGGCCTGCGTGAAGGGCTGGAAGCCTCCCTCGTTGTCAGCATCCTCATCGCGTACATCGTCAAACGCGGCCACAAGAACGCGCTCCGGCCGATCTGGACGGGCGTCGGCGCCGCGATCGCGCTGAGCGTGGGATTCGCGCTGCTGCTCAACCTCATCGTCGCCGAGGAGCAGCATTTCAAGATCCAGGAGCTGACCGGCGGACTGCTCTCGCTGGTCGCGGTCGGCCTGGTGACCTGGATGGTCTTCTGGATGCGCGGGGCGGCCAGGTCGATCAAGGCCGAGCTGGAGGGCAAGCTGGCCGGCGCGATCAACGTCGGGCCGCTGGCCCTGATGACCGTGGCGTTCCTCGCGGTCGGCCGGGAGGGCCTCGAGACGGCCTTGTTCCTGTGGAGCAACATCAGCCACTCCACCGGGTCGGCGGTGCAGCCGATCACCGGTGCCGTGCTCGGCCTGCTGACGGCCGTGGTCCTCGGCTACCTGATCTACCGCGGCGGGCTCAAGCTCAACCTGCGCCGCTTCTTCACCTGGACCGGCGCCGCGCTGATCGTGGTCGCCGCCGGGGTGTTCGGGTACGCCTTCCACGATCTGCAGGAGGCGGGCGTGCTGCCGGGCCTGCAGGCGGTGGCGCTGCACCCCGGTACGTTCTTCGCCCAGTTCGGCACGGTCGGCTCGTGGCTGCAGACCGCCCTCCAGGGCGTCCTCAACGTCACCGCGACGATCACCTGGCTGCAGCTCATCGCCTGGACGGCCTACATCGTGCCGGTCATGTACCTCTTCCTCAAGCCCGCCAAGGCGACCACACCACGGCCCGCCAAGGCGCCGGAGTCCGTGCCGTCCTCCTGATCTGACTTACAGATCGGGCAGCGGGTCCTGCGGGAGGGTGTCGGGTGAGAAGACCTCGGCGTCCGCCGCGTTGATCACGGGCACGTACTCGTCGTCCACCTCGAAGGTCGCGCCGCCCAACTCGAAGTAGGCGCCCGCGCCGGTGACCTCCACCGGCCCGATCTGTACGTTCCGCGAATACCTCCCCCACACCGACTTTGGCTTCGTCCGCGTGAACAGGGCCGTCGACACCACGATCACTTCGCCGTCGGTCACGACGAAGACAAACTGAACACCGCCCCCGGGATAGGCCAACGAAGCCGGAAATATGTAGCGCATATCGTCAGTGAGCTCGAGAAACGCCCGGCAGCGCTCCCGAACGACGGCTGGGACGGGCACGGAACCTAGTCTGGTCCGCGCCGCGTCCCACAGCAACAGATCGTTCCCCCTGACCATGCACTTTCCCGCGACCATGCAATGGTTCCCGCCCCCGGAGGAACCACTGCACGGTCGCGGACGCGCTAGGCCGTCGTCAGGGCGACCGTCGGCGACAGGCGGGCGGCGCGCATCGCGGGGTAGAGGCCGGCGATCGTGCCGATGGCCAGGGTGGCGCCGATGGCCCCGGCCAGCGCCCACGACGGGATCACCGGCGGCCAGTTCCGGTACGTCGCGAACGCGATGGTGGTCAGGACGCCCAGCACCACGCCGACCACGCCGCCCAGCGCCGAAAGCAGCAGGGACTCGGCCAGGAACTGAGTGCGTACCTGCCCGCGCGTGGCGCCCAGCGACCGGCGCAGGCCGATCTCGCGGCGCCGCTCCAGGACCGAGATCACCATCGTGTTGGCGACACCGACCCCGCCGACCAGCAGCGCCACCGCACCGAGCCCGAGCAGCAGGTTGGTGAACGCGCCCGCGGCCGCCGCCCGCGCCTCGAGGGCGTCCGACGGCCGGCTCACGTCGACCTCGTTGGGGTTCTCCGCATTGATCGTCCGGGGGAGCACGCTCTGCACCGCCGCCACGGAGGCGTCCGTCGACCGTTCGTACACCATCGTGGGGTGCCGGTCGAAGCCGAGGTAGTTCGCCGCCGCGTCCCAGCCGACCAGGGCAGAGCGGTCGATCTCCGGAGCCAGCGGCATCGAGTTCAGGATCCCGATCACGGTGAACCATCGGTTACCGGCCCATACCTGCTCGCCGATGCGCGTGATGCCGAGCCGCTTGGCCGCCTCCGACCCGAGCACGATGCCCGGGTACTGTTCGGTGGCCGCGTTCAGCCACGTCCCCGACCGCAGCGTGCCGTCGAGCGTCCCCAGCAGCTCCGTCGACGCGGCCTGCACGGCGATCCCGCTGGTCACTTCCTTGGGGATCCAGTTCGTTCGCCGGATGGTGGCGTCGGTCTTGCCGGTGGCCGCGGCGTTGGTGACCGGACCGATGCGCTTGACCATCTCGACCGAGTTCTCGGGCAGCTCGGCGTCGTCGCCGAAAAATGTCTGGCCCGGCCCCGCGGTCAACATGTTGGTGCCCAGCTGGTCGATCTGGCGCAGCAGCTGCTCCTTGCTGGACGATGAGATGCCGATGACCGCGACCATCGTGGCGATGCCGATCGCGATACCCAGCGCCGACAGCACGACCCGGGTCGGACGGGCCCGCAGCCCGGCGACGCCGACCCGGAGTACGTCCCGCGGCCCGAGCCGCGCCGGGATGAGCCGCCCACGCGTGCTCATCGGGGTCCTCCCTTCACCGACGCCGTCAGGTAGCGCCCGTTGCCGGGGCCGCCGTCCGCGACGATGTGGCCGTCGCGGACCCGTACCTGCCGCGGTGCCCACTGCGCGATGTCGAGGTCGTGGGTGATGATCGCGATCGTGGTGCCCAGCCCATGCATGTCGCGAAGCACGCCGAGAACCTCCGTGCCCGCGGTGGAGTCGAGGTTGCCGGTCGGCTCGTCGGCCAGCAGCAGCTCGGGCTCTCCCACGACGGCCCGCGCGACCGCGACCCGCTGCTGCTCACCCCCGGACAGCTGGTTCGGGTGGTGGCTCACGCGATGGCCCAGCCCTACCCGCTCCAGCGCCGCCCGCGCCCGATCCCGCCGCTCTCGCAGCGGAAACCCGCCGTACAGCAGTCCGTCGGCGACGTTGTCGAGGGCGCTGACCCCGGCCGCCAGGTGAAACTGCTGGAACACGAAGCCGACGTGGCGGGCGCGCAGCGCCGACAGCTCCCGATCCGAGAGCTCGGCGACGTTGTGCCCGGCGATCCGTACGATGCCGCTCGACGGCCGGTCGAGCGTGCCGATCAGGTGCAGCAGGGTGGACTTGCCCGACCCCGACGGTCCGACGATGGCCGTCAGCTCGCCTGCCTCGATCGTGAGGTCGACGCCGCGCAGCGCCCTGACGTTCCCGGGGTAGATCTTGGTCACCCCCGAGAGCTCGACGATGCTCATGACCGGCTCACCCTCTGCGCTGGCTCGGGCCTCATGTGGCCGCCACCCCGACCTTCATGCCCTCGCGCAGGTCCGAGCCGCTGACCTCGACACGGCCGCCGCCGAACGTGCCGAGCTCGACAGCCACGATGCGCGTGGTGGCGCCCTCGACGACCTGGACGCCGAAGCCGCCCTCGCGCAGCGCCAGCAGGGCCTCGATCGGCACGGACAGCACGTTCTTGGCGCGTTCGCTCTCCATGTCGACCGTGACGGGCGCCTCGTCGAGGTTTCCGGTGCCCTTGCCGGACAAGGTGACGTCCACGTCGATCGTGGAGGTGTCGTCGTTGGGGTTGTTCTGGTCCCCGGAGTTCGACTGGGCCACCGTGCCGACCTTGGAGATGCGGCCCTTGACGTCCTTGCCGTTGGGCAGCTCGACGGTGACCGCGGCGCCCTTCTTCGCGATGTCCTGCTTGGCGGCGTCGAGATCGATGTGCACGATCCGTTTGGTGCTGGTCACCGTCATGGCGGCCCGGCCCGGACCGACCCGGTCGCCCACGTCCGCCTTCAGGTCGCTCACCCGTACGGCGCCGGATTCGAAGACCACCTGGCTCGCGTCCACGGCGCCCGTCTCGGCCAGTCCCATGTCGTCCTGCCAGTCCTTGACGGCGGCGGCGGTGGCGGCGGTGAACTCGTCGTCCACCGTCAGGCCGTCGCCGTAGCCGAGGGCATCGAGGTTGCTCTCCAGCTGCTTGACGTCACGCCCGTCGTCGATGCCCTCGCGCAGCGTCCGATAGAGAGGTACGGACCCGTACATCAGGGTGACGGGCTTGCTGTTCACCTTGAGCAACGGCTTGCCGCGGGTGATCGTGGCCCCTTCGTCCGGCGCCCAGGTGACCACCCCGTTGGCCCCGGCCGACAGGCTCCGCTCATCGCCGTACGTCAGCGTGCCGTCGACCGATTCGGTGTCGACGACATCGCCACGGGTGATCGCGGCGGTCGCGGCCGGCAGGTTCGACTTCGGCTGGGCCGGCCCGCCCTGATCGTTCACGACGAACGCGGCCGTACCACCCCCGCCGACGGCGACGGCCAGCACGCCCGCCGCCACGAAGTACGCGCGTCTGCGGCGGGGGGGCACCTCGTGCTCGGCCTCGGCGCGCTGCTCCGTCGTCGTCTCGTGAAACTCCGTCGCGCTCACTTGCCGCCCCCGCCTGTGGACGCGCCGGCCTTGCCGCCGCCCGGCGCATATTGCTGGCAGGCCTTCTGGGCGGCCTCCACCTTCGCCTCCGAGCCCTTGTTGACCCGCATCTGGATCCCCTGGCCCGGCTGCGGGTCCGGCACATCGACGCCGTGCTGGCGCATGCACTGCGCGAACTTGAGCATCTGGTCGCGGACCTTCGGGTCATCGGGGTTGCCGAGCTTCCCGCCGGCCTGCATGAAGTGCTGGCACTTCTTCATCGCGGCCTGCACCGTGGCCTGGTTCCCCTTGTTGGCCCGGATCTGGATCCGCCCGGATGAGTCCGGGTCGGGCATGTCGACCCCGTTCTGACGCATGCACTGCGCGAACTTGAGGGCCGCATCCTGGGGATCCAGGGACTGGCTCGGCGACGCGGACGCCGAGGCCTTGGCCTTGCCGCCGTTGGCGCTCGCCACCCCGTCGTTCCCCGCCTTGCCACCACAGGCCGTCAGCCCAAAGACCGCCGGCACGACGGCCACCAGGGCCATCCTGCGGATTCGCATGTCATTCACCTCCACACCGAAGGCACCGCACCTCCGGCAGAGGCAATTCGACCCACCCAGGCGTTAAACCTTGATTAGCCGCGGGGTGGGGGTTAGGCGCGGGTGAGGTTTTTGGGGGAGCTGGTGCGGACGAGGGCCTGGGCGAGGCCGGCGCGCGTGGTGAGGATGATCAGCCGGTCGTCCGGGACCAGGAGGTGGTTCTCGTGCGGGGTCCAGTCGAGCTCGTGCTCCCCGCGACGCGCCATGGCGACCAGCCGCGCCTCGCCCGGCTGGTGTACGTCCTGCACCGGGCGTCCGTCTAGCTCCGAGCCGGGCTCCACCGGTACGTCCGCGATGAAGATCACCCGGTGGCCGAGGGGGATCGTGCCGATGATCTTCCGCTCGGTCATCGCCGCCGCGAAGGCCGGCGCGGCCAGCTCCGACACGCTCCGGGAGACCGGGATGTTGAAGTTGCGCTGGACCCGGACGGCGAGGTCGTCGTCGAACAGCCGGAGTACGACGTGCAGGTCCTCGCGGAGCGTGCGGCCGTGCAGCGCGGCCTCGAGGTTGGTGATGTCGTCGCTGGTCACCGTGACCAGCGCGCGGGAGGTGCCGACCGAGGCCATGCGCAGCGTCTCCTCCCGGGTGGCGTCGCCGAACACGATCGGCACGTTGAGGCCGCGCACCAGGGCCACGCCGTCCGCGTTCTCGTCGCGCTCGATGGCCACGACGGGGATGCCCAAGTCGTGCAGCTGGCGGACGACGCGCTGGCCGACCTCGCCGAGCCCGACCACCACCACATGGCCGTCGATGGGGGCGAGCAGCTCACCCCGTGAGTCGGCCAGCCGGATCCGTACGATCGAGTCGACGATCGTGGCCGTCACGACCGGGATGAGGGCGATGCCGGACAGGGTCACGAGCAGCTGGGTGAGCTTGGTGACGACGGGCAGCCGGATGTCCGGGTTCGCCGTGCCGGAGACCTCGAACAGGGTCAGGTAGATGGCGTCGAGCACGCTGTACCCGCCGACCGTGGCCTGCAACACGACGCCGAAGACGAGCAGCCCGACCAGGACGGCGATCGCCAGGCGCAGCCAGCGATTCACCAGATTGTGCAGGTTGCCGAACATTCGGACGACCGGCCAGCGCCGCCGCCGGTACTTGACCAGCGGATCGCGTGGCGTGCCGTCGGCGAGCGCGAGCACGAGTTTCGCGTCGTCCTTGTCCGGTGGCAGCAGCAACGGCCCGCTGGCCGCCCGCGTGTCCGACAGGCCGCATAGCACGTGCTTGACCTCGCCGGGCTCCGTGACGTACACGGTTCGTCCGCCCAGCCGGACGTGGTTGGGCGCGACCTGGCCGAACGCGGCGGCCACGAACTCCGGGGCGGCCATGCCGGCGTCCGACAGCACCGCGCAGTCGGCGAACAGCTTGCGGATGCGATGTCCGAGCGCGGTGTTGGACATCCTGATGACCAGCCGGAGCCGGGGGTTGAGCTCCTGCGCCCGCAGCGCCGCGTGGATGTTGCCGACATCGTCGGGGCCGACCAGCGCCACCGCTCGCGCCGAATCGACCTTGGCGTTGAGGAACGCCTCGTCGGTGAGCTGCTGCGCCTCGACGATCCGCACTTTGGGCAGCCGGGCGATCTGCGCGCCGTGGCGCTGCCGCTTCGACGGCAGGATCACCGTCACCTCCTGGCCGAACCGTACGACCAGGGCCTCGGCCAGCCGGTAGGCGAGCGGCGTGTTGCCGCACACGATCAGGTGACCTTGGGGGGCGACTCTGCGCAGGGAGACCGCGGGCACGGCCGCGATACTAGTGCCCGGAACGGGCATTTTCTTAGCCACCGGACTGGTTCGCGCCACGAAGGCCTTGCGTGCGCCCGGACAGTCGCTCGATGGTTGGGGAGGTAGATCAGCGAGGAGGGTCCCATGACGGAAACGGCGAAGACGGAGTTCTGGCGCGGGATGAAGCCGGTGCCGCAGGTCTTCCGGCCCGATGCCGTACCGGAGGCGTACGTCGCGGACGCGCCGACCGAGGACGACCGGTACTACGCGCCCCTGTCGGAGACAGTGGGCACCCGGCCGCTGTGGATCTCGCCGAGTCAGAACCGGTGGTGCGACGTCCTGATGGCTCGGGGCGCCGGCATGGTGAACCGGCACTACCACCCGCAGCAGGTGTTCGCGTACACCATCTCCGGCAAGTGGGGGTACCTGGAGCACGACTGGGTCGCGACCGCGGGCGACTTCGTCTACGAGGCGCCCGGCGAGGCGCACACGCTGGTGGCGTACGAGAGCGACGAGCCGATGCGGGTGACCTTCAACGTCACCGGGCCGCTGATGTGGCTCGACGAGGAGGGGCAGGTCGTCGGCACGTTCGACGTGTTCGACTACATCAAGGTGTGCAAGGAGCATTACGAGGGCATCGGGCTCGGTGCCGAGCTCATCAACCAGCTGTACCGCTGACCTGGGCGTCTTATCAAGACTTAACGCCCACTGCGCCACCCTCGAGGGATGCGCGTACTGATCGTCGAGGACGAGGAAATCCTCGCGGACACCATCGCCGAGGGGCTGCGCGGCGAGGCGATCGCGGTCGACGTCTCCTACGACGGGGCGGACGCCCTGTATCGGACCGGCTATGTCGACTACGACGTGATCGTGCTCGATCGGGACTTGCCCGGAGTGCACGGCGACGAGGTCTGCCGGCGGCTCGTGAAAGAGCGGACGAGCGGCCGGATCCTCATGCTCACCGCCGCCGGCGAGGTGGACGAGAAGATCGACGGTCTGTCCATCGGGGCCGACGACTACCTCGCCAAGCCGTTTGTCTTCGCCGAGCTGCTCGCGCGGGTGCGGGCGCTGGCGCGCCGGTCCACTCCCCCGCTGCCGCCGGTCCTGGACCGGGCGGGGATCAGGCTCGACCCGCGACGGCGGAGCGTGACCCGCGACGGACGCCCGATCACGCTGACGAAGAAGGAGTTCACCGTGCTCGAAGAGCTGCTGCGGGCGGACGGCGCGGTGGTCAGCGCCGAGCACCTGCTCGACAAGGCATGGGACGAGCACATCGACCCGTTCAGCAATATCGTGCGGGTCACCATGGCGACGCTGCGCAAGAAGCTCGGCGACCCGCCGGTGATCGAGACCGTTACGGGCGTCGGGTACCGGCTGTGAGAAACCTGCAAGTCAGCCTGCGGACCCGGCTCACGCTGATCTACGGCTCGCTGTTCCTCGTGACGAGTACGGCGCTGGTCGCGGTGACCTACCTCGTGACCGCGCGCGTCTTGGAGAGCAGGTTCCAGGTGCTGATCACGAAGACCGCGCCCCCGCCGGGTTCCCCGGTGGGCCCCGCCGGCCAGATCCCGGGCGAGGTCCTCGCTCAGGTGCGGCAGACGGTCAACGACCAGGCCGCCGCGCAGAAGCGGGCCATCCTGAGCGAGCTGGTGCAGAGTTCGGGAATCGCCGTGATCGTGCTGGGTTTCATCGCGATCGTGCTCGGCTACTTCGTCGCCGGGCGCATGCTGCGGCCGCTGCAGCGCGTCACCGCGACGGCGCGGCGGCTGTCGGAGAGCACGCTGCACGAGCGGATCGGCCTGTCCGGGCCGCGCGATGAGATCAAGGAGCTGGCCGACACCTTCGACGGCATGCTCGACCGGTTGCACCGGGCCTTCGACTCACAGCGCCGGTTCATCGCCAACGCCTCGCACGAGCTGCGGACCCCGCTGGCCATCAACCGCGCCGTCATCGAGGTGGCGCTCGCCAAACCCGGTGCCCTCACCGAGACGAAGCGGCTGGGCCGCAAGCTGCTCGATACCACCGCCAGGCACGAACGGCTGATCGAGGGCCTGCTCCTGCTGGCCCGGTCCGAACGGGAGCTCGGTATCCGTACGCCGGTCGACATCGCCGACCTGGCACGCGACGCGATCGACGAGCTCGGCGAGACCGCCGGCCGCAGCGCGGTGACGATCACCGAGGCATTGTCCCCCGCCCCCACGGCCGGCGACGTGGTGCTCCTCGAACGCTGTACGGCCAACCTCGTCGAGAACGCGATCAAGTACAACCACTCCGACGGCCGCGTCTGGGTGCTGACCGGCGAATCGAACGGCTGGGCGTACGTGCGGGTCGAGAACACCGGTCCGCCCATCACCCCGCCGGAGGTCGACACGATCTTCGAGCCGTTCCGCCGGCTGCGGGCCGACCGGGTGGGTTCGGCGCGCGGCGCCGGGCTCGGCCTGTCGATCGTACGGGCTGTGGTGCGGGCCCACGGCGGCGTCATCGACGCCCACCCCCGCCCCGGTGGGGGTCTCGCGATCACCGTCCAGCTCCCGATCCGAGTTCTCGCCGATGACCAGGCCGCCTACCTGGTCCCCATGCGGCGATGACTCAGAAGACGACCTGGCCTTCGGGGACCTGCGCCTGGTCGCCGAGGTCGTCGGCGGCGGCCACCGAATGCGACAGCCAGCGGCCCACGACCTTGCCGACGGCGTTGCGCGGCAGCATGCCGATGAAGTGCACGTCGCGGGGCACGGCGTAGCGCGCGACCTGCTCCCGTACGTACCGGCGCACGAAGTCGGCGTCGATGGTGGCCCCCCGGCGCGGCACGATGTAGGCGGCCAGCCGCTGCCCGTACTCCTGGTCGGGGACGCCGATCACCGCCACCTCGAGCACGTCGGGCAGCCGGGCCAGCACGTCCTCGACCTCGCGCGGGAAGAGGTTCTCGCCGCCGGACACGACCATGTCGTCGACGCGGCCGTCGACGTGCAGCAGGCCGGAGCCGCCGATGTGCCCGAGGTCGCCCGTGCCGAGCAGGCCTTCGCGCATGTCCGAGGGCGCGCCGCTGGTGTAGCCCTCGAACATCAGCTCGTTCGCCGCGTAGATGTGACCGCGGATGCCGTCCGGCACAGGCCGGCCGTGCTCGTCGAGGATGGCCAGCATCGTGCCGCGCGGGGGCCGTCCGGCCGTGCCGGGATGGGCCCGCAGGTCACGAGGGTTGGCGATGCTCACCCAGGACGCCTCGGTGGAGCCGTAGATGTTGTAGAGCTTGTCGCCGAAGTGGTCCATGAACCGGAGGGCGAGGTCGCCGGGCAGCGTCGACCCGCTGACCGCGGCGAGCCGCAGCGACGACACGTCGTGCTGGTGCAGGGTCTCGGGCGGCAGATCCATGAGGCGCTGCACCATGACCGGCGCGGCGAACAGGTCGACCCTGTTGTGCTGGGAGATCGCGCGGAGCGTCTGCACCGGATCGAACCTGCGGTGCAGTACCAGGGTGCCGCGCATCGCGAATCCCATCTGCATGGCCGCGAAGCCCCAGGTGTGGAAGATCGGCGCCTCGATGACGAAGGTGTCGTGCACGCGCATCGGGATGCGCGACAGCATCGACGCCAGCGGGCCTAGGCCGGGGCGGGGGCGGCGGCGCGCGCCCTTGGGCCGGCCGGACGTTCCCGAGCTCAGCATGATCATCCGGCCCTGCACCCGCGGCGGCTGCAGCTCGCGATACGGCGTCTCGGCGATGATCTCCTCGAGCTCCGGCCCGGAGCCGCCCGGCGCGTCGGCCCACACCACCAGGTTCTGGACGGCCCGGGGCGCCCTGTGCACGACGTCGGCGAACTCGACGTCGGCGACCAGCAGATCGACCCGCAGCTCGGTGAGGACGTCGTGCAGCTGGCCCGCGCCGAACGCGGTGTTGACCAGCACCATGTCCGCGCCGCGCTTGCTCCCGGCGATCAACGTCTCGACGATGCCGCGATGGTTGCGGCACAGCACCGCGACGCGGGGCCGGGCGCTCTCCAGGCGCATTCCGGCGGCCAGCCGGGTCGTCCGCTCGCTCACCTCGGCGTACGTAAGGTCGCCGCGGTCGTCGACCAGGGCCAGCCGCTTCGGGTCGCGCGCCGCGCCCGCGCCGAACTCCCCGGCGAGAGTGGTGCCCCAGGCCCGCAGCACGCCCAGCGAACGGGTCAACCGCAACGGATGGCTCGGGCTGATCAAACCTGCGCGCGCCAGCGCACCGCTGTAGTTGAACGCATTTCCAAGTCTGCGACGCAGCCCAGGACGATATACGGGCCTTTGATGCACTGACTGACGCCTCCTCCGCGACCTGCGACAGGTTAGCGGCGGGCAAAGCCCCCCATCAAGGACTTTCTGACTTTCCGATCATGTTCGGTCTCGGGCTGTGACCGAGCCCAAATGCCGGGGTCAGAGGGTTAGCCGCCCTCGATGTCGAACAGCTCCCAGTAGTGCGTCACCGAGGCGGCCGTGGTGCCGAGATCACGTCCAACGTACGTCCATCGCCCGCGCAGCCGCCAGAGCCGTCCGGCGCCGTCGCTGACGAACACCTGCAGTGGGAACGCGGCGTCCTGACCCCGGATCAGCCCGGCCGGGTCGACGGACGAACGAACCGTCGGCGCGGCGTCGCAGCGCACCCCCATGACCCGCGTCCCCGGGTCCTGGCGGAGGAGCCCCCTGGCCAGGTCGTAGACGAGCACGGACACGTAGTCCGAGCCGAGCCAGCGCAGCTGCGGCAGCCGCTCGGACGACGGGAACCCGAGCACCTCCGGATCGGCGGCCCGCAGTGCGTTCGTCACGTCACGCACCGTAGCGCTCCGGTAACGCGAGTGTCACCGTTTCTCTTGGATGGTGAGCAAGTTTCCAAGGGAAGTCATCGGGGCGGGCGGCAGGCGGCGCGCATGGCGTCCCAGCCGGCCAGCTTGACCCGTTCGCCACGTCCGAGCCGCTCCGCGAGCGCGACCTCGGCGGCGTCGATGCCGAGCCAGCTCTCGTACGTCACGGCGGGGATGTCGCGGGTCTCGAGCAACTCCTCGATCCGTGCCGTACGGGAGGCACCGCCGGACAGGTCGGCGAGCAGGGACCGTACGGTCTCGGCGGCGTCGGACTTGTTCGTGCCGACCACCCCGGTCGGGCCGCGCTTGATCCAGCCGGCGACGTACTCCCCCGGCACCGGGCGGCCGTCGTCGTCGATGACCCGTCCGGCGTCGTTGGGCACGACGTACCGGCGCTCGTCGAAGGGCACGCCGGCCAGCGGCACGCTCTGGTAGCCGACGGAGCGGAGGACGATGCCGGCCGGCAGGGTCTCGTACGAGCCGGTGCCGACCACCCGGCCGTCGTCGTCGAGCTTCGTGCGCTCCAGCCGCAGGCCTTCGACGCGGCCCCCATGCTCACTACTGCCGACGATCTCGACCGGCCGCAGCCAGAACCGCACGTCGAGCCGGCGCGGCCGTTCGGTGTGCTCGCGCCCGGCCCAGTCGCGCAGCACCTTGAGGTTGCTGCGTACGTGACGGTCGGACTCCTCCAGCGCCGCGGAGGCCGGGTCGAGCTCGAGGTCCTCTGGACGCAGCCCCACCGCGGCGTTGTCGATCTCGCCGAGCTCGCGCAGCTCCTTGGTGGTGAACTTGGCCTGCGCCGGGCCACGGCGTCCGATCATATGGATCTGGCGGATCTTGCTGTTGGCCAGCGCCTCGATGACGTACTCCGGCGCGTCGGTCTCACTCAGCTCGTCGGAGGTCTTGGCAAGGATCCGTACGACGTCGACGGCCACGTTCCCGACGCCGATGACGGCGGCTTCCTCGACGGACAGGTCAAAGGTGAGGTCGACCGCGTCGGGATGCCCGCAGTACCAGTTGACGAAGTCGGTGGCGGCCACGCTGCCGGGCAGGTCCTCACCCGGCACGCCGAGCTGCCGGTCGACCATGGCGCCCGTGCAGTAGATCACCGCGTCGTAGCAGGACAGCAGGTCTTCTCTGGTGATGTCACGGCCGAGCTCCACGCAGCCGATGAACCGTACCCCCGGGCTCTCGAGCACCCGCTGCAGGTACTTGGCGATCGACTTGATCGACTTGTGGTCGGGCGCGACGCCGTATCTGACCAGGCCGTACGGTGTGGGGAGCCGGTCCAGCACATCGACGCGCACATCCTCGCCGGCCTGCTTGAGCAGCGCCTCGGCCGCGTAGATACCCGCCGGGCCGGACCCGATCACCGCGATCTGCAGGGGATTCGACACGTTGGCCATTGTGCCCAGCCCACATCGGAAATTACACCGCGAACCGGATCACCTCGGACCAGTGCGCCTGCGGGCCCGCACGGTTACCGCCGCGACGGCGCGCCCTCCAGCCGGCTGTGCCGCTTGCCGTACAGGAAGTAGACCGCGCACCCGATGACCATCCAGACCAGGAACCGCAGCCAGGTCTCGACCGGCAGGTTGAGCATGAGGTACAGGCAGGCCAGTACGGACAGGATCGGCAACACCGGCACCAGCGGCGTACGGAACGGGCGAGGCAGGTCGGGGTGGGTCCGGCGCAGGACGATGACGCCGATGGACACGACGATGAACGCGAACAGCGTGCCGATGTTGACCAACTCGGCGAGCGCGGACAACGGGATCAGCGCGGCCGCGATCGCCACGATGACGCCGAGGATGATCGTGACACGGTAGGGCGTGCCGAACCGCGGGTGCACCGCGGACAGCCATGGCGGCATCAGCCGGTCGCGGCTCATCGCGAAGAACACGCGTGTCTGGCCGAGGATCAAGATGAGCACCACCGTGGTCAGCCCGGCCAGGGCGCCAATGCTGATGATCGTCGCGAAGGCCGGATGGCCGACCGCTTTGAACGCGTCGGCCAGCGGTGCCTCGGCGCTCAGGTCCTTGTAGTTCTGCATCCCCACGACGACGAGCGAGACCGCGACGTACAGCGTGGTGCAGATGGCGAGCGAGCTGATGATGCCGATCGGCAGGTCGCGCTGCGGGTTGCGGGTCTCCTCCGCCGCTGTCGCCACGATGTCGAAGCCGATGAAGGCGAAGAACACGACCGCGGCGGCGGAGAACACGCCGAGCCAGCCGAAGTTCACCGGGGTGATGCCGAACAGCACTTGGATCAGCGGCGCCTTGGCGCCCGCGACCTCTGGTGTGGCCTGCGCGGGCGGGATGAACGGCGAGTAGTTCTCGCCCTTGATGAAGAACAACCCGGCGACGATCACGAGCAGCACCACGGCGATCTTGATGGTGACGATGATCGCGTTCACCCGAGAGGAGATCTTGATCCCGAGTACGAGCAGCGTGGTCACGACCAGCACGATCAGCATCGCGGGGATGTTGAAGTCGGCGTCCTCCCCGGCGATCTTGGGCGACAGGTGGAGCCCCGCGCTGTCGAGCAGCGACTTGGCATAGCCCGACCAGCCGACCGAGACCACCGCGGCGGCCAGCGCCAGCTCCAGGATCAGGTCCCAGCCGATGACCCACGCCGGGAACTCGCCGATCGTTGAGTACGAGAACGTGTACGCCGAACCCGCGACCGGCACGCTGGAGGCCATCTCCGCGTAGCACAGCGCGGCCAGGGCGCAGACGATCCCGGCCGCGACGAACGACAGGGCGACGGCGGGTCCCGCGTTCTCGCGTGCGGCCACACCGGTGAGGACGAAGATGCCGGTGCCCACGATCACGCCGATGCCGAACACCGTCAGGTCGAGCGCGGACAGCTCCCGATGCAGCCGGTGGCCACCCTCCTCGATGTCAATCGTGTCGCTGATCGACTGTTCGACCGGTTTGGTGCGAAACAGGCTCATCGATCACTCCCAAACTCCCCCGTCATCGGGAGTGATCACCTGGCGCGACGATTCGAAACACAAGTCGTCGAAGTTAGTGGGCCTTAGTCGGCGGGCTGGTGCTCAACGTCGCTGGTGACCCGGGCGACGGCCTCGGTGATGTCGCGGGCGAGATCCTGCGAGGTCAGCCCGACGTCGGCGAGGATCATGTCCCGCTTGGCGTGCTCGATGAACTCCTGCGGGAGCCCGAACGTCCGTATGGGCGTACCGTGCACGCCGGAGTCGCGCAGCAGCCGCGCGACGGCGTCGCCGACCGCGCCCACGCGCCCGTTGTCCTCGACGACGGCGACGAACCGGTGCCGGGCCGCCAGCCGGGGCAGGCCGTCGGGCAGCGGCTTGACCCACCTGGGGTCGACCACGGTGACGCCGATGCCCTGCGCCGCGAGCCGCTCGGCGACCTCGACGCAGATGTGGGCCATGGCCCCGACCGCCACGATCAGCACGTCCTTCTCACCCCCGTGGTCAACAGCACTGAGGGCGAGCACGTCCATGCCGTCGGCGGTGTCGACCGCGTCAAGGTCGGAGGCGACCGCACCCTTGGGGAAGCGCAGCGCGGTGGGCCCGTCGTCGACCGCGACGGCCTCGCGCAGCAGCTCGCGCAGCCGGGCGCCGTCGCGCGGCACCGCGATCCGCATGCCGGGGACGAGCTGCAGGATCGATAGGTCCCACATGCCGTTGTGGCTGGGCCCGTCGTTGCCGGTGACCCCGGCCCGATCGAGCACGAACGTCACGGGGAGCCGGTGCAAGGCCACGTCCATGAGCGTCTGGTCGAAGGCGCGGTTGAGGAAGGTCGCGTAGACCGCCACCACCGGATGCATGCCGCCCAGCGCCAGCCCGGCGGCGGAGGTGACGGCGTGCTGCTCGGCGATGCCGACGTCGTACGTACGGTCCGGGTAGCGCTTGGCGAAGTCGGCGAGCCCGGTCGGGTACAGCATGGCGGCGGTGAGCGCGACGACATCCGGCCGTTCGGCGCCGATCTCGACGAGCTCTTCGCTGAACACGTTGGTCCAGCCCCGGCCCTTGGGCCGCTGCACACCCGTCGCCGGGTCGTACGGCCCCGGCGAGTGGTAGCACTCCTCGTCGTCGTTCTCCGCCGGCGCGTAGCCGAAGCCCTTCCGGGTGATGCAGTGCACGATCACCGACTGGCCGAAGCCGCGGGCCTTGCGCAGGGCGTGCTCGACGGCCTGTTCGTCGTGGCCGTCGATCGGCCCCACGTACTTCATGCCGAGGTCCTCGAACATGGCCTGCGGCTGCAAGACGTCCTTGATGCCCTTCTTGATGCCGTGCAACGTCTCGTACATCACCGGGCCGACGACCGGCGCGCGCGGGACGGTGCGCTTGATGAGGTCGAGCGCGTGCTCGTAGCCGCGAGTCATCCGCAGGTCGGCGAGGTGGCTGGCCAGCCCCCCGATGGTCGGCGAGTAGGACCGGCCGTTGTCGTTGACCACGATGATCACCGGCCGCTCGGCTCCCCCGGCGATGTTGTTGAGCGCCTCCCAGCACATGCCGCCCGTCAGCGCCCCGTCGCCCACCACCGCCACCACGGCACGCTCCTCGCCGCGCAGCGCGTACGCCTTGGCCAGCCCGTCCGCGTACGAAAGGGCCGTCGAAGCGTGCGAGTTCTCGATGATGTCGTGCTCGGACTCGGTCTGGCTCGGGTAGCCGGACAGGCCGCCGCGCAATTTGAGGTCGGTGAAGTCGTGCCGCCCGGTCAGCAGCTTGTGGACGTACGCCTGATGACCGGTGTCGAACAGGATCCGGTCGCGCGGCGAGTCGAAGACCCGGTGCAGCGCGATCGTCAGCTCGACCACGCCCAGGTTGGGGCCGAGATGGCCGCCGGTCTTCGAGACCGCGTCGACGAGATAGTCGCGAATTTCCAGCGCGAGCTGCGGTAGCTGCGCGGCATCCAGTCGCTTCAGGTCATCGGGACTCTTGATCGCCGGTAGCAAACTCATGCCCGCTCCTCGCCCCCCAAGCCCCAGGGTGATCGGTCGTGCGATGTGTGCTCGATGGGCCGAGTTTAATCTGGGTTGTTCGCCGTTCCCGCATGGGTGGCCGTCTGTCTGCGAGGATCTTCCTGCGGGAGCGTCCACGGGGTCGTACAGGAGCGTCAATGACCGAAGCGGTGAGAGACACCGAGGAGATCGTGCTGCTCGGCGCCGACGGCGAGGCGCTGGGCACGGCTCCTAAACGGGCCAGCCATCACCGCGACACGCCCCTGCACCTCGCCTTCTCCAGCTACCTGGTCGACGAATCCGGCCGGGTGCTGATCACCCAGCGGGCGCACGACAAGGCCACCTTTCCCTCGGTCTGGACCAACAGCTGCTGCGGGCATCCGGGTCCGGGCGAGACGCTGCGCGACGCCGTACGCCGCCGGGTGCGCAGCGAGCTGGGCCTGGAGGTCGACGAACTAACGCTGGTGCTGCCGCGGTTCGCCTATCGCGCGACGATGGACAACGGCGTGATGGAGAACGAGCGCTGCCCCGTCGTCCGGGCGCGGGCGAGCGGGCCGCTCCGGCCGGATCCCGCGGAGGTGGCGGCGACCGAGTGGCGCACGTGGTCGGAGTGCGCCGCGCTCAGCCACCACCCGCACGCCTCCCCGTGGTTCCGGGAGCAGATGAACGAACTGCTCCCGCTCGGCGAACCGTTCGACTGGCCGGCGGCCGCGCCGGCGGACCTGCCGCCCGCCGTGTCCTGGTAGCTCGGGTTTGCGAGGTCCATCACGCTGGCGTAACTCGCACATCTCGGTTCGGCTGGCGCGATTGACAAGATCGGCAACCGAGCAGACGCTTGCGTACCACTACGGAAACACTGGTCACACCCATTTCGGGCGTTGACCGCACGCGGTTCATCGGGGGTTCGAAAAGACGCTCAGTAACCCAGAAAGGGCAGGGCGATGCGACGACGGTTGACCGCGGTGGCCACGGTGGCCATCTGTAGCCTGCTGGTCGCAACCGGTTGCGGCGGCGGCAGCGACGACAAGGGCTCCTCGGGCGGCGGGGGCTCCACCAAGGTCGAGGTCTTCTCTTGGTGGACCGGTCCAGGCGAGGCCGACGGCCTGAATGCCATGAAGGCCGACTTCGAGAAGAAGAACGCCAACGTTCAGTTCATCAACGCCGCGATCGCCGGCGGCTCGGGCACTCAGGCCAAGGCCGTCCTCGCGAGCCGGCTGCAGAACCGGCAGCCGCCCGACTCCTTCCAGGGGCACGCGGGCGCCGAGCTGCTCGACTACATCAAGGCCGGGCAGATCGAGCCGCTCGACTCCTTCTACGACCAGAACGGCCTGCGGCAGGTCTACCCGCAGCAGCTGCTCGACCAGATCAGCTACCAGGGGCACATCTTCTCGGTGCCGGTGAACATCCACCGCTCCAACGTGCTGTGGTACAGCCCCAAGGTGCTCGACGAGGCCGGCATCTCCAAGCCGCCGACGACAGTCGCCGAGTTCATCACCGACCTCAAGTCGGTCAAGGACAAGACCAAGAAGATCCCGCTGTCGCTCGGTGCGCAGTGGACCGCCGACCACCTGCTGGAGAGCGTGCTGCTCGGCGACCTCGGCACCGACGCGTACAACGCGCTGTGGAAGCCGGGCGCCGACTGGGGCAGCCCGCAGGTCACCAAGGCCCTGCAGGACTTCGCCGAGATCTACAAGTACACCAACACCGAGGCGGCCTCGACCGACTGGCAGGGCGCGGCCAAGGACGTGGTGGACGGCAAGGCGGCGTTCAACATCATGGGCGACTGGGCCTACGGCTACTTCACCGGCAGCGCGCCCAACGGCCTCGGCAAGAAGGCGGACACGGACTTCAAGTGGGTCGCCTCCCCCGGTACGGACGGCACCTACCTGTGGCTGTCCGACAGCTTCACCCTGCCGAAGGGCGCGCCGCACAAGACGGCCGCCGAGGCGTGGCTGAAGGAGGCCGCGAGCAAGGAGGGCCAGGACCTCTTCAACCCCAAGAAGGGCTCCATCCCGGCCCGTAAAGACGCCGACAAGTCGCTCTACACGGGCTACCTGGCCTGGGCGTTCGAGCAGTGGCAGACCGACAAGCTGGCCGGTTCGATGTGGCACGGCGTCGTTGCCAACAACAGGTGGCACACCGACATCGACACGGCGGTCGGGCTGTTCCTGCAGAACAAGGACGTGGCCAAGCTGCAGAGCGCGCTTGTCACCGCGGCCAAGAACGACGCGCAATAGCCATCGATGAGGCTCGTTCGCAAGCCCGATCCGGTCCGCGTGGGCGGGCTTGCGAATGGGCGGGCCGCTCGTAACTGCGAGATCGCGCGCTGAGCCGCTCCCCCGGCGGTGCGCGGTCTCGCAGTTATGCGGTTCCGGTGATGACCCGGGCCGAAAGGAGATCCATGCGCCGCGTCCGCCAGTGGCTGCCGGGCCTGTTGCTGCTGTCCCCGTCGATCGTGGCGATCGCCGTTTTTGTGTACGGGCTGATCGGCTGGAACACCAGGCTGGCCCTGAGCGACAAGCACGACGAGATCTCCCCGCAGAAATTCAACGGGGGCAAGAACTTCGTCGACCTGTGGAGCGACGCGTCGTGGCCCGGCGCGGTCAAGCACGCCATTTTGTTCACCGTCGTGTTCGTCGGCGGGGCGCTGCTGCTCGGCTGGTTTCTCGCGTTTCTCATGGACAAGGGGATCCGCGGCGAAGGCGGCTTCAGGGCCATCTACCTGTTCCCGATGGCGGTCTCCTTTATCGCCAGCGGCGTGGTGTGGCGGTGGCTGATGAACCCCGCGCCGCCGGAGCGCGCGGTCGGCCTCAACCAGCTGTTCGACAAGATCGGCCTCGGGTTCGTCGCGAACGACTGGTGGCAGAACCCGCACTGGGGCATGGCCGCGATGGCGATCCCCGCCATCTGGCAAATGTCCGGATATGTCATGGCATTGTTCCTCGCCGGCTTCCGGGGCGTACCCGATGACCTGCGCGAGGCGGCGCGGGTGGACGGCTGCTCCGAGTGGCAGGTCTACCGGTACGTGGTGTTTCCGCAGCTGCGGCCGGTGACGCTGTCGGCGCTGATCATCCTGGGCCACATCTCGCTGAAGGTCTTCGACCTGATCATGGCCATCGCCGGCAAGCAGATCATCACGTACGTCCCGGCCATCGCGACGTACGTCGAGGTGTTCGACCGGCACGACCCGGCCAACGGCGCGACGATCGCCACGTACATGCTGCTGGCCGTCGCGGTGCTGGTCATCCCCTACCTCGTCTGGTCCGTACGGACGGAGCGGCAGCGATGAGCACCAGCACCGTCACCCAACCGGCCCGTACGGCCGCTCCGGGCGACGCGGGGGCGCGGGCGCGGCGGCGCGGTCTCGTCGTACGGCTGCTCCGCCTCGCGGCGCTGCTGATCTTCGTCGTCGTCTTCCTGATGCCGGTGTACGTCCTGATCGTCACCAGCTTCAAGACCCTCAGCGAGGCCGATCCGAGCACCGCCTGGAACCTGCCGCAGCACTGGAGCATGGAGGGCTGGCGGGCGGCCTGGACGGCGCTCAAGCCCGGCCTGGCCAACAGCTTCAAGATCGCCGTGACCGGCTCGATCATTTCCGCGCTGCTCGGCTCGCTCAACGGCTATGTGCTCTCGAAATGGCGCTTCCCCGGCGCGGACGCCGTTTTCACGCTGTTCCTCTTCGGCATGTTCATCCCGTATCAGGCGGTGATGATTCCGCTTGCGGGACTGCTGACCCATATGCAGCTGGTCGGCAGCATCAGCGGCCTGGTCCTGGCCCACGTGGTCTACGGCATCCCGATCTGTACGCTCATCTTCCGCAATTACTACGTCACGATCCCGACCGAACTCATCGAGGCCGCCCGTGTGGACGGCGCTGGACTGATTCGGACGTACCGTTCCGTGGTGCTGCCCGTCTCCGGGCCGGCCTTCGCCGTCACCCTGATCTGGCAGTTCACCTCGATGTGGAACGACTTCCTGTTCGCCGTCTTCCTCGGCGCGCCCAAGAGCTGGCCGGTGACCGTGATCCTCAACAACACCGCCGGCTCGGGCGCGGTCGCCGTGCAATACAGCCAGCAGATGGCCGAGGCCCTCCTCGCCTCCCTGCCGACCCTGATCGTCTACATCGTGCTCGGCCGCTTCTTCATGCGCGGCCTCATGGCCGGCGCCCTCAAAGGCTGACCAAACCCTGATCAGCGCGTCATAGGAAGATCGCGCTGCAAATCACGAGCGGGCGAATCCCGCACACCCGGAGCCCGCCAGATTCCACGGCTTGACCGGTCGGACGTTCTAATCGCGCGGCCGAGTGACCACCAAGTGCGCATTGATGTCATCACTGAGTGGCGATCCGTAATCAGGTTTTGTGTGCAGGTTGGCCGTGAAAATGAACAGATAGCGAAGAACTGGTTAACCCGTCTCACTCGGTCGCTCGAGCCTGGTTCGTACGAAAGTACCGAAGGGCCGGCCGGGGAGGGTGAATCCCAACACGACCTGGAGGTCGGGCGGGGGCTGTGCAGGGCGGACGGCTGCCGACGGGCGCGCTCAAGGACCGACGGGTGGGCGCGAGGGGCAGAAAACGGCTCTTGAACTGGTCACTCCAAATGTTCATTCAGCTTTCAAATAATGCGCGTGAAAACAATGCGTCCAACGCCAGTTACTTTGCGCGTCCGAATGTGGCCGGATCAGGCCACGGCCGCTCTGTGCAGGCCGTACGCCCGGGATCTTCGCGGTAGTCAACTGACCTGGCGGATAGCGGTTTCCCCAGTTCAGCTACGACTTTGTGACGCAGCGTGAAAGCTTGCTGCAGGCCTCACGAAGAATGGATCTACATAACGTTCCAGAAACACGCGGCACCAAACTCTGGGATCTCTGTAATCTCACGTACCTGATTCCGCGTCTCAGTACTGAGGTTTTCCCCGCCGCCTCACGAACCACAGCGCGCGGCATACCACGGGAACTTCCCACGACTGAGGAGCAACATGCGCATCACACGTCTAGCGGCCACGTTGACTGCTACCGGAGTCATAGTGCTGGCCGGCGCCGCGCCGGTCTTCGCCGATGACGAGACGCCGACACCCACGCCGACCGCGACGGACACTCCGACCGAGGAGCCCACGACGCCGGCGCCGAAGTTCGATGCCGTCATTACGCCGAACCCGTTCCACGACGGCGACCGGCTGACGCTCACCACCACGGGATGCCCCACGGTCCCGACCGTCAATGACGTCGATGGCCTGTTCACCGGTCCGCTCGTGCTGCACGAGGTCGCCGATCTCAAGCACCGGGGCAGCGCCAAGACCAAGTCGGTCCTGCCGCGGAACAAGGTCTTCCACCTCATCGTGACCTGCAAGGATGTTGCCAAGATCACCTTCACGACGAAGCCGGGCTCTCCGACCACGAAGAAGCCGGGCGGTCAGACCGGCGTCACGCCTGTCGGTGGCGTTCAGACCGGTGACGGCAGCAGCCTGCGCGACAGCGGGACCCCGGTCCTGCCGATCGCGGCCGGCGGCGCCGTTGTCCTCGCGGCCGGGCTTGGCCTCGCGTACCGGCGCCGGAAGGCGCAGGAGGACGCCTGACGATGAAGTCCCAGCATCCTGGCCGCCACGCCGTCGGCGTGGCGGCCGGTGCCTTGGTCATCGCCGCCTTCGGTCTCGCGGGCTGTGGCGGCGGCAGTGGCTCCGCGGGTTCCGCGCAGTCGTCGCAGCCGGCGGCAAGCGCCTCGGCGCCGGCGCAGTCGTCCGGCGGTACGAAAAAGACGCTGAGTCACTCGCTGCCGGTTCGGCTCGACATCCCGCGGATCGGGGTGCACGCGCCGGTCTCGACGCTGGGCCTCAAGAGCGACGGCACGATCGAGGAGCCGCCGCTGACCCGGCCCAACCTGACCGGCTGGTACCGGCTCGGGCCGACGCCCGGTGAGAAGGGACCGGCGGTCATCGCCGGGCACGTGGACGCGAACGGCGGACCGGCGGTGTTCTACAAGCTGGGCCAACTGCATCGGGGCGACCAGGTCAAGATCACTCGCAAGGACGGGTCGATCGTGACCTTCCAGATCGACTCCATGCAGAAGGTGCCGAAGAGCGCCTTCCCGACCCAGAAGGTGTACGGCGACATCGGTTTCCCCGGTATTCGCCTGATCACCTGCGGCGGCAGCTTCGACAAGAGCACCGGCCACTACGTCGACAACGTCATCGCCTACGGCCACATGGTCTCCAGCCAGGCCTGAGACCACAGCGCAACGCCGAGGCACAACGCAGCCGGGGGGG
>DATBKU010000035.1:0-15118 GCA_036555725.1 Streptosporangiaceae bacterium | reverse complement strand
GGACCGAACGGGAAGGGTGAGCCACCTGTGAGCACTGTGCGGCTGGACCAGGTCTCCCGGTGGTACGGGAACGTGGTGGCGGTCAACGGGATCTCCATGTCGATCGGCCCTGGCGTGACCGGCCTGCTCGGGCCGAACGGCGCCGGCAAGTCGACGCTCATCCACCTCATGGGCGGGTTCCTGGTCCCGTCGTCCGGCACCGTGGCCCTCGACGGCACCCGGATCTGGAAGAACCAAGAGGTCTACCGGCACATCGGCCTCGTCCCCGAGCGCGAGACCTCCTACGACTTCCTCACCGGCTGGCAGTTCGTCCTGGCAATGGCCAAGCTGCACAAGCTGGGCGACCCGGGCGCGGCCGCGCGGCGGGCGATGGCGATGGTCGAGATGGAGTACGCCAAGGACCGGCAGATCGGCACGTACTCCAAGGGCATGAAGCAGCGGATCAAGATGGCCTCCGCGCTCGTGCACGACCCGCCCGTACTCCTGCTCGACGAGCCGTTCAACGGCATGGACCCACGGCAGCGGCTGCAGCTCATGGATCTGATCCGGCGGATGGCGGCCGAGGGCCGGACCATCCTGTTCAGCTCGCACATCCTCGAAGAGGTCGAGCGGCTGGCCGGGCACATCGAGGTGGTGGTGGCCGGACGGCACGCCGCGTCGGGCGACTTCCGGGCCATCCGGCGACTGATGACCGACCGGCCGCACGTGTTCGCCGTACGGTCGGCCGACGACCGCCGGCTCGCCGCCGCGATCATCGCCGATGGCTCGGCGCGCAGCGTCCAGCTCACCGAGGCCGGCCTGCGGGTGGAGGCCGTGGACTTCCGCCGGTTCACCTGGCTGCTGCCGCGCGTGGCACGGGACGCGGAGGTACGGCTGTGGGAGGTCTCCCCGGCCGACGAGTCCCTCGAGAGCGTCTTCTCCTACCTGGTGGCCACATGAACTCCACGATCGCCTACATCACGTTCCGCGGCATGCTCGGGCGCCGGCGGGCGCTGCTGCTGCTCGTACTGCCGCTGATCTTGCTGATCCTGGCCGTCGTGCTGACGGTCACGGGGTACAACGACCTGAACGCGTCCACGGCCGTACTCCAGCGGTTCTCGCTGGGCGCGCTGCTGCCGTTGCTGGCCTTGATCGCGGGGACGGGCGTCATCGGCCCGGAGATCGATGACGGCCAGATCATGTACGTCCTGACCAAACCGATCCCGCGGCCGGTCATCACGACGACCAAGCTGCTGGTGGCGATCACCCTCGTCGTCCTGTTCGCCGTGGTGCCGACACTGGTCGCGGGCATGATCATGTCCGGGATGACCGCCCAGCTCGCGTTCGCCTTCACCATCGGCGTGCTGGTCGGCGGCGTGGCCTACAGCGCGGTGTTCGTGGCGCTCGCCGTCGCGAGCCGGTTCGCCGTCACGATCGGGCTGCTGTACGCCTTGGTCTGGGAGGTGCTGATCGGCAACGTGGCGCCCGGGGCCCGCAAGCTGTCGATCCTGCAGTGGTCCACGTCGGTCACCGACGCGCTGACGACGGCGACCACGGTGAAGTCCGAGGTGTCGCTCGGCGTCGCGCTCGTGCTTCTGGTCATCGTGAGCGGCGCCGGAGCCGTCCTGGCCGCGGTACGGCTGCGCACCCTGTCGATCACCGGCGCCGAGTAACGCCCCCGCCCCGCATGGCCGCGCCGAGTAACCCGCAAGCCCGAACCGCCGCGCCGGGTAAACCACAAGCCGGGCCGCCGCGCCCGGGTAACCGGCGAGCCCGGACCGCCGCGCGAGGGCGCTAGCCGGACTCGATCTCGATGCGGCCGACCTTGAGGTGCTTGATCTCGACGGTGCCGGCCTCGAGGTGCTCCACGATCGCCCGTTTGACGAACAGCTTGCCGATCGCCAGGGCGCCCACCGCCAGCGCGCCGATCGCCATCGACCCGATGGCCAGTGAGCCCAGCCCGGTCGCGCCGCGGAAGGTGAGCCCGGTGGCCGACCCGCCGGTGACCTCGGCTCCGGTCGCGCGCATCCGTACCGCCCGCCCGCCGCCCTCGCTCGGGCTCGCTGCGGAATCGGCGGCAGCGTCCGCCGGTGTGGCGGCTCGAAGATCCCGTTTCCCGCCCCGTTCCTTGGCCATGACATTCCCCTTCGATCGACCAACTCCGCGGCTCTCGATGCTAATCGCCGGCCACGCGCTCGGCGTGCCGCCGCGCGGCCGCGTCGCGACCATCACGTGACCTGGCCCGCGCAAACTGGACACGAGGGCATGGTGCAGGAGGTCCTCGTGCATACGGCGGTCCGAGCGGTCATGGAGCAGCGGTACGGCGAGCTGATCCGTATCGCCTATCTCACTCTGGACGACGGTCGAACTCGTCCCGGCGCGCTGCTGGCCACCGCCCGGAAGGTCGTACAGGAGGCGGCGGAGCGGTCGTGGGCGGCGCCGGAGCCCGGCCGGACCTACGCGGAGCTGCGATGTGCGGTCGCCGGGTGCCTCGTCGCCGGGCCGGCCATGATCTCCCGGTTCCGGCTGCGCAGGACGGCCGGGCCGTCCGCCCAGAACGGCCCGACCCTGGCCGCGCTGCGGCAGTTCTCCCCGCACGAGCGGCTGGTGTACGTCCTGGTCAGGATCGAGGGCCTGACACCGGACGACGTCGCCGACGAGCTGGCCCGCTGCCTCGTGGTGACCGCCGCCGACGTGACACGTACGCTCGCCGACGCCGACGCCGCGACCGGCCTGGACCCCGGCGACCAGACGGCGGAGCTGCGCGCCTTCGACCCAACGGTCGTACGGCTGCGCCCGCCGCCTGGCCGCCCCCGCCGCCGGCGCCTGGTCGTCGCGGCGGTGCTCGGGGTCGTGGTCGCGGCCGTCGCAGTCGGGTACCCGGTCTGGCGGCAGGCACCGCGCCCGGACGATCCCATCCTGGTCAAACCGGACCTCTGGCGGCGCGAGCGCACCCCCGACGTGACGGTCTGGCCCACCCAGGGCGGCCGGAAGTGGGACCTCGCCCTGCTCCGCCGGGCGCGCGACAGCTGGCTGCGCGACGCCCGGACGCCGCCGGTGGGCCGGCTGTATGTCATGTACGCGGGCGACCTCGGCGACGCCACCACCGTGATCATGCGGGACAGCCCAGGCGAACGGACGGCCCCGCTCGTGGCCCAGTACGTCGAACGCCCGCTGTCCCGAGGCGTCGAGTCGGTACGTCAGCTGGGCATCGGATCGTACGACCTGATCCTCATCGACGCCTTGAGCAACCGCTTCCTCGTGCCGCCATGGCGGACGAACCTGCGGGCCTCGCCGCTCGACATCCCGCATCCGCGGTGGCGGGACCTGCCGGTCCGGGACGGCGTGACGGCGCCGCTGCCCTGGTCGTGGTTCGACGTACGGTGCCAGTTCTACGTGGCCTTCCAAGTGGCCGATCGGGAGTCGTACCCGCCGCAGACGATCACCATGCTCGCCAGCCACGTCTCGGCGTCGGCGACCCCGCAGGTCACCTTCCGCGTGCCGGGGCCGGTGCGGTACGACGACACGGCACTCGACAACTCGGCCCGCTGGGACGGCGTTCGGGCCCTGGCGTGCGCCGGCGGGGCGGCGCTGCAGGAGTCGGCCGATCTCCGGGTCGGCGAGCTGTGGCGGGGCAGCCTGCCGGATCACGCCGGGCCCGCGCGGATCTTCACCGTCGAACGCTCCGGCGGCTCGGCCGATCAGGGCGACCAGGCGCTGCTCATCGACGGGAAAGGCCGCCCGCTCGGCTACGGGGACAGCAACAGCGACCACGTCCTGTGGGCCGACGAGTTGGCCGCGGCCGTGTGGTGGTGGCGGGCGCCGACGAGGCGGTGGTATCTCGTCGTCGCGGCCGCCAAGGACGTCCCCCGCTACTACGTCCTAGGGGAGCTCGGCAGGCACGAGCCGCGTGGCAGATCGCTCATCCTCTCCGGCCCGAGGAGCGGGCCGGACGCCGACAAGCGACCCGTCGTGGAGGTCGTGGTCGACGAGCCCGACGGCGACCACTCGGTCATCACGCCCTGAGAGACGTCAGAGGGCGGTCTTGACGACGCCGGCGAGGCGTTCGGCGACGGTCTTGGCCTGCTCCTCGCCGGCGGCCTCGACCATGACGCGGACCATCGGCTCGGTGCCGCTGGGGCGAATGAGGACCCGGCCGGTCTCGCCCAGCTCGGCCTCGGCCTCCGCGATCGCGGCCGCCAGCTCGGGCGAGCTGCCGGCCTTGGCCTTGTCGACGCCCCGGACGTTGATCAGCACCTGCGGGAGCCTGGTCATCACCTTGACGAGCTCGTCCAGCGGACGGCCGCGGCGGGCCACGGCGGCCAGCAGGTGCAGGCCCGTCAGCACACCGTCGCCGGTCGTGGCGTGGTCGAGCAGGATGACGTGCCCGGACTGCTCGCCGCCGAAGACGTAGCCGCCGTCTTTCATCGCCTCGAGGACGTACCGGTCGCCGACGGCCGTCTCGACGACGTTGATGCCGGCATCGCGCATGGCCAGCCGGAAACCGAGGTTCGACATGACCGTGGCGACCATGGTGTCGCCCGGCAGCCGTCCGGCGTCGCGCAGCTCCAGCGCCAGCACCGCCATGATCTGGTCGCCGTCGACCGTGTCGCCCGAGGCGCTGATCGCCAGGCAGCGGTCGGCGTCGCCGTCATGCGCGAGGCCCACGTCGGCGCCCTGATCGACGACGGCTCGCCGCAGCGTGTCGAGGTGGGTCGAGCCGCAGCCGTCGTTGATGTTCAGGCCGTCCGGAGCGGCGCCGATAGCCGACACGGACGCCCCGGCGCGGCGCAGCGCCTCGGGGGCCACTTCCGACGCGGCGCCGTTGGCGCAGTCGACGACCACGCGCAGCCCGTCCAGCGGCGCGGGCAGCGTGGAAAGCAGGTACTCGATGTACCGTTCGTCGGCCTCTTCGTGGGCCTCGCGCACCCGCCCGACGCCCGCGCCCTCCGGCGGGGTCCAGTCGGTGCCGAGGTGCGCCTCGATGTTGTCCTCGATCTCGTCAGCGAGCTTGAAGCCGCTGCGGTTGAAGAACTTGATGCCGTTGTCCGGCGCCGGATTGTGCGAGGCCGACAGCATCACGCCCAGGTCGGCGCCGAGCGACTTGGTGAGATACGCGACCGCCGGCGTCGGCAGCACCCCGAGCCGAAGCACGTCGACCCCCGCGCTGGCCAGGCCGGCGACCACGGCGGCCTCGAGGAACTCCCCCGAGGCCCGCGGATCGCGCCCGACGACGGCGACCGGCCGGTGGCCCTCGAAGGCGCCGACCTCGCCGAGCACCCGCGCCGCCGCCACGGACAGCTCCATCGCGAGCGATGCGGTGAGGTCGCGGTTGGCCACGCCCCGGACACCGTCAGTTCCGAAGAGACGCCCCACGATTCTCCCTCCAGAAAACAGCAAGCCTAACCACGCTCATCCCACCGGGTCGCCCCCCGGACCCAACACGAGCGTGGGGCGCCGCAACGCGCGGCCGTGGCCCAGGCCCGGCCGCGCACGCACTCAGCGCTTGCTGTACTGCGGAGCCTTGCGGGCCTTCTTGAGGCCGTACTTCTTGCGTTCCTTGACGCGGGCGTCGCGGGTGAGGAACCCGGCACGCTTCAGCGCCGTCCGGTTGTCCGGATCGGCGATCTGCAGGGCCCGGGCGATGCCGAGCCGCAGGGCACCGGCCTGGCCGGTGGTGCCGCCACCGTTGACGCGGGCGATGACGTCGAACTGACCCTCGGCGCCCAGCGTCACGAACGGCTCGTTGACGATCTGCTGGTGCACCTTGTTGGGGAAGTACTGCTCGAGCGTATGGCCATTGATCGTCCACCGGCCGGTGCCGGGGGCGATGCGAACGCGCGCGATGGCCTCCTTGCGGCGGCCGGTGCCGGCGGCCGGACCGGTCACGACCGGCTGCTGGGCGGCGTGCTCCTCAGCCGTCTGCGGGGTCTCGCTGGTGTACTCCGACGGAACCTCTTCGGCGTTCGGGTCGTACTCGGCACCCTCGGCGGGCGCCTCGACTCCTGTGGGCTCGGCCACTGATCTCCTCGGTTTCTTCTAGCCAGGGCGGCAGACCCGTGTCGTTCGCGGGTGCCCCGGCGGCCTCTTGGTGCTTAAGACTGCTGCTCGATCTGGACGATCTCGTACGGCACCGGCTTCTGCGCCTGGTGCGGGTGCTCGGGGCCCGCATAGACCTTGAGCTTGCCGTACATCTTCCGGCCGAGCTTGTTCTTGGGCAGCATGCCCTTGATCGCCTTCTCGACCGCGCGCTCGGGGTGCTTGCTCAGCAGGCTCGCGTACGAAATAGAGCGCAGCCCGCCCGGGTAGCCCGAGTGGCGATAGGCCCGCTTCTGCTCGAGCTTCTTGCCGGACAGCGCCACCTTCTCGGCGTTGACCACGATGACGAAGTCGCCCATGTCGACATGGGGCGCGAAGGTCGGCTTGTGCTTCCCCCGCAGCAGCGTCGCGACCTGACTGGCCAGCCGACCCAGCACTACATCGGTCGCGTCGATGACGTACCACTGACGCTGCACGTCAGCGGGCTTAGGGGTGTACGTGCGCACGGTCGTAAGCCTTCGTTTCTTGATCGACTTCTGAGACTGCCCGATCGCGGGACCGGACCTTGACCGGTCCGGCGCCCGGCGGGCCGGGGCCCGCGGACAGGCACACCGGCTCACACAACGAACTGGCAGGATACCCAGCCGCGTGGGCATGGGTCAAAGCGAGCCGGCTGCCGCCGGACTCCACCCATTATGCCTTACGCGGGGGGTGATCCGACCGTGCTGGCAGATCGCCTGACTTGCCCCGGTCTAATGGTTTAGTGTACGACGCCGTACCCCCGTCCCCGGAGGCCACTCTGACCAGGACCCGCCCCACCGGTCGCACTGTGTTCGCCGCCGTGGCCCTCAGCGCGCTCGCGATGAGCGCCGGCTTCGCGGTGGATCGAGTGCTTACCGCGGAGCCGACGGGGAGCATCTCGGTCGGGGCCGAGCCGCAGTCCAGCCCGCAAAGCGGCGGCGATCCCGCGGACCTCCAGACCCAGACCACTGACGGCATTCCCGAGTCCACCCCTTCGCTCAAGGCCGTACGGCGTACCCCGGATACCTCGAGAGGCATGGCCAGGACGACGCGGTCCACGCCGTCCTCGGCGTCCGCGCCGGCGTCCGGCAAGGTCGCGACGGCGGAAGAAGCCGTGATCGAGCTGACCAACAAGGCGCGCGCCACGGCGGGCTGCGCCCCGCTGCGCCTCGACGCACGACTGCGTACGGCGGCGCGCGCGCACTCCACGGACATGGGCGTCCACGACTACTTCAGTCACACCTCACCCAACGGCGACACGTTCGCCGACCGGATCGAAGCCGCCGGCTACCCGCACCCGGGCGCCGAGAACATCGCCCGCGGCTACCAGACGGCGAGTGCCGTCATGAACGGCTGGATGAACAGCGACGGGCATCGCGCCAACATCCTCAACTGCGGGCTGCGCGCGATCGGCGTCGGCGTCTACTTCGGCCCCGGAGGTCCGTGGTGGACCCAGGACTTCGGCTGGCCCTGATGCGGCGAGGCCGGATACGGGCCGTAACGCCGACCTGGCCAGGAGTTCGCCGGCTCGCCGGGCGGCTCATTCGATCCGGGCGCACACGGTTCGACGATGTGCCATGTTGGAGAGCGCACGCCGATCCGCGATAGTCCGAATCCCGGTAAATCGAAGGATATGGTCGTCACTATGGGTTACCCGGGCGAGTATGGCCAACCTGGTGGGCGCCCTTCGGAGTCGTACGATCCCAGCGCACATGGCTCCGGCGGACTCACCGATGCGCGCGGCGCGGGCGAGGCGACGACGCCACGCGAGTACGAAGCCGTCTACGACGCCGAAGCCGACGCGACCAACGTCACCACCCACGTCGCCCCCGACGTCGCCGCCAACGTCGCGACCCACGAGCCGGGCCGGAGTGGCGGCGCCCACCACGAACACCGTGAACCCCGGGAGCGCCGGAACCTCCCGCTGCTGATGGGCGGGGCCGCCGTGGCCCTGATTCTGCTCGTCGGGGCCGGCGTCGGGGTGTCGAAGCTGTTCGGTGGCGGCGGCCAGGCCAACAATGCCGGTGCGACCGGCAGCGCGCCCGCCGGCAACGCCGGTGCCGGCTCGCCACGTCCCTCGGCCGCCAGCCCGCTGCCGACCGGCGCACTCGGCGCCATGCTCAAGGGCCGTACGACCGATCCACGCCCGCTTACTCTCAGTGAGGTTTTCAGGCGCAAGACATTCACGGTAAGCGGCGTCCGTTATGTCATGACCAAGTGGCACGCCACCCGGGCCTGCACCAAGACGGTGCACAGCGCCAAGCTCGTATCGGCAATGCGCACGGGTGGCTGCAACCAGGTGCTGCGGGCCTCGTTCGCGCGAGCCGACGGCAAGCTCGCGGGCACCATCGGCATCGCCAACCTCCGCTCGGCCCGCGGTGCGACGGCCACCGCCAAGCTGGCGAACGCGACCAAGGACGCCTACCTGCAGCCACTCCCGGGCAGCGGGGCGACCAAGACGCTGGGCAAGGGCATCGCGTTCGCCTCCGCCGAGGCCCGCGGTCACTACGTCCTCCTCAGCTGGATCCAGGCGCCCAACGGCAAGGCGATCCCGAAGAGCCAGCGGAAGGCCGCCACCGTGTTCGGGCCGAACGTGGTATACGGAAGTCGGCTCGGTTTTGCCCTGCAGTACCGCGGCATCGCAGGTAAGCCGTACGGAACGTAGCCCGACTTTCTATAGTCTGTTGCACTATGCCTGGTCGTGAGGAGCCCACCACACCGGAGGCCGCGCCGCCGCGGCCCGTCCCGCCGACGCCCGCGCCGCCGAGCTTCGGCCTGTCCGGCTCCCCCCAGGCAGGGCCCCACAACCCGCCAGCGGCCCCGGAGACGGCGCAGGAGGCCACGGTCGAACTCGATGACAGGGGAGCCCCGTCATCTCCCTGGTGGGCCGCACAGCCCGTTCCAGAGGAGAACTCCGCGGCAGCGCCCGAGAACCCCGCACCCCAGGACCCGGCGCCCGCGGGCTCCGTATCACCGCCGCCCCCGCCCGGGGGCCAAGCGCACACGCCCGAGCGCCCAGGGCCCGCGCCCGGAGGACCGGAACCGACAGCCGAGGGCACAGCGGCGCCGCCCCCCGGTCAGCCCGGGGATCACGCGCCGCGCCATCCACGACCCGCGTTCCAGCAGGGCTCAGTGCCGCCGGAACCGAAGCCCACGGCCGCTCCACAGAGCCAGGCGGGCGTGCCGGCGGAGGCGTCCACCGCTCCGGACGTGGCCCCGTTGCCCGGGAGGCTCGTCGCCGGACCCGGCGTGCCCAAGGTCGACACCCGGCGGGCGGTGCCAGTGGAGCCGCTCGTCAGCAATCTGTCCGCGGCGAACCTGGATACCCGTCCGGACGGCTTTCCGCCTATCCCGGGCTCCCCGTCCGGCCCGCAGCCAGGCACCGCGCCGGCGCCGAGGCGGTCGCCCGAGACTCCACTGACGCCGGACGCCATCCTGCCGCCGGGCGCACCCACCAGTGCCGACCGGGACGGCGCGACCCCGGCGCCGCCCACCGAGTCCTCGACGCCGCCCGAGCGTCCCCAACCGCCCGGCGGATCCGCCGCACCGCTTGGCGGGCCAGCCGCACCGCCCGGCGGACCTGTCGTACCCCCCGCCAAGGAGCCCGGACAGTCGGGCGGACCGGTTCCGCAACCGGCCGCCCAGCCCATGAGCGGGCGGCCCGGGCCATCGCCCGCGACCGGGGCCGTCCCGAGGTCGAGCCGGCCGGTCGCGCCACCCATGGTCGCCGCACCTCCGCCGACCGGGCGATCGCCGCGGCCAAGTGAAATGCGCGGAAAGCTGGGCGGCGGCGCCACGGCGCCGGCCGCCACGTCCGCTACGTCGGCTGTGTACGCCGAGCCGGGACGTCCGACCTCGGTGATCGCCCCCGCCTACCACGCGTACGGCGGACTGCCGCCCGCCGACACCCCGCCGCGGCCCTCGGTTTCCGGGTCGGGCTTCGGCGGCCGCCGGCTGATCCTCATGGCGGCGGGCGGGCTCGCCGCCATCGTCATCGGGGTCGTCAGCGTGGTCGCGCTGGCGGGCGGCTCGGACCAGCCGAAACCCGCCGCCGCGCAGTCGGCACAGGCCACCCAGCCAGTGGCGCCACCACCGCCGTCCCCCAAGCGCACCGCCTCCCGGAACGTGACCGCGCCGAGCATCGACAACGAGAAGACCGACCGGCGCCCGCTGAAGCTCAGCGAGGTCTTCCCCGGCCGTCCGCTCTCGCTCGGCGGCCGTACGTACCAGCAGGACAAGACCTCGGTCAACCACCAGTGCTCGCTGGTCGCGCGCGGCGCCATGGCGCAAGCGCTCGTCCGCGGCCACTGCCGGGGCGTCGTCCGGGCCACGTACGTCGACACCAAGAAGCGGCTCGCGGTGACGGCCGGCGTCGTCGCGATGCCCACGCGGAAGCTGGCGCTGGCGGCGCGCAAGGCGGGCGACCCCAGCCAGTACGAGTGGTTCCGCGGCATGCCGGGCAAGGTGGCCAAGGACATCGACCAGGCCGGTGGCTACGCGGCGAGCACGGTACGCGGGCGGTACATCATCTACTCGTACACCACGTACCTCGGCGACTCCGCCGGCGAGAAGCTGCTCGCGACGGTCGGGAAGCAGTTCGTCGCCTTCGCCGTACGGCCGATCGAGCGGCGCTCCCAGTAACGCGCGCCAGGCGCGACGCTACGGCTCGTCCGGGGCGACGCCGCTGAAGGTGCGCACGCGTCTGGTCTCACGGGCCCGCGCGGCCAGGTCCTCGTCGCTCGGATACCGGACCTCCTCCAGGGAGAGGCCGTGGGCCCGCACGACATGGACCGCGGGGTCGCGGACCCCGGCCGCGAGGACCTGGGCGGGCCAGTCCACGTCGCGACGGCCGTCGCCGACCGCGAGCAGCGCGCCGACGAGGGCCCGCACCATCGAGTGACAGAAGGCGTCGGCCTCGACGGTCGCGGCGACGATGCCGTCGGCCGCACGCGCCCATTCGTACGTCAGCAGCCGGCGGATGGTCGTGGCGCCCTCGCGGCGCCGGCAGTAGGCGGCGAAGTCGTGTTCGCCGAGCAGCAAGGCCGCGGCGGCGTTCATGCGGTCGAGGTCCAGCGGCCGGGGATGCCACAGCACCTCGTGCCGGCGCAGCGGGTCCACCCCGGCCGGGTCGTCGCAGACCCGGTAGATGTAGCGGCGGGCCAGCGCGGAAAAGCGCGCGTCGAACGCCTCCGGCGCCGGGGTCACGCGCCGCATCCGTACGTCCGGCGGCAGGACGGCGGCGAGCCGCCGGAGCAACGTGTCGCCCACCTGTTCGTACGCGGCCGCCGGGACCTCGACGTGCGCCACCTGCCCGCGTGCGTGCACGCCCGCGTCCGTACGGCCCGCCACGGTCAGCGCGGGCGGCGGGTCCAGGCGCAGCAGTCTGGCCAGCGCCTCCTCGACGACCCCCTGGACGGTCCGCTGCCCCGGCTGCCGGGCCCAGCCGGCGAAGTCCGACCCGTCATAGGCGATGTCGAGCCGAAGCCGTATCGGCGCGCCCACGTCGGTGGGGGCCGGCTGTTCCACGTCCACTGCCTCTCGCCGTGCTCCCTGTGCCCCCAGAATCGTCCCTCAGTCTTCCAAACGATCGAGCCCGCCGCCCCACCAGGGGAACGACGGGCTCGTACGCGATCAAGCCGCAGTTACTTGGCGTCCTTGTCGCCGTCCTCAGCCTCGGCCTTGTTCTCGTCCGTGTCCTCGTCCGTGGCGTCGGCCTTGTCCGTGGCTTCGGCCGCGGTGTCCTCCGCGGCCTCCGTGGTCTCGGTGGTCTCGGCCTCGGCCGTGTCCTGCGGCTCCGCCTCCTCGGCCTCGGTCTCAGTGGTGTCCTGAGCCTCCGCCCTGGTCTCGCCGGCCGACCTGGCGGTGGTGCGCGAACGGCGGGTCCTCGTGGTCGACCTGGAACCGGCCTGGGCCTCTTCGACCAGCTCGATCACGGCCATCGGCGCGTTGTCACCCTTACGCGGCCCGATCTTCGTGATGCGGGTGTAGCCGCCGGGACGGTTCTCGTACCGGGGGGCGATCTCGGTGAAGAGCGTGTGCACGACGCCCTTGTCGCGGATCACGGTGAGCACCTGCCGCCGGGCGTGCAGGTCGCCGCGCCGGGCCTTGGTGATCAGCTTCTCGGCCAGTGGACGCAGCCGCCGGGCCTTGGCCTCGGTGGTCCGGATGCGACCGTGCTCGAACAGCGACGTGGCGAGGTTGGCCAGCATCAAGCGCTCGTGTGCGGGACCGGCACCGAGGCGGGGGCCCTTGCTGGGCTTGGGCATTGGGGATCGTGTTCCTTCCTGCCCCGGCCGTATCAGGTACCGGGGTCAGCGTTCGCCTGCCGCGACCGCCAGGGTCGCGGCAGGCGAGGTTGAGTCGGACTCAGTACTGCTCGGTCTCGGCGTAGCTCTGGTCGTCGTCGTAGTTGTCCGCCGCCGCCGTCGGGTCGAACCCGGGCGGGGAGTCCTTGAGCGACAGCCCCATGTCGTTGAGCTTCTGCTTGACCTCTTCGATCGACTTGGCGCCGAAGTTCCTTATGTCGAGCAGGTCCTGCTCGCTGCGGGCGACCAGCTCGCCGACGGAGTGGATGCCCTCGCGCTTGAGGCAGTTGTACGACCGGACCGTGAGGTTGAGCTCCTCGATCGGCAGCGCCAGATCGGCCGCGAGCGCGGCGTCGGTCGGCGACGGGCCCATGTCGATGCCCTCGGCCTCGACGTTGAGCTCACGGGCCAGGCCGAACAGCTCGACCAGCGTCTTGCCGGCGCTGGCCACGGCGTCGCGGGGCAGCATCGACTGCTTGGTCTCGACGTCGAGGATGAGCCGGTCGAAGTCGGTGCGCTGCTCGACTCGGGTCGCCTCGACCTTGTAGGTGACCTTGAGCACCGGGGAGTAGATCGAGTCGATCGGGATCCGGCCGATCTCCTGACCCGGCTGCTTGTTCTGCGCCGCCGAGACATAGCCGCGACCGCGCTCGACGGTGAGCTCCATCTCCAGCTTCGCCTTGTTGTTCAGCGTGGCGATGTGCAGGTCGGGGTTGTGCACCTCGACGCCCGCCGGCGGCGCGATGTCGGCCGCGGTGACCTCGCCCGGACCCTGCTTACGCAGGTACATCACGACCGGCTCGTCGTGCTCGGAGGAGACGACGAGCTCCTTGAGGTTGAGGATGATGTCGGTGACATCCTCCTTGACCCCAGGAACGGTCGAGAACTCGTGGAGGACGCCCTCGATCCGGATGCTGGTGACGGCGGCGCCGGGAATCGACGAGAGCAGGGTGCGGCGCAGCGAGTTGCCGATCGTGTAACCGAAGCCCGGCTCCAGCGGCTCGATGGTGAACCGCGACCGGTATTCGTCGACCTGGTCTTCTGCGAGAGTCGGACGCTGGGCGATGAGCATGGTTTCCTTCTTTCCGCGGTGCCCGCTATTTGACGACCGCGTTGTCAATACTACGCCGCGGCCCGTACAGCCGTACGGGCCGCCATGGAGCGCTACTTGGAGTAGAACTCGACGATCAGCTGTTCCTGGACCGGCGTGTCGATCTGCTGCCGGACCGGGACGCCGTGGACGAGAATTCGCATCTGCTCGGGGATGACCTCCAGCCAGGCCGGGATCTGACGCTCGCCGGTCTCGGCGCGGGCCACCACAAACGGGGTCTGCTCCAGCGACTTCGGCCGCACCTCGACGATGTCGTTCTCGCTGACGAGGTACGACGGGATGGTCACCTTCCGGCCGTTGACCGTGAAGTGGCCGTGCCGTACCAGCTGGCGGGCCATGTCGCGGCTCTTGGCGAAGCCGGCCCGGTAGACCACGTTGTCGATGCGCCGCTCGAGGAGGGTCATCAACGCCTCACCGGTCTTGCCGGTGGTCTTGTTGGCCTCTTCGTAGTAGTTGCGGAACTGCCGCTCGAGGACGCCGTAGATGCGGCGCGCCTTCTGCTTTTCCCGCAGCTGGAGGAGGTACTCGGTCTCCTTCGGGCGACCGCGGCCGTGCTCACCCGGTGGGTACGGCCGGATCTCGATGGGGCACTTGGGCCCATCGCACTTGCTGCCCTTGAGGAACAGCTTCATCTTCTCGCGCCGGCAGAGCTTGCAGTCGGCGCCGGTATAACGAGCCATATCTCCTTAGTCCTCTCAGATCCGGCGCCGGCTCGGGGACACGGCGTGGGCGGCTTTGCCGGCCGGGGCAGATTCCACAATCCTCATCGCGGTCAGACCCTCCGCCGCTTGGGTGGACGGCAGCCATTGTGCGGCACGGGGGTGACGTCCTGAATCGAGCCCACCTCGAGGCCGGTCGCCTGCAGCGACCGGATGGCGGTCTCGCGGCCGGAGCCCGGCCCCTTGACGAAGACGTCGACCTTGCGCATGCCGTGCTCCATGGCGCGCCGGGCGGCCGCCTCGGCGGCCATCTGCGCGGCGAACGGCGTGGACTTACGCGAGCCCTTGAAGCCCACGTGTCCGGCGGAGGCCCAGGAGATCACGGCGCCCATCGGGTCCGTGATGGTGACGATCGTGTTGTTGAACGTGCTCTTGATGTGCGCGTGGCCATGGGCCACATTCTTCTTTTCCTTGCGGCGCACCTTCTTGGCGCCGGCTCGGCTCTTAGGAGGCATCTGCTCTCTTTACTCCTGAGGTCATCGGTCCGGGCGCGGACTACTTCTTACCGGCCTTCTTCTTACCGGCCACGGTCTTCTTCTTGCCCTTGCGGGTGCGCGCGTTGGTCTGCGTGCGCTGGCCGTGCACGGGGAGACCGCGGCGGTGCCGGATGCCCTGGTAGCACCCGATCTCGATCTTGCGACGGATGTCGGCCTGGACCTCGCGGCGCAGGTCGCCCTCGGTCTTGTAGTTGGCCTCGAGCCAGTCGCGCAGCTTGACCAGCTCGTCGTCGCCCAGGGAGTGCACCCGGGCGTTGGGGTCTATGCCGGTCGAGGCGAGGATCTTCTGTGCGCTGGTACGGCCGATGCCGTAGATGTAGGTGAGTGCGATCTCGATGCGATTGTCGCGCGGGAGGTCAACACCGACGAGGCGTGCCATGAATGGCTCTTCCTTTCGAGGGCCCTGCGGCCCTGCGGTCGTGCACGGTGGTCTGGTCGTGTCGCGTC
>DATBKU010000034.1:0-43171 GCA_036555725.1 Streptosporangiaceae bacterium | reverse complement strand
ACGGCCAGCAGGCAGGGCTCGGACGGCTTCGTCGGCTCGGCGACGCCGCCCTCGGCCAGCAGGTCGTACGCGGTCAGCGCGTCCCGGTTCAGCGCGGCGAACACGCGCAGCGCGGTCCCCCAGCGACGCGGCGTGCAGTTCCAGGTGAAGGAGAGCAGGAATCCGGCCAGCCGCGGGTCGGGGCGGGGCGGTAGGTAGAGCGGCGACGACGACCTCAGCAGGCCGCGCAGCCCGTGGCGCAATGTGCCCGGCTCGTTGAGCGGCACCGTGACGGCCGGCGAGAGCCACCCGGCGTTGCCCCACGAGGCCCCGGCCGCGACGTGCCGCCGCTCCACGACGGTGACCTCGACGCCGTGCCGCTGCAGGAACCACGCCGTGGCCAGGCCGGTCATGCCGGCGCCGACGATGACCGCGCTGCGGGGCCGTCCGGACCGCTCACTGCCCATGCGCCCAGTCAACCTCGGATCCGCCCGCGACCGCGAGGAGGAGCGACGTCTGTGCCGCATGGCGGAACCTCCGCTGGGGCAGGAAGACGAACGAAGATCACCCTGTTGCGTTTGATTGCTGGATCGCTGATCCGCCTTCCCGCACGGAGGTAACCATGCAGATAGGAATCGGCCTGCCGTCCACGATCCCCGCCACCGAGGGCGAGCAGATCGTGGAGTGGGCCCGCAGGGCCGAACGGCGCGGCTTCTCTTCGCTCGGCACCATCGACCGGATCGTCTATGACAACTACGAGCCCCTCATCGCGCTGGCCGCCGCCGCGGCCGTGACGGAGCGGATCCGCCTCGCCACCTCGATCCTCATCGCCCCCTACCGGGCCAACGCCGCGCTGCTCGCCAAGCAGGCCGCGTCCGTCGACCGGCTCTCCGGGGGACGGCTCGTCCTCGGCATGGCCGTGGGCGGGCGGCCGGACGACTTCGAGGCGTCGGGCGTGCCGTTCGACGGCCGGGGACAGCGGTTCGACGAGATGCTGGCGGAGATGCGGAAGATCTGGGCGGGCGAGAGCCGCGGCTTCGCCGGCGCCATCGGGCCCCGGCCGCCGAAGGGCGACGGCCCCGAGCTGATCATCGGCGGCACCGCCGACGCCTCGTTCCGGCGGGTCGCCGAGTACGGTTCGGGCTGGATCGCGGGCGGCTCCGACCCGGAGAGCTTCGCCGGGCTGGCCGCCAAGGCGCGTGCTGCGTGGTCGGCGGCGGGCCGTACGGGCAGCCCGCGGCTGATGGCGCTGGGCTACTACTCGCTCGGGCCGGCCGCCATCGAGCAGGCGCGCGAGTATCTCCCCAGTTACTACGGCTTCATGGGCGTGACGCCGGAGATGGCCGAGTCGTTCGCGTTCACCAACCCCGAGATCATCGGCCAGGCGATCCCGGCGTTCGCGGCCGCCGGCTGTGACGAGCTCATCCTCTTCCCGTGCGCGGCCGACCCCGAGCAGGTCGACCTGCTGGCCGACGTCGCGCTCTGAGCCCTACTACGAAATCCAAGCCCGTACGAAATCCAAGCCCCGTACGAAATCAGCCACCTTACGAGCAGACCGGACAACGTGCGGCGGCCCTCGCCACGCGGTGCGTGGCGAGGACCGCCGGGGGGTGTCAGCCGCGGGGGGCTGGTCGGTTTACAGGGCGGGGAAGGCGTTCTGGACCAGAATCCGGAACGCGGCGGGGAACCAGTGCCCGGCCAGCGGGGCGTTGGGGATGGATTCGGTCAGGTTTCCGCCGTTCGCCTGCGAGCTGCCATGGAACGTCGGGTCACACATCTGGTCGAAGCTCTTGCCCTCGTCGTTCGGGATCTGCGAGCTCGCGCCGTCGGACTCGCCCGGCGGCTTGATCCACACATAGGCGTCGAAGCCGGAGGCCGGGCTGGCCGTCGGCCGCGCGCCGATGCCGCCGTACTGGTTGCACCAGTTGCCGCGGTGCACGCGCCGGTCGATCTTCGACTGGGTGACGAAGGTGTTCAGGTCGGTCGACGTGCTCGGTCCGGTGGGTCGGGAGCCCTGCGGGCCCGAGCCGCCCCAGCCGTTGCGAGAGGTGTCGATCAGCATGCCGATGGTGTTCTGGAAGCCGCGGCTCGTGAACGCGCTGCGCATCGCCGAGGCGTACGTGTTCTCGTCGATGTAGTCGTTCCACTGGTAGAAGTTCGACGACCGGACCGGCTGGCCGCTGATCGACTGGTTGGCGGTCATGTACGGCTCGGTGGTCGGGGTGTAGTTGGCCGTGTTGCTGATGAACCCGTCCACGGTGGCCACGCCACCGGTCGCGCCCTTGACCGTGTTGGAGATCAGGTCGGCCGCTGGCCCGAAGTTGCTGCTCCAGCCGAGCCACCCGGAGTGCGCGATGTCGAGGTAGTTGTACACGTTGCTGCGGGTGTGCAGCCTGCTCAGCGCGTACTGGATGCCCTGGACGTAGGCGCCGCTCGAGTTGGCCTCGGAGCACTTGGCGGTACCCAGGTTGGTGACCAGGTTCGGCAGCGAGTCGGGCTCGATGATCGCGGAGATCCGCAGGTTGGCGTACTTCGCCTGCGAGATGACGCTCATGATCGCGTCGATGTACTGCGTCTTGTACTTGTTCAGGCCGTCGTTGGTGACCGTCAGCTCACCGTTGGACGCCAGGGCTGCGCAGTCCCGGTTGGGCAGGTCGTACACGACGATGGTGATCACTAGTGGCCGGCTGCCGTTCGCCGAGTCCTGCTGTACGGCGGCGTCCAGATGACCCGTGAGCGTACGGGTGACGCCGCTGCCGCCGGTCACGGCCGCGATCCGGTCCAGCCAGACCGCCGTCGGCTGCTGCGCGACCCTGGACATCTGCTGTCCGAGGGTGCCACCGGTGGAGCTCGCCTCCGACTGCACCTGAGCCGACCAGTCGGGGTTGATGTACCCGTCCGCACCGGAGTACGGGTTGTCGACGTGGCTGCCCGCCGGCGGTGTCGTGGTCGGGGTTGTCGGTGGCGTGGTGGTCGGGGTTGTCGGTGGCGTGGTGGTCGGGGTCGTCGGCGGCGTGCTCGTCGTCCCGCCGGTGCAGGTCGTGCCGTTCAGCGCGAAGGAGGTCGGCACCGGGTTGGACCCGCTGTAGCTGCCGTTGAAGCCGGGCCCCGGGTTGACCGTGGCGTTCGTGCCGACGCTCCCGTTGTACGACACGTTGGTGACCGACACGTGCTGGCTGCCCTGCGCCTGCGTGACGTTGCCGTTCCAGAGCTGGGTCACGCGCTGACTCACGTTGGCGAAGTCCCACGTCAGCGTCCAGCTGGTCAGCGGGTCTCCCAGGTTGGTGATGCTGATGTTCGCACCGAAACCCGTGTCCCATTGGTTAACGACGGTGTAAGTGACCCGGCAGCCCACCGCCGCGCTCGCCTGGGTAACCGCGATCGCGGCGACCCCGGCGCTGAGCACGACGGCTGCGGCTGCGGCGGTGAGGCCGCGCAACAGAGGGGTGCGGCCGGCTCTGCGTCTGAGGTTCAGTCTCATCCGGGTTCCTCCTCCTCGAGGCAGGAAGTGTCGAGCGGGTGAGTCGCTGCGACGGGTTGGGGTGAGTCGGCGCACGGTCGGGCGCCGCGTCGTGGGAGCGCTCCCACGAAAATAAAGACAGTTCGCTGACCTGTACAGAAACGCCGGTCGAGGCGGTTCACCAGTGAGCCGGGAACTAACCCGGTTAAGTGCGATGTCAACAGCGCAAATCCGCTGTGTCCGCGACCTCGGATGACGATCCGGTAAACCCCGCGCATTCATGAAAGTTTCATACCGGCGTCCGCTGAGCCGGCAATCAGGAAAGCGGTGGGTAGCGATCAGGATGGGGCCGGCTGGTTGCCGAGGTCGACGAAGTTGCGCTTTGGATCGTCCGGGTCGAAGAGCACGCGGACGCCCGGCTGTGCCGTCAGCCATGGGCTCGGGTCGTTCTTGAGGTAGTCGCTGGTGGCTGTGAAGGTCTGGCCGGTCCGCGGGTCCTGCCACCTGGCCTGGACCACGAACGGATGCCGGCCGTTCAGCCGTACGTTCGCGTTGCGGCCCACGTGGGCGACCTCGGCCCAGATCTCCTGGCCGTGCCGGCGCAGCCAGGAGCGCAGCCGCAGCCGGCGCCAGCCGATGACGAAGAACGGCACCCCGATCGAGGCGAAGACGACCCCGATGCCGCCGAAGATCAACGGGATCAGGTACGCCGACCAGAACGTGGCTATCCGCGCGTCGGACGGATCACCCGGGTCGTAGGCGACGAGCACGCGCTCGCCAACGTCGTACGCGGGCGGGTTCGACCCGACGGAACCACGGAAGCTGAACCGCCGGCCGTCCGGGGTGGTGAACTCGACCGTCGGGTACCAGCTGGTCCGCGTCCGCCGGTAGCCGCTGGAGTCTTGGCTCGTGGAGACCTTGTCGGTCAGCGCGGTCACGGTGCCGTCCGTACGGTCGGCCCGCGCCAGGAAGCTCGCGGTCATGGCGGCCAGCACGATGGCGATGCCGAGGAGCAGCACCCCGACACCACCGAAGATCGTGCCGAAGATGATGAAGAGCCGTCCCTTGCTCATGCCCACTCACTCCCTCACCCCATTGGAGGACAGCAAGAACGCGAACCTCGCCGAGCAGGAGCGAGGGCATGACGCATTGATGGTACGCCCGGCCGGCGGGGAAGGGGGTTCTTGCCGGCACGTTAGGGACGTGTTCCGCGAGTTCCTACCGAGGTTTCGGGCGGGCCTTGCCGCGCCACCGCACAGGTCACCGCAATGGCATGGCAGCATCGCATTCCGTCAAGAAAACGGGCCCGGCGCCGTGCGAGAACTGCGTCCAGCGTGGGAAAGCCGAACGGGCAGAATGCGCGGCCACACGGGCCAATCGGGTGGCCCTTCTCGCGGTGGGTTGCTTTAATTTTGTACGGCCTGGCCCGGGACGGCCGGGGCCGTTCGCCGGACCCGTGGCCAGGGACGCTGAGCGGCGGCGCTGAGCCGCGACCGCATAAGGAACCCGCCAACAAACCGGCTTTTGGAAGGAAAATTCCTACCCAAAAAGCGGTGACCCGGCGTTGCCCGGCCGCGCGGTTTACGGTCAAGGACAAGGTCTGTTGCAGAAACATTACAACTGACCTCGTTGACTTCCGCAGCCAGGTCGTATTGGGCCACCCTCGGCCGCAAACATCATGCTTGCAAGGAAGGAAGTCCGGCGCATGACGAATCTCCCGCGTCGTACCCGGTGGGCGGCTGGGCTCGCGGTGCTGGCGCTCGCCGCGTCGGCCTGTGGCGGCAGCAGCGGCGGCGGCGACAAGGGCGGCGGCAAGAAGATCTTCACGGTCGCCGACCAGGAGCCGGGACACCTGACGCCGGGCGCCGCGAACGACTCGTACGGCATCCGCGTGGTCAACGCGCTCTTCGACCGGCTGACCAAGCTCGACCCGTCCGGCAAGGTCGTCAACGAGGAAGCCGAGTCGATCTCCAGCACCGACCAGAAGACCTGGACGATCAAGGTCAAGCCGGGCCTGACCTTCCACAACGGCGAGCCGGTCACCGCGCAGAGCTATGTCGACGCCTGGAACGCCGCCGCCTACGGCCCGAACGCCTGGGACAACAACTACTACTTCGGCAACATCGAGGGCTACGACGCGCTCAACCCCGAAGACGAGAAGGCCAAGCCCAAGACCGACAAGCTCAGCGGACTCAAGGTCGTCGACCAGCAGACGTTCACCGTCACGCTGACCGGGCCGTTCAGCCAGTTCCCGCTGACCTTGGCGTTCACCGGGTTCGCGCCGATGCCGAAGGCCGCCTTCAACGATCTCAAGTCGTACGACCAGCGCCCCATCGGCAACGGGCCGTTCATGATCACGGGCGCCGGCTGGGATCACAACAAGCAGATCACGCTGCAGAAGTTCGCCGGCTACAAGGGCGGTCGCCCGGCGCACGCCGACGGGCTGACCTTCAAGATCTACGCCAGCCGCGACGCCGCGTACACCGACCTGCAGGCCAACCGGGTCGACGTCCTGGAGACGATTCCGCCGGCCAAGGCAGCCGAGGCCAAACGGCTGCTGGGCGACCGGTACGTCACGACCCCCAGCGGCACCATGGACTACTTGGAGTTCCCGCTGTACGACAAGCGGTTCCAGAACCAGGACCTGCGGTACGCGATTTCGATGGCGATCGACCGGCAGTCCATCGTCAACGCGGTCTTCAACGGGACGTTCAAGCCCACCGGCTCCATCGTGGCGCCCATCGTGCCGGGCTACCGGCCGAACAGCTGCGGCATGCCCTGCACGTACAACGCTCAGCAGGCCAAGTCGTACTTCCAGAAGGCCGGCGGCTTCAAGGGCACGCTCGAGCTGTGGTTCTCCAACGCGGACCCGTCGTACGAGCAGTGGATGACCGACGTGGCCAACCAGCTCAAGCAGAACCTCGGCATCACCGACGTCAAGTTCCGCAAGATCCCGCAGGCCGACTACCTGTCCAACCTGTCGGACCACAAGGCCACCGGGCCGTACCGGGCCAACTGGATCATGGACTACCCGAGCGCCGAGGACTATCTGACCACCCGGTGCAGCTCCTCTAACCGGATGGCGTACGACGGCAAGGCCTGCATGAGCCTCATCACCAAGGGCAACGAGGCCAAGTCGATCCCGGCGAGCCTGACCTACTACCAGCAGGCCGAGGACGTCCTGCTGAAGGACCTGCCGATCACCCCGCTGTGGAACTGGCAGGACCAAGGGGGTTACTCCAAGAACATCGGCGACGTCCACATCGACCCGTACGAGGGTGGGGCCCACTACGACCAGGTGACGGTCAACTAGCGGTGTGGCGGTACGCGGCACGGCGCCTGCTGCAGATGGTGCCGGTCCTGCTGGGCACGACGTTCTTCATCTACGTGCTCGTGTTCGCGCTCCCCGGCGACCCCATCCGGGCGCTCGCCGGGGAGAAGCCGCTGCCGGAGTCGGTCTACCAGACGCTGCGCCACCACTACCATCTCGACGACCCGCTGCTGGTGCAGTACGGCAAGTACCTGCTCGGGCTGTTCCACGGTGACTTCGGGCAGACGTTCAACGGGCAGGACGTCGGGCAGCTGATCGCGGACAGCTGGACGATCACCGCCCAGCTCGCCGTCACCGCGTGGATCTTCGAGCTGGTCATCGGCATGACGCTCGGCGTCTGGGCCGGACTGCGGCGCGGCGGCCTCGTCGACACGACGGTGCTCGGCGGCACCACGATCGCGATCGCCATCCCGACGTTCGTGCTGGCGTACTCGGCGCAGCTCGTGCTCGCGCTGCACCTCGGCTGGTTCCCGACGGCGGGGACAGACGAGGGCTGGCCGATGAGCTACGTGCTGCCCGGGCTGGTGGTCGCGGCGGCCAACCTCGGGTACGTCGCCCGGCTGACCCGGACCACCCTGGCCGAGAACATGCGCGCGGACTACGTACGGACGGCGGTGTCGAAGGGCCTGCCGTACCGGCGCGTGGTCGTCCGGCACACGCTGCGCAACTCGCTCATCCCGGTGGTGACCTTCCTCGGCACCGAGATCGGGTACTTCATGGCCGGTTCGATCATCGTCGAGGGCATCTTCAACCTGCCGGGCATCGGCCACGAGATCTGGCTGGCCCTGCAGATCAAGGAGGGCCCGACCATCGTCGGCATCGTGACCTTCCTCGTGCTCATCTACCTGCTCGCCAACCTCCTCGTGGACCTGCTGTACGGGGTCCTCGACCCGCGGATCCGCTATGGCTGAGCCGGACATCGCCGACGTCACCGCCGAGGCAACGGCCGCGGCCGACGTTGGGGCGCCCGCGTCGCTGTGGCGGGACGCCTGGGGCGATCTGTACCGGCGCCCGATCTTCTGGATCTCGATGGTGATCATGCTCGTGATGAGCGCGATGGCCGCCTTCCCGTCGCTGTTCACGAGCCTGGGCGCGAACGAGCACTGCGACGTACGGTTCGCCAAGCAGCCGCCGACGTCGTGGAACCCGTTCGCCGCCGGCGACCACCCGTTCGGCACCGACGTGCACGGGTGCGACTACTACGCGCAGGTCGTGCACGGCACCAGGGCGCCCATCGTCATCGGCTTCTCGGTGACCCTGCTGTCGCTGGCCATCGCGGTCACGCTGGGCTCCCTGTCCGGGTTCTACGGCCGGTGGCCGGACGCGCTGATCTCCCGCATCACCGATGTCTTCTTCGGCCTGCCGCTGCTGCTGGGCGCGCTGGTGGTGCTCACGGCCTTCCCCGCGCACGGCATCGGGGGGGTCGTGCTGGCCCTCGGCCTGTTCTGGTGGACGACCATGACCCGGCTGATGCGCGGGCAGGTGATCGCCGTACGAAATGCCGACTACGTGCAAGCCGCCCGCATGCTGGGCGCCGGCGACGTACGGATCATGGCCCGGCACATCCTGCCCAACGCGATCGCGCCGATCTTCGTGTTCGCGATGCTCAACGTCGGGGTGGTGATCGGCAGCGAGTCCACGCTCGACTTCCTCGGCGTCGGCCTGCAGTACCCGTCCGTGTCGTGGGGCCTGCAGCTGCGGGAGGCGCAGGACGTCTTCGTTGACTATCCGTACCTGCTCGCCTATCCCGCCGTGCTGCTGACGGTGACCGTGTTGAGCTTCCTGCTGCTCGGAGATGCCGTACGCGACGCCCTCGACCCGAGGATGCGCTGATGGCCGAGACGTTGCTCGAGGTCGAGGGCCTGTACGTCGAGTTCCGGCTGCGCGGCCGGACCGTCCACGCGGTGAACGGCCTGTCGTACGAGCTGCGCGCGGGCGAGACGCTGGCGATCCTGGGGGAGTCCGGGTCGGGCAAGAGCGTGGCCGCGCAGGCCGTCATGGGCATCCTCGACACTCCGCCGGCGTACGTCACGCGCGGCGCGGTGCGGTTCCGCGGCACCGACCTGCTGGGCCTGCCGGAGCGGCGGCGCCGTGCCTACCGGGGCGCCAACATCGCGATGATCTTCCAGGACGCGCTGTCCGCGCTGAACCCGGTCCATCGGGTGGGCCATCAGATCGCCGAGATGCTCCGCGTGCACCGCGGCATGCCGCGGTCGGCCGCGCGGGCGCGGGCGGTCGAGTTGATGGACCGGGTCCGCATCCCCTCGGCGGCCGACCGGGCGGACGACTACCCGCACCAGTTCTCCGGCGGCATGCGGCAGCGGGTGATGATCGCGATGGCGCTCGCGCTGGACCCCGATGTGCTGATCGCCGACGAGCCGACGACCGCGCTGGACGTCACGGTGCAGGCGCAGATCATGAAGCTGCTCGCCGAGTTGCAGGACGAGCTGTCGATGGGACTGATCCTGATCACCCACGACCTCGGCGTGGTCGCCGACGTGGCCGACCGGATCACGGTGATGTACGCGGGACGGGCCGTCGAGGAGGCGCCGGTCGGGGAGCTGTACGAACGGCCTGGTCATCCCTATACGCAAGGGCTGCTGGCCTCGGTGCCCCGGGTGGACCGGCGGACCGCGGCGCTGACGCCGATCGCCGGTGCGCCGCCCAACCTGAGCGCGATCCCGTCCGGCTGCCCGTTCCATCCGCGCTGCCCGCGGGCACGCGACCGGTGCGCCACCGAGGTGCCCGCCCTCCGCACCGTACGGCCCGAGCGGAGCAGCGCCTGCCATTACGCCGAGGAGGTGCTCGATGCTCGCCGTTAAGGACCTCGTCAAGCACTTCCCGCTGACCCAGGGCATCGTGTTCAAGCACGAGATCGGCCAGGTCAAGGCGGTCGACGGCGTCTCGTTCGAGCTGGCCAAGGGCGAGACGCTGGGCCTGGTCGGCGAGTCCGGGTGCGGCAAGACGACGCTGGCCAAGCTGCTGATGGCGGTCGAGCGGCCGACGTCGGGCAGCGTGCTGTTCGAGGGCCGCGACATCTTCGCGCTGTCCCGGGCCGAGCTGCGCCGGCTGCGCCGCCGCGTCCAGATGGTCCTGCAAGACCCGTACACCTCGCTCAACCCGCGGATGACCGTCGGCGACATCGTCGGCGAGCCGTACGCCATCCACCCCGAGGTCGCGCCGCGCGGCGACCGGCGGGCGAAGGTACGCGAACTGCTGGAGCTCGTCGGCCTCGACCCCGACCACGCCGTCCGGTACCCGCACCAGTTCTCCGGCGGGCAGCGGCAGCGGATCGGCATCGCCCGGGCCCTCGCGCTGCGTCCCGACGTGATCGTCTGCGACGAGCCGGTCTCCGCGCTCGACGTGTCGGTGCAGGCCCAGGTGATGAACCTGCTCGCCGAGCTGCAGCGCGAGTTCGGCCTGTCGTACCTCTTCATCGCACACGACCTGGCCGTCGTACGGCACATCTCGGACCGGGTCGCGGTGATGTACCTCGGCAAGATCGTCGAGATCGGTACCGAGGACGAGATCTACGACCACCCGACCCACCCGTACACCCAGGCCCTGCTCTCCGCCGTACCGGTGCCGTTTCCCACGGCCGCGCGCGAGCAGATCGTCCTGGAGGGCGACGTGCCGAGCCCGATCAGCCCGCCGTCCGGCTGCCGGTTCCGCACCCGCTGCTGGAAGGCGACCGACCTGTGCGCGGCGGAGGAGCCCGCGCTCGTGACCCGGGACGACTCGAGTTCTTCCCGCCCCCCCGCCCTCCGGGCCCGCCCCGCTGCGCATCCCAGTGCCTGCCATTTCGCCGCCGAACTCACCCTCAGCAGGAGGACACCGTGAGAAGATCCCTCCCCGCCCTGGTCGCCGGCGTGGTCGCCGCGGCCCTGACCCTCAGCCCAACCGCGTCCGCACAGGTCCGGACGGCCGCCCCGCCCTCGCAGGTGGCCTTCCATCGCGCGTCGTTCGCCGGCGGCCAGCACGAGGGCACGCGCCGCGGGTCCACGCTCCGCTTCGGCCATGCGGTCGGCACGCTCGACTACACCGACCCGTTCGGCGACGCCACGAAGACCTGGGAGTACGCCCGCTGGACCGCCCCCGTGCAGCGCATCGGGTTCGGCGCGACCGAGCTGGTCGCCTCCTGGAACGCGGCCGCTCCCACCGGGACGTGGCTGCAGGTCGAGATGCGGGCCCGCACCAGCACCGGCCACGACACGAAGTGGTACGTCATGGGCCGCTGGGCCGAAGGCGACGAGGACATCCACCGCACCTCGGTCGACGGCCAGCGCGACGCCGACGGCACCGTCTTCACCGATACCTTCGTCCCGACGAGCGGTACCACGATCAGCACGTACCAGCTCCGGCTGACCCTCTACCGCCTCCCCGGCTCGCATGCCCACCCCTCCGTCAGCAGGCTCGGCGCCTTCAGCTCGGCGATCCCGGACCGGACCGAGTTCCCGGTGAGCCCGCCCGGCGGCGCGTGGGGCATCGAGCTCAAGGTGCCGCGCTTCTCCCAGGACATCCACAAGGGTGAGTACCCGCAGTGGGACGGCGGCGGTGAGGCCTGGTGCAGCCCGACCTCGACCTCGATGGTGGTCGCCTACTACCACCGCGGCCCCAGCCGCGCCGACTACGCCTGGGTCGACCCCTCCTACGAGGACCCCTGGGTCGACTACGCGGCCCGCAACACCTACGACTACACCTATGAGGGCGCCGGCAACTGGCCCTTCAACACCGCCTACGCGGCCCGCTTCGGCCTGGACGGCTTCGTCACCCAGCTCCGCTCGCTGACCGAGCTCGAGCGCTTCATCCGCGCCGGCATCCCGGTCGTCACCTCGCAGTCCTTCCAGGCCGACGAGCTGCCCGGCGCCGGCTACAGCACCAACGGCCACCTCATGGTCATCATCGGCTTTACCAAGACCGGCGACGTGATCGCCAACGACCCCGCATCCGTCGACAACGACGCCGTCCGCCGCGTCTACCCGCGCGCCGCGTTCGAAAAGGTCTGGCAGCGCAGCACCGGCGGCGTCGTCTACATCATCCACCCCCGTTCCCGCCCCCTCCCCCCACACGCACCCGGCCTCACCCCCAACTGGTAACCCTGGGCGTTGTGTCGTTGTTCGTAGACATCACGAACATAAGGTGTCTACGAACAACGACATGCGAATGAGGTTTGTCGTGCGGGTGACTACACCGGCCGAGCTTGGCTCCCAAGTCCGAAGACGCCGTTCCGCTCCGGTGATTGTTATTTGGCCGCGGTGACGGCTTTGAGTTCGTCGAGCGACTCTCGGATGAGGTGTGGCAGGTCGTGTGGGCTGGTCTCGGTGATCCAGCGGTCGAACGCGACCTTGAAGACCGCGATCCCCGTCTCGGCGGCCACACTCGCGGCAAGGTCTGTCACGCCGCGCCGGCGCAACGAGTCGGCGAGCGCCGCGGCGAGTGAGGCGAGCTTGATCAGCTCGCGTTCTTGAAGTTCTGGGTTCGCGGCGATGATGGCCTGACGCTGCCGCGAGCTTTCGCGGCGCCCGTGGAAAACGGCGGCGACGGCCTGCAGGGCCGCACCGACCGCGTCAATCGGCGCCGCGGAGCCGGGTGCTTCGGCGATGGTGCTCACCAGCAGCTCATGCAGGGTGTCCGCACCCCAGAACAGCACCTCACGCTTGTCGGCGAAGTGCCGGAAGAACGTCCGCTCGGTGAGCCCCGCCCGCTCGGCGATCTGGGCCACCGTGGTCTGTTCGAACCCGCGCTCGCTGTAGAGAGCCAGGGCCGCCTGCTCCAGACGGCCGCGCGCGTTCGGCTCCCATCGACCCATGCCCCGATCGTAGTTGATGACAGTGACTGACATAAGAAGTGTTATGGTGATGACAGTCACTGACATGGATCCGTTTCTCGCGTTCGTATGGCGGGCGACGGCCGAGTTGCATGGGGGTTTGCTATGCGTGTCTTCGTCACCGGCGCGTCCGGCTGGATCGGCTCCGCCGTCGTTCCCGAGCTCATCGGCGCCGGCCATCAGGTCGTCGGGCTCGCCCGCTCGGCTGCCTCGGCCGCCGCCCTCACCGCCGCCGGGGCAGCGGTGCATCGCGGCACGCTCGATGATCTCGACAGCCTGCGGAGCGCGGCCGTCGCGGCCGATGGCGTGATCCACCTCGCCTTCAAGAGCGATGTCGCCTTCTCAGGCGACTTCCAGGGCGCCGCCGACGCGGAGCGCCGCGCCATCGAGACACTGGGCGAGGCTCTCCTGGGTTCTGATCGGCCGTTCGTCATCGCCTCGGGAATGCTCGGGTTCACGCCCGGGCGGGTCGGTACCGAACAGGACGGGCACGACCCCGACTCGGCCGGGCACCTGAGCGGCGGTGCCCGGACCCGGATGGCCACCGCGGAGCTGACGCTTTCTCTCGCCTCCCGCGGGGTTCGCTCCTCCGTGGTACGGCTGCCCCCGACGGTGTACGGCGAGGGAGACAGGGGGTTCCTGGCGGCCCTGGTCGGCATCGCCCGCGACAAGGGTGTCTCCGGCTACATCGGCGACGGGTCCAACCGCTGGCCCGCCGTCCATCGGGTCGATGCCGCGCACCTGTTCCGCCTGGCGCTGGAGAAGGCGGCGCCGGGCACGACGCTGCACGCGGTCGCCGACGAGGGAGTACCGATCAGCGCCATCGCCGAGGTCATCGGACGGCACCTCGGCCTCCCCGTCGTTGCCGTCGCTCCCCGGGACGCGGGCGGGCATTTCGGCCGGCTGGGGGGCCGTCTCGCCATCGACGGCCCCGCCTCGAGCGCGCTGACCCGCGACCTGCTGGGATGGCAGCCGACCCAACCAGGCCTCATCGACGACCTCGGCAAGGGCCACTACTTCCACGATCCGACCGCGTGATCAGCCGCACCTTGGCCGCCAAGCGTCAGGCCCGGAAGACCGCGCCGGTGCCCGCCGAGACGATGACGGCGACCACCGCGACCACGAGCAGCGTACGCAGCGGGTTGCGCCGTTCGTGGAGCGGCTTTACCTGAGGGACGGGCCTGTGCGGTCTTTCCTTGCTCGGCGGGGTGGCGACGATGGGAGGTGGCGCCGGCGCCTGCGAGCGCGGCGACTCGGGCGTACGGAGCGGCGCCGGCCGGGGGGATTCGCGGGGGGCTTCCGGCCGCGGGGTGGGGGAGGGCGCGGGCGGCGGGGACGGGGATGGCGGCGACGGTGGTGGTGGTGGTGGTGAGCATTCGCCGTGGCCGATCCTGATCAGGATGCCGTCGACTCCGACGATCACCCGGTCGAGACCGATGCAGATCTCGATCACGGGTTGCGGGGCGGGCGCCGCCGACGCCGGCACCGCGAACCCGATCAGCCCGAGCAGCAGCCCGAGGAGCAGCCCCGCGGGCACCGCTCTTGCGATCACGGTATCCGCCCGAGTTCCTGCAACGCGGCGGTGAAGGCGGTCGGAGCGACACCGAGGGGTCCGGAGAACGTGTGGTTGATGGCGAAGACCAGGTACACGCCGACCGCAAGGCTGACCCCGAGCAGCGCGTACGGTGCCCAGATCCAGCCGCGGGGGCGGGCGCCCGACAACACCGGGAAGGCCGCCACCAGTACCGCGGTGAGCACGGTCAGGGCCAGCACGCCGGTGGGCAGGCTGGCGTGCGCGTCGACCGCCCGCTGCCGCCGGGCCGCGTAGACGGTCTGGAGCTGGCTCTGCACGTCATCCCGCGCGTCCTGCTGATCCTCGTTCTCGAGCCGGAGCCCGGCCAAGGCGGCGCGGAGCTTGTCGAGCCGCTGCCACCCCTGCGGATCGGGCTCCCCTTGCTGCGGCCCCCGCCACTCCTTTTCGGCCACGAACCGGACATAGTCGCGCAGCGCCGTCCGGGTCGACGCGGCATCCGCCGGTGGCAGCCCACGGGCGGCCCAGCCGGCCTCCACCAGTGCGTTGGCCTCGGCATAGGTGTTCTGCCGCGCCGAATCGGCCACCGTCCACGGCACGATCACAGCGATCGCGAAGATGAGCAGGAACAGTGCCGAGATCATCGCCCCCGCATGCGATGCGATGGGGCCGTCCGCCGCATCGTCGCCGCCACCCCCACCGTCCGAATCTGCCCTGAGTACGGTGCGCAGTGCCATCAGCGGCTCCCTGAGATCATCACGACAGGTAATCGAGAAGTAACACTGAGCAATATCTTGGCATGGAGACGGAGCCGGTCGTCACGCACTGTGAGGAACCCCTTCGTACGGCACCTCGCGCGGAGGCGGTAGCCGTCAAGATCGAGCCGGACATAGGGGCGGTCATCACGCCGTACTCACTCGGTGGGAGGGTGGAGGCGCGAGTCGTACGACACGGGAGGTAGCGGCGTGGCGAGCGAGGCGGCGCGGATCTGTGCGGAGCTGATCCGGTTCGACACCACCAACCGAGGCGACGGCGGCGGCACCGAGCGGGCGGCCGCCGAGTACGTGGCCGGACAGCTCGCCGAGGCCGGGGTCGAGCCGAACGTCGTGGAGTCCGCGCCGGGGCGTACGTCCGTACTGGCGCGGATTCCGGGTGCGGACCCAAGCCGGGACGCGCTGCTCGTCCACGGGCACCTGGACGTGGTGCCGGCCGATCCGGCCGAGTGGAAGGTGCATCCGTTCGCCGGCGAGGTCGCCGACGGCTGCGTGTGGGGGCGGGGCGCCGTCGACATGAAGGGCACCTGCGCGATGACGCTCGCCGTCGTACGGGACTGGGCGCACAACGGTGTACGGCCGCCGCGCGACATCGTGCTGGCGTTCCTCGCCGACGAGGAGGCGACCGGGGCGTTCGGATCGCGCTACGTCGTCGAGCAGCACCGGGAGTTCTTCGACGGGTGCCGGGAGGCGATCAGCGAGTCGGGCGGGTTCAGCGTCACGGCGGCCGACGGAACCAGGATCTACCCGGTGGCGACCGGGGAGCGCGGCACCGCCTGGATGCGGCTGACCGCGCGCGGCGTGGCCGGTCACGGCTCGAAGCCGGCCAAGGACAACGCGGTCGCCGAGCTGTGCCATGCCCTGTCGCGGCTGGCGTCCTACGAGTGGCCGGTCCGGCTCACCCCGGCCGTACGGAACCTGCTCGACGGGATCGCGGACGCTCTCGGCACCACCATCGACCACGACCGGCTCGACGCGGAGGCGGCGCGGCTGGGCCGGGTCGGGGCGCTGTTCAGGGGGACGATCCGCAACTCCGCCAACCCGACCATGCTGGCGGCCGGGTACAAGATCAACGTCATTCCCGGGACGGCGTCCGCGGAGGTCGACGGCCGTACGCTGCCGGGGCTGGGCGAGGAGTTCCTGGCCACGGTCGACCGGCTGCTCGGGCCCAAGGTGACGAGGGAATTCGTCAACCACGAGGAGGCCCTGACCGCGGACCCCGACGGGCCGACCTTCCAGGCGTTGTGCGCGGCGCTGCGGGCCGAGGATCCAGGCGCGCACCCCGTGCCGTACGTCATGGCCGGCGGCACGGACGCGAAGGCGTTCGCCAGTATCGGGATTCGCGGCTACGGCTTCGCACCGCTCCGGCTCGACCCTGAGCTCGACTATTTCGGGATGTTTCACGGCGTAGACGAGCGCGTTCCGATCGCCGGACTGGATTTCGGGACGCGGGTTCTGAACCGGTTCCTGCTCGAGCACTCCGGGTCAATAGCGACGTCAGAGTGACCAACGGATGTACATCGATCAAAAGACCTTGTGACGCGAGTGACTAAAGCGTCGTACGTGGTAACAACTCTTCCCATGACTACGCGCCTTACCGCTATCGGCACCGGCTACCTCGGCGCGACGCACGCGATCTGTATGGCCGTGCTCGGCTATGAGGTCCTCGGCGTCGACGTCGACGTACGCAAGATCGACCGGTTGCGCGACGGCGAGGTGCCGTTCTTCGAGCCAGGCCTGCCCGAGCTGCTCACCAAGGCGCTGGAGTCGGGGCGGCTGCGCTTCACGACGTCGTACGAGGAGGCCGGCGGCTTCGGCGACGTGCACTTTATCTGTGTCGGGACGCCGCAGCAGGCGGGCTCGGACGCGGCGGATCTGACCTACGTCGACGCCACGGTGCGCACGCTGGCGCCGCACTTGACCCGGCGTGCCCTGGTCGTCGGCAAGTCGACGGTCCCGGTGGGCACCGCGCGCCGGCTGACCGGGCTGCTGCACGAGCTGGCGCCCGCCGGTACGGACGTCGAGCTGGCGTGGAACCCCGAGTTCCTGCGCGAGGGCCACGCCGTCGACGACACGATGCGGCCGAACCGGCTCGTCTTCGGGGTCGGCTCGGAGTGGGCGAGCGACCGGCTGCACCAAGTGTTCCAGCCGGTCATCGAGGGCGGGACGCCGGTCGTGGTCACCGACCTGGCGACCGCGGAGCTGGTCAAGGTGGCGGCCAACTCGTTCCTGGCGACCAAGATCTCCTACATCAACGCGATGGCCGAGATCTGCGAGGCCACCGGCGCCGACGTGCAAGATCTCGCCGCCGCGCTGGCCCACGACGACCGGATCGGCGGCAAGTTCCTGCGGCCGGGCCTGGGTTTCGGCGGCGGCTGCCTGCCCAAGGACATCCGGGCCTTCGCGCACCGGGCCGAGGAGATCGGGGTCGGCCAGGCGGTCGCCTTCCTGCGCGAGGTCGACGCGATCAACCGGCGGCGCCGCGCCCGCACCGTCGACCTGGTCCGCGACCTGCTCGGCGGCAGCCTGTCCGGCTACGAGATCGCCGCGCTGGGCGCCGCGTTCAAGCCCAACTCCGACGACATCCGCGACGCGCCCGCGCTCGACGTGGCGCGGACGATGCACGGCCTCGGCGCCCAGGTACGCGTGTACGACCCGGCCGCGATGACCAACGCCAAGCGTATGTACCCGGAGCTGCGGTACGGCGACAGCGCCTTCGACGTGGCCCGGAACGCCGACGTCGTGGTCCTGCTCACCGAGTGGGCGGAGTTCCGCGAGATCGATCCGGAGGCGCTCGGCACGGTCGTCCGGCAGCGCCGGGTGGTCGACGGGCGGCACGCCCTGGACGCCGACTGGTGGCGGGCGGCCGGCTGGGAGTACCGCGCCCTCGGCCGCGCCTGACGGTCCCTACGTCGTCGTACGCCTGCGAATCCGGCGCCTGACCGTGGCCATCATGCGGTCGTACGGCTGCTCTCGTCGCGGAGCCAGGTGGACGTACCGGTACGGCGGGCCCGCAGCCGGGCCAGCACGGTCACGGTGAGGAAAACCGCCAGGCAGGGCAGCATGCGCGGCTCCGCGCGGACGATGCCCAGAAGATCGCTCACACTGGTGCGAGCCGAGCCGCCCGCCTGGCCGAGTTCGGCCGATTCCAGCTGACCGACTCCGGTCGCGGCGCGCGCCCGCCGGCGCAGCAGATCGCCCCCCGTTCGAGGCGGGTGGATGATCACCTGTGACCCGGCGACGACCGCCCGCTCGGCCTCGGTGAAGGCCAGCGACATCGCCAGGTCATCGGCCATGACCTCGGGCAACTGCCGAAGCCGGTCGTATCCCTCCTCGTTCACGCCGACGACGCCGCGCCCGAACAAACCCGTCCGTACCTCGGGCAGCCGGGTCCAGATCTCGTAGTACCAGCGAACCGGCCAGGCACTGGCGTGCAGGGCCATCGAGCGCTCCGCGGACACGGCCAGCACCTCCGGCCGCTCCAGTGCCGCCGCCATGGCGCGCACGTCGTCGGTGCCCAGTTCGACGTCGGCGTCGACGTACAGCCGGGGGAACCCACGGGCCGTCTCGTCGCCCAGCCGCAGCGCCTTGGCCTTGGACGCCACCGGCGTCGACACGACCCGGACGCCGAAGGACTCGGCGACCCCGGCGGTGTCGTCACCACAGCCGTTCGGCACCACGACCACGTCGAACTCACCCGGCTTCGCCATGGCCAGAAGCGGTCTGAGCAGCCGTGGAAGGACCTTTGCTTCGTCATGTGCGGGAACCACAATGCTCACCACGGGACGGAGTATGGCGGACGGGGACGGAACCGTACACCGCTATCCACAGCACGGGGGTGATCGTCTTGGCGGACAGCGTCGCACCGCGCGTGCAACCGAGCGCCGACGTGGACGAGCGCGCCACGGTCGGCGCGGGCACGACGGTCTGGCACCTGGCGCAGATCCGCGAGGACGCGGAGGTCGGCCGGGGCTGCGTCATCGGCCGGGGCGCCTACGTAGGGCCCGGCGTACGCATCGGAGACAACGTCAAGCTGCAGAATTACGCGCTCGTGTACGAACCGGCCGTGCTCGAGAACGGGGTGTTCATCGGGCCCGCCGCCGTGCTGACGAACGACGTCTACCCCCGCTCGGTCGACGTCGAGGGCAGGCTCAAGCGTACGGACGACTGGGACGCCCGGGGCGTGACGGTCATGGAGGGCGCCGCCGTGGGTGCGCGGGCGGTCGTCGTGGCGGGCCGCACCATCGGGCGCTGGGCGCTGGTGGCCGCGGGCGCCGTCGTGACGCGCGACGTCCCCGACTACGCGCTCGTCGTGGGTACACCGGCGCGTCGCATCGGCTGGGTGGGCCGCGCCGGCGAGCCGCTCAAGGCAACCGCCGAGGGCGCCTGGCAGTGCCCCCGTACGGGCGAGCTCTACCACGAAGAGGACGGTCTGCTGAAGGGGCCACAACCCACGACCTAAACCGGCCATCTGCGTAAACCCGCCTCATCCCCCACTTGTCTCACATTCGTACGGCCTTCCCGCAGCCGCCCATGACGCCAAGATCCCGCCCGCCCGGGACGCGGCACCAGATAGGTCCCCACCCGAGCGGTTCCGCCTGAGCGGAGAACGACCATATGTCCAGAATCGTCGGCGTTATGCCTGCGCGGAGGCTAGTCGGCCTCATATTCACGCCGCTGTCGCTCGTTGCCGCGGCGATCATCGCGGGTCCCGTCGCGACGGCCCCCACGCCCTCGCCCTCGATGCGGCTGGCGGCGGCGGGCCCGTGCGACGCCGGGAGCAACTCCATCGTCTGTGAGAACAGCAAGCCCGGTTCGCCCAGCTCAGAGTGGGAGAAGCTGTCGGGCGGCGGCGAGACGATCGAGGGGTTCACGACCGAGTTCAGCGTCAACGTCGGCGAGACGGTGCGTTTCAAGATCAGGACACCGGCCAGCAGGTATTCGATCGACATCTACCGGATGGGCTACTACGGCGGCGACGGCGCCCGGAAGATCGCCAGCATCTCGCCGTCCGTGAGCCTGCCCCAGACGCAGCCGGCGGACTGCCTCACCAACAACACGACCGGGCTGATCGACTGCGGCAACTGGGCCGTCTCCGCGAGCTGGGCGGTCCCCTCGACGGCGGTCTCCGGGATCTACTTCGCGCACATCTCCCGGACCGACGGCGTCGAAGACGACAACCACATCGTCTTCGTGGTCCGCAACGACTCGAGCCACTCGGACATGCTGTTCCAGACCTCGGACGAGACCTGGCAGGCCTACAACAGGTGGGGCGGCAACAGCCTCTACAACGGCACCAGCGACATCGCGGGCAACCGCGCGGTCGCCGTCAGCTACAACCGGCCGTTCTCCACCCGCGAGAACACCCCCTGGGGCCGTGACTTCGTCTTCGCCAACGAGTACCCGATGGTGCGCTTCCTGGAGGCCAACGGGTACGACGTGAGCTACTTCAGCGGCATCGACGGCGACCGGCGCGGCAACCTGATCCGCAACCACAAGACGTTCCTGTCCGTCGGCCACGACGAGTACTGGTCCGGCACCCAGCGGGCCAACGTCGAGGCGGCCAGGGACGCCGGGGTCAACCTGGCGTTCTTCAGCGGCAACGAGGTGTTCTGGAAGACGCGGTGGGAGAACAGCACCGACGGCTCGAACACCCCGTACCGCACGCTGGTGACGTACAAGGAGACGCACTTCAACGACCACGTCGACCCGACGGGCACCTGGACGGGCACCTGGCGGGACCCGCGGTTCAGTCCGCCCGCGGACGGCGGCCGGCCCGAGAACAGGCTGACCGGGACGATCTGGACCGTGAACTGCTGCGGTGTCGCCATGACCGTCCCGGCGGCCGACGGCAAGATGCGCTTCTGGCGGGACACCGACATCGCGAACCTGGCCGCCAACCAGACCGCGACCCTGCCCGACCAGACGCTCGGCTATGAGTGGGACGAGGATCTCGACAACGGGTCCCGGCCGGCCGGGCTCTTCCACATGTCGTCGACGACCGCCGACGTTCCCGAAAAGCTCCAGGACTTCGGGTCGACCGTGGCGCCCGGCACCGCCACCCACCACCTCACGCTGTACAAGGCACCGAGCGGCGCGCTCGTCTTCGGCGGCGGCACGGTGCAGTGGTCGTGGGGCCTGGATCCGAACCACGACGGACCGGCCGACGCGCCGACCACGGCCGACCAACGGATGCGGCAGGCCACGATCAACCTGTTCGCCGACATGGGCATGCAGCCGCAGACCCTGCAGTCCGGGCTGCACGCCGAGACCGCCTCGACCGATCAGACCAAGCCGATCTCGACGATCACCTCCCCGACCGCCGGGGCGACCATCGCCAACGGCCGGGAGCTGACGGTCACCGGCACCGCCTCCGACGTCGGAGGCCAGGTCGGCGGCGTCGAGGTGTCGACCGACGGCGGCACGACATGGCACCCCGCCAACGGCCGCGGCAACTGGACGTACACCTGGGACGCCGTCGGCGCCGGCAACGTCACCATCAAGAGCCGGGCCGTCGACGACAGCGGCAACATCGAGACCCCGGGCAACGGCGTCACCGTCAACGTGGCCTGTCCCTGCGGTCTCTTCTCGGCCGAGTCGACGCCCAAGAACCCCGCCGACGTGGACACCAGTGCGCTCGAGGCCGGGGTGAAGTTCAGCTCCAGTGTGGACGGCTGGGTGACCGGCGTGCAGTTCTACAAGGGCACCGGTAACACCGGGACGCACACCGGAAGCCTGTGGTCGACCGACGGCACCCGGCTGGCCACCGCGACGTTCAAGAACGAGACGTCGGGCGGCTGGCAGTCGGTGACCTTCCCGACGCCGGTCCACGTCACGGCGAACACGACGTACATCGCGTCCTACTTCGCGCCCAGCGGGCACTACGCGGCGGACGCGAACTACTTCTCCTACCAGCCGACCAGCAGCCCGCCGCTCACCGGGCCGCAGGCCACCGAGGAAAGCGGCAACGGGGTCTACCGCGCGGGCGGCGCCGGCTTCCCGACCTCGACCTTCAAGGGCGGCAACTACTGGGTCGACGTCATCTTCGACACCACCCAGCCGCCGGACGTGACCGCGCCCGAGGTGCTCGACACCGTGCCGTACGGCGGGTCGTCCAGCGTCAAGACCAACGTGCACCCGGCGGTGACGTTCAGCGAGCCGATCACCGCGGGCACGGCGACGTTCACGCTCAAGGACGAGAACAACGCGACGGTGCCCGGCAGCGGGTCGTTCGACGCCTCGCGCACGGTGCTCACCTACACGCCGTCGAGCCCGCTGGCCGCCGGCAAGACGTACACGATCACCGTCGGCGGCGCGACCGACGCGGCCGGCAACACCATGACGACGTTCACCTCGACGTTCACCACGGCGAAGGCGCCGCCGCCGGCGGGTGAGTGCCCATGCAGCATCTGGTCCGACGACACGACGCCGTCGGTCGAGGGGGTGAACGACCCGTTCGAGCTCGAGCTCGGCGTCAAGTTCACCGCGGACTCCGACGGGTTCATCGACGGGATCCGGTTCTACAAGGGCCGCAACAACACCGGAATCCACACCGGGACGCTGTGGTCGGCGTCCGGGCAGCAGCTCGCCACCGCCACGTTCAGCGGCGAGTCGACGCTCGGCTGGCAGGAGGTCCACTTCTCCACGAAGGTGCCGGTGACGGCGGGCACGACCTACATCGCCTCGTACCACACGACGGCGGGCTGGTTCTCCGCGGACAACAACGGCCTCGCCCAGCAGGTGACGAACGGGCCGCTGCACACCATCCCGGACGCCACCGGCGGCGGTAACGGCGTGTTCAGGTACGGGGCGCATGGCTTCCCCAACGGGAGCTACCAGGCGACGAACTACTGGGTGGACGTGGTCTACACGCTGCCGCCCGACACGACGCCCCCGTCGATCACCGACCGCAGTCCGTCGAACGGCGCCACCAGCGTGCCGGTCGGCGGCCCGGTCAAGGTCACCTTCAACGAGCCGGTGACCGGCCCGTCCTTCACCCTCAAGAACGCGGCGGGCAACACCGTGGCCGGCAGCTCGGCGCTCGACACTACCGGCAAGGTCCTCACCTTCACGCCGAACGCGGCACTCGCCGCCGGGTCCACGTACACGGCGAGCGTGAGCGGCGCGACGGACGCGGCCGGCAACACCATGTCCGGCACGTCCACCTGGTCGTTCACGACCTCCGGGGCCTGCCCGTGCACGATCTGGCCGAGCGACGCCGTACCGGGCAGCCCGTCGACGAACGACTCCGGCTCGGTCGAGCTGGGGGTGAAGTTCACGACCGACACACCGGGGTGGATCTCGGGCGTGCGCTTCTACAAGGGCAACGGCAACACCGGGACGCACACCGGCAGCCTGTGGTCGAGCGACGGCACCAGGCTGGCCACCGGAACCTTCACCGGCGAGAGCGCGTCGGGCTGGCAGACGCTGACGTTCTCCGGACCGGTGCAGGTGCAGGCCACTACGACGTACGTCGTGTCCTACCACGCACCGAACGGTCATTACGCGGCCGACGGCGGCTACTTCAACGGCGGTCCGTACGACAACGCGCCGCTGCACGCCCTGGCCAACGGCGCGCAGAGCAACGGCGTCTACCGGTACGGATCGACATCCCAGTTCCCGACGGACACCTACAACGGGGCCAACTACTGGGTCGACGCGATCTTCTCGACCGGCCAGCCGGGCGACACCAACGCGCCGAGCGTCGACGGGGCCGACCCGGTCGACGGTCAGACGAGCGTGCCGCCGGATGCCGGGGTCAAGGTGACCTTCGACGAGCCGGTGCAGGGCGGCACGGTCGGGTTCACGCTGACCGGTCCGGGCGGGAGCAGCGTCCCGGGCACCGTGTCGTACAACGCCGCGACCAAGACCGCGACGTTCACGCCGACGAGCAACCTGGCCTGGCACAGCGGCTATACGGCCCACGTGTCGGGCGCGCAGGACCTCGCGGGCAACCCGATGAACGGCACGTACACCTGGTCGTTCACCACCGCCGAGCAGTCGACGCAGGGTGACTGCCCGTGCTCGATCTGGGCCGACAGCGCACAGCCGAACGTCGCCTCCGCCAACGATTCGGGAGGTGTCGAGCTCGGCCTCAAGTTCCGGACGGACGCCGACGGCTGGATCACCGGGGCGAGGTTCTACAAGGGCGTGGGCAACTCCGGAACGCACGTCGGCACGCTGTGGTCGGCGACCGGGCAGCAGCTCGCCCAGGCCACCTTCACCGGTGAGTCGACGGCCGGCTGGCAAGAGGTGCACTTCTCGACCCCGGTCGCGGTGACCGCGGGCACCACGTACGTCATCTCGTACCACGCGCCGAACGGTCACTACTCGTACAACTCCGACGCGTTCGCGAACGCCGGCGTCGACCGAGCTCCGCTGCACGCCCTGCAGTCGGGTGTCGACGGGGCCAACGGCGTCTACCTGTACGGCTCCGGCGGCTTCCCGACCACGGGCAGCACGTCGAACTACTGGGTCGACGTCGTCTTCACCACCACCCAACCGTAAGGAGGAATCGGGGGATGCAACCGGTCGGGCTGGCCGTTGTCGGAGCCGGCTACTGGGGCCCCAACCTCGTGCGGACCGCACAGGCCACTCCGGAGCTGCGTCTGGAGTGGCTGTGCGATCTCGACGAGGAGCGGGCCAAGGCGGTGCTCGGGCCTTACACGACGGTCCGGTCCACGACGTCGTACGAGTCCGTGCTGGCCGACCCGGCCGTGCGGGCGGTGGCCATCGCCACCCCGCCCGCGACGCACTTCGAGCTCGTCGCCGCGGCCATCGAGGCGGGCAAGCACGTGCTGGTCGAAAAGCCGCTCACCCCGTCGTACGACGAGGGGCGCAAGCTGGTCGAGCTCGCGGAGCGGCAGGGCGTGGTGCTCATGTGCGACCACACGTACTGCTACACCGAGGCGGTACGGAAGATCCGCGAGCTGATCCACGGCGGCGAGCTCGGCGACATCCAGTTCGTCGACTCGGTGCGGATCAACCTCGGGCTGGTGCAGTCCGACGTTGATGTGCTGTGGGACCTGGCCCCGCACGACCTGTCGATCCTCGACTTCGTGCTGCCGCCGGGCGTGCGTCCCGTCGCCGTGGCCGCGCACAGCAGCGACCCGATCGACGCGGGGCACGCCTGTGTGGCGTACCTGTCGGTGTGGCTGTCGACCGGCGCGCTGGCGCACGTGCACGTCAACTGGCTGAGCCCGATGAAGATCAGGACCACCGTGATCGGCGGCTCCCGCCGCACCATCGTGTGGGACGACCTGAACCCGGTGCAGCGGCTGGCGATGTACGACCGCGGGGTCGACCGGATGCCGGCCGACCACCTGAAGCCGGAACAGCGGCGAGCTGCCCTGATCTCCTACCGGCTCGGCGACATCCACGTGCCGGCCCTGCCGGAGCGGGAGGCGCTGCGCGGGGTCATGACCGAGTTCGCCGCCGCCATCGCCGAAGCACGCCCGGCGCTCACCGACGGCCGGTCCGGGCTGCGCGTGATCGCGCTGCTCGAAGCCGCGTCCCGCAGCACGGAGCGGGGCGGCGCCACCATCGAAGTTGGGGGAGTTGAATGATCGAGGGAAGTCGCTGTCTGGTCACCGGCGGAGCGGGCACCATCGGTTCGACGATCGTCGACCAGCTCGTCGCGGCCGGCGCCGCCGAGGTGGTCGTGCTCGACAACTTCGTGCGAGGCCGTCCGGAGAACCTCGCCGACGCCCGCGAGTCCGGACGGGTTCGGGTCGTCGACGGCGACATCCGCGACCGCGAGCTGCTGCGGTCCGAGCTGCCCGGCATGGACGTGCTGTTCCACCAGGCCGCGATCCGGATCACCCAGTGCGCAGAGGAGCCGCGGCTGGCGGTCGAGGTGCTGGTCGACGGGACTTTCGAGGTGGTCTCGGCCGCGGCCGAGTGCGGCGTGCGCAAGGTCGTGGCGGCGTCGTCGGCGTCGGTGTACGGCATGGCCTCGCAGTTCCCGACGACCGAGGACCATCACCCGTACGCCAACGACACGCTCTACGGTGCCGCCAAGACGTTCAACGAGGGCCTGCTGCGCAGCTACCACGCGATGACCGGCCTCGACTACGTGGCGCTGCGCTACTTCAACGTGTACGGGCCGCGGATGGACATCTACGGCCTCTACACCGAGGTGCTGATCCGCTGGATGGAGCGCATCGAGGCCGGCAAGCCGCCGCTGATCCTCGGTGACGGCGGCCAGACGATGGATTTCGTCTTCACCGAGGACATCGCCCGCGCCAACCTGCTGGCCGCGGACAGCGACGCCACCGACGAGGTCTTCAACATCGCCAGCGGCACCGAGACGAGCCTGCGGCAGCTGGCCGAGGCGCTGCTGCGCGCGATGGGCGCGGACGCCGATCTCGGTCTGGACTTCGGGCCGCCGCGCACGGTCAACTCAGTGGTACGGCGGCTCGCCGACGTGTCCCGAGCGCAGGAGCGGCTCGGCTGGAAGGCCGAGGTGGACCTGGAGAACGGGCTGCACCGGCTGGTCGCCTGGTGGCGCGGACAGAGGCACGCGTGATCGTCTACTTCGCCGGGGTCGGGTACGACGGCGTCGCCGGAACGGACCGGCACGTCGCCGACGCGTTGAGCGCGATGACACCCGTTCTTTACGTCGATCCGCCGCGTTCGGCGCTGACCCCGCTGATCCACCCCCATCTGGCCGAGTCGTTGCGCGGACCGGCGCTGCGGGAGGTGCGGCCCGGCCTGTGGCGGCTCATCCCGCGCGTGGCGCCCGGCGCCGGACGACCCGGTATTCGATGGCTCACCGCGACTCTCGTCCGGCGGGCCGTCCGCCGAGCCGTCGCCGAGCTCGGCCAGTCGGTGTCGGCCGTGATCACGGTCGGCCCGGACGATGTCTCCGACGTGGCGCCGCAGGCCAGATCGTTGTTCTACGCGACGGACGACCTTGTCGCCGGAGCCGTTCTACTGGGCCTGTCGCCGCGTCGGCTGCGGGCCGGCCTGCGCCGTCAGCTGAAGAACGCCGATCGGATCGCCGTCGTGTCGCCGATCCTCCAGCGGCAGTTCGCGACCATGGGCCGGGAGGCCGCCCTCATCCCGAACGGCTGCGCACCGGAGGCGTATGGCGACGTCGACACGGCTCCCTGGCCTGAGGACGTGCCGTCGGAGTTTCCGGACACGGGCAAGGGTGTCGCCGGGTTCGTCGGCAACATCAACGGCCGCATCGACATAGAGCTGCTCGAGGCCGTCGCCGCCGCCGGTCATCCGCTGCTGCTCGTCGGGCCCCGCGAGGCGTCGTACGAGCCCGTACGCTTTCCCGCCCTCGTCGCGCTTCCCAACGTGTGCTGGGTGGGGCGCAAGCCGTTCGCGGACCTCCCGTCCTATCTGCGCGTGATCGACGTGGGCCTAACGCCGTACGTCGTCGATGACTTCAACCTGGCCAGCTTCCCGATCAAAACGCTGGAGTACCTGGCTGTGGGCCGCGGCGTTGTGTCGACCGACCTGCCCGCGACGGACTGGCTGCGGGCCGACGAGGGCGGTGCCGACCTGATCGGCATCGCCACCACGCCCGCCGAGTTCGTCGCCGCGGTCGAGGACGAGCTGACGATGGAGCGCACCCATACGCTCGCTGCGGAGCGGCGCCGGTTCGCCGCCCGGCACGACTGGGCGGTTCGGGCGCGCGCGGTGGCAGAACTGCTGGGCATCCAACAGGAGGTCGGGGGACCGTGATTCCGGTGATCAGGCCCATGCTGGGCGAGGAAGAGGCGGCGGCCGTCGCCGACGTCGTCAGGTCGGGTTGGGTGGCGCAGGGCCCGCGGGTGGCCGAGTTCGAGCAGGCGTTCGCGGCGCGAATGGGGGCCGCGCACGGAGTGGCGGCGTCCTCGTGTACGACGGCCCTGCACCTGGCGCTCATCCTGGCCGGTGTCGGGCCGGGCGACGAGGTCGTCGTGCCGTCGCTGTCGTTCATCGCGACAGCGAACGTCGTGCGGCACGCGGGCGCCACCCCGGTGTTCGCCGATGTCGATCCGGCCACGGCGAACGTCACGGCGAAGACGATCGAGATGGCACTTACTTCGCGTAGCCGAGCGGTGATCGCCGTCGACCAGGCGGGGGTGCCCGTCGATCTCGACGAGATCCGTGCCGCGGTCGATCTGCCGGTGATCGAGGACGCCGCCTGTGCGGTCGGCTCGGTCTACCGGGGCCGTCCGGCCGGCGCTGCCGCCGAGGTCGCCGCGTGGTCGTTCCATCCGCGCAAGCTGCTCACCACCGGCGAGGGCGGCATGCTCACGACGAGTGACTCCCAGTGGGCGGCGCGGGCCCGGCGGTTGCGCGAGCACGGTATGAGCGTGAGCGCGGCCGAGCGCCACGCCGCCAAGGGTGTGGTCCTCGAGGAGTACCTGGAGACCGGGTTCAACTACCGGATGACCGACATCCAGGCGGCCATCGGCCTGGTCCAGCTCTCCCGCCTGGACGCGATCGTCGCGCGGCGCCGCGAGCTTGCCGCCCGCTATCAGCGGGTGCTGGCCGAGGTCCCCGGCATAGTCACCGTCCGCGACCCCGACTATGGCGAGACCAACTATCAATCGTTCTGGATCATGTTGCCGGAGGACTTCCCGGTCGGCCGGGACGATCTGCTGCGCCGGCTCGCCGCCGCCGGGATCTCGGCCCGGCGCGGGATCATGGCCGCGCACCTCGAACCCGCCTACGCCGGCACCGCGGTGGAGCTTCCCGTGACCGAGGCGCTCACCCGGCGGTCGCTGATCCTGCCGCTGTTCCACGAGATGACCGCCGACGAGCAGGACCGGGTGGTCACCGTGATCGCGGAGTGCCGATGAGGATCCTGGTCTACCCGCACGCGATGGAGATCGGCGGCAGCCAGCTCAACGCCGTCGATCTCGCCAGGGCCGTACGCGATCTCGGGCACGACGTCACCGTCATCAGTGAGCCCGGGCCGCTCGTCGAACGCGTCCGCGCGGCCGGCATCGAGCACATTCCGCTGGACGCCGGACGCCGGCGACCATCCCCGGCGACTGTTCGCATGCTGCGCAGCCTGATCGCGGAGCGGCACTACGACGTCGTGCACGGGTACGAATGGCCGCCGGGGGTGGAGGCGTTCTACGCCGCCGGACGGGGCGCCGCCGCCGTGTGCACGGTCATGTCCATGGCGGTCGCGCCGTTCCTGCCGTCTTCCCTGCCGCTCGTTGTGGGCACCCATGAGATCCGAGATGGCGTCGTCGCGCGGCGGCGGGGGCGACTGACCGCGCCGGTGCATCTCATCGAGCCGCCGATCGACGTACGGGAGAACGCTCCCGATCATCCGGTCGAGGAGTTCCAGACCCGGTTCGGCCTCGACAGGGATCATTTCGACATGGTGATCGTCAGCCGCCTCGCCGCCGAACTCAAGCTCGAAGGGATCCTGACGGCCATCGAGGTCATCGGTCGGCTTGCCGACGAGCTTCCGATGCGACTGATCATCGTTGGCGACGGACCGTCCAGGGCGCTGGTCGAGAAACGTGCCGCCGAGGTCAACGCCAAGGTTCGCCGACGGGTCGTCGTGGTCACCGGCGCACTCGACGACCCGCGGCCGGCCTACGCCGCGGCCACAGTGACGATCGGCATGGGCGGCTCCGCGCTGCGCGCGCTCGCCTTCGCCCGGCCGCTGATCGTGCAGGGCGAGCATGGCTTTTTCGAACTGCTCACGCCCGACTCGGCCGAGGTCTTCCTCCGGCAGGGGTGGTACGGCCTCGGCGGCCGTGGCGCCACCGGGCTGGCGGACCTCCTGCTCGACCTGTACGGCGACGAACGCCGCCGCGAGAAGCTGGGCGCGTACGGGCGGGACCTCGTCGTGGAACGGTTCAGCCTGGAGCGGGCGGCGCGCGTTCAGGAGCTGATCTACATGGACGCGGTCGCGACTGGGCCGGTCAGGTTCGGCCGCGACGCCGTGACGACGGCGTCCGGCGTCCTGGCGCACAAGGCCCGCCGCCACTGGCAACGGCTGCGCGGGACGGCGGCCCGCGACGACTTCAACGCGGTCACCGCGATCCGGGGCCGCACATGATCCGGCGACGATTCGCGGTCCGCGCCGAAGACTCGCTGTTCGGGCGGGCTTCGAAGGCGCTGGGCTGGAGTTTCGTCAACACCGCGGCGGCCAGGCTCGGCACGCTGGCCATCGGGATCGTTCTCGCGCGCATTCTCGGTCCGACCGAGTTCGGCGTGTTCGCGGTCGCCATGGTGGCCCTGCTCGCCGTACTGAGCTTCAACGAACTGGGCGTGAGCCTGGCCATCGTCCGGTGGCCGGGCGAGCCACGGGAGATCGCGCCGACGGTCACGACCATCTCCGTCCTGTCCAGTTGCCTGATCTACGCCGGCTGCTTCCTCGGCGCCCCCGCGTTCGCGAGCGCGATGGGCGCGCCGCAGGCCGCGGGCGTGGTACGGCTGCTGACTCTGAACGTCGTGATCAACGGGCTGGTCGCCGCACCCGCCGCGATGCTGCAGCGGCATTTCCGGCAGGACCGCAAGATGATCGCCGACCAGGTGAACAACTGGGGCGGAGCCCTAGTGTCGATCGGCCTTGCGCTGGCCGGGTGGGGTGCGATGAGCCTCGCCGTAGGGCGGCTGACCGGGGCCCTGGCCTCCGGCGTCCTGCTCGTCATCTACTCGCCCGTGCCGCTGCGGTTCGGCTTCAACCGCGCCGCCGCCCGGGCGCTGCTGGCGTTCGGGCTGCCGCTGGCCGGCTCCAGCGTCATCGTCTTCGCGGTGACCAGCGTCGACCAGTTGATCGTGGGCAACGTGCTCGGGGCCACGGCGCTCGGGTTCTACGTGCTGGCGTTCAACCTGTCGAGCTGGCCGGTGGGCATGTTCTCCCAGCCGGTGCGCAGCGTCGCCCCCGCGGCATTCGCGCGGCTCCAGCACGACCCGCCCGCGATGCGACGCACCTTCCTGGCCGCCGCCGGGCTGCTCACCGCGGTCACATTGCCGGTCTGCCTGCTGCTGTCCGGCGCGGCACAGCCGCTGATTCACTTCCTGTACGGGGCGCCGTGGCGGTCCGCCTCGGACATCCTCGTGTGGCTCGCCATCCTGGGCGGCTTCCGCATCGCCTTCGAGCTGATGTACGACTACTTCGTCGTGCTGGCCCGGACCCGCGCGGTCTTTACGGTGCAGGTCATCTGGCTGGTAGTGCTGATTCCGGCGCTCATCCTGGGCGCCCGGTACGGCGGCGCCCCCGGGGTGGCGGCGGCGCACGTCGCCGTCGCGGCCCTGGTCGTACTGCCGCTGTACCTGGCCGAGCTGAGCAGGGTGGGCATCGGCGTACGCGCGGTGCTGTCCCGGCTCGCGCTGCCGCTGGTGGCCGCGGCCGCCGTCGGGCTCCTCGCCGTCGCCGCGCATCGCCTGATCACACTGGACATCGCCGCGATGGTCATCGCCGGGGTGATCGCCGCCGCGGCGATGGGGGCCGTCGTCTACCGGATGCGCGCCGCCGTCGGGGTGCTCAAGGTGATGGAGCGTACCGATGCCGCGTGACCTCGTCATCGTGGGCGCCGGCGGGTTCGCGCGCGAGACCGCACAGCTCGTCGCGGCGCATCCGGAGTGGCGGCTAAAGGGCTTCGCCGACGACGACCCGGCCTTGCCGGGGACCGTCGTAGACGGGTTTCCGGTGCTCGGTGCCGCCAAGGACGTGACCGGCGAGCAAGGCGTCCAGGTGGTCGTCTGCACGGGCAGTCCTCGCGACTACGGGAGCCGCGCGCGGATCGTCGCCCGGCTCGGCCTGCCGCCGGATCGGTACGCGACGCTCGTGCACCCGTCGGTGTCGATGTCCGCCTCGTCCTCGGCCGGGCCCGGCTCGGTGCTGCTCGCGGGCGTCGTCCTGACCGCGTCGGTACGGCTGGGCGCCCACGTGGCGGTCATGCCGCACGTGACCCTGACCCACGACAACGTGGTGGAGGACTTCGTCACGATCGCCTCGGGCGTACGGCTCGGCGGCTCGGTGCGGGTCGGCTCCGGCGCCTACCTCGGGGCGGGCGCGCTGGTCCGGGAGGGCCGCGTGATCGGGGCGGGTGCGCTGGTCGGCATGGGCTCGGTGGTGACGCGAGACATACCGGCGGGCGAGGTCTGGGTCGGCTCACCGGCCCGGTACCTGCGGCCCGCCCCACATTCCGAAGGAGACCCCACGTGAACACGATTCCGTTCGTCGATCTCGCGGCGGCGCATGCCGAGGTGGCCGACGAGGTCCGCGCGGAGTTCGATCGCGTCCTCGCCACCACCGCGTTCGTCCAGGGCGAGCAGGTCACGGCGTTCGAGCGGGAGTACGCCGCGCTGGCCGGCGCCCGGCACTGCGTCGGCGTGGGGAACGGGACCGACGCCATCGAGCTGGCGCTGCGTGCGCTCGGCTGCGAACCGAGGGCCGAGATCGTGCTGCCCGCCAACACCTTCGTCGCGACGGCGGAGGCGGTGGTACGCGCCGGGGCGCGTCCGGTGCTCGTCGACGTGGATCCCGATCACCTGCTGCTCGACCCCGAGCTGGTGCCGGTCGGTCCGTCGATCGGCGCGATCATTCCCGTGCACCTGTACGGACGGCTCGCACCGATTGACCGGATCCTGGAGCTGGGTCTGCCGGTGATCGAGGATGCCGCCCAGTCCCAGGGGGCCGCCGTGGGGGGCCGCCGGCTATTCGGGATGATCGCGGCGACGAGCTTCTATCCGGGCAAGAACCTCGGCGCCTACGGGGACGCCGGCGCGGTGGTGACGAACTCCGCCCAGCTGGCCCGTGCCGTACGGCTGCTCGGCAACCACGGCAGCGAGGTGAAGTACCAGCACGAGACGCTCGGGTTCAACTCGCGGCTCGATACGCTGCAGGCCGTCGTACTCCGGGCCAAGCTGCGCCGGCTCACGGAGTGGAACGAGCGCCGCCGGGCCGCCGCCGCGCGGTACGCCGACCTGCTCGCCGACATCCCCGGCGTGCGGCTGCCTGACCTCGCGCCCGGCGACTCGAATGTGTGGCACCTGTACGTCATCCGCGTGCCGCGCCGCGACGAGGTGGCCCGTACGCTCGGTGAGCTGGGCATCGGCACCGGCATCCACTATCCGGTACCGGTTCATCTGCAACCGGCCTTCCGCGATCTCGGCTACGCCGCGGGGGATTTCCCGGTCACCGAGGCCGCCGCCGCGGAGATCCTCTCGCTGCCGATGTTCCCGCACATCACCGAGGAACAGCAGGTCAGCGTCGCCGCCGCGGTGCGCAAGGCGCTCACCTAAGGCCTGCGTAGCGGCGGCATACGGAGCGCGGCCGGCCAGTGCCGCCGCCGGGCGCTCAGCCGCCTGCGGCGACCTCCATGATCGCCAGGAAGGCGGCGGTCGCCTCAGAGGGCTCGCGGGTGCCGGCGAGCATCTCGGCGAGCCATTCCGTTCTGACGATGCCGCTGGCCGCCACCGGATCGAGCAAGTGCGGGTTCGCGCGCCAGTGGCCGACCAGATGCCGGGTCACCGTGGGCACGCCGACGCCGGGGTTGCCGCTGCGGCGCAGCCGCTGCCTGATCTTCCGGTTCGCCCGCCGCGCGAAGTCGTACGCGTTGCGCGCCGTGCTCGCCGGCGGTCCGGCGAGCAGGTCACGTGGCCGCATTCCCGTGTCGAGCGGGATGGTCGCGAGGTCGGCGTCGAGCTCCGTCAGCACCCGGGCGTTGAACCGGGAGCCGCGTTTGGTCTCGGGGGGCAGGGCCCGCGCCGCGGCCAGGAACTCCGGGTGCAGCAGCGGGCCGAGGGTGACGTACCGGAGGCACGCGCCGGTGAGCGTGGCGCCGACCCAGCGGTGCGCGCGCTCCTGGATGTAGAACTCGTCGGTCGCCGACAGCCAATCGGTGTCGTAGCCGACGAAGATCGACCGCAACCGGCCCAGGGTGGCCGCCTTGGTCGCGGCGGCGTACTCCGGATCGAACATGGCCTCGTCCGCCGGCTCCAGGGTGAAGATTCGCCAGGTGGCCAGGCGGTCGACCAGGGCCGGGGTGGGCCGCGCGTGCGGGCGCTGCGCCGGATAGTAGAACGCCCTGGCCATCTCGCCGCCGAAACCGTTGATCCGTGGCTCGCCCGGAGCCTGCGCCTCGGCCCAGTCCAGCACGGCGAAGGCGATGGGGTTGCCGATGCCGTCGCTGCGCAGTGCGGCCCGGTGCACCAGCTCATACGCCCCTTCTGGGCGTAGCGTAGCCAGTCGGCCGAGGTCGATGACCTCGCGGCGCAGGCCGTAGGACTCGGCGAGGCGGGTGGCGATCACATTGTCGTGGCTCTTGGCCGACGAGAGGGTGAGCGCCCGCAGACCGCGTCGGCGGCTCGCCGGGATGGCGCCGAGCAGTACCCGAGAGTCCAGTCCGCCGGACAGCTGCAGCACCGCGTCGGGATGCTCGTCCAGGCAGCGCTCGATGGTCGCGCGGAGCATCGCTGCGGTGCGGCGCACCGCCGTGGGGGCGTCGGGCGCGGGCTCGCCGGCGGCGATCGAGTACGGCTCCACGTGCAGCCGCCCCGCCGCGAGCCGCCACCGTGCGGCGGCCGGCAGCTTGGTGACGCCGGCGTACGGCGTCGCGGTGCCCAGGTGGTGGCCGATGAGCCGGTAGGCGCCCAGCGCGTCCCGGTCGAGCGAGGTGTTCGCGAGGCGCGCGAGCAGGCGCGCGGACGTGGAGATCGCCGCCCACCCCTCGCCCTCGACCCCGTAGATGTGGCGGAGCCCCAGGTAGTCGGTGGCGGCGATGACCGAAGACCCGTCGACCAGCACCGCCGCGAACGGGGCGGCCACGTCGGCCAGCCGGTGCCCGGACGTGAGCCGATCGGCCAGGTCGCTGGACCGTACCGCGCCGTAGACGTGGTCGCGCGGGCCGAGCGAAAGCGCGATCCCGCTGCCCACCGCCGGCTTGTCGCCGTCGACGCTGACCGCCCACACAGTGCCCTCGCCCACCGCGCCGCCGCCGAACGGCACGGCGATCGCGCCCGGCCCGAGTGGCGCGTCGTCAAGCGCCGGGCCAGGGCTCCCCGGCGCCATGGACACCGCCAGCAGCTGGTCACACGTGGCCATCCGTCATCCCCCTCTAACGATCACATACCTACGGCGAAGCGGTGGAGCTCGGTTCGCGCGGCGCCACGCGCCGATCCGGTTCCGCGCCCAGGGCCGGCCGGACCGATCCGCGCAGCAGCCGCCAGATCGCCCCGGCGAAGCCGAGCATGAGGAACGTCATCCCGCAGCTCATCGGGAAGGAGGCCGCGTCGAACGTACCGAAGCTGAACGTCGCCACCGCCACGCCGGCCGCGATGCATTGGGCGAGGTGGCGCTCCCGTGGATCGGTGCTCGCCTTACGCGCCTGCCGCGCCAGCACCCAGCCGGTGACGAACAGGGTGATCAGGGCGAGCAGCCCGCACACTCCCATCTCCACGAGCGTGACGAGGTACTGGTTGTCGAAGATCCGATAGAACTGCGGCAGGAACGTGCCGAAGCCACGGCCGAACCACGGGTGCTGCGCCAGGTAGTGGGCGACGGCGTCGTAGTCATGGGTTCGGTACTGCGTGCTCGAGTCGGACCCGATGTCGGTGATCAGGGCCTTGAGGGTGCCAAGCAGGCCCGGAGTGACCACGTACAGCACGCCCATGAAGACGACCGTCGCGGCGTAGGCGCGCCGCCGTGAGGCCGCGTCCCAGGTCGGCAGGATGACCAGCAGCGCGATCGCCCCGGCGAGGAACGCCGAACGCGACACGGTCATCATCATCGCCGCGGCGATGGCGATGACCTGCGTCCAGCGGAGGAAACGCCGGCCGGCCGGCGCGTAGCGAGCGCCGTGAATCGCCAGCGGCAGCAGCAGCCCGAGCACGGCGCCGAACTCGATCGGATGGATCGCCGTCCCGGCCGGCCGGTTGAACTCGTCGCGGGGGACGAGCGAGATGTGCGGGACCTGCAGGGAAAGGCCCGGGATGTCGATGTACTTGACGAAGTCGAAGCCGGTGAAGAACTGGATGATCCCGAGGACCGCGAGGCCCGATCCTATGACGACCATCTTGCGGTGCAACCGTTCGAGGCTCTCCATCCGGTCGAGGCTGTCGGCGGTGAGCAACGCGATGCCAGCCCAGCCCGCCGCGATGATCAGGCCCCGGTCGGCCCCGTTCAGTTCCTCGACCGGCAGCGCCCGCATCATGGAGGCCGCGTAGCTCACCAGCACACAGGCCAGGAAGATCGCGATGAGGGCGCGCAACGGCTGCGACTCGCGGAGCACGATGGAGCGCGGGCTCAGCCAGGCGAAGCCGTACCAAAGGAAGTAGACGAAGGCGAGGATGCCCGCGGGAGTGCCGGCCGCGCCGAGCGGCCCGACGACGAGCTGCGACGGGATCAGCAGCAGCATCACCACGTAGATGGTGAGGATTCGCACCGCCGCCGTGCGGGCGAGCAGCGGTGGGACCTTGGGGATCGGCGCCGTCGCGATGTCATCGGGGCCGCCGCGTGCCCGCAGGGACCCCGTCCTGGTCACCGCGCCTCCCGCGCGGCCGCGGCGCGCGGCGCGCTCATCGAGCCACCCGCTCGTCGATCTCGCTACCGATCAGCGGCCAGACCACGGGCGCACCCTCGGCGTCCGCCCGCCGGCGCTCGGCCCGTGCCTCGGCAATGACCGGAACCCCGATGGACAGGGTGAGACCCAGTCCGAAGACGACGACGAGCAGCCGAACCTTGGGGATTGGGTCGCGCGCGGGCGCCGGGCTGGCGGCGACCGTCCTGGCCCTGATCTTCAGCGCAGGCGAACGGGTGTAGCCCTGCAGCACGTCCAGCCGCTTGGGGATCTCCGCGACCACCGCGTTGAGCGTGCTCTGGACGTTGCGCGGGTCGGGCCCGGTGACCACGACCTCGAGCACCGGGATCGCGCTGTCTTTTACCAGTCCGACGCTGTACTCGCTGGTGTAGCCCGCGCCGCGGAACCTGGCCACCGTACGGTCGTCCATCATGGTCCGGCCGACCGCCTCGGCCGAGATGCTGAGCGCCCCGTCGGCGAACACCAGATAGGGGTTGCCACCGACCTCCTTCGCTCCGGCGGCGGAGGCGAGGAACAACACGTTCGCCTTCGACTGGTAGGTCCACGGCAGCGCGGCGTTCGCAGCGAAGAGCCCGGCCACGGAGACGGTGAGGAGCAGCAAGGCCAGCCACCACCATCGCCAGACGGCACGAATCGCTGCGAGCAGATCCATTACTCCCCTTCACTCGGTCCTGTTTTCCTGGACTGCATCCGAGGAAATTTCTGGATCATCGGGCGGCCGATACCGGAACTCTCTTGATAACACACGATCAAGGTCTTTTGTGGCACCATGACCAGGAACGGTCTAAAAGAGGTCAGAGAGGTCAGGGGGCCGACCGGTGACCATAGGCGACTTCGCCATTCTGCTCATCCGTCACCCGGTGGTGGTGCTGCTCGCTTTTCTGCTGGCGGTAGGCGGGATGTTGCGCATAGTGACGGAGCCTGCTATCTATCAGAGCCGGGCCGTCGTCAACTTTGTGATGCCGGGCACGACGGGCTTTGAGAACTTCAACATCAGCCTTGTCGTCGCCGCGTCGGTAACCTCCTTGCGGCTCAATTCCGAGCAAGGCCAAGAACGCGTGCACGCACAGGGCGGAACCGCCCCGTACAAAGTACTTCTCGCCAACCGCGGAAACGACGAGCAACCGATCCACGATCAGCCGTACGTAACGCTGCTCGTCACTTCGACCGATCCGGCAATGACCGGCCGTACGCTAAGTGTGTTGCTGAAAGTTCTGCAGGCCGATCTGAATGAGCGGCAACTCGAAGCGGGCGCCCGGCCCGATGCGGTCATTACCGCAAAGGTTGTGGAGAGCTCGGACAAGCCGACGCCGCTTACCGGCCGCCGGGCACGCTCTCTCGGCGCACTCGCCTTGCTCGGCGCGCTGGCCATGATCGCGGGCGCTTTGGTGGCCGAGCGGCATCCGATACGAATTCGTCGGCGGCTGGCGCGCTCCGCACAGCCTGATCCCCTTGGATAAGGAAGCGGCATGGCCCATCGTGTGCGCCGATCGGCGGTGATAGCGACCGCGACCGCGGCGGCAGTGGCCACGGGTGTGGGCATCGGGGTGGCCACACGCGGCTCGTCGGCCCCGGTCGCGGAGCCCGGTCGAAGTGGATCGCCCACCTCAGCCATCGCTCGCTCCGCTTCGCCGTCGGCGCAGGAGACCTGGGCGCTGCACCTCAGGTCAGCGGCTCCCAGCGTCAGGTCGAGTGCCGAGCTCGCCGGCGGCTGGCCGAGCGCGGCGAACACGGGAGTACGGAACGGAGCGCCGTTGACCACCCGCACGGGCACCGTGAAAGTGACCCGGAACGGCGCCGTCGTGCAGGGCCTGGACGTTCACGGCGACATCGTAGTGCTGGCCAGTAACGTCACGATCCGGAACTGCAGGGTTGTGGGCAGCGGCGACTGGGGGATCCTGCAGCGGCAGGAGTCGGGAGGCGGGCTCACGGTCGAGGACACCGAGATCGTGGGAGACGGTGGCGCGCCGCTCGAGTTCGGGATCTTGAACTACTCCGGCATGCTGACCGTACGCCGGACGGAGGTCCACACGATGATGTCGGCGGTGCAGACCAGCCAGGGCCTCATCGAGAATTCCTACTTCCACGACCCCAGGGATTTCCCCGGGGCGCACGTCACGCTGGTCGCGTCCAACTCGGGACCGCGATCGGGCATGTCCTTGGTGGTCAGGCACAACACGATCCTCAACCCGGTGGACCAGACCGCCGCCGTCGCCCTCTACCAGGACTTCGGCCTCAACCACGACGTTCTCGTGCAGAACAACCTGCTCGCCGGCGGCGGCTACACGGTGTACGGCGGCGACGGCAAGTACGGAACGCCGTACAACATCCGCTTCATCGACAACGTCTTCAGCCGCCGGTACTACCCGAAGGGCGGTTCCTTCGGATGGGGCGCCACTTGGGACGGCGCCGGGCGCGGCAACGTGTGGAAGGGCAACGTCTGGCAGGAGAACGGCAAGCCGGTTCCCGAACCGTAACGCCTGATCAGCGGGCCCGCAGCCAGATCGAGCCGGGCTCCTCCGCCTTGAGGTCCGCCGGGACCTCTGCCGGATGTTCCTTCCACACCCAGGACGGGAACAGGAGCATTTCCCAGCTGGCGTTGCCGACGAGAAACGCGTGCAACAGGTAGTTCTCCGTCCAGTCGCGGCCCTCGGCCAGCCACGCCCGCGGATACTCGAACGGCCAGAACACGTCGTGCACGTGGACCACGACTCCGCGCGCCAATCGTGGCAAGACCTGCAGGAACAGCCATACGACGTCCGAGCCGGCCTTGACGACGTGGGTGGAGTCGATGAACAGCACGTCGCCGGCCTCGAGTGTCGAGTAGGCGTCGAGCGGCACCTCCTGGACGGGGCGCCGCACCAGTGTGATCCGATCGGCGTCGCCCTCGGTGAGCACCGACAGCAGCCGGTCCGGGTAGGGCTCGACGCAGGTCAGCTCCAGTCCGTCGAGGTGCGCGGCGGCGGTGTCCAACGCCAGCGCGGTGGAGAACCCCGAGCCGATCTCCATGACCCGCTTAGGCCGCAGGTGGCGGAGCATCGCACGATAGACCGCGCCGTCGGCCGGGCCGTACATCGAATTGTCCGGGGTGTAGCGCGGGCCCTCGAACGGCTCGGCGATCATCGGGCGCAACTTGGTGAAGAGCTCGAGCTGGGCGGCGGCCCGCACGTCGACGCCGGGCGGCGCCGCCCCCGGCGGGAAGCCCAGCCACTCCAGCGCGCGCTGGACGTCGGCCGGCGCTGACAGCGGTGAGTAGAAGTGACCGGGCGGCATGAACGGCGGCCGCCGCGTCACCGCCGCGATCGCCCGTGCGGTGCGCGCCGCGCGGCGCAGAAGCGGATTGCGCATCTCACGCGCCTCCAGTCTCGATGGCCAATGTCGTTACTCAAGAACCAATAAAAGGATACCGACATGCTGTATTCGGATGTCACCGTGATCATGGCATCGATTATTCGTCAACCTCTGCGCTGCGCAGTTTTTCAGGCCGCTTGTGGCCCACGTTGATGACCAGGCCAGATGTGGTCCTCCGGCAACCGCATTCCAGCACGGATACGGCTTAGGATCCGTTCACATAGGCGACGCGGCGAACCGCCCTGCGATGAGAAACCGGGGGTCTCATGGCTGTCACCAACGACGTCTTTTCGCCCGCGCTGGCGCTCCGTATGGACACGACGTACGGATGGGAGAAGCGCTACATCGCCCGGGCTATCGTGGTCGACTCGCTCTGTGCTCTAATCGGCGCCCTGGTCGGGTTCGGCATTCGTTTCGACACACCTGACGCGGCGCCGTTCCCGAATATGGCGCTGGGCGTTGGGCTACCCATTATTTGGCCGATGTTGGTCGCGCTATCTCGCGGCTACGCGCCTGGTCTGCTAGGCGTCGGTTCCGAGGAGTTCCGGCGGCTACTGAATGCCGCGATCGGATTGACCGCGACCGTCGCCGTACTGGCCTACGCCACCAAGACGGAGATCTCCCGCGGATACGTGTTGCTGGCGATTCCGCTGGCCGCGTTCCTCAATCTCGTGGCCCGCTATGTCATGCGCAAGCGCTTGCACCTTTTGCGCGCCCGTGGTCAATGCATGCGCCGGGTCGTGGCCGTAGGTCACCGCGCGGCGGTGACCGCCCTCATCCGGCAGTTCCGGCGCGAGCCGTACCACGGGATGGGCATCGTCGCGGCCTGCGTGCCGACGCGGGGCGGCGAGGGGCTGGGGCGGCGGCTGGACGGGGTGCCCGTGATGGGGCACCTCGCGGATGCCTCCCGGGTGGTGCGCCTGGTGGGTGCCGACACCGTGGCCGTCCTGGCGTGCCCGGAAATGGACGGGGCGGAGCTTCGCCAGCTCGCGTGGCAGCTCGAGAAGACAGGCACCGACCTATGCGTGGCGCCGGCGTTGCTCGACGTGGCGGGGCCGCGGACGACAATCCGCCCGGTCGCCGGGCTGCCGCTGATCCACGTCGATCATCCGGAGCTAGTAGGCGCGAAACGCCTGGTCAAGAACGTTTTCGACCGGATCGCGGCGACAGTGGCGTTGCTCTTCCTCGTCCCGGTGTTCCTGGTTATTGCGGTCCTCGTCAAGGTCACGAGCCCCGGCCCGGTCCTGTTCCGGCAAACGCGGGTGGGCAAGGACGGCGCGGAGTTCCGCATGCTCAAGTTCCGCACCATGGTGCACGACGCGGAGCAGCTTAAGAATGAGCTGACCACCCAGAATGAGACCGACGGTGTGCTCTTCAAGATCAAGTCCGACCCACGGGTCACTCGTGTCGGATCGTGTTTGCGGCGCTACTCGCTGGACGAGTTGCCCCAGCTCATCAACGTGATGCTGGGTGAGATGTCGCTGGTCGGACCGCGGCCCCCGCTTCCGGAGGAGGCGGCGCAGTACGGTCGGGTCGTCCGCCGCAGACTCGTCGTGAAACCCGGCATGACCGGGCTCTGGCAGATCAGCGGCCGTTCGGACCTGGCCTGGGACGAGGCCGTACGGCTCGATCTTCAATACGTAGAGAACTGGTCGCTCGCCCTGGACATGCTGATCTTGTGGAAGACAGTAGCCGCGGTTATCCGCGGGTCCGGTGCGTACTAACGCCGCTCAACTGTTGGGTCGCGGACCGGCCCGACGCGGATCACGGGGCCGTTCCGGCGGAAGATAGGGAGTCCACTCTTCTTCTTTGGTCTCCGTACGATGACGGCCGTTGGTGCCGTTCGTCGCCGCCGCCGCGAGTGTGCGCTCGGCGGGACGCCCTACGGGCGGCTCGCCCTCCTCGCCGCCCGGGCCGCTCGGGACCCCCCGGAACCGGCGGACCATGGACTCGACGGTCAGCGGAACGCCGATGGTCAGGGCGAGCCCCACCGCCAGCCCCATGATCAGCAACTGCAGCTTGCTCTTGGCCATGAGCTGGGGCTCCGTGGAGGCCGACACCGTGCTCAGCCGGATGCGTGCGTACGGGTTGACGCCGCCCTGGGTCTGGATGGCGTCGAGGCGGGTGCGAATCTGGGCCAGCAGCGCCTTGAGCGTGTTCTGCACCACGGCGGGCTTGGCGCCTTCGGACTCGATCACCAGCACCGGCCCGGTGGAGTCGGAGGCGATCCCGACCGTGTACTTGGCGGTGTTCCCCTGCTGGCGCAGCCCGGCCGCGGTGCGTTCGTCCATCATCTCCCGGCCCACTACCTCGGCCGTCACCGTCAGGGAGCTGTCGAAGGCGAGCCAGGGGTTGCCGCCGGCCTGTTTCGACTGCAGCTGGGACGAGAGAAAGACCACGGTGGCCTCGGATCGATAGGTCCACGGCATCACGATCGCGGTCCCGATCACGCCGATCAGCGTGAGAGCCAGCAGTGGCAGCGTCAGCCACCATCGCTTCATCAAGACGCGGACCGAGTCGAGCAGGTCCATCGATCCCCCTCCAGCCGGCCACCCGACCCTGGCTCTCGGCTTCACTGTGCGCCCGATAGCTCGAGCCGGTTGCCGTCCTGTATTGGACGCAGCTCGCCCCCTGCCGGTTGGCACGTCGACGTGCGGTCGCTCACTCAGTGTCGCTCAAGAAGACGGCCAATGGGCTGACCGATCCCGGCCGGGTGAGATGACGAATCACAGGCGCTCGATTTGGGGGCCGGTGAGGCGGCGGCGGCAGTCGAGGACGAGGCGTGCGTGCTCGGTCACCTCGGCCAGGTCGAACTGGTCGTGGTCGGTGAGGAGGACGACGACGTCGGCGGCGGCGAGCTCGTCGGGCGTGGCGTCGACCCGGCGGACCAGGCCCTCCACGGGGGTGGTCTCGACGACGTGCGGGTCCGCGCCGTACACCTCGGCGCCCATCGCGGACAGTAGCTCGGCGACGCGGACGGCGGGCGACTCGCGGGCGTCGCCGGAGTTCTGCTTATACGCGAGGCCGAGCAGCAGGATCCGGGAGCCGTTGACCGGCTGCTTGCGGGCGTTGAGCGCCAGCGTGACCCGCTGCACCACGTAGTCGGGCATGTGACTGTTGATGTCGTTGGCCAGCTCGACGAACCGGAAGCTGCGGCCGAGCGTGCGCTCGACCCGCCAGGACAGGTATGACGGGTCGATCGGCAGACAGTGGCCGCCGACGCCCGGGCCCGGGGTGAAGCGCATGAAGCCGAACGGCTTGGTGGAGGCGGCGTCGATGGCCTCGTGCAGGTCCACGCCGAGCGAGTGGGCGAACACGGCCAGCTCGTTGACGAGCGCCACGTTCACGTGGCGGAACGTGTTCTCGAGCAGCTTCACGAGCTCCGCCTCCGCGGTGGAGCCCAC
>DATBKU010000033.1:0-15254 GCA_036555725.1 Streptosporangiaceae bacterium | reverse complement strand
TAGGAGCGAAGCCGCTTGGCGGATAGGCCGCACCGGGCGGAGAACTCGCCGATGCTCAGCAGTTCATCCACATCTTGAGCATGGGCCATTCCCGCGGGGCAGAGTCAACCGCCGGCGTGCGCTGACGAGGTAATTGTGGGGCCAGTTGGTGTCGTGACGGTCGACGGGTGGCCAAGGCCATCGGCCGAAGTTCGCATCCTCCTCGTCCAGGGCCGGGCCGAGCACGTTTGTGTAGTCCTCTGCAGTGAGCTTGCCGACCGTTTCGACACCGAGAAGCCCGTCGGGCATCCCGTCGAGTATGTGAATCACGGAGGCCCTCCTATCAGCAGACTTGCAGCCTCTGCGCCGGCAGACACGACCCTTCCTTCGCGACGAACGCTCGATCCTCACCCAGCCCGGGTGATCACGAAGGGCCCACGAAGTTCCTACGGCTGGGCGCCGAGCGTGACCGTCGCCTTTGCCGACTGGCCGCTTCTGGAATAGGTGATCGCCACGGTGTCGCCCGGCTTCTTGGTCAGAGTCAACTCCTGCAGCTGGATGTTGGTGGTGGCGGGCTTCCCATCGATCTCGGTGATCACGTCGCCGGGTCGCAACCCGGCCCGGGCGGCGGGGCCGTCCGAGGCGACCGCGTGCACGTACAGGCCTTCCGGGACCCCCGCCTGCGCGGTACCGGGCGGGATCGGGGTGGTCTGCAACCCGAAGTAGGCATGGGTCACCCGGCCGGTGGAGATGATCTCATCGGCGATGGATTTGGCCAGATCGACCGGAATGGCGAAACCAAGCCCGATGCTTCCGCCGCTGGGTGGGCCGGACGGGCTCGGCACCGTCGCTCCCGCCGTCGGTACCCCAACGAGCTGACCGGCGCAGTTGACCAGAGCGCCGCCGCTGTTCCCCGGGTTGATGGCCGCGTCGGTCTGCACCGCGGACACCAGCAGCGCGGATTTGTCGTTCTCACCGGGAACTTGCACGGTGCGATCGAGGGCGCTGACGATGCCGGAGGTGACGGTGCCGGACAGGCCGAGCGGTGCGCCGATCGCCACGACCGGCTGGCCGACTTTCACCGACGTCGACGAACCCAGCTGGATCACCTTGAGCTGGTGGGACGGCTGGATCTTGAGCACGGCGAGGTCGGTTTGCGGATCCCGGCCCGTGATCGTGGCCGGGGCCGTCGCGCCGTCGGCGAACAGCACCTGGACGGAGCCGCCGTCCGCGGCGACCGAGATGACGTGGTTGTTGGTGAGGATGTAGCCCTCCGAGCGGATGACCTCGCCCGAGCCGGTTCCGCTCTCGTTCCCCCCGGCGGCGCTGGCCGCGATCGTCACCACGGAGGGCACGACCTCGTTCGCGACCGGGGTGACCTCGCACGCGGCGGCACTGGACGAACCTGCGGCACGGCCCGGCTGGCCGGAGTTCTGCGAGGCGGTCGCGTTGGCGATGACGCCCCCCACCACGCCTCCGACGACCAGGGCTACTCCCGCCGCGGCCCAGGGCAGCCACGGTCGGCGGCTTTCCGGCGGCTTGATCTCGCTCATGGCATTCAATCGATCGAAACGGCTCCGGCCGCGCATCACCTCCCATGAGTGATTTCGTCGGCTTTCTGGTCGCCGCCACCCTTGACACAGGCGGAAAACGCTTGCACGATCAAGATCGCCTCCGTGTGGTCTGCGGATGGGAGAGATCATGGTCCGGACTCGCCGTACGTTTGAGGGACTGATCGGGGCCGTGGCGGTGGTCGCGTCGCTGGTCGCGGCCCCAACCGCCGGTGCAGCGCCGTACCGGGCCGGACAGACTCCCGAGCAGCGGGCCGCCGCCCTGGTCGCACAGCTCACGCTGGACGAGAAGATCACCCAGCTGCATGGGATCCGCGACGCCGACCACCAGCGCTTCGTGCCAGGGGTGCCGAGGCTCGACATTCCGCCGTTGCGGATCACGAACGGACCGGCCGGGGTGGGCCCGAGCGACGACCGGCAGCAGAAGCCGGCCACCGCACTGCCCGCGCCGATCGCGCTTGCGGCCACGTTCGACCCGGACCTGGCCGGTGCGTACGGCGACGTGCAGGGCGCCGAGACCCGCGACCTGGCGCACAGCCTGCTGGAGGCGCCGGACATCAACCTGACCCGGGTGCCGCAGAACGGCCGTACGTTCGAGACGTACGGCGAGGATCCGTATCTCGCCGGGCAGATCTCGGTCGCCGACATCCGGGGCGTACAGCGAAACGGGATCATCGCCGAGGTCAAGCACTACGCGGCCAACAACCAGGAGACCGACCGGTTCAGCGTCAACGAGCTGATCGACGAGCGGACGCTGCAGGAGATCTACCTGCCCGCCTTCGAGGCCTCGGTGAAGCAGGGCCGCGCGGGGACGGTCATGTGCGCGTACCCGAAGGTGAACGGGAGCTTCGCGTGCGAGAACCAATACCTGCTCGACACCGTGCTACGCGGGCAGTGGGGGTTCGACGGGTTCGTCCAGTCCGACTTCGGCGCCACCCACAGCACAGTGCCCTCCGCGCTGGCGGGCGAGGACCTGGAGATGCCGACCGGCGAGTTCTTCGACACCGCGATGCGCGACGCGGTCACCTCGGGGCAGATCAGTGAGTCGGTGATCGACCGCATGATCGCCCGCCGCTACGCCGTCATGATCCGGTTCGGGCTGTTCGACCGGCCGCTCACGCTTTCGCCTATCCCCGCCGAGCGGAACGGCGCGATCGCCCGGCAGGTCGCCGAGCAGGGCACCGTCCTGCTCAAGAACGCCGACGCCCAGCTGCCGCTCGACCCGGCCACCACCCGGAAGGTCGCGGTGATCGGTCCGTTCGCCGGAGCGGCGTATACCGGCGGCGGAGGCAGCTCGCACGTTGTCCCGCTGTACACCGTGGACCCAGTGACCGGCGTGCGGAACCGGCTCGGCGCGGGCGCGGACGTGTCGTATGCCGACGGCTCCGACCCCGCCGCGGCCGCTGACCTCGCGCGCTCCGCCGATGTGGCGCTGGTCATGGTCGGCGATAACGAGACCGAGGGCCGGGACCGTCCGAACCTTTCGCTGTCCGGCAACCAGGACCAGCTCGTCGCCGCCGTCGCCGCGGCCAACCCGCACACCATCGTCGTGATCAAGAGCGGCGCGCCGGTGCTCATGCCGTGGCTCGACCAGGTGCCGGCCGTCGTCGAGGCCTGGTATCCGGGTGAGGAGGATGGCAATGCCGTGGCATCCGTGCTCTTCGGCGACGTCAACCCCGCCGGCAAGCTGCCTGTCACCTTCCCGCGCGCCGACGCCGACACCCCGGCGCACACCCCGGACCGGTGGCCGGGCGTGAACGGCACGGCCACCTACTCCGAGGGCCTGCAGATCGGGTACCGCTGGTACGACGCGCAGAACATCGCACCGCTCTTCCCATTCGGGTACGGCCTGTCGTACACGACCTTCCGCTACAGCCACCTCAAGGTCGGCCACGGCGATGAGGTCAAGGTGGGAGTCGACGTCACCAACACCGGCTCCCGGGCCGGTGCCGACGTGGCCCAGCTCTACGTCGGCGCGCCGCCCGCCGCGGGCGAGCCGCCTCGCCGGCTCAGGGGCTTCCAGAAGGTCTACCTGCGGCCCGGCCAGACCAGGCACCTGACCTTCACCCTCAACCGGCGCGCCTTCTCCGTCTGGGACGCCACCGTTCACGCCTGGACCACAGTCCCGGGACCCCACCAACTCTGGGTCGGCGACTCCTCCCGCAACCTCCCCCTCCGCGCCATCGTCCACGTAGGAGACTCCACCTGACGCCCCCGCCGACTTACCGGCTGGTGGTGCCCTAGCCAATGCCGCGGACGCGGGTCGGCTACGAGAAGGTTGGGGTGGACGACGACCGCTCGGCGGAGGAGGCGTGGTATGTCGGGGCTGCTCGGGGAACCGCTGAACGGGCCGGCGCGGCTGCGGGGTCTGCTGTCGCGGCAGCGGCCGGTGCTGGCTCCGGGGGCGTACGACGCGCTGAGCGCGCGTCTTGTCGAGGCGGCCGGCTTTCCCGCGGTCTATATGACCGGTTTTGGGGTGGCCGGGTCGCTACTGGGCCGTCCGGACGTTGGTTTGGTGACGATGACCGAGATGGTCGATACGGCGCGGCGCATCGTCTCGGCGGTGGGCGTGCCGGTGATCGCGGACGCCGACACCGGCTACGGCAACGCGCTCAACGTCGTCCGTACGGTGCGGGAATACGAGCGGGCGGGGGTGGCGGGGATCCATCTGGAGGATCAGGTCGCCCCGAAGCGGTGCGGGCATTTCGCCGGCAAGCAGGTGGTCTCGGCCGACACGATGGTCGACCGGGTCCGCGCCGCCGTCGCCGCCCGTGCCAACCCCGATTTTGTGCTGATCGCCCGTACGGACGTTCGCGCCGTGGAGGGCGTGGACGCCGCGATCGAGCGGGGCCGCCGCTACCGGGACGCGGGCGCGGACGTGCTGTTCATCGAGGCCCTGCAGAGCGAACCGGAGATCGCGAAGGTGGCCAGTGCGCTCAGTGACGTACCGCTGCTGTTCAACTGGGCGGAGGGCGGCCGCACCCCGCCGACCGGGCTGGACCGGCTGCGGGAGCTTGGGTTCGGCATCGTCATCTTCCCGCTGACCGCATTGCTGGCCGCGACGCGCGCCATCCAGGGCGCGCTCGCCCAGGTAGCGGCGGACGGGTCGCCGGCCGGGATAATGGCCGGGCTACCCGGGTTGGCCGAGTTCACCAGGCTGGTCGGCATGGACGACGTGGAGGAGATCGGGGAACGGTTCGGCAACGGCTGACAGCCCCTCGCGCGCAAGCTGACCCGCGGAGCATATTGCGATGGCGCCGGCGGCGTGACCAGACCCGGTCAGGCGAGGTTCTCGGGGTGTTGTGGTGGCTTGTTGTCGAGGCAGCAGCGGACGAAGTCCTGGATGACGCGATTGGTGTCGGCTGCGGGTGGCCAGGCGACGCCGACCTGGCTGGGGCTGACGCCGGTCACCGGCCGGTAGGTGATGCCGGGATGTGCGTAGTAGCGGGCGGCGGATTCGGGCGTGAGGGCGATGCCGTCCCCGTTGGCGACGGCGGTGCGCCACCCGTCGGGTTGCCCGATGACGGCTCCGATGCGAACGGGATGGCCCTGGCGTTCGCCGGTGGCCAGCCAGTAGTCGCGCCACCAGCCGGTCTCGGCCGGGGCGGCGACGAACGGCTCGTCCCACAGGTCCTGGAAATCGATCTGGTCGCGCGCCGCGAGCGGGTGCGCAGCGGGGAGCGCGACCCAGCGGGGTTCGGTGAACAGCACCTCGATCCGCAGGGTGTCCTGGCCTGGGAACGGAAGCCGTAGCAAGGCAGCGTCCACGTCGCCGGTGGCGAGCCCGGCGGTGGGATCCGACCAAGCGGCCTGCCGCATGTCCACCCGCCAGTCCGGTCGCCAGCGGGCGAACGCCGCGACGATCCGCTGGGTGGCCTCGTTGGCGGCACTGGCGATGAATCCAACCCTGAGCACGCGGGCCGCACGGCTGGCGGCGCTCTTGGTCTCCCGGAGCGCCTCGTCCCAATCGGCAAGTACGGCGGGCGCCCGCTCCGCCAACACTTGGCCCGCCTCGGTGAGAGTCATACCGGCCCGGGACCGGGTGAACAGCACCGCACCCAACTGTGTCTCCAGCTGCTTGATTTGCTTGGTCAGCGCCGGCTGGGACACGAACAGCCGTTCCGCCGCGCGGGTGAGGTTGCCTTCCTTGGCCACGGCGGCGAAGTAGCGCAGCAACCGAGTGTCGACATCCATGCCATCAGGTTATGGATGCGTGTATTGGACGCAATGCCGGCATCTCACGAGGCTTGATCCCATGAGCAAGTGGACGCTCGCCGGCGTCGAGGACGCCCGGGAACAGCAGTCGCGGCCGGAGGCCGCAAGTCCCCACGGTGGCGCAGTTGTGAGGTCCCCAGGGGGCGACCGGATGCCCGGACCGGATCGAGGAGTAAGTAAGTGTTCGCCACCTATGTGATCATCACTGCCGTCACGATCTTGGCCAATGTGTGGGCCGCCGGCGCCGATCTCGCGCATGCCAGATTCGTCCTCGCCAACATGGACGAGGTCGGCGTGCCGCGTTCCTGGCTGCCGCCGCTCGCGGTGCTCAAAGGTGCCGGAGCCGCCGGGCTCCTGCTCGGGCTGCTGTACGTCCGGCCCCTCGGCATCGCCGCTGCCATCGGGCTCATCCTGTTCTTCATCGGAGCCCTCGCCACTCATGTGCGAGCCCGCGTGTTCCACAACATCACGTTCCCAGGAACCTTCCTCACGCTGGCCATCGGATCCGCGGTCCTCGCAGTGGTCGCGCGATGACGGCGGCTCGCCCCGGCCGGTGGGCCGCGCCCCAGTCGTGTCCGGGCCCGCGCTTAGCCTCTTCGGCTCCTACGCCCAACACCTCCCGTACGCGGCTCCGGTTGTCGGTGTCAGCTGTGGTCGTGCCCGCTGGGGTCAGTCGCCGGCAAATCACCACGACGGACACGCACTAAGTGTTGAGCGCATCATCGACGCCCCACCGGAGGCGATCTTCGATGCCTTTATCGCGCTCTATGACAGCCGGCGGCCGGATTGGGTGACTGACTCCCAGCTCGACCTACGGCCGGGCGGGCACTGGTCGGTGGCCTTCCAAGTGCCGAACGGTCCGGCATTCCGCGAGGAGCGCGTGATCACGGCGGTCGAACGACCTCACCGGCTGGCCTACCAGATGACCGCGATCTACCAGGACGCTCCGAGCTTTGACACCCCAGTGGAGGTCACGATCGAGACCACCCTGGACGGGAACCGGATTCGCCTAGTGCAGCAGGGCTTTCCCACGGCGAACACCCGCGACGAATTCGCCGGTGCTTGGCCAGACGTACTCGACGAACTGGCCCGCCGCGCGCGCTAGCGACGGCCACCAGCGGCTCGGTTGACGGCACGTGATTCCACACAAGGATCAAGACGACGCCCGGTCGAGGCCGCGCTCCCTCCTCCTGCTCGCCGTTTGGGGATGAGCGCCAACTGGTCGTACGTCATGTAGTCACGATGGCTGCCGCATCACTCGCGTTGGCCGCGACCGGCCCAGGCTTCAGGCCCGCATCGGGTGCCGAGCCCGAGTGCGGCAACAGCAGTGATCTCGCCCATCAGAACTGGGCATCACACGCCGTGCCAGATGTCCTATCCGGTAGCTGGAAGACGGCGAGAAAACGGGTTCGTGGTCACGGGGGTGCCAGGGTACGGTCGTGGGTGGCGGTTTCCCGGCCGCCTCTGGGTCCGCGGGCAGAGCTGCAAGCTCACCGGTGTCGCCAAGCAATTCGACGGCATGTCTTTTCCCGCCCGATGTCGCGGACCCGGGGGCGACGAGGGAAGGACTGCCTTGTCCGATCAGTCGCGTGCGCTCCCCGACCGGCCGAATCTTCGGTACCTGAAGCTCGAGGCGAAACGCCGCCTCTCCGCCGGGGAGTTCGCCACGCTTCACCAGGCCCAGCTGGCCATCGCCCGCGAGCACGGGTTGGCGAGCTGGACCGCGCTCAAAGAACACATCGAGGCCACCGGCCCGGCGAGCCACGCCCTCACGCAGGTGCGGTGGGTCATGTCTCGCTTCGCGGCGGCCGACACCCCGGAATGGACACGTCCCGACGAGGAGGAACTGCGCAGGCACTTCGACGACCACTACCTGAGCCTGGTGCCGCCGGACACGCTGACCGACCTGCTCGGCACAGTGGCCCGGCAACTGCGCGATGAGCTCGCCGACGTGCAAGCCGAACCGCTGCGCCTTCGCGCGCGGGTCGCCGACCTGCGGGTCGAGGCGGCGACCGAGGCCGACCCGCCGTACCGGCTGCACACGCTGCGGCTGTATCCGCTGGAGACAAAGATCAAAGACCCGCGCGTGGCGGCACCGGCGATCCGTACCTCCGGTGCGGTGCCGGAGGAGGCGGCCGCGGTGGCCGCGGATTCGTTCGTCGAGCTGGGCCTGGTCGGCCTCATCGTGGCCGGTGCGACCGGTGACGGCTCGGTGTGGGTGACCGCACAGGGCTGGGCGAGCCTCAATCAGGATGAGGTGCTACTGCCCGAACACCGGTTTCCCGCGTACTCGATCACCAAGCTGATCACCGCGACCGCCGTCCTGCGGTTGGTGGCTGACGGGCGCGTACGGCTCGACGAGCCCGCGAACGCCTACCTGCGCACCATCCGGCTAGCCGACGACGCCGTCACCGTACGGGAGTTGCTGTCCCATACCGGCGGCGTCGACAACCCCGCGTCGATGTTCGCCGACCGCGTCCCCGACCTGGTCTCGGTCACCGGTCCGGTCGCGGCCTGCGGCGGGCCGCGCGGCACGTTCACCTACGGCCACGGCGGGTACGCGCTGCTCGGGCAGCTGATCGCCGACGTCACCGCATCGCGTTACGAAGACGCGGCCACCCGCATGGTGCTCCAACCCCTCGGACTGAGCGATTCGTGGTTCCCGCGCACTCCTCCGCCCACCACAGCGGCCACCGGCCACCGCCTCACCGACGAGGGCGTGTTCGAGCCCGTACCGGCACAGATCTCCGTCGTGCCGGCTGCGGGCGGTCTGTGGACCACGGCGGCCGACCTCGTCCACTTCGGCGTCGCCTGGTCCTCACTGCTGCCCGGCACGCTTGCTCGCGAGGCGCTTCGGCCTCAGGCCGAGTCGGACGACTTCGGCGGCCAGGCGGGTCTCGGCTGGACGCTCATGCTGCCCAAGGACGTCGCCGGGCACCCCGGCGCCGGCCCCGGTTTCTCCGCGTCCCTGATCATCAGACCGGGGCGGGGCGGTCCGGGCGACGGCCGGCCCTGGGTCGTCCTCACCAACCGGAAGGTCATGGTCGAAGCCATCAACGAGCGCCTGGCCCTCCCCATCGTCTGAGCAGCCCGGAAGATGCATCGCCTCATCGACGATCGCCGTCTACCAGAGCCGGCCGGCGGTCGGCGGCAGCGCATCGATCAGTTCTGAAGAAGCCGCTGCCGCCGCGACTTCCTAGCATGAGGGCATTCCCATCAGACCGCACTGAAAGGGACCTCCAATGAAGGACACGCAGAATTCCACCACTGGCGGCAAGACCTACGAGGGATTCACCGAAGAGGAACGGGCCGCGATGAAGGAGCACGCGCAAGAGCTCAAGTCGGCCGGGCACGGCGGATCGCGCGGCGCCAAGACTGATGGGGAAAACGCCGTGCTCGAGAAGATCGCCGAGATGCCGGAGCCGGATCGCGCCATCGCCGCGCGAATCCATGCCATCGTCACGGCCAGCGCGCCCGAGCTCTCGCCGAGAACCTGGTACGGGATGCCCGCGTACGCCAAGGACGGCAAGGTCGTCTGTTTCTTCCAACCCGCGGCGAAGTTCAAGTCGCGCTACGCAACGTTCGGCTTCGAACACTCGGCGAACCTCGATGACGGCACCATGTGGCCGACCGCCTTCGCTGTGACGAAGCTGACCGCCGCCGACGAGGAGAGCATCAGCGCCCTCGTGAAGAAGGCTGTGAGCTGAAGGACCCGTCGCGGGGGCCCGGCCCCGAGTCCGTCTCTCGGACCCGGCGGCTTCGTCTCTGTGGATCGACTGAGGTTGGGAGGCATCGCAAGGACGTCATGATGACGTCACGGGGATTGTGATGACGTCATAACGATGGCATACTGACGTCATGAACCTCTCAACATACGTCGAGAACCTCCGCCACGAGCTCGCGGTCGCCGCCGGGGCGGGCGGGGAGGAGACGCGTGCACTTGCCGAGCGACTCAGCGCGCCGCTCGAGTCTGCCGCCCGGCTCGCCCTGCTGGAGGCGCTGTCGGCCGCCGCGGACGAGATCACCACTGACCTCGCGCCGGGCTCGGTCGAGGTCCGCCTGCGCGGTCGTGATCCACAGTTCATCGTGACGCCACCGCCGGCCGACGAGCCGGTTGAGGAGGTGGCCCCGCCGGCGCCGAGCAGCCTCAAGAACGCGCTGGTCAGCAGCATCGAGGTCGCGATGGGCGTACGCCCGCCGGCCGAGTCGGGGCAGACGGAGGAGGAGAGCGGCGGTACGTCGCGGATCACGCTCCGCCTTCCCGAACACCTCAAGCCGCACATCGATGATGCGGCCGGCCAGGCGGGGCTGTCCGTCAACGCCTGGCTCGTTCGCGTCATTGCCGCCGCGCTGACCCCCGGCGATCCGGGCCGCACCTCCGGCCGTTCCGGCTCCCCCGTCGGGCGGCGCTACACCGGCTGGGTTCGCTAGCGACATCACGACGACATCATAACGCCATCACGACGCCCCGTCCCGGGCCTCGGGACGCCATCAAACCCATCAGGAGGGGACAACCATGCCTACTTTCGACACCCCAGAGCCCATCGTCGCCACCATCGACGCCGGGGCCGGTCATGTCTGGATCTACGCGAGCGACCGCACCGACACGGTCGTCGAGGTCCGCCCGACCGACGAATCCGCGGACGCCGACGTCCATGCCGCCAAGCAGGCCCAGGTCGAGTACGCCAATGGCCGGCTGCTGGTGAAGGCACCCAAGAGCAAGATCCGTTCGATCGTGGGCCGGACCCCGTCGGTCGACGTGACGGTCGAGCTACCGACCGGATCGCGCGTCGACGCCGACGCCTGGTCGGAGATTCGCAGCGAGGGCCGCCTCGGCGATTCCACGTTCAAGAACGCCGCCGGAGCGATCCGGCTGGACCAGACCGGCCGGCTGAAGCTGCGTACCGCCGCCGGCGACATCTCGGTCGCCCGCGCGTCCGAGCACGCCGACGTGAGCACCGCGTCCGGCAAGGTCTGGCTCGGTGAGATCGACGGCACGGCCGCGGTCAAGAGCTCCAACGGTGACATCACGGTCGGCGAGGTGACCGGCGACCTGCGGCTGAACACCGCGAACGGCGACATCACCGTCGAGCGCGCTCTGGCCTCCGTCGCCGCGAAGACCGCGTACGGCAACATGCGGGTCGGCGAAGTGGTCCGCGACTCGGTCGACCTCGAGACCTCCTTCGGTGAGGTGGAGATCGGGATCGCCGAGGGCACCGCCGCCTGGCTGGACGTGAACTCCAAGCTCGGCAGCGTGCGCAGCGACCTGGAGGCCGCCGGCGAGCCCGGGCCGTCCGAGGAGACCGTCAAGGTACGAGCCCGGACCGGCTTCGGCGACATCGTTATCCGTCGCTCATAAACCTCTGCAAACCCCTGCAATTTTGAGAAAGGAAAGATCATGTCAGACGCCATTGTGGCCGAAGGACTGGTCAAGAAATACGGCGGCGTGGTCGCCCTCGACGGGCTCGACCTGTCGGTTCCGGAAGGGACGGTGTTCGGCCTGCTCGGGCCGAACGGCGCCGGCAAGACCACCACAGTGCGCGTTCTCACCACGCTGGTGAAGCCGGATGCCGGTCACGCGTCGGTCGGCGGACTCGATGTCGTACGCGACGCTCGGCGACTGCGGCCACGCATCGGCGTGTCCGGCCAGTACGCCGCGGTCGACGCGGACCTCACCGGCGCGGAGAACTTGGAGATGGTCGGACGCCTATACCACCTGGGCACCAGGCGGAGCCGGGCGCGCGGCCGCGAGCTGCTGGAACGTTTCAACCTGGCGGAGGCCGCCGACCGCCCGGTCAAGGGCTACTCCGGAGGAATGCGACGCCGGCTGGACCTCGCGGCGGCGCTGGTGGCGAACCCGCCGATGCTGTTCCTCGACGAGCCAACAACCGGCCTCGACCCCAGGGCGCGTGCCGACCTGTGGGACGTCATCTCCGAGCTCGTCGCAGCCGGAACGACACTGCTGCTCACCACCCAGTACATGGAGGAGGCCGATCGGCTGGCCGACCGGATCGCGGTGGTCGATCACGGCCATGTGATCGCGCTCGGCACCGCCGACGAGCTCAAGGATCGGGTCGGTGGCGACCGGATCGAGCTGACGCTCGCCGACGCGTCCGACATCGAGACCGCGCGGCAGTCGCTGGCCTGGCTCGCCGTCGGCGAGATGCAGGCCGACGCCGGTCGGATCACCGTGCCGGTCACCGGCGGCGCGGCCACGCTGCAGGACGCGCTGGGCAGGCTGGCCGCCGAGGGCGTCAGGGTGCGCGACGCGGGCCTGCGCCGGCCGACGCTCGACGACGTGTTCCTCACCCTTACCGGCCGGGAGGCCCAGATCAACAACAACGACGACGAGCGCGAAAAGGAGTACGCCAAATGAACGCCGCCTCGATGGCCATCGCCGATGGCATCACGATGGCCAAGCGCAACACCATCAAATTGATAAGGGTGCCGGACCTGCTGGGATCCGTGATCACGACACCGATCATCTTCGTGTTGCTCTTCCGGTACATCTTTGGCAACCAGATCGAGATTCCCGGTATGACCTACCAGGAGTACATGCTCCCCGGGGTCTTCGCGCTGACGGCGATCTCCGGCGCCGCGATCAGTGGTTACATGCTGGTCGGGGACCTGGAGCAGGGCATTATCGACAGATTGCGCACGCTGCCGATGTCGCCGTCGGCGGTGCTGGTCGGCCGCACCACCAGCGACCTGCTGATCAACGGGATCAGCCTGATCATGATGGTCGTGATGGGATTGGTCGTCGGCTGGCGGATCCACACGTCAGTGCCGGAGGCCATCCTGGGCATCTTGGTGATGCTGCTGTTCGCCTACGCGTTCTCGTGGGCGACGACGGTGGCGGCGCTGGCCATCCGCACGCCCGCGGCGTTCAACAACATCAGCACTGTAGCGATCTTCCCTCTGACATTCCTCGCGAACACCTTCATCAACAGCACGAAACTGGCAGGTCCGCTGCAGGTCATCGCCAACTGGAACCCGGTCTCGGCGGTCACCCAGGCCGCGCGCGAGCTGTTCGGCAATACCAGCTCCGCGATGCCCGCGCCTAACGCATGGCCGCTCCAGCACCCGGTGACGGCGTCACTGCTCTGGTCGGCGGTAATGCTGGTCGTGTTCATCCCCTTGGCGACGCGGCGCTACCAAAAGGCGGTCAGCCGCTGACCCCCGCAAAACTCGCCGATCTTGATGCCAGAGTTCCGTCCCCGTAGCGACGAACTCTTGCGTCAAGCTCGGCGAGTTTCGTCTGCGGTGAACTCGGTGAGGCGCCGGCATGGCGCGCGAGACCGCGACGTAGAGCCGGTCGGCGACTGGTCACCGGCCCTCTCAGGAGCCACGCTCAGCGGTCAGGTGGATGCGTTGAGGATGGCGATGACCTCTGCGTCGAACAAGGGCTCGGGGTCGAGACCCATGGATGCGAAGTTGCCCTCGATCTCCAGGCTGACCAGGCCGTGCAGCCGGGACCAAGTGGTGACGGCCCGCAGCGCCAGGGCCGGGCTGACGTCGGGGAGCTCACGGCTGTGCGACCAGTGCTCGAGTTGGCCGTCCAGCGGCGTGTCTGTGCTGCCGGCCTTCCCATTGTCGGGTGTGAGGGCGGCGAGCACGTCGAGGAGGACGATCATCGCCTCGCGGGAGGCGGCGACCAGTCGGGCGGCCTGTGCGTCGTAGCCGGGCAGCGGGGCGGCGAACAGCAGCCGGTAGCGGTGGGGTTCGGTGTTGGCCCAGTCCCGATAGGCGGCGGCGAAGGCGCGCAGCCGTTCTGGGGCAGAGAGCCGGCGGGTGCCGCGGGTGGCGGTGGCGAGTGCGGTCGCCAGGTCGTGGTAGGCGTCGACCACGAGTTCGGTGAGCAGGTCGTCGCGGCTGGAGAAGTACCGGTAAAGAGCCGGCCCGGACACGCCCAGTTCCTTGCCGATGGCATTGATAGACAACGCCTGCGGCCCGCCGTCGGCGAGCTGCCGTACGGCTATCTGCTTGACCTCGCTGCGGACCTGGGCACGGAACCGGTCACGCAGCCCGCCGACCGGCGGGTCAGGGGTCTGTGCCACCGAGCTCCTTCATACTCGCACGCTTGACAGGGGAAGCTTACAAGGTCATTCTCTTGTTAGAGCCTCTAACAGACGCGATCCTATCTAAGGAGTTGTCATGCGGGCAACCGAGATGGTTCTGCCGGGCATCGGAGAACCGGAGACGCTGGAGGTGCGCAGCCGGGAGTTGCCGTCACCCGATGCGGGGCAGGCGCTGGTGCGGGTGGAGGCGAGCGGAATCTCCTTCGCCGAGCAGCAGATGCGCCGCGGCAAGTACTACGACCAGCCCGCGTTTCCGTTCGTCCCCGGTTACGACCTGGTCGGCGTGGTCGAGGCGCTCGGGCCCGCGGGCCAGACCGACGGGGTACCGGACGGCGTGCGGGTGGGGCAGCGGGTGGCCGCGCTGACCAAGACCGGCGGGTGGGCCGACCGGGTGCTGCTGCCGACCGCGGATCTGGTCGCGGTGCCCGACGGGGTGGCCGCGGCCGACGCCGAGACGGTGATCGTCAACGGGGTCACCGCGTGGCGAATGCTGCATCGCAGCGCCCGGGTGCGGGCCGGGCAGACGATCGTGGTGCTCGGCGCGAACGGCGGCGTCGGCTCCACTCTGGTGCAGCTCGCGCGCCACGCCGAGATCACGGTGATCGGCACCGCGTCGCCCCGCCACCACGACCGGGTCCGTCAGCTCGGCGCCATTCCGCTGGACTACCGCGACCCCGACCTACTCGCCCGGGTCCGCGAGATCGCCCCCGACGGCGTCGCGGCGGTGTTCGACCACGTCGGCGGCCCGGGTATCGCCGGCTCCTGGCGGATGCTGGGCCGTGGCGGCACGCTCGTGTCCTATGGCACCGCCTCGACCAAAGACCTGCCGGGCAACCCACGACTGCCGGTGCTGAAGCTGCTCGCCCGGCTGCTGGTGTGGAACCTACTGCCCAACGGCCGGCGCACCACGTTCTTCAACCTGTGGGCCGGCAAGGCCCGCCACCCCGACCGCTACCGCGCGGAGCTGCGCGCCGATCTCGGCGAGGTACTCACCCTGCTGGCCAAGGGCGAAATCACCGCACAGGTCGCCCGCACGTTCCCCCTGACGCGGGCGGCCGAGGCACTGCGGTACGCCGAGTCCGGCACCGTCATCGGCAAGGTCGTCCTCCTCCCAGACACCGCCTGACGCAACATCACCTATTTCCCCACAGAGCCCTCCGCCTACCTGACCAGGGAATCGATCGAGCCTGATGGAGATTCCTGCTCTTTCCGGTCCAAATATTGCAGTGTGCGGTCGTCCGTGCTCATGTTGAGGACGCCAGGGCCCTTCGCCGGCTGGTCAACGCCGACAGCGGTGTCAACTGCTGCGACTCGCTGCCCGACAACGGCGAGGGCGACATATACGACAACCACACCTACGTCGGGCCGGGTTCGCCCATCCAGCAGGGCAGCCGCGCCGCCGTCGACGGTG
>DATBKU010000032.1:0-1583 GCA_036555725.1 Streptosporangiaceae bacterium | reverse complement strand
TCATCTTCATCTCGCACAAGCTCAAGGAAGTCCAGGCGATCGCCGACAACGTCACGGTCATCCGGCGCGGGAAGGTGGTCGGGGAGCGCCCGCCGAGCACCAGCAGCGTCGAGCTGGCATCGCTCATGGTCGGCCGGTCGGTTCAGCTGCGGGTGAGTAAGGAGCCGGCCCATCCGGGCGAGGTGGTGCTCGACGTCAAGGACCTGAGCGTGCACGGGGAGCGCGGCGAGCAGTCGGTGCGTGAGGTGTCGTTCGAGGTGCGGGCGGGCGAGATCCTCGGCGTGGCCGGCGTCCAGGGGAACGGCCAGACCGAGCTGGCCGAGGCGCTGATGGGTCTGCGGCCCTCCACCGGCTCGGTGCACCTTGACGGCGTGGACATCAGCCACGCCTCGACCCGCGACCGGCTGCGGGCGGGCATCGGCTACGTCCCGGAGGACCGGTCGGAGGACGGCATCGTGGGCGATTTCTCGGTCGCCGACAACCTCGTCCTCGACGTCTACGACCGGCCACCGTACGCCAACGGAATCGCGCTGAACCTTTCGGCCATCCGGGACTCGGCGGCCACCCGGGTGCAGGAATACGACGTGCGGACCACGTCGGTGGAGACGCCGGCCGGGACGCTGTCCGGCGGCAATCAGCAGAAGGTCGTGGTCGCGCGCGAGATGGGCCGGGACGTCAAGCTGATGCTCGTCAGCCAGCCGACCCGGGGCCTCGACGTCGGCTCGATCGAGTTCGTGCACAAGCGCCTGGTCGCCCAGCGGGACGAGGGCGCGGCGGTGCTGCTCGTCTCATCCGAGCTCGACGAGATCTACGCCCTGGCCGACCGCATCGCCGTCATGTACGAGGGCCGGATCGTCGCGTTCCGCCCGCCCACCATCCCCGAGCAGGAACTCGGCCTGCTGATGGCCGGCAGCACGGGAGACGGATCCGACGGCTCTGACCCGGGGGGCGGACCGGAGACGCCAGTGCAGGAGCCAGGCAGTCATGACTGATCAGCACGGGCCAGAACCCTCGGCCGAGCCCGCGGTAACCGCGGCGACCGCCACCGCCGACGGCACCGGCCCGCCCGCGCCCGGCCAGCCGCGCGGCCGGCTGACCGGCAGCGCGATCATCCACGCGGTGACCGAGGGGCAGACGGCCGTCATCGTCATCCTGGCCGTCTTCGTCGCCCTGGTGATCGGGGCCGTGCTGATCGTGGCGAGTGACCCGGTGGTGCTGCGCGCCTGGGCCTCGTTCGGCTATGCGCCGCTCACCGCGCTCTCGGCGACCTGGTCATCGGTGTCCGCGGCCTACGTGGCGCTGTTCGAGGGCTCGATATTCAGCCCGGGGACGATCTCGGCGGCCTTCCACGGCGGCTCGATCGCGGCGATCTTCTACCCGCTGTCGCTCACCGCGTTCGAGGCCACCCCGCTCATCCTCACCGGCCTGTCGGTGGCGGTGGCCTTCCGGGCCGGGATGTTCAACATCGGCGCGGCCGGCCAGTGGATCGGCGGCGCGATCGTCGCCACCTGGCTCGGTTACGCGGTGAACCTGCCGATCGTCCTGCACGCGGTGGTCTGCATCATCGGCGCCTTCGCCGGCGG
>DATBKU010000031.1:0-125449 GCA_036555725.1 Streptosporangiaceae bacterium | reverse complement strand
ACGGCACCGAAGCGCCCGAGGACCCACCGGTACGCGTCCACGTCGGCGGCGTCGACTCCTGGCGCGACCTGCCGGACTGGCCGCCACCCGGCTACCGGGCCACCACGTGGCACCTGCAACCGGCCGGCGGCTTCGCGATCGGCCGCCCGCCCGCCACCCCGCCCGACCGCTTCCGGTACGACCCCACCCGGCCGACCCCGACGGTCGGCGGCGCGGTCGAGAACTTCGACGGCACGGCCGGCGCGAAAGACAACCGCAAGCTCGAACAACGCCCCGACGTGCTCACCTACACGAGTGACGCGCTGACCGGCGACCTGGAAGTCATCGGCCCGGTCACCGCCACCATCGCGATCCGGTCCACCCGAGACCACACCGACCTGTGCGTCCGCCTCTGCGACGTCCACCCCAACGGTCGTTCGGTCAACCTCTGCGACGGCGCCCGCCGGCTACGACCAGGTCAACCGGCCGCCGACCCCGACGGCACCCGCACCGTCGACATCGACCTCTCCGGCATCGCCCATATGTTCCGGACGGGACACCGCCTGCGTCTCCACGTCGCCGGCGGCGCCCACCCCCGCCTGACCCGCAACACCGGCACCGGCGAACCGCTCGCCACCGCCACCCACCTCGAACCGGCCGATCAGGAGATCTTCCACGACCCCCGGCACCCCTCCGGCCTCACCCTCCCCAGCGCTGCACCACCCCGATGACAGCGGCCGCGACCGGTGGCCGCTTTGGCTCAGCCGGTCTCGGCGAGGAGGCCGCTGCGGTGGGCGATGGCGGCGGCCTGGGTGCGCGAGGAGACGCCGAGCTTGGTGAGGATGTTGGACACGTGGACGCTGGCGGTCTTGGGCGAGATGAAGAGCGTGGCGGCGATCTCGCGGTTGTTGCGGCCGTCGGCGACCAGCCGCAGCACCTCACGTTCGCGGCTGGTCAGCGCGGACAGCGGGCCCGTGTCGGCCCGCTCGCTGACGCCGAACCGGGCGTGCCGGCCCAGCTCGTGCAGCGCCCGCCGCAGCGGGGCCGCGTCGAGCCGGTCGGCGACGTCGAGCGCCTGCCGCCACTCGGCCTGGGCCTCCTCGCGCTCCCCGCGCGCGGCGAGCACCTCGGCGAGCCGCCAGTGGGCGCGGGCGACCTCGTACGGATAGCCGTAGTCGAACGCGTCGACGACGGCGCGCCACAGCTTGGGGTCGTCGGAGCCGCGGGCGCGCTGCCACTCGGCCTCGGCACGCGCCGCCCAGGCCCGGCCCTCGGGACCCAGCCAGGCTCGGGGCCGCCCGAACTGCGTGTTGGCGGTCGACCAGCGGGCTCGCTCGACGAGGTCGTCGGCGGCCCGGATCGCCGCCTGTGCGCGGCTCTCATCGCCGCCGGCGCGGGCACGTTCGGCCTGGTTGGCGTGGGCCCACAGGCCGACCGCGGCGATCCGGATGGCGCTGGCGTCGCCGGGCTCGAGCGCCTTCATCACGGCAGTGATGTGCTCGATGGCGGTGTCTTCGTCGCCCTGCCACAGCGCGTGCTCGGCGGCCAGCCCGCGGGCGACGTACGCGACGAAGGAATCGTCTGACCACAGCGGCTCCAGCCAGGACAGCCGCTCGTCCACCGTCTCGGTGCCCCGGGCCACCTCGATGAACAGCGCGTACGCTGAGATCACGGCCTCGGGCAGGGTGCCGACCCGGATCGCGAAGCTGTCGGTCAGCGCCTCCGCGCGGTCCCAGTCACCCATGGTGAAGTGGATGAGGTACTCCAGGAAGCGCAGGTCGACGCCGTACGGACTCCAGGCGAGCCCGGAGTCGACCGCCAGCCGTACCCCGTCGCCGATGCTCGCCGCGGCGGCGGCCAGATCGCCGCGGTCGAACTGGGCGCGGGTGTACTGGTAGGTGGCGCGCAGCCCGTTGGACAGGTCACCGGTGCGGCGCGCGAGATTGCGCGCGACATCGAACAACTCCTCGGCGCGGGTGTTCTCGCCGATGGACTCGTGGTAGAGGCCGAGGGTCGCCAGGGTGCTGATCTCCGCCTCGGTGGAACCGGTGGCGCGCGCGGCGGCGATCGCCTCGTCGGCCCACCGCGGGATGTCGGTGTGACCGGCGTGCCACAGCAGCGTACGGGTGTAGGTCGCCAGCACCGCCGCGCGCAGTCGGGTGGGCGGCTCGGCGGGCACGATGTCGACCACGGCGCCGATCAGCTCGGTCGCGGCGTCGATGTGGTCGGTTGCCTCGATCGTGTAGTGCGCCAACCGCTCGCCGACCTCGGCGTAGACCGTGGCGTCGGCGGCAGGGTCGAGCAGGCCGTGCAGCCGCCGCAGCCGGCTCACCGCGAGCCGGCCCTGACCGCTCTGGGCGGCCGCCGCCGCGGTGCGCAGGCTGAGGTGAACGCGGTCGATGCCGGCGAGCGCCTCGGCGTCGGGGACCGCGTCCCACAGGGACAACACCTGGTCGAAGTGCTCGTGTGCCTCGGCGGGCGCGCCCAGCCGCTCGGCCTCGCCCCCGGCGGCCATCGACGCCACGAACGCCCCGGGAATGTCGTGGCTGGCCAGGCTGTGGTGGGCCAGCTCCGCGGCGGACCGGTCGCCGCGAGCGCGCAGCAGGTCGGCGAAGGCGGCATGGAGGCGGGTGCGCTCACCGGGCAGCAGGTCGGCGTAGACGGCCTCGCGCAGCAGCGCGTGCCGGAACGTGTAGCCGGCGCCGTCGGGCACCAGCAGCTGATGGGAGACGATCTCCCGGAGCGCCTGATCGTAGGCCGCCGAATCGAGCCCGGAGACCTCACGGACGACGTCGTCGTCGACCCTGGCCCCCGCGACGGCCGCGACCCGTACCACCCGCTGGGCCGTGTCGGACAGCCGTTCCAGCCGGGCCAGCAGCAGATCGGCGAGGGCGGCCGGCAGCTCCTCACCGGTGGCCGCCGCGGCCAGCAGCTCTTCGGCATAGAAGGCGTTGCCGCCGGCGCGCTCGATCAGGCGGTCGAGCACCTCGGGCGCCAGGCGCTCACCGGCCAGCTCGGTGAGGTGGTCGGCCATCGCCTCGGGCGTCAGCGGGGCCAGCTCCACCTGCGTGATGCTCGGCAGCCGGAACAGCTCGGCGAGGACGGGGCGCAGCGGATGCCGGCGGTGCAGGTCGTCGGTGCGGTAGGTGCCGACTACGCAGACCCGTTCGCGCTGCAGCATGCGGCTCAGGAAGACCAGCAGATCGCGGGTTGAGTGGTCAGCCCAATGCAGGTCTTCCAGGACGAGCAGCACCGGCTGGGCGTCGGCCAGCTCGCCGAGCAGGCCGAGCACCGCGCCGAACAGCTGCTGCCGGACCAGCTCACCGTCACCGGCCGGTGACGCGCTTGCGCTGTCGGGCAGCAGGCGGGCCAGGACGGGGCGGTCGCGCAGGGCGTCGCGCACCGCGGGGGCGGTGGCCGGGTCACGGGTGGCGCCCCAGAGCGCCTCGGCCAGCGGCAGGTAGGGCATGCTCTCGCCGAGCTCGACGCACTGCCCGACCAGCACCATGCAGTCACGGTCGCGGGCCCGGTCGATGAGCTCGGTGATCAATCTGGTCTTGCCGACGCCCGCGTCGCCGCCGACCAGGGCGCCCCCGGCCTGGCCTTGCGCGGCCGCGTCGAGGACGGCGAGCAACCGATCGAGCTCGTCGCCCCGCCCGATCAGGCGTCTGCTTTGCGGCACATAGCCGAGTATGTCATCGAGCCCCGACAGTTCGATCTACTGCTCGATCTACTGCGGGGAAGGAGCTCACAGCTCACCGTCGGGTTTCGCGGGAGGGACGGCGGTTCGATCAGCCGGCGCGGAGGGAGCTCACAGCTCACCGGCGGGCTTCGCCGGGATGGCCGCCTTGATCTCGTCGGTCAGCTCGAGCAGTACGTCGCCCTGCGGTGCGTACTTCGCCGGCACGGTGACCTCGACGTAGGCCTGCCGCCCGAGCTCGGTGAAGGTGACCGGCCGGTTCGGCGGCTGCGGGAACCAGTCGATGCCGCTGATCGTGACCAGCTCGGACGTCTTCAGCATCGCCGGGGGCCGCGGCACGCCGCAACGCAGCGCGATAGCCGGGGTGCCCCATGCGGCGGTCAGCTCGGAGGTGGGCCGGGTCTCACGACGCGACAGCCCGTGCACCTTGCCGGGTAGCCGGTCGTGCAGGGCCTGACAGAGCCGCGCGACGTCCGGGCCCGGGCTCGGCACCGGTACCTCGACCGCTCCGGTCGCGCAACCGGCCAGCGTCCCGAGGCCGCACAGCACCCACAAGGCAGCGACGATACGGCGCACAGCCGGACAAACTACCGGACCGCCCCGTCAGATATGGACGATGGGGCATGTCAGGGTGCGCGTGATCCCTTCCACCGTCTGGATCTGCGCGACCACGAGCTTGCCCAGCTCATCGACGTTGTGGGCCTCCGCCCGGACGATCACGTCGTAAGGGCCGGTTACATCCTCCGCCTGCGTGACGCCCGGAATTCCAGCGATCTCGCGAGCGACATCGGCCGCTTTGCCAACCTCGGTCTGGATGAGGATGTAGGCCTGCACCATCACGTCCTCCCGGGCGATGACAACTCCGTCAGGCGGCAACCGTACCGTGGTTTAGGTCGGAGGTGTGTCATCGCTGTCAGCGGAATGAGTGAATTCGAATTCATCACTCGTATCACAGGGCGCCTATCGCGCACGATCAACCATGATGGCGGCCCAATTGTCGAAGGCCTTGTCGAAATCGGGCCTGGCGACGACGCCGCCGTGCTACGCACTCCCGACGGGCGCGTCGTGGCGTCCTCCGACCTGCTCATCGAGGGCCGCCATTTCCGGCGCGACTGGTCCGGTCCGTACGACATCGGGCGCAAGGCGGCCGCGCAGAACCTCGCCGACGTGGTGGCCATGGGGGGGCGGCCCACTGCGCTGCTCGTCGGGTTCGGCGTGCCCGCGGACATCGACGTGGCCTGGGCGGAGCGGCTGTACGACGGGCTCCGCGACGAGTGCGCCGTCGTGGGCGCCGTCGTGGCCGGGGGCGACGTCGTCCGGGCGCCCGTGGTGACCTTGGGGGTGACCGCGCTCGGCGACCTGGCCGGACGGGCCCCGCTGCGGCGCTCCGGCGCGCGGCCCGGCGATGTGGTCGCCGTACGCGGGCGGCTCGGCTACGCCGCGGCCGGCCTCGACCTGCTCACACGCGGCGTCGACGGGCCTGCCGAGCTCATCGCGGCGCACCGCCGGCCGCGCCCTCCGTACGAGGCGGGAGAGGAGGCCGTACGGCTCGGTGCGACGGCGCTCATAGATGTCAGCGACGGGCTGATCCAGGACCTCGGGCACATCGCGGCGGCCGGCGGAGTACGGATCGACGTCGACTCTGCGGCCCTTCCCGTACCGGCGGAGCTCGGCCCCGACGGCCTTCGCTTCGTCCTCACCGGCGGCGAAGATCACGGCTTCGCCGGCACCTTCCCGAGCGGCACGACGCTGCCCCCGGAGTGGCGGGCCATCGGACGGGTCACCGCCGGCGCCGGAGTGACCATCGACGGTCGACCACACGAGTTGACCGCGTGGGATCACTTCCTTGATTGAATCCCGATGTTTGACAGTCTTTGTGTTACGTGTCTGGTAGGCATGCTTGGTGTGGTTTTGGTATACATCCCGAGACCGGAGAGGACGGGATGGGACGACACGCCAGGCTCGCCGACAGAGAAGAGCTGTTCAAGGCCTTCGAGGAGACCGATGAGCAGATCCAGCCGGCGCTTCTGCCGCCCAAAAAGCGAAGGTTCCGCTGGGTCGCGCGAGTGCCGCTGCTGCCGGCCGTCGCAGGTGTCGTCGCCCTCGGGGTGGTGCTGGCAGCCTACGGCACGCAGCAGATATCCCTGAACTTCTCCGACGGCAAGGGCCCGCCGCACGCCGACAAGGCGCAGCTCCCCACCAAACGGCCGGACGCCGCCGCGCAGGGCAACCGGGCCAGCCGCGGCTCGCCCCGGGCGAGCGCGGTCAACGTCGCCTTCCACGCGACGTCCAAGTGGGCCGACGGCTTCGAGGGCAGTGCCACCATCGTCAACGTGAGCGGCCGCCCGATCACCGGCTGGACGTTCGCGTTCCGCATCCCCAACGCCAAGGTGCTGTCCATCTGGGAGGCCCAGGTCAGCAAGCTGGGCTCGCCGGTCGTCGTGCGCAACCCCCCGCAGTCGCCGACCATCGCGCCCGGCGAGGTCGTGCGGCTCGGCTTCACCGCGCGCGGCGCCGCGGGCACCCCGTCCGCCTGCCTCTTCAACGGGGTGCGCTGCCACATAGTCTGAGGCGGTGACCCTCTCCGTGACGCCGCCCCGCGTGCTTACCGTCGCCGGTTCCGACTCGGGCGGCGGCGCCGGCATCCAGGCCGATCTGAAGACGATGCTGGCGCTCGGGGCCCACGGCATGAGCGTCGTCGCCGCCGTCACCGCGCAGAACTCGGTGGGCGTGCAGGGCTACTGGGAGCTGCCGCCGGAGGCCGTACGGGCGCAGCTGCGGTCGGTGCTGACCGACATCGGCGTACAGGCGGTCAAGACCGGCATGCTCGCGTCCGCCGTCCTCGTCGAGACCGTGGCCGAGGCGCTGGCAGACCTCGACGTGCCGGTGGTCGTCGACCCGGTCGGCGTCTCCAAGCACGGCGACTCGCTGCTGGCCCCCGACGCCGTCGACTCCGTACGGTCCGCGCTACTGCCGGTCGCCACCGTGGTGACGCCCAACCTCTGGGAGGTCGAGCAGCTCACCGGCGTGACCGTACGCGAGGAGTCGCGCATGGGCGAGGCCGCGGCCGCGGTCAAGGACCTCGGCCCGCGGTGGGTGCTGATCAAGGGCGGGCACCTGCCGGGCGATCCGGTCGACCTGCTGTACGACGGGGAGCGGGAATACCGCTTCCCCGGGCGCCGGCTCGACAACATGCACACGCATGGCACCGGATGCACGCTCGCCTCGGCCATCGCCTCACATCTGGCGCTGGGCGAGGACATGGTCAGCGCCGTACGGCAGGCCAAGGAGTACGTCACGGGCGCGATCGAGTACGGTTTCGCGCTCGGCGCCGGGATCGGCCCGGTTGATCACGCCTGGCGCTGGCGCGATCACAGGTAATCGATCACTGGTGAATTGTCCCTAACACCCCTGGTGTGAGCTGGTTTCTTCTGCCACGATTCTCCCGGGATCGCGGGCCTGAGGCCTGTGTGGGGGAAGGGATGGGCGGGGTGGGAGAGCACGACTCCTCTGCTGCGCACGATGATGCGGGTGACACCGAACCTGATGAGCCGCTGACGCGGACCGAGCCCGCGTCGAAACGGACCGCACGAAGAGATGCCGTCCGATGACGCCGGGCATCTCCCAGGACGAACTCGACCGGCGGCGAAAGTCCGCTGAGGCCACGGTCCAGGTCGTGACCGCGAGCCAGGCTCCGCCGACCGGTCCGTCGGCGCCATGAGCGGCCGAGTGACACGGTGGTCGGCGACCGCCGCGCTGATCATGTCCGCGCTCGCCCTGTCGGCGTGTAAGGGGCCAGGCGGGTACGGCGGCAGCGAGCCCGAGCCGACGACGTCGTTGAACATCAAGCCGCAGCAGCCCGTGCAGACGTCCGGTGTTTCGCCGGGCGATCCGTTCCTGGGCTCGCCGGCGCACAAGTTCGCCAACGGTGCCGACGGCATCGAGCTGCCCCAGGCGAAGGCGGTATCCGGATTCGGCGCCGCCCAGGTCCGCAGCGACCTCAAGACCGTGAAGTGGGCGCTGACCAAGGCGAACCTCGACGCCAAGGTATGGCGTGGCGCCCGGCCGCAGGGGCTGATCAACCTGTTCGATCCCAGGGACGGCTACCAGGCCCGGATCCAGCGGTCCTTCGGCCATCCCTCGGCGACGAACAACCCGCTGAACTTCGCCACCCGGTTCGATCCGCGGCGGGCGGTCGTGCACGGTCAGATCGTCAAGGTCCACGGCAAGATGTCCGTCAAGGGCATCGAACGTGGCCGGCTGCGGATCCACACCGACTACCTGTTCGTCTACGCCGTACGGCAGGTGGGCGTCGCCACCAAGATAGAGCGCGTGGTGGTACGGCGGATCACCGACTACGAGTTCTACGACCCCGCGCGTTTCCAGGTGACTCCCGGCACGTTCGTACTGAATCGGGCCTCGTTCAGCTCGGCGAACGCCGACTGCGACCAGGACGGCGGGTACATCAAGCCCAGCTTCGACAACGCGGCCGCGACCGAGACGGGGGAGCCGTCCGGAGCACCGGTCGATCCATATGACCAGGCCAACGAGGACACCAGGGAGGACTGCAGCCCGGTGACCCGTACCTGACATGACGAAGTCGGCTCACCGCGTCGTACGGGTGAGCCGACTCGGATGCTCTCGGGCTACGTCAGCGGACGGCAGGCTTGGTGATCTTGCCGGCCTTGATGCAGGACGTGCACACGTTGAGCCGCTTCGTGGTGCGGCCGACGACCGCACGCACCCGCTGGATGTTCGGGTTCCAGCGGCGGGAGGTGCGGACGTGCGAGTGCGAGACCCGCTTGCCGAAGCTGGGCCGCTTGCCGCACACGTCGCAGACGGAAGCCACGGTGTACTCCAAAGATGTCAGTGCTCAACCGCCCCTGATCGGAGCGCTCGCCGAAAGGTCCCGCAACGGGACGCCTGGATCAGGGTAGCCGAACTCGCCCCGGCCGGGCGAATCGGCGTCCACGGTCGCCTTTGGCGAGGGGCTTTCACGGAGCGCGACGCGGCGCAATAGCCTCTCTGGGCAACAAGGAGGTGGGCGTTGCACGACGTCCTGGACGCGGCAGTGGTACGGCAGTGGTGCCGGTTGGCCGCCGACGCGCTGGGCCGTACCCGCGGGGAGATCGACGCCATCAACGTGTTCCCCGTTCCGGACGGCGACACGGGCACGAACCTGCATCTCACCCTGCTCGCGGCGGCGGAGGCCCTGGACGGGCTGCCGGACGGAGCCGATCTCGCCGCGACGTGGGCGGCCCTGGCACAGGGCGCGCTGCTCGGGGCACGCGGCAACTCCGGCATCATCGTGAGCCAGCTGTTCCGCGGCTTCGCGGACGTCCTCGGCAGCGCCGAACCGCCGGACGCCGCCGCCCTGGCCGCCGCCCTCGACCGCGCCTCTTCGCTGGCCCGCAGGGCGATCGCCCATCCGGTGGAGGGCACGATCCTGAGCGTGCTCGACGCCGCCGCCGACGGCAAGGTCGGGAAGGACCGTACGCTCGCCGCGGCCACCCGGTCCGCCGTCGTACGGGCCCGCGCCGCGCTGGACCGTACGACCGGACAGCTGGCGGTGCTGGCCGACAACGGCGTCGTCGACGCCGGCGGCGCCGGGCTGTGTGTGGTGCTCGACGCGCTGGCCGCCGCCGTCGGCGAGGAAGTCCCCGGGCGGTACCGGGTGCCGCCCAAGGCCGCGGATGCCACGGACCAGGGGGCGCCGCCCGGCGGGTCGTACGAGGTGATGTACCTCCTCGACGCGGCCGACGAGGCCGTCCCGGCGCTGCGGGAGGCCCTCGACGGCCTGGGCGACTCGCTCGTCGTGGTCGGCGGCGAGGGTCTATGGAACGTCCACGTGCACGTCGAAGACGCGGGCGCCGCGATCGAGGCCGGGCTGGCCGCCGGTCACCCGCACCGGATCCGCGTGACGTACCTGCACGGCGGGCTCTGACATCTCGGTGCGCCAGGTGTCGGCGGGATGGGCTGTAATGGGGTTCGTGGCGAAACTGGACGAGCCGCTGCATCACGTGGTCGGCGACCGTACGGCGAAGGTGCTGGCCAAGGGCCTCGATCTGCACACTGTCGGCGACCTGCTGCACCACTACCCGCGCCGCTACGCGACCCGCGGCGAGCTCACCGACCTGGCCGGGCTGTTCGACGGCGAGGACGTCACGGTGATGGCCGAGGTGCTGACGGCGCACAAGCGCCGGATGCGGCAGCGCAAGGGCGACCTGCTCGAGGTCGTCGTCACCGACGGCCGCGGCCGGCTGACCCTGACGTTCTTCGGCCGGGGCGCGCACACCCCGTCGAAGCAGCTGCTGCCCGGCGTCCGCGGCCTGTTCGCCGGGCGGATCTCCTCCTACGGCGGCAAGCGGCAGCTGACCCACCCGCAGTTCAAGGTGCTGCCGAAGACCGGGAGCGGCGGCGCCGACGCGGCCCGTGAGTTCGCCGACGAACTGATCCCGGTGTATCCGGCCACCAAGGGCCTGGAGTCGTGGAAGATCGGCGAATGCGTGGGCATGATCCTCGACACGGTCGAGGTCGGCGTCGACTCCATGCCCGAGCCGACCCGCAAGCGGCACGGCCTCATCGGGCTGCGGGAGGCGTACCAGGGCATTCACCGTCCCGCTGACATGGGCGAGGTGCAGCGCGCCCGCAAGCGGCTGAAGTGGGACGAGGCGTTCGTCGTCCAGGTCGCGCTGGCCCAGCGGCGGCGCGCGGCCGCCGCCCTGCCCGCCCGGCCGCGCCCGCAGACCACCGGCGGTCTCCTCGACGCGTTCGACGAGCGGCTGCCGTTCACGCTCACCGAGGGCCAGCGGACCGTCGGCGCCGAGATCGCCGCCGACCTGGGCCGTGAGCATCCGATGCACCGGCTGCTGCAGGGCGACGTCGGGGCGGGCAAGACGGTCATCGCGCTGCGGGCGATGCTGCAGGTGGTCGACGACGGCGGGCAGGCGGCCCTGCTCGCCCCCACCGAGGTGCTGGCCCAGCAGCACTATCGCTCGGTTATGACGCTGCTCGGCCCGCTCGCCCAGGCGGGACAGCTCGGCGGGGCCGACAACGCCACCCGGGCGGTGCTGCTCACCGGGTCGCTCGGCGCGAAGGCGCGGCGCGAGGCGCTGCTCGACGCCGCGTCCGGGGCCGCCGGCATCGTGGTCGGCACGCACGCGCTGCTGCAGGAGCACGTTCAGTTCGCCGACCTCGGCCTGGTCGTCGTCGACGAGCAGCACCGGTTCGGCGTCGAGCAGCGCGACGCCCTGCGCGAGAAGGTCGCGGGTGGCCGTCCGCACGTGCTCGTCATGACCGCGACCCCGATTCCCCGTACGGTCGCGATGACCGTGTTCGGCGACCTCGACACGTCGACGCTGACGCAGCTGCCCGACGGCCGGGCCGAGATCAGGACCCACGTGGTGCCGCCGGAGCGGCCCAACTTCTTCCAGCGGGCGTGGGACCGCATCCGTGAGGAGGTCGCCCAGGGGCGGCAGGTCTATATCGTCTGCCCGCGCATCGGCGATCAGGAGGGCGACGAGGGCGACCTCGACGTGGACGCCGAGGCTGAGGCCGAGGAGGATGCCCGGCGCATGCGGGCCGTGGTCGACGTGCTGCCGCGCCTGGAGGAGGAGTGGCTGCCCGGGCTGCGCATCGGCGTGCTGCACGGCAAGCTCCACGCCGACGATAAGGAGACCGTCATGCGGCGCTTCGCGGCCGGCGAGCTCGACGTGCTGCTCGCCACCACCGTGATCGAGGTCGGCGTCGACGTGCCCAACGCCACCGTCATGATGATCATGGATGCGGAGCGGTTCGGGGTCTCCCAGCTGCACCAGCTACGCGGCCGCGTCGGGCGCGGCGAGCTGCCCGGCCTCTGCCTGCTGGTCTCCGAGAGCCAGGACGGCACCAGGGCGCGCGAACGGCTCGACGCGGTGGCCGCCACGACCGACGGGTTCGAACTGGCCCGGCTCGACCTCGAACAGCGGCGCGAGGGCGATGTGCTCGGCGCGGCGCAGTCGGGCCGCCGCTCCAGCCTCAAGCTGCTCACCCTCGTCAAAGACGAGGCGCTCATTCTCAAGGCCAGAGACGAGGCCGTCGAGCTCATCGAGTCCGACCCCGGCCTGGAGCGGCATCCGGGCGTCGCCGCCGAGCTGGCCGTCCTTGTCGACGACGACCGCGCCGAGTACCTCGAAAAGGGCTGATCAACCTCGCTGACCAAACACCGGACCACGACGGGGAGCGCCATCCCCTGCCGTGGTCCGGTGTGTCGTGCGGTTGGGTCCTCAGTCCTCGTCGCGGCGAGCGCGGATCCGGGAGCCGGCGACCGCGGCCGACCCGGTCAGCACGGCGGCCAAGCCGATGCCGGTGAGCGCACCGAGCGGCCCGCCCGTGAACGGCAGGCTCTGCCTGATCGAGCTGACCCCCTCGGCGCCCGGAGCGACCGGACCGACACCGGACGGCCCGGTGGCGCCCGGCGACGTGCCGGTCGGCGGGGTGCCCGGCGGGGCGCCTGGGGGTGTGCCGGGCGGGGGTGCGGCGGCGCCGCACTCCTCGGGGGCGAAGCCGCAGGTGTCGACCCCGGCGCTGATGCCGGCGCTGATGGCGTCGCCCGTGCCGCGCGCACTCCGTACGCCCGCGTTCACCGACGCGTCGACCTGCGTGCCGGTCCGCGCGCTTGAGTTGGCTCTGACGTTGGCGTTCGCGTGGACGGGACCACCCAGCCGGAGGCCAAGGGACGGGTCGGTGCCGCTCGACTTGGCCGAGCTCTTCGTCCTGCTCTTGGCCGCGGCGCCCTTGTTCGCGGCACCGGAGGAGAGGTGCACGGCGCCGCCGGTCGCCGTGTCGACCACACCGCCGACCGTGTCGGTCAGTCCTCCGGTGAGGTCACCCACGGGATCGGCCTGCGCCATCCCGCCCATCGCCGCGAAGGTCAGGACGGTCGCGCCCGCCGTCGTCGCGAGTCTTGCGCGCTTGTGCATCAACTTTCTCCCCGGACTCACACCTTGCACTGCCAGCAGTTACCTTGTCACGAGACGTAGCCATGGTGAAGCCTTGACGCCGATTTTGGGCAGATCTTCACAACCTGCCTCGTCGGGCATCCCGGCGGCGAACAGGAGAATGGACGGCGTGACTCGGGTTATCGCGGGCGTGGCCGGGGGGCGCCGGCTGGCCGTACCGTCCGGGCGCGACACCAGGCCGACCAGCGACCGCGCGCGGGAGGGGCTGTTCGCGACCGTGCACGCGCTGCTCGGTTCGCTCGACGGACTCTGGGTGGCCGACTTGTATGCCGGCTCCGGGGCCATCGGCCTGGAGGCGCTCTCGCGCGGTGCCGCCCATGCGCTGCTCGTCGAGGCCCATCCGCGGGCGGCCCGGGTCATCAGGTCGAACATCGACGCTCTCGGCCTCCCCGGAGCCGAGCTCGTCGCCGACCGGGTGGAACGCGTGCTGCAGAGCCCGCCGCACCGGCCGTACGACCTCGTCTTCGCCGACCCGCCGTACGCCATGGCGGACGCCGACGTGGCCGCCATGCTCGGCGCGCTACGCGAGGGAGGCTGGCTGGGCGCGGGCGCGCTCGTCGTCGTCGAGCGGGCCACTCGCGGCGGGCCGCTGGAGTGGCCGGCCGGGTATGTCGCCGACCGCGACCGCAGGTACGGCGAGGGCACGCTCTGGTACGGCCGCCCCTCCCCGGACACTGCCGAGCGCCGGGCTGGGCAAGAAGATCACTGAGCGATTTGGTACGGTCACGCCGCGGGCGAAAGCCCTGTCCAACCCAACGATGGAGGGGTTCACCTCGTGCGTCGCGTCGTCTGTCCGGGGTCCTTCGATCCGGTCACCAACGGGCACCTCGACATCATCAGCCGGGCATCGCGGCTGTATGACGAGGTCGTGGTGGCCGTGCTGATCAACAAATCAAAAAGTGGCCTCTTCACGGTCGACGAGCGCGTCGACATGCTGCGAGAGGTGACCAAGGAGTACGGGAACGTCCGCGTGGAGAAGTTCCACGGGCTGCTCGTGGACTTCTGCCGCGCCAACGACATTCCCGTCATCATCAAGGGCCTGCGCGCCGTCAGCGACTTCGACTACGAGCTGCAGATGGCCCAGATGAACCACCGCATGGCGGGCGTCGAGACCATGTTCATGTCGACCAACCCGCTGTACTCCTTCCTGTCCTCCAGCCTGATGAAGGAGATCGCCAAGTTCGGCGGCGACGTGTCCGGCCTCGTCCCAGACGCCATCCTGGACCGCCTGGCGCAGCGCCTCCGCGACGACTCCTGACCCATGGGTTTCGCTCCGGGCGGACGCCCTCGAGTTGGGGTGGCCGAGTCTGTTGGGTACCCTTGCTGACGGCCTTGCCCGACGGCAGTGATTCACCATGCCCCACGAAAGCAGGAAACCTCTGACGCGCATCGATCCCCGTGGCCCGTTCGTGCTCGACACGCGCCCGCTGGGCCGCCGGCCGGGATCGATGCGCAAGGAATTCCTGGTCGTGCCGGCACCGGCGGATCTCGGCGTCGAGATGGTGGGCGTGCCCAAAGACGCCGAGATCGAGCTGGACATCCGGCTGGAGGCGGTGATGGAGGGCGTGCTCGTCTCCGGCGTCGCGGATGTCCCCATCACAGGGGAGTGCGCACGCTGTCTGGACCCGATCTCCGAGTCGGTCGACACGGAGTTCCAAGAGCTGTTCGTCTATCCCGACACCCGCTCCGGCGGGCACGCGGAAGACGACGAGCGCCGTCTCGACGGAGATTTCATCGATCTCGAGCCGGTGCTCAGGGATACAGTGGTGCTCGACCTGCCGCTGTCCCCGCTGTGCCGCGACGACTGTCCCGGTCTGTGCGCGGTCTGCGGGGTACGGCTGGCCGACGCCGGTCCCGGTCACCGGCACGACGAGGTCGACCCCCGGTGGGCGGCACTGCAGGGCCTGGTCGGCAACGACAACGAAGACGACAACGACAAAGACGACAACCAGGAGGGCTGAGGTGGCCGTTCCCAAGCGGAGAATGTCGCGCAGCAACACGCGGCACCGGCGCGCCCAGTGGAAGGCCACGGCGCCCGTTCTTGTCACGTGCCCGCAGTGCCGCGACCCGAAGCTGCCGCACACTGCGTGCCCGACCTGTGGCACCTACAACCGACGTCAGGTCATCGAGCCGTCGTCCTAGGGCTTTCCACGAGAGTGCCGCGCGAGAGCGCATGGTCAGTCGCTGGTCATGCGATCTCGCTGTGCCGGAGGGACGCGGCCGGGGCCGTACGACACGGTGGCGGGAGTCGGCTGTGACGCGGTCGCGGCGAATCTCGGGCTTACCCGGCAGTCTCGTGGTGCGAGACCCATCACGCAGTAGTCTGGAAAGTCCACGAGACAGGGCTCGTCGGACGGTGATGAGGCGCGCCCGAGGCCGTGGTGCACGCCGGACAGATTCTCGCCGGCGCGCACCTCGTCCTCGCGGACTTCCTCGCTCGGTGCGCACCCACCGGGCGCCGTTTGGGTCACTCACCGTGACGACGGGCACATGACGCGCAGGTGGCGTGCCCACCGCGAGGAGGACATGTGGTCGCGAAGTCTTCTGATGCTGGGTCGGATAGATCCCAGCTCGAACGGGCGCTTGGTGTGAAGCTCGACCCGGCCCTGCTGGAACGGGCGCTGACCCACCGGTCGTACGCCTATGAGAACGGCGGGCTGCCGACCAACGAACGCCTGGAGTTCCTCGGCGACTCGGTGCTGGGCCTGGTCGTCACCGACACGCTGTACCGCGGACATCCCGAACTGCCCGAAGGCCAACTGGCCAAGCTGCGCGCCGCGGTCGTCAACATGCGCGCGCTGGCCGGCGTCGGCCGTTCGCTCCAGCTCGGCGACTTCATCCGGCTGGGCCGGGGCGAGGAGGGCACCGGCGGGCGTGACAAGTCCTCGATCCTCGCCGACACCGTCGAGGCGCTGATCGGCGCGGTGTACGTCGACCGCGGCCTCGACGAGGCGTCCGACCTGGTGCACCGGCTGTTCGATCCGCTCATCGACCGGTCGGCCAGCCTCGGCGCCGGGCTCGACTGGAAGACCTCGCTCCAGGAGCTGACCGCGTCGGAAGAACTCGGCGTCCCTGAGTACCACGTGGCCGAGAGCGGCCCCGACCACCAGAAGACCTTCCGCGCCTCGGTACGGGTCGGCGGCAAGGTGTACGGATCGGGCGAGGGCCGCAGCAAGAAGGAGGCGGAGCAGAACGCCGCCGAGGCCGCCTGGACCGCGATCCGCGACATCGCCACGGCCCGCGAGGAAGGGCAGGACGGCGACCCACCCGAGTCGTCCTCGTGATGGGCCGCCATGCCTGAGCTGCCCGAGGTCGAGGTCGTCCGGCGCGGTCTCGACGACCACGTCACGGATCGCAAGATCGACTCGGTCACCGTCCTGCACCCGCGCGCGATCCGGCGGCACGTGGCCGGTCCGGACGACTTCGCCGCCCGGCTGGTCGGGCGTACGTTCCTGGCCCCGCGCCGCCGCGGCAAGTACCTATGGGTGCCGCTCGATGACGGCGACGCGCTGCTCGCGCACCTGGGGATGAGCGGGCAGCTGCTGGTGTCCGCTCCCGGCCGTCCGTACGAGACTCATCTGCGGGTACGGCTGACCCTCAGCGGCGGCCTCGACGTGCGCTTCGTCGACCAGCGGACGTTCGGGCACCTCATGGTCACCGCGCTCGACGTCGGCGTTCCCGAGCCGATCGCCCACATCGCGCCGGACCCCCTCGAGGACGCCTTCGACGACAAGGCCTTCTACCGCGCGCTGCGCCGGCGGCACACCGCGATCAAGCGGGCCCTGCTCGACCAGTCGCTGATCAGCGGCGTGGGCAACATCTACGCCGATGAGGCGCTGTGGCAGGCCAAGCTGCACTGGGCCCGGCCGACCGAGACGATGACCCGGCCCGAGATGACCCGGCTGCTGGCCGCGGTCCGGCAGGTCATGGGCGCGGCGCTCGCGGTAGGCGGCACCTCGTTCGACAGCCTGTACGTCAACGTCAACGGCGAGAGCGGTTACTTCGGGCGGGCCCTGAACGTCTACGGGCGGCGCGACGAGCCCTGCTCCCGCTGCGGCACCCCGATCCGCCGCGACGCCTTCATGAACCGTTCCTCCTACAGTTGCCCGAAATGCCAGCCCCGCCCCCGTCGCGCCCGATTCTGAGTGCCCAGCGATGAGTGAGGACATGGTGCGGGTGACGGCGTGGGTGCGCGGCCGCGTCCGGAGGGTCGGCTGCCGTGAGTGAGGACATGGTGCGGGTGACCGCGTGGGTGCGCGGTCGCGTGCAGGGCGTCGGCTTCCGGTGGTGGGTGCGCGCGCGGGCGCTGGAGCTCGGCCTCTTCGGCTCCGCGACGAACCTCGCCGACGGGCGGGTCGAGGTGGTCGCCGAGGGGTCGCGGGCCGAGTGCGAACGGTTGCTGGACCTGCTCCGGGGCCGATCGACTCCGGGACGTGTCGCCGGTGTCACCGAGCGTTGGAGCACACCACGTGGAGATCTTTCCGGATTCGTTGAGCGTTGAGCAGGGGTAGGGGAAACCGTGTCGCACCTGCTAAACTTCTAGGGCAAGGATGTTACCGGCCCGTGATGTCCGTCTTGACCGACTCTCTGGTCGGTGCGACTGTAGATGATACGCGCACCCGTTTTGACTGATCTGTGCGCAATCCTGCTGGTTACTCAGCGTGGAGGACCCTCAATCATGGCGAAGGCTCTACTCGGCCACGTCGGCGGTCCCGACCCCCGGATGGTCGCGGAGATGCGACGTCTTCAGCGGCGAGTCCGGGATCTGGAGGCCGAGCTCGTACGGCTCCAGGCGGAGAACGACGCTCTGGCCACGTCTCAGGATGATCTAGTTACCCTGAGTACGCCGGACCGCGAACCGGTGCTGACCTAATCGTCTGCGCCAGAAACTTACACATAGGGACGCCGACAAAACGGCGTCCCTTTTGTTTTGCACTGTTTGCCGTATTAATCCCATTTCTTGTGCTGGTGACTGGAGTCCTTTCCTTACCGCAGGTGGTGGCCAAGGAAAGCCAGATGCTGGGGTGTCCTGCGACGTCAGTAGGTGCCATCGTGGCAGCCGCCGAAACCCCCGCCATCGCGACTGCCGAGTCGCCGTTGGATACGCCGCGTGACAGCGCGACGGATCGCCGCGACAGTCCGCCCACGTGGCCACTCCGTGTAACCGGTCGATCATGGCACATTGGTAGTTACGGGCGTGGATACCCGAAGTACAGGCCACCGGCCGGTATCGTTCGACTGTTCAGGGGCAGACCCGTGAAGGAGATGTCCAGGGTTCGGGGGAACGCCTCAGATCTTGCGTGAACCCCGCAGGCGAAAGGTTGGGAGAGCGCGCGCGTGTACCTGAAAACCTTGACGCTGCGCGGCTTCAAATCCTTCGCGTCCTCCACCACGCTGCGGTTCGAGCCGGGCATTACCTGCGTGGTCGGGCCCAACGGCTCAGGTAAGTCCAACGTCGTCGACGCGCTCGCCTGGGTCATGGGCGAGCAGGGCGCCAAGTCGCTGCGCGGCGGCAAGATGGAGGACGTCATCTTCGCCGGCACCGCCAGCCGCCCGCCGCTCGGCCGCGCCGAGGTCGTCCTCACCATCGACAACACCGACGGCGCGCTGCCCATCGACTACACCGAGGTGACGATCAGCCGGCTGATGTTCCGGTCGGGGCAGAGCGAGTACTCCATCAACGGCGACCCCTGCCGCCTGCTCGACGTCCAGGAACTGCTGTCCGACTCCGGCATCGGCCGTGAGATGCACGTCGTCATCGGGCAGGGGCAGCTCGACGCCGTACTGAACTCGGGCCCGGAGGGCCGGCGCGCCATCATCGAGGAGGCCGCGGGCGTCCTGAAGCATCGCAAGCGCAAGGAGAAGGCGCTGCGCAAGCTCGACGCGATGCAGGCCAACCTGACCCGCGTCCAGGACCTCACCGCCGAGCTGCGCCGGCAGCTCAAGCCGCTCGGCAGGCAGGCCGAGATCGCCCGCAGGGCGGCCGTCATCCAGGCCGAGCTACGCGACGCGCGTGCCCGGCTGCTCGCCGACGACCTGCTCACCCTGCGAACCAGGCTCGACCAGGAGGCCGCCGACGAGGCAGCCGTACGAGAGCGGCGGGCGCAGACCGAGCAGGCGCTGAGCTCGGCCCAGCAGCGCGAGGTCGAGCTGGAGGCCGAGGCCGAGGCCGCGGCGCCGGTGCTGACTCAGGCGCAGAACACCTGGTACCGGCTGTCCTCTATCAAGGAACGCCTCACGGGCATCTCCGAGCTCGCGCAGGAGCGGCACCGGCACGCCACCGAGGCCCAGGCCGAGGAGCGCCGCGGTCGCGACCCCGAAGACATGGAGCGCGAGGCCGCCGAGGTACGCGAGCAGGAGGCGGGCCTGCGGGCCGAGTTGGAGGAGGCGCAGACCAGCCTCGCCCAGGCCGAACGCGAGCGTACCGAGGCCGAGAGCGTCCTGAAGGGCGAGGAGCGCCGTCTGGAGGCCGCCGCCCGCGCCGCCGCCGACCGTCGTGAGGGGCTGGCCCGGCTGCGCGGCAACGTCGAGGCGCTGCGCAGCAAGGTGCAGGCGGGCGAGGCCGAGATCGGCCGGCTGGCCGCGGCGCGCGCCGAGGCCGAGCAGCGGGCCGCGACCGCCCAGGCCGAGTACGACGCCGAAGACACCCAGGTGACCGAGGACCCGGCGCTGGCCGCGGAGCACGAGCGCGCGCAGCACGACCTCGCGCAGGCCAAGGCCGCGGTCGACGAGGCCAAGGCGGCGGTCGCCGGACCGCGCGACGAGCTGGCCGAGTCCCGTGCGGGCGTGACGGACGCGCGCGACGCCGACCAGGCCGCCCAGCAGCACGTCGCCGCCCTTCAGGCCCGGATCGAGGCGTTGGAGCTGACGGTCGGCAACGCGGCCGACGGCGGCGAGGCGCTCGTCAGCGCCGATCTCGACGGTGTGCTCGGCGCGATGGCCGCGCTGCTCACCGTACGGCCGGGCGCCGAGACCGCCATCGCCACCGCGCTGGGCGCCGCCGCCGAGGCCATCGCCGTCGCCTCCCTCGATACGGCCGAGGCGGCGCTGACGCTGCTCCGCGCCGAGGACGCCGGACAGGTCGGCCTTGTTATCGGAGACGGGCCGGCGCCGGCGGACAACAGGGTCCCGCTGCCCGACGGCTCGCACTACGCCGTCGACCTCGTGACCGCCGCCGACTCCGTACAGTCCGCCGTCCGGCACCTGCTCGACGGCGTCGTCGTGGTCGACGATCTGGCCGCCGCGCGGTCGGTGGTGAAGGCCGATCCCAACCTGCGGGCGGTGACCAGGGACGGCGACCTGCTCGGGGCGCACTGGGCGCGCGGCGGGGGCGACGACGCGCAGGGCCCGCTGCGCATGCGGGCGGCCCTCGACGAGACCGTCGCCGCGCTGGCCGCGGCCCGGGCGCAGGCCGAGTCGACCGCCGCCGCGCTGACCGCCGCCGCCGAGAGCGAGGCGCGCGCGCAGGCCGCCCTGGACGCCGCGCAGGCCGCCGTCAACCAGGCCCAGACCGGGGTCGGGGAGGCGCAGTCCGTCCTCGACCAGGTACGCGCCCGGGTACGCGCCGCCGACGCCCAGGCCGCCCAGGAGGCGGAACGGCTGGCCCGGCTGGGCGCCGCCGCCCAGAGCGCCAAGGACGAGGTCGCCCGGCTGGCCAAGGCGGCGCAGGCGGCCGCGGCGTCACGAGAGAGCGACGTCCGGCAGCTCGACGAGATGGAGGAGCGGCTGGCGGCTGCCGAGGCCGACCCGGTCGACGAGGCCGCGGACACCGACACGGCCCGCCGCGACGAGCTGTCCGAGCACTGCGACGAACTGCGCACGGTCGAGATGGAGGCGCGGCTGGCCGTCCGTACCGCCGAGGAGCGGGTCACCGCGATCGCCGGCCGGGCCGACGCCCTGGAGCGCGGCGCCCAGCGCGAGCGCGCCGAGCGGGCCCGGGCGGCCGACCTGCGACGCAAGCGCGAGCTGCAGGCCCGTGTCGCCAAGGCGGTGGCGCTCGGCGCCAGGGCAGCGCTCGACCGCATCGAGCTGTCCATCGCCGCCGCGGTCGCCGAACGGGAGTCCGCCGAGCGGTCCCGTACGGCGCGCGACGAGGAGTTGCGGGCCATCCGGACGCGCGTCCGGGAGTTCTCCGCCCGGCTGGAGCGCCTCGTCAACGTGGTGCACGGCAGCGAGGTGGCGCGGGCCGAACAGCGGTTGCGGCTGGAGCAGATGGAGACCCGCGCGCTGGAGGAGTTCGGCCTCGAGGTCGACGCGCTGCTCGGCGAGTACGGCCCCGACCAGCCTGTTCCGCCGAGCCCCGACGCTCCCGAGGACGCCCGGCCGGCCCCGTACGACCGTGCCGTACAGGAGAAGCGTGCCAAGACCGCGGAGCGGCAGCTCAACCAGCTCGGGAAGGTCAACCCGCTCGCGCTGGAGGAGTTCGCGGCGCTGGAGGAGCGGCACGCCTTCCTCACCTCGCAGCTCGAGGACCTCAAGAAGACCCGCAAGGACCTGCTCACCGTTGTCAAGGAGGTCGACGAGCGGGTCGAGCAGGTGTTCACGGCCGCGTACGAGGACACCGCCCGCGAGTTCGAGACGATCTTCTCCCGGCTGTTCCCCGGCGGCGAGGGGCGGCTCACGCTGACCGAGCCGGAGGACATGCTGACCACCGGCGTCGAAGTCGAGGCGCGGCCGCCCGGCAAGAAGGTCAAGCGGCTGTCCCTGCTGTCCGGCGGCGAGCGCTCGCTGGTGGCCATCGCCATCCTGGTGGCGATCTTCAAGGCCCGCCCGTCGCCCTTCTATGTGCTCGACGAGGTCGAGGCGGCGCTCGACGACACCAACACCCAGCGGCTGCTCGGCATCTTCGAGGAGCTGCGGGAGTCGTCGCAGCTCATCGTCATCACGCACCAGAAGCGCACGATGGAGGGCGCCGACGCGCTGTACGGCGTCAGCATGCGCGGCGACGGCGTGACCCAGGTGGTCAGCCAGCGCCTCCGCGAACACGAGCTCGCCTGACCTGACCCGCTGCATGTCCGCTCCGCATCGGGGGTTCTCAAGACCTGGGAGACAGTATACAATCTTCCGTATCCCAGCGACGGTATACGTTTGGGCAGGTGGCGGTATGTACCACGAGCTCACGGTCTGGTCCCGGGGAATCATCATGGACAAGGAGGCGCGAGACGTCTCCTCGTGCGTCGCGGCGGCGGCGCGGGCGCTCGGCTACCACGCCGAGAACGTCAGCGACTACATCGACGACCCGGATCGCACGAACTGCATGGTCCGGCGTTACGCACGTCTCGGCGACCAGCCGATCCAGGATCGGTTCGTCTACGAGAACCCGCAGCCCGACTGGGTCGTCCTCATCGAGGAGACGATCGTCAAGGGCGTCAACTTCCTCCGCGGCACCCCCATGGGCGAGGGCGTGCTCGTCGTCAACTCCGCCCGCGACCCCGAGTACCTGTTGAAGTTCCTGCCCGACTACATGGTCGAGCGGCTGCACAAGCTCGTCGTGGTCGACGCCGTGGGGCTGGCCGAACAGCGCGGCTCCAGCCCGTGGATGTACATCCGCGACCTTTCTGAACTGGCCTTCGACCGGATGTCCACCGAGGGCGCCTCCGAACGGCTGGCCATCGGTCTGGGCATCGCGGCACCGGTGATCGGCGCCCTGGTCGCGGAGACCGGCGTGCTGCCGGTCGACGAGGTGGCCAAGGCCGTGGCCGATCGCGACGCCATGCTGCGCGGTGCGGAGGACCATCGCGTGCTCGAGGTGGCCGCGCTCAACAACGAAACGGCACCTACCGCCGCCCCAGAAGCACTCCAGAGGTAACCCGAGGAGGCATCCATGTCCGTCCGTGGTACGCGGGTACCGGCACACCTTCAGCTGCCCATCGCGGGGGTGACGCCGCCGCCCACCGAGAAGGACGGGCAGCGGCTCTTCCCGACCGGCAACTTCCGGTCGTACCGGCCCGTCTATCGGGACAAGACGCCGCCCTGCAACAACGCCTGCCCGACCGGGGAACAGATCCAGAAATATCTGGACTTTGTGAAGCACGAGCGGTTCCTCGACGGTTACCTGACGATTCTCGAGGACAACCCGATGCCGGCGGTGACCGGCCGGGTCTGCTACCACCCCTGTGAGACCGCGTGTAACCGGAAGGATCACGACGAGCCGATCGGCATCCGCAACGTGGAGCGGTTCCTCGGCGACCTCGGACTCAACCTGCCGGAGAACCCGATCAAGGAGACCCTCCCCGAGCTGAGTGGCAAGAAGGTCGCCATCATCGGGTCCGGCCCGGCCGGGCTGGCCTGCGCCTACCACCTGCGGCGGGGCGGCCACGCGAGTGTGATCTTCGAAGCCATGGACAAGCCGGGCGGCATGCTCCGCGGCGGCATCCCGCACTGGCACCTGCCCGAGGAGATCCTCAACGCCGAGATCGCCAAGATCGAGGATCTCGGCGGCATCGAGATCCGCTGCGGCGTCCGCGTCGGCGAGGACGTGTGCTTCAACGACCTCGTCGAGGAGTACGACGCCGTCTTCCTCGGGCTCGGCCAGGACGTCGGGCGGCGGCTGGACGTCGAGGGCGGCGACCTCCGCGGCGTCGCCGGCGCGCTGGAGTTCCTCCGCGAGGCGGGGATGGGCCGGCCGGTCAAGGCGGGCCGCGACGTGCTGGTCATCGGCGGCGGCAACACCGCGTCCGACGCGGCCAGGTCGGCGCTCCGGATCGGCGGGGGCCGGGCCAGGATCGTCTCCCTCGAATCCCCCGACGAGCTGCTGATCGTGGACGAGGACCTCGAGCAGGGCCGCGACGAAGGTATCGAGTACGTGACCAACACCTCGCTCGTTCGCGTACTCGGCGAGAACGGCGTCGTCACCGGCGCCGTTCTGTGCGAGGCCCGGCTCGCCAAGGACGACGACGGCCGTGTCGCACCCCAGCTGGTGCCGGACACGGAGTACGAAGTCGCCTGCGACACGATCATGATCGCGATCGGACAGGTGCAGCGCCTCGACTGGCTGCCCGACGAGCTGGCCGAGCGCGGCCTGATCAAGACCGACCAGTACGGCCGCGTGGGCGGCGGCAACGTCTTCGTCGGCGGCGACGTGGCGCGCGGCCCGGCCATGGTCGTCGACGCGCTCGGCGACGGGAAGCGCGCGGCGCACAGCATCGACACCGTCTTCCGCGCGGATGAACTCGCCCCGCCCGAGCCGGTCGAGGTGATGCCGTACGAGCGCCTCAACCACGCGTACTTCCGGCACGCGCCGCGCATCGAGGCGCCCATGTCCCCGCCGGACGAGCGGCGCCGCAGCCAGCAGGTCGAGGTGACGCTCGCGTACAGCCGCGAGCAGGCGATGGCCGAGTCGGACCGGTGCATGAGCTGCGGGGTCTGCAACGGGTGCGACAACTGCTACATCGTCTGTCCGGACGTCAGCGTGCAGCGCGACGCCCGCGAGAACGGCCACTACGGCATCCGGCTCCCGTACTGCAAGGGCTGTCTCGTCTGCGTCCAGGAGTGCCCGACCGGCTGCCTCGAGAAGGCGCCCGAGATGGACTTCGACGAGCCGGACGCGGTGGTGCGCATGGAGACCGCGTTCGCGCCCTACGACGGCGCGCATGCCGAGCAGTCCGCGCCGATCGCGATGCTCATCGAGGACCAGATCGCGGCCTACGACGCCACCCGCCGCGAGTCCCTCGGCCACAACGGAGACGGAGCCCGCTCATGAGCACAGTTCATGTCGAGGGGGGAGCCCATTCGGGTCAGCTGGGCAAGGCGGTACGGACGGCTGACGGCCAGCGGTTCCTCGACGAGATCACCGGTCAGCGCATCCGGCTCAACGGCTGCGCGGCGGCGGCGTACGGAGCCCTGTACGCCAACGTCGACGTGATCACGGCGTTCCCGATCCGGCCGTACACCGCGATCATGATGAACCTGTCGCAGTTCATCGCCGACGGGCTCCTCGACGCCGAGTACCTGCACGCGGACGGCGAGCACTCCCAGATCTCGGCCGCGTTCGGCGCGGGGTCCTGCGGGGCGCGGGCGTACACCGGCTCGTCCGGCGTCGGCATCACGTACGGCTACGAGATGTACTCGATCACGTCGGGGGCGCGGATCCCGATCCAGATGACGATCGCGGACCGTACCCTCGACCCGCCCGGCGACTTCGGCTCCGAGCATACGGACGCGCTGTGCACGCGGGACATGGGCTGGCTGATGGGATGGGCGGCCACGCCGCAGGAGGTCTTCGACAAGACGCTGATCGGTTATGCGATCGGCGAGGACCCGCGGGTGCTGCTGCCCCAGATGATCTGCCAGGACGGCTACTTCGTCTCGCACATCGCCGGCGAGGTGGAGATGCCGTCGATCGATCAGGTCGACAGGTACCTGCCGCCGTTCAACCTGCCGTTCGCACTGAACCCGGAACACCCGGTCTCGCATGGCCCGCAGATCCACCCCTCCCAGGGGCCGCCGCTGCAGCTGGAGCGGGCGCGGGCGATGGAGAACGCGATGCCGATCATCCGGCAGCGTACGGACGAGTTCGCCGAGGTGTTCGGGCGCCGGTACGCGCACTTCGTCGAGGAGTACATGCTCGACGACGCGGACGTGGCGTTCGTGATCTCCGGCGGCCACGCGGTGACCTGCCGGGCCGCGGTCGACCGGCTGCGCGCGCAGGGCGTGAAGGCCGGAATGGCGCGGCTGCTGTGGATCCGCCCGTTCCCCACCGAGGACCTGCAGCAGGCGCTCGCCGGGGTCAAGGCCGTCGGCGTCGTCGAGACCAACCTGGGCCTGGGCGGCGCGAGCTACGGCGGCATCCTCTCGCTCGACGTGACCACCGCCCTTTACCACACACCACACGACCGGCCGCTGGTCACCTCGTTCATGGCCGGGCTCGGCGGCGAGACCGTGCCGATGGCCGAGTTCGACTGGATGGCCGGAAAGCTGACCCAGGCCATCGAGCGCGGCCACGTCGAGAAGGCGACGCACTGGGTCAACTTCGAGGACTGAGCCCGAGAGCTTAAGGACTGATACGGACATGACAGCGTCATCCCAGCCCCCTGGCGGCGGCCTACCCCCGACCACGGTTGTCAGGCAGAACCTGCCGCTCTTCGACGAGCAGGGCCGGTCCGCCGCGGTCGACGACGTGGCCGGACGGGACCTGCACTACCTCCCCGACATGCCGGAGGAGGATCCCTACCAGGCGGGCCACCGTACGTGTGCGGGCTGTGGCCCGGCCATCGAGTACCGCTGGACGCTGAAGGCGGCCGGCGAGAACACGATCATGGCGGGTCCGACCGGCTGCATGTACGTCGCGAACTCCACGTACCTGTGCACGCCGTACACCGTGCCGTGGGCGCACACACCGATCGCGAGCGGCGGCTCGTTCGCCTCCGGGGTGTCGGCCGCGTACGAGGCGATGATCCGCAAGGGCCGCTACAAGGGCGAGTTCCCCAACGTCATCACCATGGCGGGCGACGGCAGCGCGTCCGACATCGGGCTCGCCTCGATCTCCGGGGCGCTGTACCGCAATCACGACGCGCTGTTCGTCTGTTACGACAACGAGTGCTACGCCAACACCGGCATCCAGACGTCGCCGACCACGCCGTACGCCGGGATGACGACGTTCACGCCGTTCGGCAAGGCGATCCCCGAGGGCAAGAGCCTGCCGCCCAAGCGGCTCGCCAAGATGATGGCCGAGGGACATCCGCACGCGTACGTGGCGACGACCACGGTCGGCTACCCGGTCGACCTGATGAACAAGACCCGCAGGGCCCTCAACCACAAGGGCGCCGGGTTCCTGCACTGCTACACGCCGTGCCAGAAGGGCTGGGTCTACCAGACCTCGATGACCGTCGAGATCAGCAGGCGGGTCGTCGAGGCCGGGCTGTTCCCGGTGTGGGAGTACGACCCGGAGACGCGGGAGTACACCTACTTCCGCCCGCCGATCCAGCGTCCGGTGACCGACTACCTGGCCATGCAGGGCCGGTTCGGGCACATGCTGCCCGAGCACGTCGCGGCCACGCAGCGGACGGCCAACCTGGTCTGGCAGGAGATCGGCATGGACGTACCGCGCGAGCTGCGAGACCTAGAGGACCCCGAACGGCACAAGAAGCTCAGGGAAGAGGAGTACTCCATGCCGCTCAACAGGGGAATCGGCGCATGAGATGAGTTTCCAGCTGCGCTTCGACGGCGGCCGGCAGCAGCGGTACCTGCCCGACCGGGCCGCCGTGTTGCGGGCTGTGCTCTCGATCGGGCCGCGCGCTGCCGACTCCCGGTTCGAGGTCTGGGTGGAGGCGGAGCCGGTACGGCTGGCCGACGGGTCCTCCGGCGGACGGCGCTTCGAGTTGGACGGGGTGCTCGACGTCAGCCGTCCGGGTGAGTATGAGCGGATCCGCGCGGAACTGGACGGTGCGGTCGACGTCAGCCCCGCGGGCGACCATGACCAGACCCGCGCGGAACGGGGGAGATGATCTCGATGAACTCCCCGAACGGAGAACCCGTCGTACGACCAGGCGCCAAGATCATCCCGTTGGCGGTCAGCCCGCCGGGGTCCAGCGACCCGGCGGCGATGCGAGTCGCGGTGGCGCAGGTCGTACGGCACTTGGTCATCGAGAAGGTGCCGGCCGAGCGCAGGTCGCCGCTGTTCGACAGGGCGCGCGACCTGCTGGACGAGGCGGGTTGGAGTCTGGACGAGCTGGTGGCCGCGGCTGAGGACGGCCCGGCGCGGGAAAGGCTGTTCGGCGCGTTGGGCATCTGAATCCTGGCCAGGCCACGACGGTAGGGAGGTGCAGTGGACCGGTATCCCTACGAGGTGCGCCTGCCCCTTGCGCCGTACCGATTCGTCTGGCGGAACGAGCCGGCTGTGTCGGCCGAGAAGGACTCTTCGTCGCTCTACACCGAAGAGCGGTACACCCACGGGGACGGAACCGTCGTGATCGTTCGCGCCTACAACGCGGACGGTTCGTTTCACATTCTTTCGAATCGGGGGGAGATCGAGGTGATCGACAATGCCCAAGATCCGGCCGCCCCCGATCCGGTCAGCGTGGTGCGGCTGCCCTAGACGGCTGCCCTAGACGGACGCCCTAGACGGACGCCCTAGACGGCTGCGCTAGACGGACGCCCTTGACGGACGCCGCAGGCACGCCTCCTGTCCCGAGCTGACCCGAGCTGTCCCGAGCCGATCCGAGCCGACCCGAGCCGACCCGAGCCGATCTGCGAAAGTCGGCGCGCCAGGCGAGCCACGAAAGGCCAAAAGCCAAGGCCAAGAGGGGAGGCGCTTCCCGCCCCAAAGCGGCCCAATCTCGGGGGCATACGCAAAGGAGCTTCACAGTGGACGATGCGAACACCACCCCTGACGATCCAAACGTATCGGCGTCTTCGGCACCGCCACTCGACTCGGCTACCGCTGCCCCTCCCCTCGAGGAGAAGCGGCCTTGGCGGGCCGGTCGGCTGGAACCAATGCCGATCAGACCGCTGCCGAAGGCGCCGCCTTCGGCTCATCTCCTCGGCCCCACCGTCTTCCTTCTTGCGCTGGGCGTGGGCATCGGCGAGTCATATCAGTGGCCGCGGCTCGTGCTGGTCTTCGGCCCCAACATCCGCTGGCTCTTCCTGGTCGGCGTCACCCTGCAGGCCTTTGTCATGCTGGAGATGGCCAGGTACGCAATGGCCACCGGAGAGAGCATCTTCTTCGGCGCGGCCCGCGTATTCAAGCCGCTGATGTGGCTCTTCTTCATCACGGCGCTCTGTGTCTATATCTGGCCCGGCCATGTGGCGGCGGGCGCCGGCGCCTTCGAGGAGATCACCGGAATCCCATGGCAGATCTCGGCGAGTGTCGGCCTCATTTTGGTCGGCGTCGTCATCAGCATGGCCAAGGTCATCTACAGCGTGCTCGAGAAGATCCTGGGCTTCCTCATCGGAGCGCTGGTTATCGGTACCTCGGTGGTCGCGGCCATCGTTGGTAGCTGGAGCGATCTGTCCAGCACCCTCACCGGCATGTTCCATTTCGGGTATCTACCAGACTCGATGATGAACGCCGCCTGGTTCCCGACGGTGGTCGGCGCCTGCGCCTTCGCCGGCCCGTCCGGGATGCAGCAGATGTGGTACACCCTCCATCTGCGCGACAGCGGCGCAGGTATGGGCGCCCACATCCCGCGCGTACGCGGCCTCACCCACGCCACCGAAGAGGAGACCCTACCCTCGCGCGGATTCATGTTCGACACCGACAACGCCGAGGAGATGCGTAAGTGGAAGGGCTGGCGGAGGTGGATCACCTTCGACGCCGTGCTGCTCTTCTGGGGCGTCACCATGCTGGTGACAATCGCCTTTACCGTCATCGCGCGGGCGGCCGCGCAGGAGAACCCGACTGTCAGCAAGTTGCTGCTCCAGGCCGATGACGACCAGAGCGCCGCGCTGCAGGCGATCTCCAACACGCTGAGCAACTCCGCCGCTCCGATCGTCGGAACGCTGTTCCTGGGTTTCATCGCCCTGATCGGGCTGAACGCCACGCTGGGGCTCTTCGACGCCTTCTCGCGCGGCCAGTCCGACATGACGTACTTCTTCATCCCCGGGGCCCGCAGGTTCCGCATGTCGCACATCTACGCGGCGTTCCTCTGGTTCGTGATCATCTTCGGGATCATCATCCTGAACTTCGGACCGGCCGACGGTCCGTCCGGTGTGCTCGACACGCTGGCATTCCTGTCTACCTTCGCGATGGGTGCGTACTGCGTCGTGTTGTTGCTGGTCAACAACCGGATGCTGCCCAAGAAGATCCGTCCCGGCTTCTTGAGCAACGTGGCGATCGCGGTCGGCGCGGTGTTCTACCTCGGCATGCTGATCTTCAGCATCGTCCAGTACGGCGTGGTCGTGGGGTGATCGGCGATGGACGCGGCGCAGCGACCGGAGCCCGGCCCCCCGACAGGGGGCCGGAGAGATGCGGCACGGCGCGCGGTTGAGGTCGTCCTGCCCGGGTTCGTCATCGGTTTGGGCGCGGGGGTGCTCATCGGCCTGCTGGGTGTGGCCGGCGGCATGTCCGCCGGTCAGGCCCTGGTCGCCACCCTGATCCTGGGCATCCCGCTCGCCCTGTGCGGCGCGCTATACGACGTGCTGCTCGTCTATGGGCGGATGGGCATCGGGACGTTCGCGCCCGCCGTGGCCTTCTGGCTGCCGCTCTTCCCGCTGGCGCGGCTGCTCAACGAGACGCTGGCCGACGTGACGGCCGGTCAGCCCATCGGGTTCTCCGGTGGGTTCGGCGGTTTCCTCGCCTATCAGGCGCTGGTCAGCGTGGGCTACGCCATCGGCTGGGTGTTCCTGCACGAGCAGCTGGCGCCGCGGTGGTGGCTGCGGGTACGCGACCGCAACCCGGTGGCCGATCGCCTGTTCGAGCGGTACGCGGAGCACGCGGGCGCGATGGTGCAGCGGAAGGGGGGTGGGCGCCCTCGGAAACGACCCGGCTGATCTCTTGGCGTCGAGCTCAGGTGGTGATGACGCGCTGATGGTAGGCCTGTTTGGTCAGCTCGCTGTGCCGGCGCGCGATCGCGGCGGCGGCGTCGCCATCGCCTGCCTCGATCGCGTCGACCAGCGCGCCGTGCTCCTGCCACGACTCGTGACCCCGTGTGTGCACGACTCGTCTGTAGTACCACCGCACCCGGCGGTCGACGAGCCCGGCGAGCTCGGCGAGCACAACATTGCCGGACAGCGAGATCACGTGCGCGTGGAAGGCGGCGTTGGCGGCGACGAGCGCGTCGCCCGCTGCACTGTCTTCGTCGGCGTCCAGCGCCGCCATCCCCTCCCGCCACAGGTCGCGCAACCGGGCCGTGTCCTCCGGCTTCGCGCTGAGCGCGGCAAAGCGGGCCGCTTCGCCCTCCAGCAACCCTCGTACGTCGAGGAGCTGGTCGACCTCCTGCTCGGTCGGGGTGTGGACGAAGGCGCCCTGACCGGGTCGCAGCTCGACCCAGCCTTCGGCCTGCAGACGGTGCAGCGATTCGCGGATCGGCTGACGGCTGACCCCGAGCTGCCGGGCGAGCTCCGCCTCAACGAGGTGCTGGCCGGGCTGCAAGGCCCCGCCGATGATGAGCTCGACGAGTGCGTCGTACACGGTCTGGCGCAGCGGCAGTGGGCGCTCGACCGGACGGATGGGATGGCTGGGAAGAGTCATGACAGCTTTCAGTATACGGGAGACTGTATGCAAGAACCCCGTCCAAAATTGGCCAGAGGCCGCCACAAGACCTCGGGCCACGAAGCCTGCGTGATGGAGCTCGTCTCCCTTCTTAACGGCGAGAAGTGGAGTGACCATCCCCAATGTGTGCAACCCGTACTCGCCGCCGTGGCCCGGGCCGTGAACGACCGGATCGGCGACGAGGGGCGGGAACGGCTCATCGAGCTCGCACCGCGGCTGGCCGGAACGGCTACCGTCGACTGGCTCGTCAGCGCTCGCCTCGTGGTCCGCTGCACCGGCAAAGCCCTGAGGCTCGCGGCGGCGCAGGGGCAAGCGGGGCGGCTGACGGCCAAGGGCGCGGCGGAGTGGCGGGGCTCGGCGCGGCGGATGTCGCACGAGGCGTGGCAGGAACTGACGGACGCCGGGCGTACGGCACGGTACCTGGTCTCCCGCCAGGCCGGGACGGAGCCCGCGCCGTGCCCTTGGCGGGTCCGAGCCGGGATCTGGGCGCTCGAGCGCGTGGGGCTGTTCAAGCGGGTGTACACGTATGACGCCGAGTTGCAGGTGGCGTTCGCCATCGCGCAGCTGGGCGGGACGCCCGACGCGGAGCCCGAACTACTGGCGTTGCTGGAGGCCTGCGTCACGGACTGTCACCCCGACCACTCCGGCGGGCGGGTCGGTTAGGCGCGTCTTCGGGAAGCCGGTTCGCCCTGTCATGCCTGCGGGCGGTTCCGCTAGGCGTTGCCGGGCAGCAGCTCGACCTGCTCGTCGCCGGGACGCAAGGTCATGACGAGCCGCGCGCCGAGCGCGCCGGCCACGCTGCCGAGGGTGCGCAACGTGAGGTTCTCGTCGCCGGACAGGATCTGGCTCACCCGGCCCGGGGAGACCCCCAGCGCGGCGGCCAGGTCGGCTCTGGACACCTTATGTTCCCGCATATACCAGGTGATCTCGTCGACGACCTCATGGGGAAGGCCGACGGCCTCGTCGTCCAAAGGGGAGTCGTCCAAACGGGAGTACTGGGCGGTACGCCCACGCCGTCCTCGTGCCATGGCTTGCCCTCTCCCGTGACGTCTCTCGGCCACGGTCATCGTTTCGTGGGCGCGACTCTGCCTATCTTAGGTATACCTAAACGTTTAGTCAAGTCTAAACTCGCGGCCCGCCCCCGCCGCCGTCGACCTTGGCACGGCTCGGCGTCTGCGAGACTGGAGGGCGCTATGGAATACGTGATCATCGCCATCGTTCTCGTCGTCCTCGCCGTACTCGTAGGCGGTGCCCTCCTGCTGCGGCCCCGCGGCCGTACCGGCGCGCCCCCCGCCCCGCCGGCGGACCCCACCGCGGCGGGCACGGGCGTACTCGAGGAGGACCGTGCGCCGGCGGCGCCCCAGGCCCCGGTGACCGAGGCGCCGCCCGCTCCGGAGATCGAGCGTCCGCCGCCGTCCGCGGGCCGGCTCGTACGGCTGCGGACGCGCCTTGCCCGGTCGCAGAACGCCTTCGGCAAGAGTGTGCTCGCCCTGCTGTCCCGGGACGCCCTCGACGACGACGCCTGGGACGAGATCGAGGACACGCTGATCACCGCCGACGTCGGGGTGGAGCCGGCCCGCCGGATCGTCGAAGACCTCCGTACGAAGGTCAAGGTGCTGGGCACCCGCACGCCCGAGCAGGTCAGGGAGCTGCTCAAGACGGAGTTGGTCCGGCAGATCGGTCCCGGCCTGGACCGGACGCTGCACACCGAGCCGCACGGCGACCACCCGGCGATCATGATGGTCGTCGGCGTCAACGGCACCGGCAAGACGACGACCTGCGGCAAGCTCGGCCGCGTGCTCGTCGGCGACGGCCGCAGCGTGCTGCTCGGCGCCGCCGACACCTTCCGCGCCGCGGCCGCCGACCAGCTCGTCACCTGGGGCTCGCGCGTGGGCGCCGAGGTCGTACGCAAGGAAGAGGGCGCCGACCCGGCCAGCGTCGCCTTCGAGGCAGTACGGCAGGGGATCGACAAGAAGGTCGACACCGTCATCGTCGACACAGCTGGCCGGCTGCACACCAAGACCGGCCTCATGGACGAGCTCGGCAAGGTCAAGCGGGTCATCGAGAAGCAGGCCGAGGTCGACGAGGTGCTGCTCGTCCTCGACGCCACGACGGGGCAGAACGGCATGCGGCAGGCGCAGGTGTTCGCCGAAGTCGTGAAGGTCACCGGCATTGTGCTGACCAAGCTCGACGGCACGGCCAAGGGCGGCATCGTCATCGCCGTACAGAGCGAGCTGGGCGTTCCGGTGAAGCTGGTCGGCCTGGGTGAGGGTCCGGACGACCTGGCCCCGTTCGAGCCCGAGGCCTTCGTCGACGCCATCCTCGGCGACGCGTAGTCACCGGCGGTTTGTAGTCCTGGGCGCGACGCGGCTCTGACTAGCAGGTCAACTCTACGTCCGAAACACGCTCGAAACACTGCGGGGCGGGGTTTCACACTGCCGAAACACCGGAGCCTTTCGGGTGAAACCACCAGGCCGGAACCTCTACGCAACCCGACTTACGTCCGCGTTCCGTGCCTGGGAGGGGCTCTCTCCGAGATGAAAATCGATACCGGTGCAACCGCGTGGATGATCGCGGCGACCGCGCTCGTCCTGTTCATGACACCGGGTCTGGCCTTCTTCTACGGGGGCATGACCCGGGCGAAGAGCGTCCTCAACATGATGATGATGTCGTTCGTCAGCATCGTCACCGTTACTTTTGCCTGGACCATCTACGGGCACTCATTGGCCTTCACCGATAACGGCAACAAGTTCCTCAACAAGTTCATCGGCGGCGGCAGCGCCATCGGGCTGCAGAGCCTGTACAAGACCGTTTGGCCCACCGGCACCGCCGACGGCACCAACATTCCCACGCTGGTGTACTCGGCCTTCCAGCTGACGTTCGCCATCATCACGGTGGCGCTCGTCAGCGGCGCGATCGCGGACCGCGCCAAGTTCAGCGGCTGGGTCATCTTCGCGGTCGCGTGGGCGACGCTGGTCTACTTCCCCGTCGCACACTGGGTGTGGGGCACCGGCTGGCTCAACAAGCTCGGCATCGAGGACTTCGCCGGCGGGACGGTGGTGCATGTCAACGCCGGTGCGGCGGCCTTGGCGCTGGCATTCGTCCTGGGCAGACGGAAGGGCTGGCCCAAGGAGCCGATGCGGCCGCACAACCTCCCGCTCGTACTGCTCGGCGCGGCCATCTTGTGGTTCGGCTGGTTCGGCTTCAACGCGGGATCCGAGATCGGCGTCGACCAGACCACCGCGCTCGCGTTCATGAACACCCAGATCGCCACGGCGGTCGCCGCCGGCGCCTGGATCCTGGTCGAGAAGTTCCGGGACGGCGCGCCCACATCACTCGGCGTCGCCTCCGGCGCCGTGGCCGGTCTGGTCGCCATCACCCCCGCCTGTGGGTTCATCGACCCGTGGGCGGCCATCGTGCTCGGCTTCGTGGCCGGCGCGGGTTGTTCGTACGCGATCGGCCTGAAGTACCGGTTCGGCTACGACGACGCGCTCGACGTGGTGGGCGTGCACCTGGTCGGCGGCGCAATCGGCGCCTTCTCGCTCGGCTTCCTCGCCCGCTACCCGTTCCTGGACCAACAGGGCGACGGCCTGCTGTACGGCGATCACAGCCTGAGGCAGCTGGGCCTGCAGACGCTCGGCCCGATCGTCATCGGCGGTTACTCGTTCATCATGGCCTTCGCCATCGGCAAGGTCATCGACAAGACGATCGGCTTCCGCGTCGACGAAGAGGTCGAGGTCACCGGCATCGACGCCGTCGAGCACGCGGAGACTTCGTACGATCTGACTCCGAGCAGCATCGGCACGGGCGCCCTCGCTTCGGCGGTGGCGGCGAGCTACACCGGAGGGTCGATGGCCACGCGGCCCGCGCCGACGGCCGAGCAGGAGTCCGAGCAGGAACCCGCGCAGAAGATCGATGCGGAGGCTGGTGCGGAGGCCGGTGCGGAGGCCGAGCAGAAGGCCGAGCAGAAGGCCGAGCAGAAGCCCGAGCGGAAGGTTGAGGCGGAGGCATGAAGCTGATCACCGCGGTCATCAAGCCCTTCAAGCTCGACGACGTCAAGGCGGCGCTGGAGACCTTCGGGGTGCGCGGCCTGACCGTCAGCGAGGCGAGCGGCTACGGCCGGCAGAAGGGCCACACCGAGGTCTATCGGGGGGCGGAGTACCAGGTGGACCTGGTGCCCAAGCTGCGCGTCGAGGTCCTCGTCGACGACGTAGACGCCGACGACGTCATGGACGTCGTCGTCAAGGCGGCGCAGACGGGCAAGATCGGAGATGGCAAGGTCTGGGCGGTCCCGGTCGACACGGTCATCCGGGTCCGTACCGGCGAGACCGGGCCCGAGGCCCTGTAGGCGCGGGCAGTAGGGACGGGACGGTTTGACCGGGGAAGAGGCCGCCTTGTCTCACAGATCTGATCGGGATCTCGCGGTTCACGTCGGCGGAGTGGAACGCGAGATCCCGGTCGTCCGGGCGGCCGGCCCGGCGGCGCACGACCGGGCCAGGCAGGAGTACGCGGGAGCGCGCGCGGCCCGGGCCGACGAGATCGACCGCTGGCTGGCCGGCCTGCTCGGCGCGGAGCCGGACGTCGCGCTGATCGCGGTCGGCAGTCACGGCCGCCGTGAGCTCACCCCAGGGGGCGACCTCGACCTCGTGCTCCTGCACCGTGGCCGGGCCGACGTCGGAGAGGTGGCCGACCGGGTCTGGTACCCGGTATGGGACTCCGGGACCCGGCTCGACCATTCGGTCCGGACGATCCAGGAGGCGCGGACTGTGGCGCGCGCCGACCTCAAGGCGATGCTCGGCCTGCTGTCCGCCCGCAGGGTGGCGGGCGACCACATGCTCGTCGACGAGCTGCGGACCGCCGTTCTGGCCGACTGGCGGGCGGACGCCCGGCCGCGGCTGGCCGAGCTCGCCGAGTTGACCCGGGCCCGCTGGGAGCGGCAGGGCGAGCTGGCCTTCCTCCTCGAGCCGGACCTCAAGGACGCCCGGGGCGGGCTGCGCGACGTGCACGCCATGCAGGCCGTTGCCGCGTCGTGGATCGCGCCCGCGCCGGACGAGCGGGTACGCGAGGCTTACGGGCTGCTGCTCGACACGAGGCATGCCCTGCACGTGACGATCGGACGGGCGGCTGATCGGCTGCTGCTGCAGGAACAGGACATGGTCGCCCGTGACCTCGGCCTGCTCGACGCCGACGTCCTGCTCCGTACGGTCGCCGAGGCCGCCCGTACCGTCACCTTCGCCGCCGACCAGCTGTGGCGGCACGTCGACCGGTTCTGCGCGCCCCGGCGGCGCCGCGCGGCAAGAGCAGAGCGGCGCCCGCTCGCCGACGGCGTGGTGGAGCACGACGGTGAGGTCGTCCTGGCCCGCGGGGTCGACGGGGGCGGCGATCCCGCGCTCATGCTGCGGGCCGCCGCCGCGGCGGCCCAGGCCGGGCTGCCGCTGGCGCCCGCGACCGTACAGCGGCTGGCCGAGCGGTCGGTGCCGGTGCCGGTGCCCTGGCCGTCCGGCGCCCGCGACGCGCTGGTCTCGCTGCTCGGCGCCGGGCCGTCGGCGATCGGCGTTTGGGAGGCGCTCGACCAGGCGGGCATGATCGTACGGCTGCTGCCCGACTGGGAGCGGGTGCGCAACCGGCCGCAGCGCAACCCCGTGCACCGGTTCACGGTCGACCGTCACCTCGTGGAGTGCGCCACCGGGGCGGCCGCGCTCACCCGTGAGGTGGCCCGGCCCGACTTGTTGCTGGTCGGCGGGCTGCTGCACGACATCGGCAAGGGCTGGCCGGGCGACCACTCCCGCAGCGGAGCCGTCGTCGCCCGCGATCTGGGCGGCCGGATGGGGTTCGACGAACGCGACGTCGATGTGCTCGAGACGCTGGTCCGCCATCACCTGCTGCTCCCCGAGACGGCGACGCGGCGCGACCTCGACGATCCGGTGACGATCCAGACGGTCGCCGACGCCGTGGGCAGCCGGGAGGTGCTCGAACTGCTGGCCGCGCTGGCGATCGCCGACGGGAACGCCACCGGCCCGGCCGCGTGGGGCTCGTGGAAGGCCGGTCTGGTCGCCGAACTGGTGAGGAGGACCGACGCGCTGCTGGCCGGAGAGACGCCGCGGCCGATCTTCGAGCCGAGCCCGGCGCAGCTGGCTCTGGCCCGGCACGGCGGCGGCGCGATACGGGTGGTCGGCTCGCGCGTCACCGCCGAGGGCTCCGGCGCCTCGCCTTTGCGCATCACGGTGGTCGCGCCGGACCGCCCCGGCCTGCTGTGGCGGGCGGCGGGGGTGCTCGCCCTGCACCGGCTGGTGGTACGGACGGCCCGGGGGGTCTCGTCGGCCGACTCGGGTACGGCGGTGATCGAGTTCACGGCCGTACCGGAGTACGGGAGCCCGCCCGACCCCGCCGCGCTGGAGGCCGACCTCCGCCGGATGCTGGCGAACCGGCTCGACGTGGCCAGGCGGCTGGAACGACGGGCCCGATCGGTGCGCGAGCGCCCCGGCGTCAGGGTCCCGCCGCCGCGGGTGACGATCGTCGACGATGCCTCCCGTACCGCCACCGTCGTGGAGGTGCGGGCGCACGACCGCCCGGGGCTCTTGTGGCAGATCGGCCAGGCGCTGGGCGGCTGCGGCCTGGACGTACAGACGGCGCAGGTGGACACGCTGGGCGCCGAGGCGGTCGACGTGTTCTATGTCGTCGACGATCAGGGCGCCCCGTTGACCGACCCGGCGGCGCTGCGGACCGTACGGGAGAAGGTGCTCACGGCGCTCAGCTGAGAGCGGGCCACGGCCCGCCGGCGTGTTCAGTACTGCGTGACATCACGGGGAACTGCGTGACATCACGGGGATCAGCAGGTGGCGGCCGGGGGTCGACCGCCACCCGCACGGCCACGGTGGAGAGGTCGAGTAGAACCGGCGGGCGGAGGTCACGGGAGTGAGACCGCCCGCCCGCCGGCGGCATGAGATGGATGACGATATTCAGTTGTGGGACCGATGGACGGCGGCACGGGGGTGGGCCGCCGTCCATCGGCGTCTGGCGTGGCAGACGCCGAGGCAGTGGCGTCCGCTGTCGAAGCAGCGGCGCCCGTATCCGCTGCGGGGCGGCCATTGCCGTTCGACTGGTTCGCATTGCCGTTCGACGGGTCCGCGTGGGTCGGGGTGGGTTTGGCGGACGGGCGTCCCTTGCCCTTGTCCCGGCCCTTGCCTTTGTGCTTGCCGGGCCGGTCGGCGAGCACTCTCGCGCAGTATCCGGCGACCTTCTCCTTGCCGCCCGCGGCCTCGATGAGTGAGGAGAACGCCGGGTTGTCGAGCATCTTGCCCTGCGCGGAGCCGGCCCCGGCGGTGTACGCCTGGCACAGCCCGACGGTCGACGGGTGGGGGGAGGCCGGCGAGCCCGTCCGGCCCGCTCCGGGTTTCCCCGTACCGGCGGGATTGGACAAGGTGGCCGTCGCTTCGGCCGATCCACGGTCGGGCGGCGCCCGAAAAGGACCGGCGGTGCCGGCGGCCAGCGCGATCCCGCCCGCCGCCGTGGCGGTCAGCGCCGCGAGCAAGGCCACCTCCATCGGATGACGCAGCGCCTTGCGCGCGGGGCGAAATTGTCGTGGTCGCTCCTGCTCTGCGGCGTCCGGTGCGGCGGCGAGGGGGCGGGCGGAACCGGCCCGGTTCGCCGAGTACGCCCGCCCCGCCGTAGGAAGGGCCATGGTGGAGGTCAGCGCACCGGCCGGCGTGGCCCCGCGGAACGCGGCGACGGCGGCCTCCTCACCGGCCAGCTCGCCCTCCTGCGCCGGCGCGGCGGCATAGGCGAGCAGTACGGCGAGCGGATCGCGCGGCAGCCGCGGATCGGCCGGCTCGCCATTGAGCAGGCGCTCGGCGGCCGCCCGGTTGATCTTGCGCGGGTACGTGCTCATCTCGTCTTCCTCAGCGTCAAAGGCCCTCGTTCTTGTCACTCTCGCGAGAACGAGTTCGTACGGACGTACTGCCCGACGCCGCTCAGTCCCGCGCGAGGTCGCGCGGGTGGCTTGCACGGGAAGGTGGGATCAGATCGTCGGCAGGTGGTCCGAGCCGGCCGGCCAGAGCCGCTTGGCCAGCGTCCGCAGGCCTCGGTGCGCCGCCGTACGGACCGCGCCCGGGCGCTTGCCGAGGACGCGTGCGGCGGCCTTGGCGTCGAGGCCCATGACGACGCGCAGCAGCACGGCCTCGGCCTGGTCGGGCGGCAGCAGACAGATCAGGGCGATGGTCTTTTCGGTGGACAGCCGGTCGAGGGCGGATCGTTCGACGTCGTCGCCGTTGACGAGGTCGATGAGGTCGTCGACCTGGAGATCGGAGACCGGTCGGCGGTTCACATATCGCAGATGGTCGATGGCGCGGTTGCGGGCGATTCGCGAGGCCCAGCCGCGGAATCGGTCGGCGTCGCCGTGGAACGTCCCGAGATCACGGGCGATCTGCAGCCAGGCCTCGGCGGCGACGTCCTCGGCATCGGCGCCGACGAGACCCGTCAGATAACGCAGGAGCCGCGGCTGAAGGTGGCGGAACAGCATTCGGAACGCCGCCTCGTCGCCGTTCTGCGCGCCCTGGATCGCCTCGTCGATCTCCGGCTCTGCGGCCGGTGACGAGCCCACAGAACTCACCGTCTGCGGGCGGCCGGCGGGTGTGCCCGCCGGTCGATCGAGGCTGTCCATGCGCCACATCATGCGGCCTGCCTCCGCCGGAATCATGACTGTTCGGGAAGATCTATCCCCGAAGTGGGCATTTAGCTGAGCACACGGCCAGCCGGTGGGCCGATTCCGAGGTGTCGAATCGGCCCACCGGCTCCTGCCCGTCGGACCTGTCAGCAGCCGGCGCTCGCGTGACGTCCCCTCCTGTGGTGGGCGATGGCGTCCGCCCCTGCGCCACCGAGGACCAGCGCCGCGCTCAGCGCAGCATGCGGCCGCCCGGCAAAGCCGGTGAAGGGCAGTTTGCCGCTCCTTCCCTTCTCCGGCTGGGCCGTTTGCGCGGGCGGCGGCGAGGTGGAGTTACCCGGCTGACCGGTGCCCTCCGACGGGGTCTGGGACGGTGTGGCCGATCGTGTCGTCAAGGTCGTCGGCGTCACCGTGCGCGTTGAAGCCGGCGAGGTACCCGGCGGCCCGGGAGCGGGTCCCGGGCCGGCACCCGTACGGGCGAGCACGTTCGCGGCCGCCGCTGACGCACCCAGCGGCGGCGCTTTACGACATATCGCTGTCGACAAGGGAGAATTTCTGGTCGAGGACGTGTCCGGACTGATCAGGGGCCTTGTGCTCAGCTACCACACAGGCCCCCTACGGCGTTCAGCGTCCGCCGATCCGGAAATGTCACACCGTTTTGCGAGACGGCAGTCGGGGTGGCTCGCGCCGCCGTACGTCTGAGTCCGCGGGGAACCGGCTACGCTGGAGTGGCGATCCCCGGAGTTCTCTAGGACTGGTCAAAACACGTGTTCGAGACGCTATCCGACCGGCTGACATCGGTTTTCTCCTCGTTGCGTACGAAGGGCAGGCTGTCCGAGGCTGACATCAACGCGACGGCCCGCGAGATCCGCGTCGCCCTGCTCGAGGCCGACGTGGCGTTGCCCGTCGTCAGGGAGTTCATCGCGCGGATCAAGGAGCGGGCGCAGGGCGCCGAGGTCTCCCAGGCGTTGAACCCGGCCCAGCAGGTCGTGAAGATCGTCAACGAGGAGCTCATCGAGATCCTCGGCGGCGAGACACGACGGCTCAGATACGCAAAGACGCCGCCATCGGTCATCATGCTGGCCGGTCTCCAGGGGTCGGGTAAGACCACGCTCGCGGGCAAGCTGGCCCGCTGGCTGAAGAACGAGGGGCACGCGCCGCTCCTCGTCGCGGCCGACCTGCAGCGGCCAAACGCCGTACAGCAGCTTCAGGTGCTGGGCGAACGGGCCGGGGTCACGGTGTTCGCCCCCGAGCCGGGCAACGGGGTGGGCGACCCGGTCGCGGTCGCCAGGCGTTCGATCGACCACGCCAAGCACGCGCAGCACGACGTCGTCGTCATCGACACCGCCGGCCGGCTCGGCATCGACGCCGAGATGATGCAGCAGGCGGCCGACATCCGCGACGCCGTCGACCCCGACGAGATCCTCTTCGTCGTCGACGCGATGATCGGCCAGGACGCCGTCACGACCGCGCAGGCCTTCGTCGACGGCGTGGGCTTCGACGGTGTCGTTCTCACTAAGCTCGACGGCGACGCCCGCGGCGGCGCGGCGCTGTCGGTACGGCACATCACCGAGCGGCCGATCATGTTCGCGTCGACCGGCGAGAAGCTCGAAGACTTCGACGTCTTCCACCCCGACCGGATGGCCGGCCGGATCCTCGACATGGGTGACGTTCTCACCCTGATCGAGCAGGCGGAGAAGACGTTCGACGCCGAGCAGACCGCCAAGATGACGGAGAAGTTCGCGTCCGGCGAAGACTTCACGCTCGAAGATCTCCTCGAGCAGATGAAGATGATCCGCAAGATGGGCCCGATCGGCAACCTGCTCGGCATGCTCCCCGGCATGGGCCAGGTGCGCGACCAGATCGACCAGATCGACGACAAAGACCTCGACCGGGTGGCGGCGATCATCGGGTCGATGACGCCCGACGAGCGCGACAATCCGAAGATCCTCAACGGTTCCCGCCGTTCGCGCATCGCCCGCGGCTCCGGCGTCACGGTCGGCGAGGTCAACAGCCTGGTCACGCGCTTCTTCGAGGCGCAGAAGATGATGCGGCAGATGTCCGGCATGGGCATTCCCGGCATGCCTGGCGGACGGCGCAAGGCCGTCAAGGGCAAGAAGGGCAAGAAGAAGCAGCCTCGCAGCGGCGACCCGCGCAAGCGGGCCGCGGCGGCACAGCGGTCGGCCGAGTCGGCGCGCCCCGCCGACGGCAAGCCACAGGGCCTGCCGCCCGGCCTCGGCGGTGGCCTCCCCGGCGGCGTGCCCGGCCAGCTGCCGCCCGGCTTCCAGATGCCGGACCTGTCCAAAATGCAGCGCGGCAAGAAGAAGTAACGCCCGGCGCGGCCATGCCTGGCCGGTGCGACACCGAGTTACTACTCGGCGTCGATTGTCTGGCACAATGGCTGGCTGGAAATCCTGTTGCGCCGGGACCCTCTCTCAACCTGGGCGAGCGGGAGTTCATCGGGCGGCCGGCAACCGGTGTCCCCACCTGGATGCGGGTCCGCTCAATCACCTCGAATCTGGAGAACACCACACCCGTGGCAGTCAAGATCAAGCTTAAGCGTCTGGGGAAGATCCGGAACCCGCAGTACCGGATCGTGGTCGCCGATGCCCGCACCAAGCGTGACGGCCGTGCGATCGAAGAGATCGGCAAGTATCACCCCAAGGAAAATCCTTCGTTCATCGAGGTCAACTCCGAGCGAGCCCAGTACTGGCTGGGGGTGGGCGCGCAGCCCACCGAGCCGGTGCTCAACATTCTCAAGATCACCGGTGACTGGCAGAAGTTCAAGGGGCTGCCGGGCGCCGAGGGCACGCTGAAGGTCGCCGAGGCCAGGCCCGACAAAAAGGCCGTCTTCCAGGCCGCCGTTAAGGAGGCAATGAAGGAAGACGAGGGAACGGCGACGAAGGCCAAGAAGAAGGCCGAGCCGAAGAAGAAGGCGGAGCCCAGGAAGGCCAAGGCCGACGCCAAGACCGACGCCAAGGACGACAAGGCCAAGACCGACGCCAAGGCCAAAGACGAGAAGCCGAAGGCCGAGAAGGCCAAGGACGAGAAGGCCAAGGCCGAGAAGCCGAAGGCCGACGCCAAGAGCACCAGGGCCAAGAGCGCCAAGGAAGAGCCGAAGGCCGACAGCGACACCGGGGCCGAGTCGAAGGCCGAGGAGACCACCGAAGCCAAGAGCGAGGCCTAACGTGCTCGAAGAAGCGCTCGAGCATCTGGTCCGCGGCATCGTCGAGCATCCCGACGATGTCACCGTGGGCGCCCGCCGGATCCGTGGCGGCCGGGTGCTGGAGGTGCGTGTCCACCCCGAGGACCTCGGCAAGGTCATCGGCCGCAGCGGCCGCACCGCGAAGGCCCTCCGTACGGTGATCGGCGCCTTGGCGGGTGGCCGGTACGTACGGGTGGACCTGCTCGACGTCAACGAGGTCCGCTAGCGATGCTCGCCGTCCGGGACTGCCGGGCAGCGCGGCGCTAGTCCTGTGGAGCTCGTTGTTGGGCGGGTCGGCCGTCCGCATGGGATCCGTGGCGAGGTCACGGTCGAGGTCCGTACGGACGCTCCCGACGACCGGTTCGCATCCGGACGGGTGCTCGCCACCGATCCGGCGGAGTCCGGCCCGCTCACCGTTGACGGAGTGCGGTGGCACTCCGGCCGGTTGCTCGTGCGCTTCGCCGGGATCGATGATCGCAACGCGGCCGAGTCCGTACGCGGGGTGGTGCTGCTCGTCGACTCCGCCGACCTTCCGCCGGCCGACGACCCCGACGAGTTCTACGACCATGAACTGATCGGGCTCGCCGCGGTGACGGTGGACGGCGAGAAGATCGGTACCGTGACCGAGGTCCGGCACCTCGGCCAGGACCTTCTCGTCATCGACCGCACCGAGCCGGGCGATGAGGTGCTCGTCCCCTTCGTCTCGGCCCTCGTGCCGGACGTCGACGTGACCGCCGGGCGCGTCGTCATCGATCCCCCGCCCGGCCTCCTGTAGCCGCTGCCTTCGTTTGCGAGCGAGTCGTGCGAATCGACATTGTCACGATCTTCCCCGAGTACTTCGCGCCGTTGGACGTGTCGTTGCTCGGCAAGGCCCGGCAGCGCGGCCTGCTCGACATCCGGCTGCACGACCTGCGGAATTGGACGCACGACCGGCATCGCACCGTCGACGACACCCCGTACGGCGGCGGTCCCGGCATGGTCATGAAGCCGGAGCCCTGGGGCGAGGCCCTCGACGCGATCATCGGCACCGGCCCGACCTCGACCGGATCGGCAGACGCGGCCGTACCGCAGAGCGAGTCCTCGGCGGGTGCCGACGCCGTATCGCAGGGCGTTTCCGATGAGCCTGCGGCCGGTGGCGCCGGGCCGCAGAGCGTTTCCGATGAGCCTGCGGCCGGTGGCGCCGTATCGCAGGGCGTTTCCGATGACTCCGCAGCCGATCGTGACGCCGCTGGGCCGCGGCTGATCGTACCGACGCCGAGCGGACGGCCGTTCACGCAGGGGCTGGCGCAGTCGTACGTGCGGGAGCCGTGGCTGGTGTTCGCGTGCGGCAGGTACGAGGGGATTGACACGCGCGTCGTCGAGGACGCCCGGGCACGGATGCCGGTCGACGAGGTCAGCATCGGCGACTACGTGCTCGCCGGGGGTGAGGCGGCCGTGCTCGTCATCGTCGAGGCCGTCGGGCGCCTGCTCCCAGGGGTGCTCGGCAACGCGGACTCGGTTACCGACGACTCCTTCGCGGCCGGGGCGATGGAAACCCTGCTGGAAGGCCCGGTGTACACGAAGCCGCCGGTCTGGCGGGACCGTGCCGTACCGGAGATCTTGATGTCGGGTCACCACGGGGCGATCGCCCGGTGGCGGCGCGATCAGGCGTTGCGGCGTACGGTCGCGAACCGGCCGGAACTGGTGGCCCGGCTCGCGCCAGAAGCGCTCGACGAGCATGACCGGCAAGTGCTCCGAGATGCCGGTTTTCCGGTGGACGACGAACCTACGGTACGCTAGGGCGTCGCCCACGCTGACTGGCTGGGCGCACCAGACTTCCCGAAAGACCACCCGTCGCGCGATCGCGTTCGTTCACCGGTCCGCGCGTTTCACCACGAGGATTCGCAGTCATGCACACCCTGATCCAGGAGATCGAGAAGGCCGCGATGCGTGCCGACGTCCCGGACTTCCGTCCGGGCGACACGCTGAAGGTGCACGTACGCGTCACCGAGGGCAACCGGAGCCGGATCCAGGTCTTCCAGGGCGTGGTGATTCGCCGGCAGGGCGGCGGTGCGCGCGAAACTTTCACCGTACGCAAGGTGAGCTACGGCGTCGGCGTGGAGCGGACCTTCCCCCTCAACAGCCCGTCGATCGACAAGATCGAGATTGTCACGCGCGGCGACGTGCGGCGGGCCAAGCTCTACTACCTCCGCAAACTGCGCGGCAAGGCCGCGCGCATCAAGGAGAAGCGCGAGTCCTGACCGCCACGCGATGACGCCCGGGAGCGCATGCAGGCCGGTGTCGGTCGGAGAGATCGGCAACTCTTTCGGCCTGCCGGGCGTACGCGCGACGCGTGCTCAGACTCCATCGCGGCAAGATTTCCGCAGGTCGGCGCCTGGGTTTGCGTCGGCTAACCCGAGGCGCTCCGGCGGGCGTGCGCGGCCGGGCGCGCCGAACTCTATGACGATGCGTACTCGACCGATAGCGGATTGTAAGCTGATCCAGGCCGACACGTGTTGACGCGAAGCCGTGACCGGCGGGCACCTATAGGCTCACATTGATGGCTGACGACAACGAGCAGGACGTACGGGAGCCGGCAACCGAGCAATATGCGCCCCGCGACGTACCCCAGGACGATCGGAGAGACGTGCGTTCCGATGCCGACGGCGCGGTGCCGGATGAGAAGCTCGTGACGACGTCAGACGGGCCGTCCGACGATGCCGAGACCGCCACCGCCGACGATTCCGGCGACTCCTCGAAGACGGGCACGGACGAGAAGTCCGGCTCCGGCTCCGGCAAGAAGGGCGGCGGCTCGTTCTGGCGGGAGCTGCCGGTGCTGGTCGGCATCGCGCTCGTGCTCGCTCTGGTCATCAAGGCGTTCGCGGTCCAGGCCTTCTACATCCCGTCGGCCTCCATGGAGGACACCCTCAAGATCGGCGACCGGGTCCTGGTCAACAAGATCGTCTATCACACGCGCGACATCGCGCGCGGTGACGTCGTCGTCTTCAACGGCCTCGACTCGTGGGACCCGGAGGTCACCTACTCCGAGCCGACGAACCCCATTTCGAAGGCGTTGCACGCCGTCGGCGGCGCGTTCGGCCTGGTGCCCGGCGAGAAGGACTACATCAAGCGCGTCATCGGCGTGCCCGGCGACCACGTGAAGTGCTGTGACGCATCCGGTCACATCACCGTCAACGGCCACCCGATCGCGGAGAGCTCGTACCTGTATCCGGGTAACAAGCCGTCCACCCAGCAGTTCAACATCACGGTTCCGCCAGGTCGGCTCTGGGTGATGGGCGACCATCGCGACGTTTCGTACGACTCGCGCGGCCACCTCGGCGACCCGGGGCAGGGGACGATCCCCGAAGACCGCGTGATCGGGCGGGCGTTCGTCGTGGTCTGGCCGCTGTCCCGGATCAAGACGCTGCCCATCCCCGAGACCTTCCAGCAACCGGCGCTGGCGGCCCTACTCCCGGAAACCCCGCTCGCCCTCGGCTTCGCGGGCGCGATCCCCATCACGTGGCTCCTGCGCCGCCGGCGCGCCCGGCCCTCCTGACCCCCATATTGAGGGTGGTTTGGCGGTCCCGCTCACTCCTGTGCGGTTGCGGGGTGCCTTCGGCTGTGCGCCTACTACGCTGCTGAGTGTGAGTTCCGTGATCGGCGTGCCCGGGACGCGACGGCCCCTTCGATTCACGCCGCGGCGCGACAGCGGCCTGTACGGCCTGGAGCGGGCGCTCGAACACGGCGGATTCTCCTCGATCGCCGGCGTTGACGAGGCGGGTCGCGGGGCCTGCGCCGGTCCGCTCGCCGTGGGCGCGGTGATCTTGCCGAGTGGGAAGCGAGGCCGGATCGAGGGCCTGGCCGACTCAAAACTGCTCACCGCGCGGCGGCGGGAGGAGATTTACGCTGAGGTAGTGGATCGCGCCGTGGCCTGGAGTTGCGTCGTCATCACCTGCACGGACGTCGACCGGATCGGCCTGCACCGCTGCAACATCGCCGGAATGCGCCGGGCCATCGCGAATCTGGACCGGCGCCCGTCGTTCGTGTTGAGCGACGGATTCCGGGTGCCCGGACTCGACGTGCCGAGCCTGGCCGTCCCCAAGGGCGATCGGGTGGCCGCCTGTGTCGCGGCGGCCTCCGTCGTCGCCAAGGTGACGAGGGACCGGATCATGGTGGAGTTGCATGACCGTTATCCCACGTACGGATTTGACGTGCACAAGGGGTACGTGACACGTGAGCACTCCACGGCGCTGACCGTCCACGGACCATGTCCGGAGCACCGGTTCTCGTTCGTGAACGTGGCCAGATTGGGCACGGCGGCTGGGGGGATTGCCGAGGTGCCGATCGAGACGATCGAGGAGGAGATGCGAGAGAATGGAGACGACGCGTTCGCGCAGATCGACGCGGACCTGGAAGGCGCTGCAGAGCAGGTCGGCATTGCATGACGCGGTGAGCGGGGAGGACCACGAGCATGAGCGCTGAGGACCTCGAAAAGTACGAGACCGAGATGGAGTTGCAGCTCTACCGCGAGTATCGCGACGTGGTGGGGCTCTTCACCTATGTGGTCGAGACGGAGCGGCGGTTCTACTTGACCAATTCCGTCGACCTGCAGGTGCGCAGCGCCGAGAACGGCGAGGTCTTCTTCGAGGTGACCATGCAGGACGCCTGGGTGTGGGACATGTACCGCCCGGCGCGCTTCGTCAAGAACGTCAGGGTCGTCACCTTCAAGGACGTCAACGTCGAAGAACTGGCCAAGAGCGACTTCGAGCTGCCCCAGTCCTAAGGCCCGCGAGCAGGGCCGGCGGGTGGTCGGGCACGGTCAGCCGGGGGCGGGTTTCCTTCTGGTGCGGGGGAGGCGCCAGCCTTGGTCGCAGCGTTCGATGAAGCCGGCCGCAGCGAGGATGCCGAGCCGGGCGCGGGCGGTGGAGAGGCTGACCCCGGCTTTGACCGCGATCTGGGCGGGCCCGGCGCCGCCGCGGGCGGGGATGACCTCGAGGATCAGGCGGGTCGTCGGCTCCAGACCGTCGCGGGGGAGAACCGGGCCACGGGGCTCGGGCGCCAGGTCGGTGCCGATAAGGCCGACCTCTTCGAGGACCTCGGCCGCATTGGTCACGCATCGCGCCGGCGGGGTGTCTCTGATCAGCTTGTGACAGCCCACCGAGGTCCGGGACGTCACCGGCCCCGGTACCGCCATGACGGCGCGGTTGAGCTTCCGCGCGTGCGTGGCGGTGCTGAGCGCTCCGCTGCGCGCGGCGGCCTCGATCACGACCGTGCCGCGAGTGAGCGCGGCGATCACCCGGTTGCGGACGAGGAAGCGGAGCCGGGTGGGGTGGGTGCCCGGCGGCGACTCGCTGACCAGCAGCCCTCTTCGGACCATCTCGGCGAAGATGCCGTCGTTGCAGGCCGGATAGGGGGTGTCGACACCGTTGGCGAAAACGGCGACCGTGTCTCCGTCGGTGGCGAGGGCGCCCTTGTGGGCGGCGGCGTCGATGCCCATGGCACCGCCGCTGACCACCGCCCAGTTGCGCTCTGACAACTCCGCGGCCAGGTCCGCGGCGACCCGTGTGCCATAGGACGAGGCGGCCCGCGCGCCGACGATGGCGACCGAGCGCAGACAGCCGTACCGCAGATCGCCGGGGCCGCGCAGCCACAGTGCGTAGGGTCGTGTGCCGCCCAGATCGTCCAGCTGGGTGGGCCACTCTGCGTCGCCCGGACAGACCAGGCGGCCGCCGAGCTTGTCGCAGACGGTCAGGTCGGCCACCGGATCGGCCGCCCGGAGGCGAATCCGCCAGCTCGCCACGCGCTCGGCCAGCCGTTTCCTGGCTCGCTCTCCCGTCACCACGTCGTCGGGCGGCAGTCCTGAACGGGCTACTTCGACGGCTTCGCGCGGGCCGAGACGGGCGATGACCGCGCCCATCAAGGCGTCGCCGGGCTCGGCGATGGCACACAACGTCGCGCGGGCGAGTCGCTCGTCGTCCGGCGCGGTCGTGTCTTCTCGGCCGGGCGCGGCGGTGTGTTCTCGGCCGGGCGCGGCGGTGCCTCTGCCCATAGCTGTCCTGTCTTCTCCGTCCGGCACGTCCATGCCTTCTCCGTCCGGCGCGGTCATGCCTTCTTTCCCGTCCAAAGATCGAGCGCCAGCCCGACGTCGTCGACGGATGGCGACTCGCGGCCGGCGAGGTCGGCACATGTCCAGGCGACCCGGAGCACCCGGTCCAGGCCACGGGCGCTCAACCGGCCATCGCGCAGCGCGCTGTCGACCGGGCTCATCGAATCGGCGGGTGGCGTGAACCTCCGTCGCAGCTCCGGACCCGGGATCTCGGCGTTGGTCAGCCATGGGGTCGCGGCCAGTCGCTTGGCCGTACGTTCTCTGGCCAGCAGCACCCGCTCGGCGACCGTCTGGCTCGACTCGGCGAACTCCAGGTCGTAGCGAAGCTCGGCCGGGCTCGCCGGCTGCAACTCGAGCTTGAGGTCGACGCGATCGAGTAACGGGCCGGAGATCCGGGCGAGGTAGCGATGCCGTATCGAGGGCGGGCATCGGCAGTCGATGTCCTTCGCCGCCGCGCACGGGCAGGGGTTCGCGGCCAGGACCAGCGTGAACCTGGCCGGGAACCGTGTGCTCGCCCCCGACCGGGAGATCATCACCTCGCCGGTTTCGAGTGGCTGCCGGAGCGCGTCCAGCACGCCGCCCTGGAACTCCGGGGCCTCGTCGAGAAAGAGGACGCCGTGATGCGCCAGCGACGCGGCGCCCGGCTGGATGCCGCGGCCGGTGCCGCCGCCGACCATTGCCGACCTGGTCGCCGTGTGGTGCGGGGCATAGAACGGCGCGTCGGTGATCAGCGGACGACCGGGTGGCAAGGTGCCCGCCACCGAATGGATCGCGGTCACCTCCAGCGCCGCGGCCCGCTCCAACGGTGGCAGCAGGGTGGGCAGCCGCTCGGCGAGCATGGTCTTGCCACAGCCCGGCGGACCGGAAAAGCACAGGTGATGACCGCCCGCCGCGCTGACCTCGAGGGCGTGCCGGGCGTCGGCCTGGCCGCGTACGTCGGCGAGGTCGAGATCGCTCTGGTGGGCTCGGCCTCGTATGGTGAGGCCGTCCGGATACGGCCCCGCGGCGACCCCGGCGTCGTCATCGTTGTGCAGCGGCGGCGGCTCGTCGCGCAGGTAGCACATCAACGCCCGCAGCGAGCTCACCGGGATCACCCTGACGTCGGGCACGAGATCGGCCTCGCTCGCGTTGGCCCGGGGCACCACGACGGTATGACAGCCCGCATGCATGGCCGACAGCACGGCAGGCAGCACGCCCGGCACCGCCCGCACCCGGCCGTCGAGCCCGAGCTCACCGATCATCACGAGACCGGCGCAGGCCGCCGGCGAAACCGCCTCGGCGGCGGCCAGCACGGCTATCGCGATGGCCACATCAAAGCTGGAGCCCTTCTTTGGCAGGCTGGCAGGGAAGAGCGAGACGGTGACATGCCGGTTGGGCCACGACTCGCCGCTGTTGAGGATGGCGGCGCGCACGCGGTCGCGGGCCTCGCTGAGGGCCGTGTCGGGGAGCCCGACCAGGTGCAGCCCGGGCACGCCGCTGGTGATCGCCGCCTCGACATCGACCACGAACCCGTCAACGCCCACCAGCGCCACCGATCTGGTTCTGGCGAGCGCCATCTCAGCACACCTCCCTGCAGTGATCGACCGAGAACCCGTTGGGCCCGTCACAGACCAGGCCGATGACGTCGATGCGGATCTGGCCGGCGCGGACTCCGTGCTCATCGGCCCAGCGCCTGGCGAGCCTTCTTAATCGCGCGGCCTTGGCCGACGTGATCGCCTCGAGCGGCGTGCCGTAGTCGATGTTGGTGCGCGTCTTCACCTCGCAGACCACATGCCTGCTGCCGTCGTAGGCCACGATGTCCAGCTCACCGTCGCGGCACCGCCAATTGCGCTCCACGATCTGCCACCCCAGACCGCGGAGGTAGCGGGCCGCCGCCGCTTCGCCCTTCCGGCCGAGACTTCCCCGATGGTTGCGCCGTGTGTTCACCCTGCTCACCTCCATGCCACGACCGTGCCGTGCGGCCGCGCCCTCCGGAAGGCGAACCCGATTCTGTGGATAACCCCAAAAAGCCCAAGGCCCCCCGTGGGGGTGCTTGCGAGGTGACCGGTGGGCGGGCACGTTAGGGACATGGTCGCTGAGAGCCCGTTGCCGGACGCATTCGCCGAGGCGTTGCGGGCGTACGAGCGGCATCTGCGGGCCGAGCGCGGGCTGTCCGCGCACACACTCCGCGCCTACCTCGGCGACATCGCGGATCTTTTCCGGTACGCCGCCGCGACCGGAGCGCCGGCCGTTGCGGACCTCGATGTGCACTTGATCCGAGAGTGGCTGTCCGGACAGCACGCCCGCGGTCTGGCGCGGACCACCCTGGCCCGGCGAACCGCAGCGGTACGTACGTTCACGAGGTACGCCCAGCGGAGCGGCCTGCTCGATCGCGATCCGGGCCCGCTGCTCGGTACCCCGAAGCAGGAACGAACCCTGCCCAAGGTGCTGCGCCAGGACGAGGCCGTCGCGGTCCTCGACGGGATGGGCCGGCCCGGCCCGGATCGTCGTCCGGCGGGCGAAGAGCGCGCGACGCTGCGCGACCAGGCCGTGTTCGAGCTGCTGTACGCCACGGGCATCAGAGTCAGCGAGCTGTGCGGCCTCGACATCGACGACGTCGACCGGGAGCGCAGGACGGTGCGGGTGTTCGGCAAGGGCTCCAAGGAGCGGGTCGTACCTGTGGGCGAGCCGGCCGTACGCGCCGTCGAGGACTGGCTGTGGCAGGGCAGGCCGGCACTGGCGACCGAGCGCAGCGGTCACGCGCTGTTCCTCGGCGCCAGGGGCGGCCGCCTGCACCCGACCACCGCCCGTCGGATCGTGCACGCCCGGGTCGCCGCGGCCGAGAACGTGCCGGACATCGGTCCCCACGGCGTACGGCACAGCACCGCGACACATCTGCTCGAAGGCGGGGCCGATCTCCGCAGCGTCCAGGAGATGCTGGGGCACGCCTCGCTGCAGACCACCCAGCTCTATACCCACGTGTCGGCCGAACGGCTCAAGCAGGCCTACCGCCAGGCACACCCCCGCGCGTAGTCACCGTTGGGGACCCGACGGGATCCGCACCACCTCGGGAAGTCGGACCAGGTCAGCCAGAAGACGGATGATGGCGGCGGCGACGTTCCTGGGTGAAGTCGATGACGCCGGGTGGCAGCCGGCGCCGGGTGGGCAGGCGTCGCCAGACCAGGGAGACGCCGAACGCGAGGACCGCCCCGGCCACCGCGCCGCCGCCGGCCGTCGTCGCCGAGACCAGCGCGGGCGACGGACGCCGCTCGCCAGGGACGCTGCGTACGTGGGAGTCCGGCGGCGCACTGGCAGACGGGGAGCCGGCGGGCGGTGAATTGACCGGCGGCGCACCGGCGGGCGGCGCGGCACGGGCCGCGTTGCCGAGGCCGTACGAGCCGGGTGACTCCCAGACCGGCAGCAGCCGGATGGGGCCGCGGCCCAGCAGCCACAGCGGGTCGAGGTAAGCCAGGCCTCGTCGCAGGCCCCAATGCAGGCACAGGACCTGGCCGCAATGGCCTCGCACGTCCTCGACGACGCCCAGCCGGGCGCCGGCCGCGACGCTCTGCCCGGGCCGCACCGAAGGTCGTACCGGCAGATACGTGGTGCGGTAGGCGCCGTGCAGCACCGTGACGACACCTCGACCGGCGAACCGGCCCGCGTATCCGACCCGCCCGGCCCCGGCGGCGTACACCGGCTGGCCGGGACGTGCCGCCAGGTCGACGCCGCGATGCCCGCTCAGCCACGGACGCGGCGGCGGATCGTAGTCGCGCAGCACCCGCGGCGCAGGGGTTAACGGCCACCGCCAGTCACCTGGGCCGGGCGGGACGTCGGCCGGGGCGGGTTGGCCGGGAAGGCGCAGGACGAGGGCCAGCAGACCGCAGGTCAACATGAGCATGCCGCGAGCCTGCCGCCCTCACCGGCCACCGGCCAGACCCGCCTTGATCTGTGGATAACCACAGTCGGTGGCTGGATTCCACGGTGAGGGGGATCTTCCCATAGACTGATGGGACGGTCGCTGAGACCGAATTCACGCGCCTGCCGGCTGCCAACCCGGCCAGCACAACAGGGTCGGCAGGGCATCCCCCTCGGTCCGTGGCGATGGCCACGGCGGGGTGTGTCCAGGCGTAGACAACAACCGAGACGTGGCCCCTAGCGGGCCAGACAGGAGAAACACGGGCCATGGCACCCGTAGTCACCATGCGGCAGCTGCTCGAGAGCGGTGTTCACTTCGGCCACCAGACGCGCCGATGGAACCCGAAGATGAAGCGGTTCATCCTCACCGAGCGCAATGGCATTTACATCATCGACCTTCAGCAGTCGCTGTCCCACATCGATCGCGCCTACGAGTTCATCAAGGAGACCGTCGCGCACGGCGGCTCGATCCTGTTCGTGGGCACGAAGAAGCAGGGCCAGGAGGCCATCGCCGAGCAGGCTCGCCGCGTCGGCATGCCGTACGTCAACCAGCGCTGGCTGGGCGGCATGCTCACCAACTTCTCCACCGTGCACAAGCGCCTGACGCGTCTGAAGGAACTCGAAGAGCTCAATTACGACGACGTCGCCGGCTCCGGAATGACCAAGAAGGAGCTGCTGATGCGCAAGCGGGAGAAGGACAAGCTCGAACGCACCCTCGGCGGCATCCGCGACATGGCCAAGGTGCCAAGCGCGGTCTGGATCGTGGACACCAAGAAGGAGCACATCGCCGTCAACGAGGCCCGCAAGCTGGGCATCCCGGTCGTGGCGATCCTCGACACCAACTGCGACCCGGACGAGGTCGACTACCCGATCCCGGGTAACGACGACGCCATCCGCAGCGTCAGCGTGCTGACCCGCGTCGTGGCCGACGCCGTCGCCGACGGCCTGATCGCTCGCGCTGGCGCCGCCACCTCGGGCGACGAAAAGCCCGCCGCGGCCGGCGCCGAGGAGCCGCTCGCCGAGTGGGAGCGCGAGCTGCTCGAACGCGACAAGAACGAGGCCGCCAAGGCCGAAGCGGCCACGCCCGAGGCGCCGGCGGCCACCGAGCAGGCCGCGCAGCCCGAGCAGGCCGGGCAGGCCGGGCAGGCCGAGCAGGCCGGGCAGACCGAGCAGACCGGGCAGGCCGAGCAGACCGGGCAGGCCGAGGCCGCAGCGGAGGTTCCGGCCGAGGCGGAGGCCCCGGCTGAGGCCGTGGCGGAGGCTCCACCGGAGGCCCCGGCTGACGCTCCGGCTGAGGCTACCGAGCAGACGACCGCAGAGCCGGCGGCCACGGGCGAGGCGACCCCGGCCGACGAGAGCTGACCCGCCCGCCCGCGAGAAGCAACGCGGACGAGGCAGGCCGACGCAGGTGCCGACGCAGGCCGACGGCGACCAAGAGAAACCGCAGCGACATAGAAGAAGACGAGAGAGATAGAGACACAGAAAATGGCGAACTTCACCGCCGCGGACGTGAAGCGACTCCGCGAGCTGACCGGCGCCGGGATGATGGCCTGTAAGAACGCCCTCACCGAAGCCGAGGGCGACTTGGACAAGGCCGTCGAGCTGCTGCGGCTCAAGGGCGCGAAGGACGTCGGCAAGCGCGCCGAGCGGACCGCCGGCAACGGCCTGGTCGTCACGCGTTTCACCGGTACCACCGATGGCGTACTGCTCGAGCTCAACTGCGAGACCGACTTCGTCGCCAAGAACGAGCAGTTCATCGAGCTGGCCAACAAGATCGCCGAGTTCGCCGGCCAAAGCGGCGCGACCGACGTATCGGCCCTGCTCGGCGCCGAGATCGAGCCGGGCAAGACCGTACAGGCGCTGGTCGAGGAGAACAGCGCCAAGATCGGCGAGAAGCTCGAGCTGCGCCGCTTCGCCCACTTCACGGGCGCGTACGTGACCAGCTACCTGCACAAGTCCGACCCGCAGCTGCCGCCGACCACCGGCGTACTCGTCGAGCTCGACGCCGAGAACGCCGAGATCGGCAAGGACATCGCGCAGCAGATCGCGGCGATGGCGCCGAAGTACCTCACCCGAGACGACGTACCGGCCGACGTGCTCGAGAAGGAGCGCTCGCTCGCCGAGCAGATCACCCGCGACGAGGGCAAGCCGGAGAAGGCTATCCCGAAGATCGTCGAGGGCCGCGTCAACGCGTACTTCAAGGACTTCGTGCTGGTCGAGCAGCCGTTCGTCAAGGATCCCAAGAAGACGATCGCCAAGGTCCTCCAGGGGGCGGGCGTAACCGTGCAGCGGTTCGCCCGGTTCAAGGTGGGCCAGGCCTAGTTGTCCGTTTAGACGTACGACCACGGGAAGTTCAGCAGCAAACATCGAGGAGGCCGCCGCCGTGCAGGACACACCACCGACCGACACGACGGCGGCTTCGTCGTCCCCGGCCTCGCACGGCTGGACGTCGTCCCGAGCCTCGCACGGCTGGAAACGGGTCGTACTCAAGCTGTCGGGCGAGGCGTTCGCGGGTGGCGAGCAGCTCGGCATCGACCCGGGAGTCGTGCAGCACATCGCCAAGGCGATCTCCGAGGCGGTCAGCGAGGGCGTTCAGGTCGCCGTGGTCGTCGGCGGCGGCAACATGTTCCGGGGCGCCAAGCTGTCCGAACGCGGCATCGACCGGGCCCGCGGCGACTACATGGGCATGCTCGGCACCGTCATCAACTGCCTGGCCCTGCAGGACTTCTGCGAAAAGCTCGGGCTCGACACCCGGGTGCAGACCGCGATCACGATGGGCCAGGTCGCGGAGCCGTACATCCCGCGCCGCGCGATCCGCCACCTCGAGAAGGGGCGCGTGGTGATCTTCGGCGCGGGCCTCGGCCAGCCGTTCTTCTCCACCGACACTTGCGCCGCCCAGCGCGCGCTCGAGATCGGGGCGGACGCGGTGCTGAAGGGCACCCAGGTGGATGGCGTGTACGACGCGGACCCGCGGCGGAATCCGGATGCCGTACGATTCGACCGCCTCGACTACGTCGAAGTGCTCAGCCGCGGCCTCAAGGTCATGGACGCGACGGCCATTAGCCTGTGCATGGACAACGGACTGCCCATCGTCGTCTTCGATCTGATGGGGCAGGGCAACATCATCCGAGCCGTACGAGGTGAGAAGATCGGCACACTGGTCAGCCCGGCGGATGGCTGAACCGAGTAGTTGACTAGCCGGAGTGACTGAACTTGACAGGGTAGCGGCACAATGAGCTTGGGGGCGGGCCTCGGACAGGGGCCGGAATCAACGCGACAGGAGCCGAAGTGATCGACGAGATCCTCCTCGAGGCAGAGGAGAAAATGGAAAAGGCGGTCGCGGTCGCCAAGGACGACTTCGCCGGTATCCGCACCGGCCGGGTTACCCCCGCCATGTTCAACAAGATCACCGCGGAGTATTACGGCACGCCGACGCCGATCAACCAGCTGGCCTCGTTCACGCTGCCCGAGCCGCGCATGGTGATCGTGCAGGTCTTCGACAAGTCGTCGATGTCGGCGGTCGAGAAGGCCATCCGCGACAGCGATCTCGGCGTGAACCCGGGCAACGACGGCAACGTCATCCGCGTGATCTTCCCCGAGCTGTCGGAGGAGCGCCGCAAGGAGTACATCAAGGTCGCGGGCGCCAAGGCCGAGGACAGCCGGGTCGCGATCCGCAACATCCGGCGGCACGCCAAGGACGCCCTCGACAAGCTGGCCAAGGGCGGCGACGCGGGTGAGGATGAGGTCCGGCGTGCGGAGAAGGAGCTCGACGACGTGACGCACAAGTACGTCGCCAAGATCGACGAGCTGCTCGAGCACAAAAGGACCGAACTGCTCGAGGTTTGATGGAACTTGAGCAGCCCCCGGGGCGGGGCACGCCTGATCCTCTGGGTGAGGCGGGCGAGCCCCCGGTAGCCGACCCCGCCGTGGTCGACCGCCCCGTGGCGCGCCCTCTCCCGCCCCGCCCGGATGGCGAGCGTCCCGCGGGGCCCCGTTCCGAGCAGTCAGCGGACCTCACTTCCGAGCCGCCGGCCAAGCCGAAGAAGGCGAGGCGCGGCCCCGGCCGTAACCTCCCCATCGCCATCGGCGTGGGGGTGGCTCTCGGCGCCATGGTGTTGCTGAGCGTCTATCTCGTCCAGTGGGTCTTCATCGCGATCATGGCGATCTTCCTGGGCATCGCCGCACGGGAGCTCAGCGTGGCGATGGCCACCCGCGGCATCCGGGTCGCGCTCCTCCCCGTCCTGCTGGGCGGGCTGGCGATGCTCGTCCTGTCGTACACCGCCGGGCCGGTCGGCCTCATGGCGGCCTCCGGGCCGACCGTACTGCTCATCCTGGTATGGCGGATGCCCGGCGGCGCGCGCGACTACCTCCGGGATACGACGGCGGGCATCTTCACGGCCGTGTACATCCCGTTCCTCGGCGGGTTCGCCGCGCTGATGCTGGCCTCCGACGACGGGCCCGACCGCATCATCACCTTCATCGCGATCACTGTGGCCAGCGACATCGGCGGCTTCTTCGTCGGCGCCTTCCTCGGCCGGCACAAGCTGGCCCCGAGCATCAGCCCCAAGAAGACCTGGGAAGGCCTCGCCGGGTCGGCCATCACCTGCATGGGGATCGGCGCCCTGCTGCTGCCCCTCCTGCTGGACGGCCATATCTGGCAGGGCGTCGTGGTCGGCGCCGCGGTGGTCTGCAGCGCCACCCTCGGCGACCTGATCGAGTCGATGATCAAGCGGGACCTCGGCATCAAGGACATGGGCCGGCTGCTGCCGGAGCACGGCGGCGTCCTGGACCGCCTCGACTCCCTGCTGGCGACCGCCCCGGTCGTCTGGCTGGCCCTGCAGATCTTCGTTCCGCCCACCTGAACCCGGTTCGGCGGCGCGAGCTGTGCCCCGGGTTTGCCACACTTGAAGGACCATGCCTGCTCAGCTCACATTCGCCGCGCCGCGCCGCGCGAAGCCGCCCCGGCACCTGGCCGATCTCACCCCGGCCGAGCGCCGCGAGGCGGTCGCCGCCCTCGGCGAGAAGCCGTTCCGCGCCGACCAGCTGTCGCGGCACTACTTCACGCGGCTCGAGGACGACCCGGCCGCGATGACCGACCTTCCCGCGGCCGTACGCGACCGGCTGGCCGCCGAGCTGTTGCCTCCGCTGCTCACCCCCGTACGGGAGCTGAGCTGCGACAACGGCATGACCCGCAAGACGCTGTGGAAGGCGTTCGACGGCACGCTCATCGAGTCGGTGCTCATGAGGTACCCGGACCGGGTGACGATGTGCGTGTCCTCCCAGGCCGGCTGCGGCATGAACTGCCCGTTCTGCGCGACGGGCCAGGCAGGCCTGACGCGCAACCTGTCCACCGCGGAGATCGTCGAGCAGGTGGTGGCCGGGGCCCGCGCCCTCGTCCGCGGCACGCTCCCCGGGGAGCCGGGCGGCGCACAGGCCCGGGTGAGCAACATCGTCTTCATGGGCATGGGGGAGCCCATGGCCAACTACAAGGCCGTGATCGGGGCCGTCCGGCGCATCGTCGAGCCCGGCCCGGCGGGCCTCGGCATCTCGCAGCGCTCCGTCACCGTGTCGACCGTCGGCCTCGTCCCCGCCATCGAGAAGCTCGCGGCCGAGGGCCTGCAGGTACGCCTGGCGGTATCGCTGCACGCGCCCGACGACGCGCTCCGCGACGAGCTGGTGCCGGTCAACACCCGCTGGAAGGTACGCGAGGTGCTCGACGCGGCGTGGGCGTATGCCCGCACCACGACCCGGCGGGTCTCCATCGAGTACGCGCTGATCAAGGACATCAACGACCAGGCCTGGCGGGCGGACCTCCTTGGCCGGCTCTTGAAAGGCCACCTCGTACACGTCAACCTGATCCCGTTGAACCCAACGCCCGGGTCGAAGTGGACGGCGTCCCGTCCGGAGGACGAGCGCGAGTTCGTCCGCCGGCTGGAGGCGCACGGCGTGTCGGTCACGGTGCGCGACACCCGGGGACGAGAGATCGACGGCGCCTGTGGCCAGCTGGCCGCCGCGACCCAGAACTGAAGAGCAGGAGCCCCATGGCGCGCATCCCCCGACGACTGCGCGGATATCGCCGTCCCGCGGTCGACGCCGCCCTCGTCCGGATCGCGGGCACGCTCGGCGCCGGCGAGGTCAACCCCCCGCCGATCTCGGGCGAGGTCAAGGCCCGGCCGATCTCGGGCGAGGTCAAGGCCCCGCCGATCACCGCCGAGGAGGCGCGCGAGCTCCGCTTCAAGGTCGGAATACGCGGGTATGACCGCCGCATTGTCGACGGGCTGCTCAGCGAGCGCATCCGCGAACTCGAGGCGCACGAGCGCGGCGGCGCGGTGTACAGCGCCCGGCACGCCCGCAGCCGCGCTCCGTCCCGCTTCTCGCCGGTCGGGGCGGACTGGCTGGTCGGCTGGATCTCCAGCGCCCAGTTCGGCGTCGTACGGACCCGTACGGGCTATGACGAACGCGACGTGGACGACTTCCTCACCCGGGTGGTCGCCGGGCTGCGAGGCGACGCTCCGCCGGTCAGCGCCCGCGACGTCAGAGACAGCAAGTTCCGTACGGTCCGGTTCGGCTCCGGGTACGAGGAGCGCGAGGTCGACCGCTTCCTCGAACAGCTCGCCTCCGCTCTCGACGGCCTCAAGAAAGGCTGAGTTTTCCACAGATTTTGGGAGTCCTTGGCGGGGGGCGCCGGCGTGGGGCACGCTTACGCGTCATGGACTGGTTCGCCACTCAGTGTGATCAGTTGTGTGCGATGTTCGGTGGGTTCTTCGCGTCCCGGGTCACCGACGGCATCATGGCGTTGGCCAGGCCCGCGCTGCGGCTCTCGGCTCGTCATCGCGCCGAGCGGTCCCGGCTGGGCGGCCCGCCGGTGCTGCCCGCGGGCGCGTCATGGCCGACATGGGGTGCCCGGCGGCTCGATTTCCTCGGGGTCATCGACTTCGGAGAGCTGGCGAGCGTGCTGTGGTTGCCCGAGTTGCCCGGCACGGGGGCGGCCGCGTTCTACTACGTGACGGAGATGCCGCGGCCCTGGGGCGACGACCCGGGCGAGACCGACGGCTGGCGGGTGCTGCCGGACGCCGACGTCCCGGCGGGTGAGGCCACCCGCCCGGAGGTACGGCTGGGTGCCGCGCCCTTCGTGTCGCTGCCGAGCCCGCACGAGCCCGCGCTGTGGCCGATCGCCGCGGACGCGAACGGCTTCGCCGAGGTGTACCCGCAGCTGTACGAGTCGTGGGCGAGCTTCGCATGGGGCGGCGAGCCCCGCCATCAGGCCGGCGGCTGGCCTATGGTCGTGCAGCGTACGCTGTGGCGCGACTGTGCCCTGGCCGCGGCGGGCCTGCCACTTGACTCCGGAGACCTTGCCACGTCGGCGCAGACCGGCCCGCCGGTCCTCGGGGCATCTAATGGGACGAATGCCGAGGGGACGGGCGACCGAGTGGGCAACGTGGTCCATGACCCGGCGAACACGGGCTCCGGGGAGCACGACTGGCGGCTGCTGCTCCAGCTCGACTCCGACGAACGGCTCGGTTGGTACTGGGGTGAGACCGGCTTCGTCTATTTCTCGGCCCGCGCCGCCGACGTACGGGCCGGCGCACTCGATCGGTCCTGGCTGATCCTGCAGGCGACGCCCTGACCACTGGGGCCCTGCCGATGCGGGCCGGGCCCAAGACCTTGCCTGGAGCTGCGACGGCCTCGTGCATCAGGACACGACTCCAGAACCGGGCGAGCAGGTGGAGGCCGGTGGCGTCGATGACGATGCCGCCAACGCGGATGCCCATGCGCTCCCTCCGCTGTCGCGTGTCAAGCCCGCGCATCGTGAACTGCCGCTAGCGGCGGCGGATCCAGACGTACACGGCCGTCGCCGCGACGGACCAGAGCGCGATGTGCAGGGCCACGCCGGGGAAGGCCCCGGTGAAGGCGGCCTCGCCGTGATGGGCCGCGCGCAGCCACTCGATCATCGGGAGCGACAGCCAGGCCAGCGGACCCATGCTCAGCAGCAGGATCAGTACGCAGCCGCCCAAGAGCGCCAGGATCGAAAGAGCCGGGGACGCGATGACGGCCCGGCTGGTCAACGCGCCGAGGAGGGTCGCCGGCACGGCGGCCAGCGGCTGGAGCGCGACGCCCGCGAGCATGGCGGACCCGCCGACGTGGAAGCCGATGCCCTGCAGGACCGGTACGGCCAGCATGACGAGGCCGAGGACGACGTTGGCGCCGTACGCCGCGACCAGACCCGCTGTGGCCGGCGTGGATCGGCGCCCCACGGCGAGCGCCGACAGGTGACCTTGGACGTCTGGTTCGGTGTCCAGCAGCGCTCGCGCCGTCCACGCCCAGATCGGCACCATAAAGGCAGCGATGTCGCCGTACGTCCCGACAGTCAGCTCGGCGCCGTGTGCCGGGCCGGGCGACTGCACCAGCATGAGGACGACGAACAACGCCGCCACGACCAGCGGGTACAGCGCGCGCTGCGACCGGACATACCCGTACAGGTGAAACCGGGTCAGGGCGATCACCGCGGCCTCCGTACGTCATAACCGTCGGCGCGCAGCTTGGCGGTCACCGCATCGGCCTCGTCCGCCGCGACGACGACCTCGAGCACGACCGGCTCGCCGTCACCCGCCGCCTGCTCATCCCGGGTGGATCGGCGGACGGTGTTGTCCGCGACGCGGAACCGGTCCACCTCGTCCAGGTCGTCGAGGCAGCGCTGATGGTCGCTGACCACGACCGTGGTGCCGTCCGCGGCCACTTCGGAAAGAAGTCCGGGCAGGTCGGCGCGGGTTTCCGTATCGAGCCCGGCGAACGGTTCGTCCAGCACGAGCAGCTCGGGCCGGGGAAAAAGGGCCTGCACCAGGCCGACCTTCTGGGCACTGCCCTTGGACAGCTCGGGCAGCGGCACGTCGAGCAGCGGGGTCAGCGCGAGCCGCTCCGTCCAGGGCCGGATCGCCGTTTCGGAGAGCCCCCGCATCCGGGCCATGAAGCCGAGGTACGCCGCGATCGTGAACGGCTGGTCGGCGGGAAAGCGTTCCGGCGCGTACCCGACCCGAACGGGACGCCCGCCGACCGCGCCGCGCCGCGGCCGCATGATCCCCGCGACGATCCGCAACAACGTCGACTTGCCCGCCCCGTTCGCGCCGCTGAACTCGATGATCCGCCTCGGCTCCAGCTCGAGGGTGACGTCGCGGAGAATCCACGGGCCCCTGCGCGCATAGCGGAACGCCACGTCATTCAGGCGCATGAATCCGGAACCGTACCGGGTCGGCCATAAGGCGGGCGTGAAGCGGCACAATGCCCGTCATGGGCGACTGCGTTTTCTGTGAGATCGTGGCGGGCGAGCGGGCCGCGCACATTGTGTTCGACGACGAGACGGCGCTGGCCTTCTTGGACAGCCGTCCGCTGTTCAAAGGGCACACGTTGATCGTGCCACGCGAGCACATCGAGACGCTGCCCGATCTGCCGCCCGACCTCCTCGGCCCGTTCTTCGCCCGCGTTCAGCAGGTGGCCGCCGCGATGGAGACCGCCTTGGCTGCGGCCGGGTCGTTCGTCGCGATCAACAACAAGGTCAGCCAGAGCGTGCCGCACCTTCATGTACACGTGGTGCCGCGCAACCGCAAGGACGGTCTTCGCGGCTTCTTCTGGCCGCGGACGAAGTACGCCTCCGACGCCGAGGCCGCCGAATACGCCGAGCGCCTCCGCGCCGCCCTGCCCCAACCCGCCCCTGGCTCCTAACCAACCAAGGGAATTCTTCTGCGGAAACGCATGTGCGGGTGCGGCACGATGCGTTATAGCCATGGCCGTGGCGGCGGTGGTGGCAGGCGCGGTCGGTGGCAGCGCGGCGGCCGCGGGACAGCGGGTCATCCGCTCGGGACACGGGCGGTCGTCTTGCAGGCGTTGGGCCATCGTCATCCCAAGAATGTGATCTTCCTGCTGGGTGACGGTATGGGCACCCGGGAGATCACGGCGGCCCGGTATTACCAGGGGTGCGCACTGGGCTCAACGTCGACCGGCTGGCGCTGACCGGGTTCGACACGACCTGGTCGGTCAAGCCTGCCGCGGCGCAAGCAAACCCCGCGGGCCGGCGCTAGGGGCCGAAGATGGCGGCGAGAGCGTGGAGGGGTTCCGCTGCTCCCTCAAGGGGTCTGGGGTGGCTCCGCTCGGTTCGGGTCGCGTGCTCGTAGAGGTCGCGTTCGGCGCGGTCGAGTACGGCGCAGAGTACGTACTGGGTGACGGTCCAGCCCTGGAGGTCGGCGGCCTTGCAGATCAGCAGGCTTTCGTCCTCGGTGGTACGGAATCCGATCCGCTCGATGCGGCGATCGCGAGGTGGGATTTCGTGAGCCGTCACACTCATGACCGGGCTCCTCTCGTGCGGGAAATCAACGTACGCTCACCTGGCGTACCTGACATCCCCTTTACTGGTCCAAGTATCTGCCGTCGGCGATATTGGTTGACCCGTTTTCGCAAATATTGTGGATCCGACTTTGGCCACGCGACGGTCCGGCAGGCGTTACCGCCGAGGTGCCTCGGCGATGTGCCGGGGAAGGGCGATGGTCGGCGGGAGGGCGGGGTCGGGTTGGGGCGGGCCCCAGGTGGCGGTCAGCGGCAGCACGCCGGCCCAGAGGCCGAGCGCGGCGTCCGGGCCGTCGCCGTCGTCCGGCGGGCCGGTACGCATCTTGACCGAGGCCTCGTCGAGGGAGAGGGCCAGCAGCCGGGTGGCGGCCAGTTCCTTGGCGTCCGGGCGGCGGGCGTAGTCCCACTGGCCCGGCGCGATGTGCTCGGTCAGCACGCGCAGCCCGGCGAGCTTCTCCGCACCCGTCAAGGCGCGTGGCCTGCCGTAGATCATGGCGCTCCGGTAGTTCACGGCGTGCTCGAAGACCGATCGGGCCAGGACGAGGCCTTCCACATGCGTGATCGTGACGCACACGTCCGACGTGAGGCCGTCCGTCAGGCTCCGGCTGGCCCCCGAGCCGTGCAGGTAGAGGGTCGTGGCGTCGAAGCCGTACACCGTCGGGACCACCATCGGCGCCCCGCCGACGATCACGCCCAGGTGGCAGACGAACCCGGCCGACAGCACGTCGTACAGCACGCTCCGGTCCGTACGACCCTGCTCGCGCAGCCGGCGCAGGCGCGTCCGGTCACTCGCCGAAAGCTCACCCATCCCGCACCCTACCCGCGCCGGCAAGGGGCATCAGATGCGGCGGGCCGCTTCGGTCAGGACCGTACGGAGGATGCCTTCGATCTCGTCGAAGTGCTCCTGGGTGCAGATGAGCGGCGGGGACAGCTGCACGACCGGGTCGCCGCGGTCGTCGGCGCGGCAGATCAGGCCCGCCTCGAACAGCGCCGGGGACAGATAGCCGCGCAGCAGTCGCTCCGACTCCTCGTCGGTGAACGTCTCTCTGGCCGCCTTGTCGCGGACCAGCTCGATCCCGTAGAAATACCCGTCGCCACGGATGTCGCCGACGATCGGCACGTCGTACAGCTTCTCCAAGGTGGTCCGGAAACCCGCCTCGTTGGTACGGACGTTGTCGAGCAGCTGCTCGCGCTCGAAGATGTCGAGGTTGGCGAGGGCCACGGCGGCGGAGACCGGGTGGCCGCCGAATGTGATGCCGTGCAGGAACGTGGTGCCTCCGCTCAGGAACGGCTCGATCAGCCGGTCGGTGACCAGCATGCCGCCGAGCGGGGAGTAACCAGAGGTCACGCCCTTGGCGAAGGTGATGATGTCGGGTTGGTAGCCGTATCGCTGGGAGCCGAAGTAGTGCCCGAGCCGGCCGAACGCGCAGATCACCTCGTCGGAGACGAGCAGCACGCCGTACTTGTCGCAGATCTCGCGGACCCGCGCGAAGTACCCGGGCGGCGGCGGGAAGCAGCCGCCGGCGTTCTGGACCGGCTCCAGATAGACCGCTGCCACCGACTCGGGGCCCTCGCGGTCGATGGCCCGCTCGATCTCGTCGGCCGCCCACCGGCCGAACTCCTCCGGCGAGTCCCCGAACAGCGGGGCCCGGTAGAAGTTCGTGTTGGGCACCCGGACCGACCCGGGCACCAGCGGCTCGAAGGGGTGCTTGATGTCGGCGAGGCCGGTGATCGACAGCGCTCCCATGGAGGTGCCGTGGTAGGCGATGTTACGGCTGATCACCTTGTAGCGGCCGGGCTGGCCTAGCTGCCGGAAGTAGCTGCGCGCCAGCTTCCACGCCGACTCCACGGCTTCCGAGCCACTCGTCGTGAAGAACACCCGGTTGAGGTCGCCGGGGGCGAGCGACGCCAGCCGCTCGGCCAGCTCGATCGCGTTCGGGTGCGCGTACGACCACAGCGGGAAGTACGCCAGCTCGGACGCCTGCTTGGCCGCGGCCTCGGCCAGCTCCGACCGGCCGTGACCGACCTGCGAGACGAACAACCCCGCCAGTCCGTCGAGATAACGCTTTCCCGACGTGTCGTAAACGTACGGCCCGTCCCCTCGGGCGATCACCGGCACGTCGGCGTCGGTGTAACTCGACATCCGAGTGAAATGCAGCCAGAGGTGACGCTTGGCGGCTTCTTGCAGGGAGGGCGCGTGGGTCATCGTGTTCCCCAGGAGTAAGTCTGCTTGCGGAGTTTGAGGTAGACGAAGCTCTCTGTGCTGGTCACCGTCGGTACTGCCCGGATGCGGCCGAGCAGCTCGAGCAACTGTTCGTCGCTCTCGCACACCAGCTCGACGAGGATGTCGAACGAGCCGGCCGTGACGACGACGTAGTCGATCTCCTCCATTTCGGCGAGATGGTCGGCAACGGCCACCAGGTCGCCCTCGCACTTGATCGCGATCATCACCTGGCGCTGGAAGCCGAGCATCAACGGGTCGGTGACCGCCACGATCTGCATGACGCCCATGTCGAGCAGCTTCTGAACCCGTTGTCGTACGGCGGCCTCGGACAGGCCGACGGCCTTGCCGATCGCGGCGTACGAGCGGCGCCCGTCCTGCTGCAACTGTTCGATGATCAGCTTGGAGAGGCCGTCGAGCTGGATGGTGCCCTGCGGGCCGGAGGGGCCCGCTGACCTGGGCGCGGAAGTCTGATTCACGGTGACCGGAACAGCCGGCCGGGCCGCGGGTTTCTTGGCTTTCACCGCGGATCGGTGGCGTACCGGTGGGGCGTTGAGGTCGGTCATCGGCGCCTCCTGCTCAGCTGCCTCCTCGCTGCGCCATCGTGCCAGTTGACGGGGCATTGTCAAGCGATTCCGTAGCAATTCCGCATCTTCACGACGGAATCCCTTGTCTCAAACGCTATCGTCTGCCATGGTCGGGGGCCAGAGCAGACCTGCTCATCGGAGGTGGGGCGCCACTACGGCTATGCGTGGTGCAAAGCGGAGGTCGTGAGCGAAGGTGAAACGTCTGCGAAACTTCGTCGGCGGGGAGCCCGTCGACGCCAAGGACGCCCAAGTCTCCCAGGTGATCGATCCGAGCACCGGTGAGGCGTACGCGGAGGCGCCGCTGTCGGGCGCCGAGGACGTCGACGCGGCCTGCCGCGCGGCGGCCGAAGCCTTTCCAGCGTGGCGCGACGCCACCCCGAAGGACCGCAGCCTGGCGCTGCTCAAGCTCGCCGATGCCGTCGAAGCCGGCAGCGAGGAGATCGTCGCGGCCGAGTGCCGCAACACCGGCAAGCCGGTGCAGCTGACAGCCGACGAAGAAGTACCGCCGATGGTCGACAACATCCGCTTCTTCGCGGGGGCGGCGCGGATGCTCGAAGGCAGGTCGTCCGGCGAGTACATGGAGGATCACACCTCGTCGATCCGGCGCGAGCCGATCGGCGTTTGCGCCCAGGTCACGCCGTGGAACTACCCGATGATGATGGCGGTCTGGAAGTTCGCCCCCGCGCTGGCGGCGGGCAACACCGTCGTCCTCAAGCCGTCCGACACCACCCCCGTCAGCACGCTGCTGCTGGCGGAGATCGCGGCGGAGTTCCTGCCGCCCGGCGTGTTCAACGTGATCACCGGCGACCGCGACACCGGGCGTGCGCTCGTCACCCACGAGATTCCGACCATGGTGTCGATCACCGGCAGCGTACGGGCCGGCAAGGAGGTGGCCGCGGCCGCGGCGCAGGACCTCAAGCGGGTGCACCTCGAGCTGGGCGGCAAGGCCCCGGTGGTGGTCTTCGACGACGCCGACGTCGAGGCCGCCGCGACGGGCATCGCGGAGGCCGGGTACTTCAATGCGGGGCAGGACTGCACCGCCGCCACCCGGGTCCTCGTGAGCGAGCGGCTCGCCGACGACTTCACCGCCGCGCTGGCCGAGCAGGCCCGCGCCACCAAGGTGGGCCCGCCCAGCGATGCCGACGCCTACTACGGCCCGCTCAACAACGAGAACCAGCTGGCCCGCGTCACCGGCTTCCTGGGCCGTACGCCCGCGCACGCCGACGTGGTCGTCGGGGGTGACCGCGTCGGCGAGCGCGGGTATTTCCTCGCCCCGACCGTCGTCGCCGGCCTGCGGCAGGCCGACGAGATGGTGCAGGACGAGATCTTCGGCCCGGTCATCACGGTGCAGCGGTTCACCGACGAAGATCAGGCCGTCGAGTGGGCCAACGGCGTACGGTACGGCCTCGCGGCGAGCGTGTGGACCAAGGACCACGGGCGCGCGATGCGGATGACGCGGCGGCTCGATTTCGGCGCGGTGTGGGTCAACACCCACATCCCGTTCGTTTCGGAGATGCCGCACGGCGGCTTCAAGCACTCGGGTTACGGCAAAGACCTGTCGATGTACGGCTTCGAGGACTACACCCGGATCAAGCACGTCATGCACTACATCGGGGCCTAGGAGGCGGCAATGTCTGAGTCCAGCTCCGGGACCATTCCGGCCATCGAGCTCGTCGGGCTCGTCAAGACGTTCACCGCGTACGGCGAAGATGTCCAGGCCGTCAAGGGCGTCGAGCTGAAGATCGGGGAGGGCGAGTTCTTCTCGATGCTCGGCCCGTCAGGCTGCGGCAAGACCACCACGATGCGGATGATCGCCGGGTTCGACGAGCCCTCCTCGGGTCAGGTCTTCCTGCACGGCGAGAACGTGGTGGGGGTGCCGCCGAACCGGCGCGACGTGAACATGGTGTTCCAGTCGTACGCGCTGTTCCCGCACATGAGCGTCTTTGAGAACGTGGCGTTCGGGCTGCGCCGCAAGGGCCTGCCGAAGGCCGAGATCGCCCAGCGGGTGGGCGAGATGCTGGGGATCGTCGACCTCACCGGGCGGGAGCGCCGCCGCCCCAAGGAGTTGTCCGGTGGTCAGCAGCAGCGGGTCGCGCTGGCCCGCGCGCTGGTCAACCGGCCGCGCGCGCTGCTGCTCGACGAGCCGCTCGCCGCGCTCGACCTTAAGTTGCGGCAGGCGATGCAGGTCGAGCTCAAGCGCATCCAGCGCGAGGTCGGCATCACCTTCGTGTACGTCACGCACGACCAGGGCGAGGCGCTGACGATGTCGGACCGCATCGCGGTGATGAACGACGGCCTGATCGAACAGCTCGGCTCGCCGCGCGAGATCTACGAGCATCCGGCCACGAGGTTCGTCGCCGGGTTCATCGGCACCTCCAACCTGCTGTCCGGCACGGTCACCGACATCGTCGGGCCGAACGCCGTCATCCAAAGCGGTCCGGAGGAGCGCATCATCGTCCCCGTGAACGGCTCGGCGGTCGCGGACGGCGGCTCGCTGGAGGTCACGGTCCGCCCGGAGAAGATCGAGATCTGCATCGATAAGCCGGCCGGCGACGGCTGCGTGGTGCAGGGCACCGTCACCGAGGTCGTCTACCTCGGCACCTCGACCAACTACAGCGTCAAGACCTCGACCGGGGCCGACGTCGTCGTGTTCACGCAGAACGCGTCGTCGGCCGACGACATCGCGGTACGGGGGGACAGCGTCTGGCTGTCGTGGGATCCGCGGCATTCATCCCCGATTGGAGCCTGAAGTGAGCGAGCACATCGACCCCGCCCTGCTGCGTGGCCTGACCCAGCGCCGGTACGACAGGCGTGAGGTGTTCCGGCTGGCCGGTGCCGTCGGCGCGGCGGCCGCGCTGTCCGCGTGCGGCGTCAAGGGCAAGAAAGTCGAAGCGCCCAAGCAGAACGACGTGCAGAAGTACTGGGCCGGCAAGAAGAAGAACGGCCACATCGACTTCGCGAACTGGCCGCTCTATATGGATCCCAAGCACCCCGAGCTGAAGAAGTTCACCGCCGCTACCGGCATCAGCGTGACGTACAAAGAGGTCATCCAGGACGACCCGTCGTGGTTCGCCAAGATCCAGCCGCAGCTGTCGGCGGGACAGTCCATCGGCTACGACCTCATGGTCGTGACGAACGGCATCGAGTTCAGCGAACTGGTCGAGCTGGGCTACCTCGCCCCGCTCGACCACACCAAGCTGCCCAACTACGCCAAGTACGCCGGAGCCCTGTACAAGAAGGAGCCTTTCGACCCGGGCAACGTCTTCAGCATCCCGTGGACGTCGGGCATGACGGGCATCGGCTACAACCCGAAGTACGTGAAGACGCCGCCCACCAAGATCGCCGACCTGTGGAACCCGCAGTACAAGGGCAAGGTCGGCATGATGTCCGACAGCCAGGAGCTCGGCAACTTCGGCATGCTGCTCAACGGCGTCAAGCCGGAGACCTCGGGCCCCGCCGACTGGAACGCCGCGGCGGCCAAGCTCAAGGCCCAGCGCGACGACGGCCTCGTCCGCAAGTACTACGAGCAGGACTACATCAAGCCGCTGACCAGCGGCGACGTCTGGCTCACCATGGCCTGGTCGGGCGACATCTTCCAGCAGAACGTGTCCGAGGGCACCAACCTGCAGTTCGTGATCCCGCAAGAGGGCGCCACGATCTGGACCGACAACATGATGATCCCGAAGACCGCGGCGAACCCGGTCGACGCGATCATGCTGATGGACTTCTTCTACGACCCGGTCAACGCGGCCAGCCTCGCCGAGTACATCAACTACGTCACGCCGGTGCCGGCCGCCCGCGACATCATGCGGACCGAGGCGGCCAAGGCCTCGGGCGACGACAAGAAGTCGCTGGAGCAGCTCATCGACAGCCCGCTCGTGTTCCCGTCCGACACGGACTACGCCAAGCTGCACACCTACCGCTCGTTCAAGAACCCGCAGGAGAAGCAGCAGTACCAGTCAATCTTCCAGCCCATCGTGCAGTCGTGACGGTCTAGTCGTGAACGCCCGACTCCGTGCCCGGCTGACGCCGTACGCGCTGCTGCTGCCCGGCGGCCTGTGGCTGCTGGTCTTCTTCGTGGTGCCGCTGGTCGCGATGCTGTCGCTGTCGCTGCAGCAGGGCGACATCGTGAACGGCTACACGATGACGTGGCACTGGCAGACCTACGTCGACGGCATCCGCACCTACCACGACCAGATCATCAGGTCCCTGATCTACGGCACGATCTCCACGGTGCTGCAGCTGCTCATCGGCTATCCCGTGGCGTACTGGATCGCCTTCCGCGGCGGCAGCCGCAAGTCGGTCTACCTGTTCCTGCTGCTCCTGCCGTTCTTCGTGTCGTTCGTGCTGCGGACCATCGCCTGGCAGTTCTTCCTGTCGGACAACGGGATCCTGCTCGGCCCGCTCAAGGACATCGGCCTGGTGGGGCAGGACTTCCACCTCCTCGCGCGGAGTGCGGCGGTGATCGGCGGGCTCACCTACAACTACCTGCCGTTCATGGTGCTGCCGTTGTACGTCGCGCTGGAACGGGTGGACCCGTCGATGGTCGAGGCGGCCCACGATCTGTACGCCAGCCGCGTGCAGGCGTTCCTGCGCGTGGTGTGGCCGCTGTCGCTGCCGGGCGTGTTCGCCGGGGTGCTGATCACGTTCGTGCCGGCCAGCTCCGACTACGTCAACGCGAGCATCCTCGGCGGCCCGCAGAACTCCATGATCGGCAACGTCATCCAGAACCAGTATCTGATCAACCAGACCTATCCGACGGCGGCGGCGCTGTCGTTCACGCTGATGGCGATCCTGCTGATCGGCATCTTCCTGTACGCCCGGGCCCTCGGCACGGAGGACGTTCTGGAGGCGGCGGCACGATGACGACGATCGCTCCCCCCGACCGAACCGGGCCCGACGTCGCCCCGGCGCGCCAGGCCAGGCGCCGCCGGCCGCTGCAGGGCAGGCTGCTGACGATTTATACCTGGGTGGTCATCGTCTGGCTGTGCCTGCCGATCGGCGTGATGATCCTCTTCGGGTTCAACAACACGAAGGGCCGGTACAACAACACCTGGCAGGGCTTCACGTTCAAGTGGTACGGCCGGCTCTTCGACATCCAGGACCTGACGAACGCCATGAAGAACTCGCTGATCATCGCCTTGCTCACGATGATCATCGCGGGAACGATCGGCACGATGGTGGGCCTGGCGCTCGGGCGCTACCGGTTCCGCGGCTCGGGGTCGACCAACCTGGTGATGTTCGCGGCGATCTCCTCGCCCGAGATCGTGATGGGCGCCGCGCTGCTGTCGCTGTTCGTGACACTGAGCGTCCCGCTCGGCTTCGTCACGATCCTGATCGCCCACGTGATGTTCTCCGTGTCGTTCGTCGCGGTCACCGTGCGGGCCCGCGTCATGACGCTCGATCCGTCGATGGAGGAGGCGGCCCGCGACCTGGGGGCCGGTACATGGGCCACCTTCCGGTACGTCACGCTCCCGATGATCTTCCCGGGTGTGCTCGCGGGCTCGCTGCTCGCCTTCGCGCTGTCCATCGACGACTTCGTGATCACGAGCTTCAACGCCGGGAGTACGACGACATTCCCGCTGTGGATCTGGGGCGCCACCAAGGTCGGTCTGCCGCCGCAGGTCAATGTCATGGGCACGCTGATCTTCACGGCCGGCGTGCTGCTGGCGATCGGCACGGCCTTGGCCGGTCGCCGTAGGGCATGAGCACGACTGCAAGATCACCATCGCGGGGACGTGATCTTGCAGGCGTGCTCAGCGCGGGAGTAGGCAGATGAACGTGGTGCGGGCGCTCGCGGCCGCGGAGCCAGTGTCGTACTGGCTGGACCCGTCGCTGCCGGTCAACGCGGCGCTGCCGGAGCCTGCGGCCGCGCTCGTCGGCGACACCGTCTGCGACCTCGCGGTGGTCGGCGGCGGCTACACCGGGCTATGGACGGCGCTGCTGGCCAAGGAGCGCGACCCGTCGCGTGACGTCGTGCTGATCGAGGCCGACCGCGTCGGCGGCGCGGCGTCCGGCCGCAACGGCGGGTTCTGCGCGGCCAGCCTGACGCACGGGCTCGGCAACGGGCTCGAGCGGTGGCCGGCCGAGATGGAGACCTTGGAACGGCTCGGGCGGGAGAACCTCGACGCGATCGAGAAGGCCGTCGCGCGATACGGCATGGACTGCGACTTCGAACGTACGGGGGAGCTGCGCGTCGCGACGGCCGGCTGGCAGGTCGCCGGGCTGACCGAGGAGGTCGCGGCCGCCGAACGCCTCGGCCGCGACGTAGTGCTGCTCGACGAAGACGCTGTACGGGCCGAGGTGCGCTCGCCGACGTACCTCGGCGGAGTCTGGGACCGCCTCGGGGTCGCCATGGTGCACCCGGCCAAGCTGGCGTGGGGGCTGCGGGCGGCGTGCGCCGCGCTCGGCGTACGGCTGCACGAGCGGACGCCGGTGATCGCCGTCGATCAGGACGGCGGGCGGTTGGGGCTGCGCACCCCGTACGGCACGGTGACGGCGCCGCGGGTGGCACTCGGCACCGGCGCCTACCCATCGCTGCTGCGCCGCCTGCGGCAGTTCGTCGTGCCGGTGTACGACTACGTGCTGGCGACCGAGCCGTTGACGCCGGCGCAGCTCGACGCCGTCGGCTGGCGCCACCGGCAGGGGGTCGGCGACAGCGGCAACCAGTTCCACTACTACCGGCTCACCGCGGACAACCGGATCGTGTGGGGCGGCTACGACGCGATCTACCACTACGGCAACGGGCTGCGGGCCGAGCTGGAACGCCGCCCGGAGACCTTCGAGATGCTGGCCCGGCACTTCTTCGCGACGTTCCCGCAGCTGGAGGGCGTACGGTTCAGCCACGCCTGGGCCGGGGTGATCGACACGTGCTCCCGGTTCTGCGCGTTCTTCGGCACCGCGTACGGGGGCCGGCTGGCGTACGCGGCCGGCTACACGGGCCTCGGCGTCGGCGCCACGAGATTCGGCGCCGACGTGATGCTGGACCTGCTGTCGGGTGCGGCGACCGAGCGGACCCGGCTGCGGATGGTGCGGTCCAAGCCGTGGCCGTTCCCGCCCGAGCCGCTGCGGTACGGGGTCATCCAGCTGACCCGGCGGTCGCTCGCCCGGGCCGACCGCGACCAGGGCCGCCGGAACCTGTGGCTGCGCACCCTCGACCGCCTCGGCCTCGGCTTCGACTCCTGAACGCCGCTAGTAGTCCGGGGACTCGTCGCGGGACGGGAAGACCATCATCGAGATGTCGAGGTAGAGCTGCTCCGGGTACGGCATGAACACGACATTGCGCAGCGCTTGTTCCTGGCCCGTCGACTCCAGCACGATCGTGCCGTACCCGAGCATGCGGCCGAGTACCGACCGGTCCAGGCTGACGTCGCTGATCTTGCCCAGCGGCATCATCGCGACGCGTCTGTTCAGCACGCCGCTGATCAGGATGACGCGGTACTCCGTGATGATGAAGTACAACATCGTCCACGCGATGAGCTTCCACACCAGCCAGGCGAGCAGGGCCAGCCAGGCCCACCACAAGAACATCGTGGCTTCGCTGTTGCCGGCCCATGTGTTCACGGCGCCGACGGCGACGAAGCCGCCGAACGTGATGCCGACGGGGACCATCAGCGACGCGGGATGCCGCCGTACCGTCATGTGGTTTTCCTCGTGTCCCATGAGGTACTTGCGGATGGACCGCGAGCCGAAGTCGCGCAGCATCATGAACTCGGGCACGCTCATGAGCCGATCGTACGGCGTGTCGCACCGCATTCCCCGGTGCGACGAGCGGGCAACTACGCGGCGGCGGCGGCTCTTCTCGGGGGGTCGCGCGGCATCTCTGAGGTACCGTCGAATGCGATTCGGTTTGCTACGCCGTTGCCGTACGGGGAGCCCGCACATGACGCAGCTGTTCGCCTCGCCCGACGACGTCCGCGACCGGCTGGCCGCGGTCGGCTACCTGCCGGACGGCGCGATCGCGACCACGGTGTTCCTGGCCGCCGCCCTGGGCAAGCCGCTGCTGGTCGAGGGGCCGGCCGGCGTCGGCAAGACCGAGCTGGCCAAGGCCGTGGCGGCCGCCTCCGGCTCCGGCCTGGTCCGGCTGCAGTGCTACGAGGGGCTCGACGAGGCCCGCGCGCTGTATGAATGGAACTACAAGAAGCAGTTGCTCCGGATCCAGGCGTCCACGGGGGAGTGGGAGCGGCGAGCCGACGAGCGAGGAACGAGCGAGAAGGCGAGCGCGACCACACGCTGGGATGACGTCCACGACGACATCTTCACCGAGGAGTTCCTGCTCGAACGGCCGCTGCTGCGCGCGATCCGGCGTACCGAGCCGACCGTCCTGCTCATCGACGAGACCGACAAGGCCGACGTCGAGGTCGAAGGGCTGCTGCTCGAAGTACTCTCCGACTACCAGGTCACCATCCCCGAGCTCGGCACTGTGGCCGCCGAGCGCACGCCGTTCGTCGTGCTCACCTCCAACGCCACCCGGGAGCTGTCCGAGGCGCTGAAGCGCCGCTGCCTCTACCTTCACCTCGACTACCCGGCCCCGGAGCGGGAGCGCGAAATCGTGCTCGCCCAGGTGCCGGACATCGAGGGGACGCTGGTCACCAAGCTCGTCCAGATCGTCGCCACCCTCCGCGCACTGGAGATCAAGAAGCCCCCCTCGATCGCCGAGACCATCGACTGGGCCCGCACCCTCATCGCCCTCGGCCTCGACGACCTCGACGAAGACGCCATCGCCGCCACCATCGGCGTCGTCCTCAAACACGTCTCCGACCAGCAACGCGCCCTCAAGGAACTAGGCCGTGCCTGATGTCGCTTCTTGATCGGCACGCCGGGTTCGTGGGCGCGCTGCGCGGCGCCGGACTCCCCGTGTCGCTGGCCGAGGGTCTCGACGCCGTACGGGCCATGACCGTCATCGACCTCGCCGACCGCGAGTCGCTGCGCGCCGCGTACGCGTCCACCGTCGTCAAGCGCCCGGCGCACCGGCCGGCCTTCGACACGCTCTTCGACCTGTGGTTTCCGCCGGTGGCAGGCCACGAGCCGGCCGAATCGGTCGCCGGGACGCCTCGGCGGGGCCTCGACCCGGAGCTGAACGCGCTGCGGGACCGGCTCGCCGGGCTACTGCTGGCCGGCGACGACGTGGGGCTGCGCGAACTGGCCCGTACGGCCGTCACGATGTACGGAAGGGCCGCGGCGGCGCCGGGCCGGCAGTCCTGGTTCTCCTACAGCGTGCTGCGGGCCCTGTCGCCGGAGACGCTGATGGCCCGGCTGCTCAAGGAGGCGCTGACCGGCCAGGAGCGCGGCGGCCTCGCCGAGAAGGTGGCCCGGCAGACGTTCACCGAGCGGATCGCGCGGTTCGAGGAGCTGATCGCCGGCGAGGTGCGGCGCCGGATCGCCGAGGAGTCGGGTATCGAGAAGATCGCCCGCAGCGCGATCAGGCCGCCGCTGGAGCAGCTCGACTTTCTCCGCGCCACCAAGGCCGACCTCGCCGCGCTGCGCCGGGCCGTCTACCCGCTGGCCCGGCGGCTGGCCACCCGTCTGGCGGCCCGCCAGCGCCGCGGGAATCGTGGCCGGCTGGACTTCCGCCGCACCGTACGGGCGTCGCTGTCCACCGGCGGCGTCCCGGTCGTCACCCACCATCGCCCGCCGCGGCCGCACAAGCCCGAGCTGGTCGTCATCTGCGACACCAGCGACTCGGTCGCCTCGTTCGCCCATTTCACGCTGCTGCTCACCTTCGCGCTCCGCGAGCAGTTCACCAAGGTACGGGCCTTCGCGTTCATCGACACCATCGACGAGATCACCGAGTTCTTCGCCCCCGGCACCGACGTCGTCGACGCCATGACCCGGCTGGCCCAGGAGGCCGACCTCGTTTGGATCAGCGGCCGCACCAACTATGGGCACGCGATCGAGGTCTTCGCCGACCGCTACGCCGACGCCATCGGCCCCAAGACCTCGCTGCTCATCCTGGGCGACGCCCGCTCCAACTACGGCCCGCTGGCGACCGAGACGCTGACCGGGCTGGTCGCCCAGGCCCGCCACGCGTACTGGCTCAATCCGGAGCCGCGTGCCGACTGGGACACCGGCGACTCCGCCGCCTCCACCTACGGCGACATCATGCCCATGCACGAGTGCCGTAACGTCTCCCAACTCGCCGCATTTATCGAGACGATAGTCTGAACAGCGCAGATGCCTGTGAGTTGGCTGTGTAACTTCAGGTAGCGCTTTCCTCGACCGCTCTACGTCTGGCAGTGTGCCTCTGCGATGGATCACCCGATTTTCACCACATCTGTCCTGGTCGTCGGCCTTGCGCTCGCTGTGGTCGCGCAGTGGCGGGGGTGGCGGCCATCGCTTCGGGTCTCGCTCGCGGTGGGCATCGCGTTCCGGCTGATTCTGCTGGTCAGCGCGGCGGGCGACTCGTGGCAACCGGTGGACTTCAACGAGAGCTTCCGGCCGGCGGGCGCGGCGATCCTGGCCGGGCAGGACCCGGTGCTGGCGTCGAACGGGGGCTGGCACTTCCTGCCGATGGTTCCGTATATGTACGCGCTGCCGCTCGCGCTCGGCATTCCGTGGGAGATCGCGGGGCGGCTGTGGACCATCCTGGCGGACCTAGTGCTGATCTTCCTGGTCGGCAAGCTGGCCCGTGGGCATTCGGACGACGGTGGGATCGACCGGGCGCGGGGGCGGGAGGCGCTGGCCAGGTTCCAGTACGCGTGCAACCCGATCGCCCTGATCATCGCGGTGATCCACGCACAGGTCGAGCCGATCTCACTGGTCTTCCTCGTGGGCGCGTACTTGGTGGCGCTGCCGCGCGGCGGCGCGATGCGCGACGGGCACCGGGCCCGCCGGGCGATCGTGGCCGGGCTGCTGTTCGGGCTGGCGCTGTCCGCGAAGAGCTGGCCGATCGTGCTGCTTCCGGTGATGCTGGCCATGCTGCCCACCTGGCGGCACCGGCTGTACGGCCTGGTCGCCGCGGGCGCCGTGCCGCTCTTCTTCTTCGTCACGCTGCCACTGTTCGTGAATACCAGCGTCGACAACCTCAAGCACGCCGCGCAGTACATGGGCGGGGTCCGGCCCATTGTCGGCGAGTGGGGCTGGACGGCCCTGCTGACCGGCGGCAACTGGGAGCTGGTGCCCGCTTACTCCCGGTACGGACAGCTCCTGCTGTACTCGACGCTGCTGGTGGTGGCCCTGCTGTGGTGGCGGGCCAATCGCATCGACCAGACCTCGGCCATGCTGCTGGCCTTCATGATCGTCACGCCCCGGATGGGCGCGCAGTACCTGCTGTGGTTCGTGCCGTTCCTGGTGGCGCGGCCGACGCGGTGGAGTCAGCCGGCGATCGGCGTCGCGGCCGTGTGGGCCGGCATCGGCTACATCTATCTCACCCAGTTCGACGAGACCCAGTGGTGGATCAACCACCGCTGGTGGGCGCAGACGTCGGTCGTGGTGATCGTGTTCCTGGCCGCGGCCATCCCGTGGACGCGGCGGCGTGCCGAGCCGCCCGCCGCCGCGCCGGAGGAGACCCCGCGCGAGCTCGTCGGCTCCCAGTGAGAGCCGTCCACTGAGAGGCGCCCAGTGAGAGCCGGGGCCCGAGCTCAGTTCGGGCCGTAGCCGCCCTGCTGGGGGTATCCGGGCTGGTAGCCCTGCTGCTGGGGCGGATAGCCCGGCTGCGGCTGGTACCCCGGGCCCTGCGGCTGGTAGCCCGGCTGCGGCGCGTACTCCTGGGCCGGTTGCGCGGGCTGCGGCGCGTACCCCTGGGCCGGTTGCGCGGGCTGCGTCGGGTAGCCGCCCGGGGCGCCATCGTACGCCGGCTGGCCGCCATAGCCAGGCTGCCCGCCGTACGCGGCCTGCTGCTGGAGCTGTGCGGCCTCCTCCTTGGGGAGCTGCCGGCTCGCACCGCAGAACGTGCACTGGGTGAAGTGCTTCGTCGAGATCGGGAACAGCGGTATCCAGAAGAAGGTGAACTTGGTGACCATCCGGGTCAGCGAGTGCGCGGCGGGGTTGCCGCAGTTGCCACAGAGAAAGGTGAGCATCGCCAGCTGCTGGAGGAAGCGCTTGTATCCCCAGACAATGATCATTATGAGTTCCCGTCCCGCTGAGATGGGTGTGCCCGAGTGAAATCCCGGGAGTGCGCGAATTAGGCCGGACCAGCGTACAAGGCGACTCGCGTTACATCAGTGAGAATCGGGGCTATTGGGAAAGTCCCGGCGGAGTGCGTCGTGCGGTACCGCGTACGCCGTGATGTCGTCGCGCCCCACGCCGAGGTCACGGGCCCGGGTCAGGTGCCGGCGTCCCTTCGTACGGAGCTTCGTACGGAGTCGAGGGCGAGCAGCGCGACGTGCAGGGACGCGCAGGACTCGACGTCGTCCAGATCGACGTCGAGCACGCGCTCCAGCCGGCGCAGGCGCTCGTAGAAGGCCGGCCGGGACAGGTGGGCCTGCTGGGCGGCCAGCGCCTTGTTGCGGCCGCTGCCGAGATAGAGCAGCAGGATCTTGGTCAGGTCGGTGCCGCGCTGCGCGTCGTACTCCAGCAGCGCCCCGAGCTCCCGCTCCACGAACGTCTGCAGCCGGGTGTCGTCGCGCAGCAGATGCAGCAGGCCGCGCAGCCGCAGGTCGGGCAGCCGGTAGAACGGCCGGTCGCCGGAGCCGCGGGAGGCGACGTCGGCGACCTGCTCGGCCTCGAGGAACGAGCGCCGTACGTCACGGATCGACTCGACCACCGAGCCGGCCGCCATCACGAATTCGATGCCGCCGGGGATGCCGGCGCGCAGCGTCGTGGCCACCTCGGTGAGCGCGGTCTCGACGTCGGCCCGCGCCGGCAGCGACGCCAGCACCCCCACCCTGGCCTGCGGCGTGCCCTCGTCGAGCACGCCGACGAGGGCGGCCAGCCGCGCCTTCCGGCTGGCCGCGGCGGCCGACTCCGCCAGCTCGGCCAGCTGCACCGCCAGCTGCTCTATCAGGGGCACCGGGCCGCCGCTGCGCGGGCGCAGCACGACGCCGACCAGGCGCCGGCCGGACAGCGGCACGCCCAGCGCCCGCGCTCGGGCGGCGGCCTCCTGCGGATCGGCGTACGCGTGCGCGAGGATGCCGGTGATGATCGTGCCGTGCGCCTGGCGTTCGAGGCCCTCGGCGTGCCGGTCGAGCAGCCGGCCGAGCGCCAGCGTGGTGGCCGCCCGCTCGGCCAGCGCGATGACACGCGGGGACGGCGTCGTTCCGCATGCGATGATCAGCCGCCCCCAGTCCTCGCCGCGCGCCCCGACCGTCGAGACGAGCCAGCCGGACGTCTCGTCGTAGGCGGTGCGCTCGTCCGGGTGGACCGCCCGGGATCGCGTCTCCCAGCCGGCCAGCAGCTCGGTGGCGTCGGCGTCCGCCGACTCGGCCGCCAGCACCTGGTGGGAGAGGTTCTCCAGGACGACGGGACGGCCGCTGATCTTGGCGACGTGCCGTACCACCTCGGCGGGCGGCGCGCCCTCGACCGACAGCCGGGTGAAGACCTCGTGCAGCTGCTCGGAGGCCCGCAGCTCGGCGAGCTGCGCGTCGATGATGCGGGCGTGCACGGCCTCGGTGACGTCGACGAAGATCGTCTCGCGGTGGAGGGCGATGACCGGCAGGCCGTGCTCCTCGGCGGCCGTCACGAGCGCCGCCGGGAGCTCGCGGGCGTACTTGTAGCCCAGCTCGACGGCCAGGCCGCTCACCCCGACACCGGCCAGCTCGGCGATGTACGTCCGGAGCCGGGCCGGCTCGTCCGGCAGCGCGATGCCGGTGGCCAGCACGAGCTCGCCGCCGCGCAGCAGGTGCGCCACGTCCGGCACCTCGGCGACGTGCACCCAGCGCACGCGGGCGTCCAGCCGGTCGGCGCCCGCGACGATGCGCGGGTCGCCGCGGCGCAGCGGATCGAGCCGCAGGACGTCGGCCAAGGTGGGCAGCATTTGCCGCGATCGTAACCCATCACCATGTCAATGACCTGGTCAGATCGCTTACACAGTGTGCGCCGGGTCGCTCTGGGCCGCCGCCTATGCCAGGCTCGGGTGCGGGAGGTACGTCATGGAGCTGCTCGACGACGAGACGATCACGCGGGAGCTGGCGCAGGTGCCCGGCTGGGCGCGGCAAGAACAGACCATTGTCAAGACGGTGAAGCTGAGCGACTTCAAGGAGGCGATGTCCTTCGTCAACGAGCTCGCCAAGCTCGCCGAGGCGCAGAACCACCACCCCGACATCACGATCCAGTGGAACAAGGTCACGCTGATGCTGTCCACGCACTCGGCGGGCGGCCTGACGACGAACGACTTCAGGCTCGCCCGCAGCATCAACGCGCTGTAGCGCGCCGCGGGCGCGGCGCGCACGATAGGGCGTCAGGGAGTACGGGACGGAGCTGACACTCTGTCACTGGCGCGACCTCGGGGGGCGGGGGCAGACTCGACCTATGTCGGACTCGCTTGCACAGCCGCAGACCGGGCGTCCCCTGATCGAACGTCACAAGGCCGTCCTGCCGAACTGGATGGCCCTCTACTACGACCAGCCCATCGAGATCACCAGCGGCAAGGGCTGCCGCGTCACCGATTCCGAGGGCCGTACGTATCTCGACTTCTTCGCCGGGATCGTCACCAACACGCTGGGCTACGACGTCGCGGAGGTGCGCGAGGCCGTCGAACGCCAGCTGCGCAGCGGCGTCGTGCACACCTCGACGCTCTACCTGCTGCGCGGCCAGATCGAGCTGGCCGAGAAGATCGCGCGCCTCTCCGAGATCCCCGACGCGAAGGTCTTCCTCACCAACTCCGGCACCGAGGCCAACGAGACCGCCCTGCTGCTCGCCACATACGCCCGCAAGAGCAACCAGGTGCTGGCGATGCGGCAGAGCTACCACGGCCGCTCCTTCGGCGCCATCTCGATCACCGCCAACCGCACCTGGAAGAACAACGGCCTCTCCCCGCTGACCGTGTACTTCCTGCACGGCGGCGACCGGCACCTCCCGCAGTTCCGGAACCTGTCCGACGCCGAGTTCACCGAGGCGTGCGTCGCCGACCTGCGGCACACGCTCACCACGGTCACGGCGGGCGATGTGGCGGCGTTCATCGTCGAGCCGATCCAGGGCGTCGGCGGCTACACCTTCCCGCCGGACGGGCTGTACGCGGCGTACAAGGAGGTCTTGGACGAGTACGGCATCCTGTTCATCTCCGACGAGGTGCAGACCGCCTGGGGCCGTACCGGCACGAGCTTCTGGGGCATCGGCAACCACAGCGTCACCCCGGACATGATGACCTTCGCCAAGGGCCTGGGGAACGGCTTCGCCATCGGCGGCGTGGTGGCCCGCGGCGACCTGATGGACGCCCCGCACGCCACCGGGCTGTCCACCTTCGGCGGCAACCCGATCTGTACGGCCGCCGCCAACGCCACCATCGACTACGTGCTCGACCACGACCTGCAGGCCAACGCCCACACGGTCGGCACGCTGATCATCGACGGCCTGCGCGCGGCCGCCGAGCGGCTGCCGATCGTCACCGACGTACGCGGCAAGGGGCTGATGTTCGCGATCGAGCTGCGCGAGCCGGCGCAGGCCGCACGGCTGCTCGAGGAGACCAAGGCGCGCGGCCTGCTCGTCGGCAAGGGCGGCCTGTACGGCAACACGGTCAGGATGGCGCCGCCGCTGACGCTGAGCGAGGACGAGGGCAAGGAGGGCCTGGGCATCCTCGTCGACTCCCTGGAAGCGATCGCCCGATGAAGCATGTCACGCACTGGATCGGCGGCAAGCCGTACAGCGGTTCGGCGGACCGGCGGGGCGAGATCTACGACCCCGCCGCCGGGCGGCTGAGCGGGCACGTCGACTTCGCCACCGCCGACGACGTGGCCGCGGCCGTCGCGGCGGCCAATGCGGCGTTCCCGGCCTGGCGCGACACGTCGCTGGCCAAGCGCACCCAGATCCTCTTCCGGTTCCGTGAGCTGCTGGTCCAGCACCGCGACGACCTAGCGAAGATCATCAGCTCGGAGCACGGCAAGGTCATCTCCGACGCGGCCGGTGAGGTGTCGCGCGGGCTCGAGGTGGCCGAGTTCGCCTGCGGCATCCCGCACCTGCTCAAGGGCGGGTTCTCGGAGAACGTGTCGTCGCGCGTCGACGCGTACTCGATCATGCAGCCGCTCGGCGTGGCCGCCGGGATCACCCCGTTCAACTTCCCGGCCATGGTGCCGATGTGGATGTTCCCGCTCGCGATCGCCTGCGGCAACACCTTCGTGCTCAAGCCGTCCGAGAAGGACCCGTCGGCGTCGATCCGGCTCGCCGAGCTGTGGGCCGAGGCCGGGCTGCCCGACGGCGTCTTCAACGTCGTCCAGGGCGACAAGGTGGCCGTCGACGGGCTGCTCGAGCACCCCGACGTCAAGGCCGTCAGCTTCGTCGGGTCCACGCCGATCGCCCGGTACATCTACGAGACGGCGGCCCGGAACGGCAAGCGCGTCCAGGCCCTCGGCGGCGCCAAGAACCACATGGTCGTGCTGCCCGACGCCGACCTCGACCTGGCCGCCGACGCCGCGGTCTCGGCCGGCTTCGGCTCGGCGGGGGAGCGCTGCATGGCGATCTCTGTCGTGGTGGCGGTCGACCCGGTCGGCGACGCCCTGCTGGACAAGGTCCGGGAGCGGGTCGCCAAGCTCCAGGTCGGACCGGGCGACGATCCGCGCGCCGAGATGGGCCCGCTGGTCACCGGGCAACATCGGGACAAGGTCGCGGCCTACCTCGACGGCGGCGTCGCACAGGGCGCCACCCTGGCCGTCGACGGCCGGGCGCATCCGCTGCTCGGCGACGCAGGCCGTGACGTCAGCGAGGGCTTCTGGCTGGGCCCGACGGTGCTCGACCACGTGACGCCCGACATGGACTGCTACCGCGACGAGATCTTCGGCCCGGTCCTTTCGGTGGTACGGGCCGGCTCGTACGACGAGGCCGTACGGCTGGTCTCCGGCAACCCGTACGGCAACGGGACGGCGATCTTCACCAACGACGGCGGGGCGGCCCGGCGGTTCCAGAACGAGGTCGAGGTCGGCATGGTCGGCATCAACGTGCCGATCCCGGTGCCCATGGCCTACTACTCGTTCGGCGGGTGGAAGTCCTCGCTGTTCGGCGATTCCCACGCCTACGGCATGGAGGGCGTGCACTTCTACACGCGTACGAAGGCGGTGACGGCGCGCTGGCTCGACCCGTCACATGGCGGTGTCAACCTGGGCTTCCCCACCAACGGCTGACGGCAATGCGCTTTCGCATTATGGGATAAAGCGGACAAATGCCGGGCGTCACTACGATGAGCACCATGGTGGGCAACGTACGGGCCATCGCCTGGACCGGCGGGTTCCTGCGGATCATCGATCAGACTGCCCTACCGGACCGGCTGGAGTACCTGGATCTGCGCGACGTCGATGCCCTTGTGGCCGCCATCAAGCGGCTCGCCGTGCGCGGCGCGCCCGCGCTGGGGGCCGCCGGCGCCTACGGCGTGGCCCTGGCGCTGCTGCAGGGCGACCGCGAAGGCTGGGCCGACGAGGCCGTCAGCGCGGCGATCGGACGGCTCCGGGCCGCCCGGCCGACCGCGGTCAACCTCGCCGCCGGGGTCGATCGCACCGGCAAGGTCCGGGGCAAGGGCGTCGAGGCCGTGCTCGCCGAGGCCGATGTGCTGATGGCCGAGGATCTGGCCGGCAACCACGCGATGGGCGAATACGGTGCCGACTGGATCATCGCTCGCCTCGCCCTCGACAGCTCGAGACCGCTGCGCGTGCTGACGCACTGCAACACCGGCGCCCTCGCCACCACCGGCTGGGGCACCGCACTCGGCGTCGTCCGCGAACTGCACCTGCGCGGCCTGGTCGAGATGGTGTACGTCGACGAGACCCGGCCGTTGCTGCAGGGCTCCCGGCTCACGGCGTGGGAGCTGGCCCAAGACGGCATCCCGCACCGTGTCCAGGTCGACGGGGCGGCCGCCGGCACCATTGCCCGCGGCCTGGTCGACATGGCCATCATCGGGGCCGACCGGATCGCGGCCAACGGCGACACCGCCAACAAGATCGGCTCCCTCGGCGTCGCGCTGGCCTGCGCCGACGCCGGCATCCCGTTCGTCGTGGCGGCGCCGTGGACCACGATCGACCTCTCGGTCCCGTCAGGGGCGGACATCCCGATCGAGCAGCGGGCCGAGGACGAGGTGCTGCGCTGGGGCGAGACGCCTGCCGCACCGCCGCAGAGCCGCGGGTTCAACCCCGCCTTCGACGTCACGCCCGCGCGGCTGGTCACCGCCCTCGTCACCGAGGACGGCGTGCTCGAGGTCTCCGCCGGCCAGAGCCCGGCCGGCTGCCGAGCCGCGCCCTGACCGGGCGACCCGCTCCCTCCAAGACCGCGGTGAGGCTCGCCGCGCGCCCTTGCCCTGCCGGTGGAAACTGACAACGTCATCTGACTTGACAGTGTCTGACCGGATGTGGATCGATGGTGCCGGAGGAACGTCACCAGATGGCCAGTAATGTGAAGTTTGTGCCGATCACGACACCGGTTGGTACGTTCCCAGATACGGCAATGAGTTTCCTTCACAAAAAACCAAACAAATAATTTCTACTTCACTTGACCGAATCTGTTGGCCCGCGACACTATGGGGCTTGTCGCAAATTAATGTGACAATAATCATTCAAAAGGGGTCCTGGTCGCGGAGATATGCCATGCCTGCTGACGACCACACCGTCGAGATCGCTGTGCTGCACAGGCGATTTCCCAGGTGGACCATATGGTTCGGCCTGGCGACGGGGCATTGGTGGGCGTTGCCTCCCGCTGATCGGGACATCGGTGACTTCGTTGAAGCGGTCACTCAACAGAAGCTCATAGCCAGCATCGAGGTGATCCAGCACACCGCGACTCTTAATGACTCCCGGCAGGGCATACGGCGCCCCTCGGCCTCCCTCCATCTCGAGGGCGTCGCAGCAAGATCGCTCCGCCGGGTGCCGGCGGCCGCGTGGCCAGGTAGCACTGCAAGGTGACCCGCTGTCCCAGCCTGGTCACGCCGCCGGTGCCGCCGTGGTCCCGGAATGAGCAGCCGCGCCATTTCCCCTCCAGCAACCTCCGTGTGTGGCGCGGTAACCAAGCACCAGACTGCTCCCCGGGACCCGGCGGCGTCCTTGGAAGGGCCCAGCGCAACCAACTCATAGACCACAGTTGCGCCGCCCTCCTCGCCTGCCGTGATCGTGCAGACGTCGTCCGAAGGTGCGGTGGGAGACGTCCGCACGATCGCGGTGGCAGGCGAGTAAGATCCGGCTAACTGCTGACGAATTACGTTGACTTAGGGTCAAAAAGAACTATATTCCGCCCTGGTCAGATTCCTTCCGTACGCCGGATCAGGTCGCCGAGTTCCGCGACATCGCGATCTTCACTGCCGCTCGCAACTCCCGAGACGTACGACGATAGCTGCGACAGTCCCAGCCACGCCTCGCCGGGTACCCGTCCGCGCGTGATGAACGGCCCGGGTGCGGGGGTGACGTACGGGCTTTGCGGCGGCGTGCCGTGGCTGCCGTCGCGCAGGATCTCCGCGAAGTACGCGGCCGCTGCGTCCACCCGCAGTCGCGGCGACCCCGCCGACCACAGGTCGGGCGCCAGGTCGCTGACCGTGATGGTCCGGCCGTTCTCCTGCGCCTCCCTGCTGTCCGGGTCCTGCCAGCGCACCGTCACGTCGCCCACGTGACCGGCGGCGCCGGGCCGCAGCCGTATCGCGTAGAGGGCGGTGACCGAGTGGCCGGGACCGATCTCGCCGCCGTCGACGGTGTCGTTGCGGAAGTCCTCGGGCCGCAGCCCGCGGTCGTCGTACCCGATCAGCCGGAACGACTCGACCTGCTGGGGATCGAAGGCCAGCTGCGCCTTGGCGTCGCGGGCCCGCAGCTCCAGGGTGGCCGGCAGGTCCCGTACGAACAGCTCACGCGCCTTGTCGCGCTCGGAGACGTATACCGCCCGGCCGTCGCCGTGGTCGGCAAGCTGCTCCATGAGCGAGTCGCCGTAGTTGCTGCCGACGCCGACGCACAGCAGCGAGATGCCCTGACCGGCCTCGTCGGCGACCTTCTTGAGGATCGTCGCCGAGTCGGTGGCGCCCGTGTTGGCCAAGCCGTCCGACGCGATGATCACACGGTTGGTCACCCCGGCGCGGAAACCGCGGCGCGCCTCCTGGTACCCGAGCACCATCCCGGCCTCGAGGTTGGTGCTGCTGCCCGCCCGCAGGGTGTCGATGGCCGCGTCCAGCTTCTCCTTCTCCGCGGCCGGTGTCATGGGCCGGACCAACCTGGCCTCGCTCTCGTACGCCACGATCGCCACCCGGTCGCTGGGCCGCAGCTGATCGACCAGCGTGTGCAGCGCGTCCTTGACGAGATCGAGCCGTCCGGGCTCGGCCATTGACCCCGAGGTGTCGATGACGAAGGTCAGGTTCGTGTCGCGCCGGGTGCCCGCCGACGCCGATCGGGTCTGCAGCCCGACGCGGAGCATCCGTACGTCCCCGCCGTCGGTCGCGGCCATCCGCCCGCCGTCCGCGGAGATGGCGAACCCGTTGCCCTCCGGTTCCGGATAGGCCTGCCGGAAATGGTTCACGAACTCCTCGGGCCGGATGGCCTGTGGGTCGGGCAGCCGTCCATCGGAGATCGCGCGCCGGGCGAAGCCGTACGACGCGGTGTCGACATCGACGGCGAACGTGGACAGGTAGCTGGTCGCCGTCTCGTCCTGCTGCAGACCCTTGGCCGGTCCGGCCGGGGGAGCGGCTTGGCCCGGCGCGGGGGCGCCCTGGCCGGGGACCGGTTGCCGGCCGCCGCTCCCCTTGCTCGCACGGTCCGAACCACCGCCCGCGCAGCCGGTCGCGACCAGCGCGACCACCACCGCGGACGCGGCGAGCTTGATCCTCATCGTGGCCCTCCTGTCATGCGGGGGAGCGTCCCAGTCGCCTCCATCGACGGTGGTACGCCCGGGACGGCTCCGGCGGAGACCGAACCGAGACCCGCCATGCGCAAACCGAGACCTGCCGTGTTCCAATCGAGACCCGGCCCCGCTGAGATCCGGGGCGATCCCGGGAGTCCGCTCACACCTCGCGGCCCGGCGCCGTTACGCTCGCCGAGGAGGGCCGGGGAGATCAATCGGGTATTCGGGAGCGGCATGAGGCAGTCACGTACGATCGCACGCGTCACGATGGCCATCGCGATCGCCGTCCTGCCCGTCCTCGTGGGCTGCACCGGCAGTGACGACAAGAACGGCGACAAGAACAAGGACAAGGACTCGCTGCGGGTCGCGCAGACGATCGGCGCGGGAGAGGGCGCGCTCACCCTGGTGACCTGGCCCGGGTACGCCGAGAACGGCTCCAGCGACCCGCGCGTCGACTGGGTGGGGCCGTTCGAGGAACGTACCAAGTGCAAGGTCAACGTGAAGTACGCCGCGACCACGCAGGAGATGACCGACCTGCTGTCGAACCCGAGCCGGCGGTACGACGGCGTCTCGGCGCCGCCCGAGGTGGCGGGCCGGCTCATCGCGGCCCATCAGGTCACGCCGGTCAACCCCGACCTCATCGACGCCCACAAGGACCTCGAGCCGCGGCTGCGCGGGCTACTCAAGAGCGGCGGCCGGGTGCTGGGCGTGCCGTTCGTGTGGGGCGTCAACCAGCTGATGTACGACCCGAAGGTGGTGCAGCCGGCGCCGACGAGCTGGGCGGCGCTGTTCGCCCAGAACGAGGCCGCCAGGTACAAAGGCCGCCTAGTCGTACGGGACACCCCGCTGACGATCGGCGACGCGGCGCTCTACCTCAAGTCCGCCGACCGGTCACTCAAGATCAAGAACCCGTACGAGCTGACCCGCAAGCAGCTGGACGCCGCGACCGAGCTGCTCATCAAACAGCGGCCGAACGTCCAGACGTACTGGCGGCATCCGTCCGACGCCGTCGACGCCTTCGCCACCGGTGACGCCGTGCTCGGCGAGGTGTGGCCGTACCACGTCGACGTGCTCACCCGGGCCGGCCGCTCGGTGGCCGGGGTGACGCCCAAGGAGGGCGTGACCGGCTGGGTGGACTCCTGGATGATCGGCGTCCGCGCCGAACACCCCAACTGCATGTACCAGTGGCTCAACTGGATCACTTCGCCCGACGTGCAGCAGCAGGTCGCCGAGTGGGATGGCGTCGCGCCCGCCAACCCGCAGGCCTGCTCGCGGGACCGGCTCAAGGCCGGGTTCTGCAGCGCTTACCACGTCGGCGACCGGGCCTACCTCGACAAGGTGACGTTCGCCAGGACGCCGCAGCGCGACTGCGGCGACGGCCGCGACGACTGTACGGACTACACCGACTGGATGCGCGCCTGGACCGCCGCCCTCGGCTAGGGCGTGTGCCGCATCTCCGCGCCCCTCGTCTGCGTAAATGCAAGGTCCGGCAAAGCGTGTGCCGGTCTCTCTGGCCGTGTGGGCAGCACCTAGGCTGAACGGGGGCATGTCGGCCGTTTGTCCGAGGCCGCCCAGCGATCGTGGGGAGACGCCGATGCGCAAGTACGTGATCATGGGTGTGCAGGGCAGCGGCAAGGGCACGCAGAGTGCGATGCTCGCCGCCGACTTCGACCTGGTGCACATCGCGGTCGGCGACATCTTTCGGTGGCACGTACAAAACCACACCAAGCTCGGCGCCCAGGTGCGCCGGGTGATGGCCGCGGGCGAACTGGTCAGCGACGACCTCGTGGAGAACGTCGTCCGCGACCGGCTCGACCAGCACGACTGGAACTACGGCTTCATCATCGACGGGTTTCCCCGCAACGCGCGGCAGGCGGAGTTCTTCCTGGAGAGCTACGACATCGACGGCGTGATCTACCTCGACCTGCCCGACAGCGAGGTCAGGCAGCGGGTCCTGGCCCGCCGGCTGTGCTCTCAGTGCGGCATGGACTACAACCTGATCGCCCACCGGCCCAAGGTCGAGGGCCGCTGCGACGTCTGCGGCGGCGCGCTCGTCACCCGGGAGGACGACACGGAGGAGGCGCTCGCCGCCCGGCTGCGCGACTTCCACGAGAAGACCAACCCGGTGCTGGACCTGTTCCGGCGCAAGGAGTACGTCTTCGTCGTCGACGCCCGGCCCGGCAAGGAGGACGTGCAGCAGGTCATCCGTGGAAAGCTCGCCCTGCCGCCGCTGCTAGCGCGCGACGATGGTCAGAACAGCACGGACATGAAGGTGCCCACGTCGGTGAACCCGACGCGCCGGTAGGCCGCCCGAGCCGCGGCGTTGTAGTCGTTGACGTACAGCGTGACCGTGGGCGCGATCGTGCGCAGCGCCTCCTCGACCAGCGCGGCCATGCCGTGCACGGACAGCCCGTTGCCGCGCATCGCCGGGTCGACCCAGACGCCCTGCACCTGGCACGCGTACGGGGTGACGGCGCCGACCTCGGCCTTGAACACGACCTTGCCGTTCTCGATCCGGGCGAACGACCGGCCCGCTCGGATCAGCTCGGCCACGCGGGCCCGATACAGCACGCCCCCGTCGCCCGCGCTCGGCGATACGCCGACCTCCTCGGTGAACATGGCCACGCACGCCGGGTAGACGACGTCGAACTCCTCCATGCGCACCCGCCGTACGGCCGGATCGGGCTCGACGTCCGGGGTCCGCGAGATGGCCATCACCGGCTGAACCTGGCGGATGGCGCGCGGCGGCCCCCAGTACGGCTCGAGAATCTCCCACATCTCGGTCACCGCGTCGAGCGGCCCGACGATCGACGAGCAGCGCCGCCCCTGCGCCCGGGCCCGCTCCGCGAAGGCCTGGACGGCCTCGGAGGTGGCGGCGACGGGTACCAGGTTGGCGCCGGAATAGCACAGTGAGCGCAGCCGCCCGTTGTCGACGTACCCCCACATCTGGGCGCCGAGCCGGGCCTGGTCGAGGCCGACGGCATGCACCCTGGACGCGACGAAGACGTTCGCGACCGCATCGGCGTCCAGGATGGACAGGGCCTCCTCACGGTGCCGGTCGTCGAGGACCCGCACCGGTGCCGACCCGAGCATGCGCATTGGTTACCCGCTCCAGGCAGCCGCCGACGTTATCGATGGACAGTGCCCCACTGTTACAAGAGTAGGTCGTCGGCGTGGCGAAGCCGATGTCCGACCCCGAACGAACGGCGAGAGGCCCTCCGCCTGCCGGCCGAGGGCCTCTCGTCGCGCTGGTCCCCGCGGAACTCGTCCGTCAGGGACGCGTGCCGCGTACGGCTACGGGCGGCCGAGGACCTCCGGGAACCCGGCCTTGCCCGGCGCCGCGCTCTTGGTGGTCACCGACAGGCTCGCCGAGCTTGACGGTGGCACCGGGTACGGCAGGTGGTCACAGTGGCTGAAGTCCGCCGGCAGCGCGCCGGTGGTCAGGTACGCCGTGAACTTGTCGTCGATGCAGGCGTTGCCGCGCTCGACGACGCCGTGCGTACGGCCGCCGTCCTCGATCACCAGTCGCGAGCCCTTGAGCCGCTTGTGCATCTCCAGCCCGCCGGGGAACGGCGTGGGCCCGTCCTCCGTGGCCTGGAACAGCAGGATGTTCGGCAGGTTCCTGGTGTGGCCGACGTTGACCGGCTTACCGACCTTGCCCGGCCAGGTGATACACGATGCGTTGAACCAGGCGTTGCCCCAGGTCTCGAACGGCGCTTCCTTGTAGACCTTCCAGTTGTCGTGGCGCCACTTGTTCCAGTTGGTCGGCCACTGGACGTCGGTGCACTGCACGCCGTTGTAGATCGCGAAGCCGTTGTCGTCGGTGGTCAGGCCGAAGTTCTCGTACGCGTCGACGAGCGCCTCGGGGTGGCCCGCCTTCACCGCGGACAGCACGTTGGCGAAGAAGTCCCAGTACGGGCCGCGGTCGATGTAGCCGAGCACCAGGAAACTGTCATCGAGCTCGTCCGGGCCGACCTCGTTCGCGACCGGCGTCTTGTGCAGCTTGGCCCGCAGGTCGTAGTAGAAGTCCCGGACCCCCTTCGCCGTCGGGGCCACGTTGTACACGGAGTTGTACTGGGCGACCCAGGCGAAGAAGTTGTTGATGTTCCGCTCGAACGCACGGTCCTGGTCGAGGTTGTCGTCGTACCAGACGCCGCTCGGCCGGACGATGCTGTCGAGCACCATGCGGCGCACGTGCGTCGGGAACAGCGTGGCGTACACGGAGCCGAGGTACGTGCCGTACGACGCGCCGTAGTAGTTGATCTTCGAGACGCCGAGCGCGGCACGGATGGAGTCCATGTCCTGCGCGGAGTCGGTCGTCTTCAGGTGGTCGAGTACGGCGCCGTACTTCTGGCCGCACGCCTTGGAGTAGCCGGCCGCCTTCGCCCGCCAGCTGTTCTCCTCCGCGATCGAGCGCGGCACGTAGTCCTGCCGGACCGGCAGGAAGTAATCGGGGTCGCAGCTCAGCGAGGGCTGGCTGGCGGCGACGCCGCGTGGGTCGAAGCCGATGACGTCGTAGGCCTGCTTGACGCCGGCGGACGCGCCGTTGAACACGCGGAGGGCGAACGACCGGCCCTCACCGCCCGGGCCGCCCGGGTTGACCAGCATCGGGCCCTGGAACTGCGCGGCCGTGCCGGTGTGCTTGGCCCGGGACAGCGCCAGCGTGATCTTCTGGCCATGCGGATTCTTGTAGTCGAGCGGAACTTGCAGGGTGGCGCAGTCCAGGCCGCTGCCTTCGAGGTCATCGGTACAGGGCGCCCACGACAGGCTGCCCGCGGCGGCCTTGGCGGGGGCGGATGTTCGCGCCCCGGCCGACCCGGTGAGGCCGAGGCCGGTCAGACCTAGGCCTACCGCCGCGGCGATGGCTACAACTCGCTTCACAAGGTCCCCTTCTGTCCGCGTACTCACCCATGAGTCGCGTTCGTTACCACAAGGGGAGATTGTGTTCCCTACGACCGAGCGGCGGGAGATCCCGGATCAAGTGGTTGCTCAATTGTGACTGGAAAATGGGAACTATTACATGATCACGTGCTGCGGGGTCGGTCAGGAGACGACGACCTCGGGGCCTGGACCGTCGGGGTCGACGTCGATGCCCATCTGTTCGGCGATGGTCATGGCCTCTTCGATGAGGGTTTCCACGATCTGGTCTTCCGGGACGGTCTTGACGACCTTGCCCTTGACGAAGATCTGCCCCTTACCGTTCCCCGAGGCCACCCCCAGGTCGGCCTCGCGGGCCTCACCGGGACCGTTGACCACACACCCCATCACGGCGACCCGCAGCGGGGCGGGGAAGCCCTCCAGCCCGGCGGTGACCCGGTCCGCGAGGGTGTACACGTCGACCTGGGCGCGGCCGCACGACGGGCACGACACGATCTCCAGACCGCGTTCCCGCAGGTGCAGCGCCTCCAGGATGCCGATACCGACCTTGACCTCTTCGACCGGCGGCGCCGAGAGCGACACCCGGATGGTGTCCCCGATCCCCTCGGCCAGCAACGCCCCGAACGCGACCGAGGACTTGATGGTGCCCTGGAACGCGGGACCGGCCTCGGTGACGCCGAGATGGAGCGGGTAGTCGCAGCGGGCGGCGAGCTTGCGGTACGCCTCGATCATCACCACCGGGTCGTGATGCTTGACGGAGATCTTGATGTCGCGGAAGTCGTGCTCCTCGAACAAGGAACACTCCCACAGCGCGCTCTCGACGAGGGCGTCGGCGTTGGGCTTGCCGTGCCGCTCCAGCAACCTGGGGTCGAGGGATCCGGCGTTCACCCCGATCCGGATCGGCGTCCCCGCCTCCTTGGCGACCTTCGCGATCTCGGCGACCTTGTCGTCGAACTTCTTGATGTTGCCGGGGTTGACGCGGACGGCCGCGCAGCCGGCGTCGATCGCGGCGAAGACGTACTTGGGCTGGAAGTGGATGTCGGCGATCACCGGGATCTGTGATTTCCCCGCGATCGCGGGGAGCGCGTCCGCGTCGTCCTGTGATGGCACCGCAACCCGCACGATCTGACACCCCGACGCGGTCAACTCGGCGATCTGCTGCAGCGTCGCGTTCACGTCCGCCGTCACCGTCGTCGTCATCGACTGCACCGACACCGGGGCGTCCCCGCCCACCGGCACCGAACCCACCATGATCTGACGAGACTTCCGACGCCGCGCCACCGACGGACGTACACCAGGCATTCCAAGTTCGACGTTCATGATCCTCTACTGCGGAAGTTTCAAGGGGTTCAGCACGTCGGCCAAGATCAGCAATACCCCCAGTCCGACGAGCAACACGACGGCAACGTAGGTCACCGGCATGAGTTTGGTCATATCAACGGTGCCCGGGTCGGGAAGCCCCCGCATTCGAGCGATCCACGCCCGGATCCGCTCGTAACACAGTACCGCCAGGTGCCCACCGTCCAGCGGCAGGAGGGGTATGACGTTGAGCGCTCCTACGAAGATGTTCACCGAGATGACGAGCGAGAGAAACAGGAACGCCTTGTAGCGCCAGGACTGACTGGATGCGAAGATCTCGCCGGACACCTGGCCCGCCCCGTACACGCTGCCCACCTGCCCGGCCGGGGTCTCGGCGCGGTCGGGGGAGAACAGCTTGGGGATGGCCGCGGGCAGATCGACGACGATGTGGCCGAGCTGGCCGAGGTACGTACCGAACTGGGTACCGGCCGTCACGGAGGCGTCCAGCGGGCCCATCCGGTCCCAGCGGGCCACGGTCACCCGGGGTGACATGCCCACGAAGGCGTGGCCGTCGACGTCGGCGGGCCGCAGCCGCAGCGTCTGCTCCCGGTCCCCGCGCTGTACGACGACCGTGACCTCGGTGCCCGGTTTCGTCGCGAGGATGGCGGCGCGCAGCTCATCCCAGTTCTTGATGGGGCGGCCCGCGAAGGACAGCACCCGGTCGCCCACGCGCAGCCCCGCCTGGGCGGCCGGCGGCCTGGGCGCGCCGGACTCGCACGGCCGGTCAATGCTGGGCGGCACGCAGGTGCTGATCGATTCGACGATGGTCGTGCGGTTCTGCCCCGCCGGCAGCCCCGTGGTCATGTTGAGCAGCACGAGCAGCAGGAAACCGATGACGAAGTTGATCACCACGCCGGCCCCGATCACCACGGCCCGCTGCTTCGCCGGCTGCCGGTAGAACGCCCGGTGCTCGTCCTGCGGGTCGATCTGCTCCAGCGGCGTGTACCCGATGATCCGGACGTACCCGCCGAGCAGGACCGCCTTGATGCCGTACTCGGTCTCGCCGCGCGTCCGGGACCAGAGCGTCGGCCCGAACCCCACGAAGAACTGCGTGGCCTTCATGCCGAACCGCTTCGCGGTGAGGAAGTGCCCGGCCTCGTGCAGCATGACCGTCGCGAGCAGCGCGACCACGAACGCGACCACACCGAGGAGGCCGAAGAAGAAGCCCATGCGCTCTCCCGCGGGTTGCGGCCGGTAGCGGCCTAGGTCAGCTCACGCGCCCTCGCCCGCGCCCACGCGTCGGCCGCGAGGACGTCATCGAGCGTTACCCCCGTGTCCAGAACATCGTGTTCCGTCACTACCCGCTCGACTGTGTCCACTATCCCCAGAAAGGGCAACCTTCCGCCGCGAAAGGCCTCGACGCACTCTTCGTTGGCCGCGTTGTAGACGGCCGGGGCGGTGCCGCCGAGCGCACCGACGTGCCGCGCCAGCCGTACGGCGGGGAACGCCTCGTCGTCGAGCGGGAACAGCTCCCATGTGTGCGCCCGCGTCCAGTCGACGGCGGGGGCGGCGTCGGCGACCCGGTCCGGCCAGGCCAGGCCCAGCGCGATCGGCAGCCGCATGTCGGGCGGGCTGGTCTGGGCGAGCGTGGATCCGTCGGCGAACTCGACCATCGAGTGGATCACCGACTGGGGGTGCACCATGACCTCGATTCGGTCGAAGGGGATGTCGAAGAGCAGGTGTGCCTCGATGACCTCCAGGCCCTTGTTGACCAGGGTGGCCGAGTTGATCGTGACGACCGGGCCCATGTCCCAGGTGGGGTGGGCGAGCGCCTGCTCCGGGGTCACGTCCTCGAGTTCGTTACGGCCGCGACCGCGGAACGGCCCGCCGCTCGCGGTCAGCACCAGCCGCCGTACCTCCGAGGCGGCGCCGCCGCGCAGGCACTGGGCGAGCGCCGAGTGCTCGGAGTCGACGGGCACGATCTGGCCCGGTTTGGCCCGCGCCTTGACGAGCGGACCGCCGACGATCAGCGACTCCTTGTTGGCCAGCGCGAGCGTACGGCCGGCGTCCAGCGCGGCGAGCGTCGAGGAGAGCCCGAGCGCCCCGGTGACGCCGTTGAGCACCACATCGCACGGGTGGGCGGCCACCTCCGCCACGGCCTCGGGACCGGCGAGGATCCGCGGGATGCGGTAGTCGCCGGTGGCGTACCCGCGCCGCTGGGCCTCGGCGTAGAAGGCGAGCTGGAGGTCCTGGGCCACCGACGCCTTGGCCACCGCGACCGCCTCGGGCCGCAGCTCCAGCGCCTGCCGGGCCAGCAGGTCGACCCGGGAGCCGCCGGCAGCGAGGGCCACGACGCGGAACCGGTCCGGGTTACGCCGCATGACATCGATGGCCTGCGTGCCGATCGAGCCGGTGGAGCCGAGGACGACGATGTCACGCGAACCCGTGTGCCGGGCGGGGGTCTCGGTCGTAGGCGAAGTCACCGTCCCATTGTCGCGGTTGGCCCACCGCCGTTGTCGAACCTCCGACCGGTCAGAAGCCGGCGCGCAGCGGCTTTTCGAAGCAGAGGCAGAGTGGGGACCCGGCGTACTGGCCGAACGCCGGGATGCGGTGGTAGCCGGACGAGCCGTACAGACCGATCGACTCGGGCTGCAGGTCGCCGGTCTCCAGCCGGATCACGGTCATGCCCCGTTCTCGTGCCATGTCCTCGACCTCGTGCAACAGCCGGCGCGCGATGCCGGTGCCGCGGTGGGCCGGGCGTACATACATCCGTGTGACCTCGGCCACCCCGGGCTCCAGCGGCTTGAGGCCCGTACCGCGGGGTCGGCCGCCGCTGCCCGTGTGACCTGCACCGACACTCTTACTTGCTTCACATATGCACGGTACGTCGCGAGTGTTAGACGAGTGTTACGCAGGGGTGTCTTTCACCCTCGCTGAGCCTTGTCGTAAAGCGAACGGACGGCGTCGCCGAAGTACGGGCCGTACATCGTGCCGCTGTCGTCGGCGTACTTGAAGCTGCTCACCGAGGTGAACGTGCCGGCGCCGGTGGCCGGGTCGAAGTCGGTCAGCCAGGGCCCGCCGCTGGACCCCTGCGTCATGTCGCAGCGCAGCCCCAGCCCGTGCGCCCGGGAGTGCGCGTCGGTGTGCGGCCGCCCGCTGCAGTAGACGAGCCGCTCTCCGTCGTACGCCCCGGACGCGGGGTAGCCGAAGCCGTAGACCCGGTTTCCGCGGGGCCGGTTGAACCCGATGGCCTGGGCGCCGACGGCATCGGTGACGTGTTTGCCGTCCGCTGTGCCGAGCGCGACCATGGCGACGTCGTAGTCGTCGTCGGCGTGCTCGGACCACTGGGCGCCGGCGAACATCCGGCGGGCGACGAAACCGCCGGCGGGACCCGAGCCGTCGCGGTACCCGGGCACGAAGATCCAGTTCTCCGCCCAGGCGCCGGTGCCGTTCTTCACGCAGTGGCCCGCGGTCACCACGGTGTCCCGGTTCGCGCTGGTCACCGTGCCGGCCGAGCAGAGGTAGTCGCGCCCGCCCATAGTGAAGAAGACCTTGCCCGTCGTGGCACGGACCCGGCCCTGGTCGGGCCAGACCGCGCCGCGGCTGTTCGCCGACACCGCGGCCTGCTGGGTGTCGCGCCTGGCCGAAGTGAACGGCACGGTCTGCGGCGCGACGCGGTAGGGGAGCCGCGCCGGCTGGGGGCGCGAACGGGCGCCGGGCCGCAGCGGCGGCAGCGCCCGGGTCATCCGGTCGGGCGTCCAGTACCGCAGGATGCGCTGCTCGATCTCTGTTGTCAGCGGTACGTCATGGATGACGACCGCGGTCAGGGCGTCCGCTCCCGGGCCGGGCGCCGCGGTGGCGCTGGTGGGAAGGGCGATGAGCCCCGCGACGACCGACGCGGCGGCGGCGAGGGAGGCACGGCTGTTCATGTCCCGCAGTTTGCAACACGCAGGGTGATCGGAATGCGACTTTGGGTAAAACGGCCTGCATTGGCACGGCCTCGCACCAGAGGGGCGGGCCCGCCCGATCACGCCACGAGCAGGTCGAAGAGGCGCTCCAGCTCGGCGGCCGGGTCGTCGGTGAGGCCGGGGTGCACGGGCCCGGGCTGGACGATCGTGCTGCGCGGCGCGGTGAGCCAGCGGAACCGGCCGCCCAGCGACTCCCCGGCCGCCTGGCCTGCCTGGTCGCCGCCGCAGCACACGGCGTCGACGGCCTGCAGGGCATGCCGTACGCCCTCGACGTCGAGCGCCGGGCTGAGCGCGCGCAGCCGCTCTGCGTCCACGCGGATACGGCAGCCGAGGAAGTCCTTGGCCCGGCAGTAGACGACGACCCCGACGTTCATCGTCTCGCCGCGCTCGATGCTCGGCACCACCCGCAGCACGGCGTACTCATAGACCATCATGCGCCGACCTCCGGGAGCCAGGCGCGTGGCGCGGCGACCCGGGCCAGGAGCTGAGCGACGTACGCGTCCCGAACGGCCTGGGCGCCGGCGAAGCCCGGCTCGCCCGTCAGCCAGGGTTCCGGGACGAGATCCACCACCTCGCGCAGCAGTTCCTCGGTCACCCGCGGCGCCAGGTCGCCGTCCGCGTCCGGCAGCCGCTTGGCGTACGGCGCCAGTACGTGGTCGCTCGCGTCGTACGCCCGGGCGATCAGCCTCGCGGCGCTCGCCCAGGTGTGGTGGAAGTAGAGGCTCGCGCCGTGGTCGATCAGCCAGACGTCCCCGTGCCAGACCAGCAGGTTGGGGTTGCGCCAGCTCCGGTCGACGTTGCCGATCAGCGCGTCGAACCAGAGCACCTGCGAGGCGAAGTCGGGGTCGGCGCTCCAGCCCAGCGGATCGTATCCGAGCGCGCCCGGCAGGAAGTCGATGCCGAGGTTCCAGCCGGGGCTGGCGTTGAGGAGGTCCTGTACCTCCTCGTCCGGCTCGTGCCGGCCGATCACCGGGTCGAAATCGATGATCACCTGGTCGGGCACCCGCAGGCCGAGCCGGCGGCCCAGCTCCCCGGCGATGATCTCGGCGATCAGCGCCTTGCGGCCCTGTCCGGCGCCGGTGAACTTGACCACGTAGGTGCCGAGGTCGTCGGCCTCGACCAGGCCGGGCAGCGACCCGCCCTCGCGCAGCGGCGCGACGTACCGGGTGGCCGTCACCAGGGGCAGCATGCCCCACACCGTAGCGTCACATCTTGGCGATCACTTCGTCGGCGAACCGCTCCATGGTGGCGATCTTGAGGTCGAGGCCGGTGTGGCGCGTCTTCTCCTCCGGGGTGGCCAGCCACCAGGGCGCGGCCAGCGTGCCGGTGACGCCGCGCGCCGCCCACTTCTGGTAGAGCTCCGCGCTGGGCAGCGCGCCGATCGGGGCGATCACGTCGAGGTCGTCGAGCGTACGGCCGTACTCGGCGAGGAAGCCGGCGAGGCGGTCGAGCAGTTCGGCGAGCTGCGGCTCGCGGTAGATGCGGTTGCCGATCCAGCCGTCACCGACGCGGGCCGCCCGGCGCAGCGCGGCGTCGCTGTCCCCGCCGACGTAGACGGGAATCGGCCGGTCGGGGACGGGGGCGATGCGCAGCGGCCCGAAGTCGTATGCCTGGCCGTGGTGCTCGACCATGCCGCCCGACCACAGCGTGCGCAGCGCGGGCAGCATCTCGTCGAGGCGCCTGCCGCGCGTGTGGAAGTCCTGGCCGGTCTGCCGGAACTCGTCCTCGCACCAGCCGGCGCCGACGCCGAACCGCACCCGGTCGCCCGAGAGCACGGCGGCGGTCGAGGTGGCCTTCGCCACGGTGAACAGGTCGCGGGCCGGGGCGATGTAGACGTTGGTCGCGAACCGAACCCGCTCGGTGATCGCGGCCATCGCACCGATCATCACCCAGACGTCCGGCCAGTGCGTATCCGGCTTATACGGCGGCGCGCCCGTGTCGGTGTACGGGTAGTCCGCCTCGTAGTCGGCGTAGAAGATGTGGTCGGAGATCGCCACCGTGTCGTACCCGAGCCGGTCCGCCGCCCGGGCCAGCCCCAGCAGCTCACCGGTCGGCGCGAAGGACGCGCCGAGCCAGAACTCCATCCGCGTGACCCCTCAGCCCTGGAACTCGGGGATGACCTTGGTGGCGAACAGCTCGAGGTTGCGCTTGACCGTGTCGACCGGCAGCACGCCCTGCTGGCCCTGCATGAACAGGCCGAACCATTCCAGGTCGGGCATCCGGTCGAGCATGCGCTGGATGCCGCGCTTGACGTCGTCGGGCCCGCCGAGCAGCGCCATCTCGACCTCGTTCATCCGCTTGAAGTCGCCCTTCTCCGGGCTGATCGGCTGGTGCGCGTCGTCCTCCTTCTTACGCAGCACCTCCAGGTAGCCGAACGGGCCGAAGAAGGCCGCGAAGTCCTTCTGCATGCCCTTGCCGTACGTCGCGATGGCCTCCTCGCGGGTATCGGCCATCCCGATGATCTTGAGGATGCCGGTGTGCTCGCCCAGTTTGTAGTTCCGTCCGTGCTTGGCCGACTCCTCCTGGTAGAGCCGGGCCTTGGCGGCGTGCTCGTCCGGGTTCGGGGTGAACATCCACGGCATGATGTTCTCCTGCGCGGCCCGGATGACCGAGCGGTCGCTGATGGTGAACGGCTGCCACAGCTCGGGGTGCGGGCTCTGGTAGGGCTTCGGGCACACCGACACGGCCCGGATCACGCCGTCCTCGTCGATCTCGCCGGGGGCGCCGAACGTCTTGGTCCACTCGGCCGCCGGCCAGCCCTCGATCCCTTCGTACGGGTACGGCACCTGGTAGTCGACGACGTCGCTCTTGTACTTCAAGGTTTCCTGCGTCCAGGCGAGCTTCATGATGTGCAGCATTTCGCCGAAGACGTCGAAGTTGCGGGTGTCGGTCTGCGAGCCGTCCGACCGCGCCGCCGCGGCGTGCCAGCGCTGGCCGAGCACGTTCATCCAGCGGTTCTGGTAGCCCCTGGCCACGCCGAGCCGCAGCCGGCCCTTGGAGAAGTGGTCGAGCAGCGCCACGTCCTCGGCCGCCCGGATCGGGTCCCAGGCGGGCAGCACGATGCCGAGCGGGGCCAGCAGGATCCGCTCGGTCCGCGCGGCCAGGTCGGTGAGGAACATCAGCGGGTTGACCGAGAACTCGAAGCCTTCGGAGTGGAAGTGATGCTCGGTCATCATCAGCGCGTCGAAGCCGATCTGGTCGGCGTGCACCGCGATCTCCCGTACCTCGTCAAGGAGCCGCTGGTACGACTCCACGTCCCGCCCGATGGGCCGTTTCGCCTTGGCGTTCTCCTCGGCGCTGTAGCCCGACCCGGGGATCTGCGGGTTGAGGAATATCGAGAACTTCACTGCTGACTTCTCCTCTTGCTGGGTCCTAGACGAGGTCGAGCTTGTCGAGCCAGTTCGTGACGACGAGCAGGAACTCCGCCGGCCGCTCCTCGTGGAGGCGATGCCCCGAGCCGGGCCAGGAGATCGCGGTGGACGCGGGATGCTTGAACAGTCCCTGTTCCCAGGCGGCCTGGGCGGGGTCGGCCCACAGCGACAGCACCGGGCAGGCGCGCCGGGCCAGGTACTCATCGGCGGCCGGGCGGACGCCGATCTGATCGGGGTCGGTGAACATGCCGGCGAACGAGTCCGCGAGCACGTGCGGCCGCATGGCCAGCAGCCGCCGGGCGTGCCACAGCCGGATCAGGGGCGGCGTCGCCGGCGTGTACGACCACTCGTCGATCTTCACGGCCGCTTCGTTCGCGTGGGCGCCGTGCAGGGCCCGCACCATCTGCGGGAAGGCACCGGCCACCGCGGCGGTGATGCCGTACCCGGGCTCGACGCAGACCAGCGCGGGCACGCGGGCCGGGTGCTCGACCGCGAGGATGCTGACGATCTGCGCGCCCATGGAGTGGCCGATCGGGATGACCGACTCGATGCCGAGATGATCGAGCAGCCGTATCAGGTCGGCCGCCATGTCCCGGGGATGGAAGCCGGACTCGGGCGCCGAGGAGTAGCCGTGGCCGCGCAGGTCCGCGGCGATGACCCGCCGCCCGGCCGACAACTGCGGGAGGTGCCACGCCCACTCGTGGGAGTCGGCGCCCCACCCGTGGACGAGCAGCAGCGGTACGTTCTGCGCGGTCGCCGGCTCGGCGGGGCGGTCGTCGGTGTAGAACAGGCGCAGGTTCTCCAGCTCAGCGAATGCCATGCCGGCCGCTCCCTCCCGACGTCCCGCCCGACTTCCCGAACAAGCGCACGCTACATCAGAATAGAACTACCGAGCAATCGCTTGGTCGACTAGGGAGGGCCGGACATGCGGCTGGGGATCACGATCTTCGCGACCGATCGCACGCTGCCGCCGCACGAGCTCGCGGTGGCGGCCGAGGAACGCGGCTTCACCTCCCTGTACGTGCCCGAGCACACCCACATTCCGGTGGACCGCACGACCCCGCCGCCGACCGGGGACCAGACGCTGCCCGAGGAGTACGGCCGGACGCTCGACCCGCTGGTCGGGCTGGCCGCCGCGGCGACGGTGACCACGCGGATCGTGCTGGGCACCGGGGTCTGCCTCCTGGCCCAGCGCGAGCCAATCGTCACCGCCAAGGCGATCGCGACCCTCGACCTCGTCTCGGGCGGCCGGTTCGTGCTCGGCGTCGGCTACGGCTGGAACGTCGAGGAGGCCGCCGACCACGACGTGCCCTGGCGGCGCCGGCGCGCGGTCGTCCGGGAGAAGGTCCTCGCGATGCGGGAGCTGTGGTCGCGCGAGGAGGCCTCGTACGACGGGGAGTTCGTGGCCTTCGCGCCGTCGTGGGCGTGGCCGAAGCCGGCGCACCGCATCCCGATCATGCTGGGCGGCGCGGCCGGGCCGACGCTGTTCGAGCACATCGCCGACTACGGCGACGGCTGGATGCCGATCGGCGGCGCGGGGGTGCGGGCGGCGCTGCCCCGGCTCGCGGAGGCGTACGAGGCGGCGGGCCGCGACCCGGCGACGGTCACGGTGATCCCGTTCGGCACCGTGCCGACGCCGGAGAAGCTCGACTACTACGCGGGCCTGGGCATCGAGGAGGTCGTGCTGCGCCTCCCGTCCGGCGCCGGCGACGAGGTCCTCCCCGTTCTCGATTCCTACGCCAAGTATCTGCCGTAGTCAGAAGACGATGACGGAGCGGGCCACGGCGCCGGACCGTACATGCTCGACGGCCTCGTTGATCTTCTCCAGGGGGACCCGCTCGCTGACCAGGCCGTCGAGGTTGAGCCGCCCGCGCCGGTACAGGTCGACGAGCAGCGGCAGGTCGCGGCTCGGCATCGCGTCGCCGCCCTGGGTGCCCATGAGCCGCCGCGACGCGAACAGGGTCTGCGGCGGGATGCTGATCGTCTGCCCGGCCGGCGGGCTGCCCACCATCACCGTGGTGCCGCCCGGCCGGGTGGCGGCGAACGCCTTGACCAACACGTCGGCGTTGCCCGTGACGTCGAAGGCGTAGTCGGTGCCACCCTTGACGATCTCGCCGACCTGGGCCGGGAGGTCGTCGGCGAGGACCGTGTGCGTCGCGCCGAACTCCTCGGCCAGCTTGAGCTTCCCGTCGACCACGTCGGCGGCGACGATCGTGGTGGCACCCGCGAGCACCGCGCCCTGGATGACGTTGAGGCCGACCCCGCCGCAGCCGACGACCAGCACGCTCGCGCCGGGCTCCACGCGGGCGGTGTTGAGCACGGCGCCCACCCCGGTGACGACTCCGCAGGCGGTCAGCGCGAGCAGGTCGAGCGGCGCGTCCTTGCTGACCTTGACGCACATGGCCTCGCCGACCACGGCGCACTCGGCGAACGACCCGATGCCGATCATCGGCCGCGCGGGCGTGCCGCCGACGCTGAGCCGTGTGGTGCCGTCGCCCATCAGTCCCATGATCGCGGCCAGCCGGGCGCGACCGCTGCACAGGTGCGCCCGGGCGCGCGCGCAGTTGTGGCAGCGCCCGCACGGCCCGTTCATCGCGATGATCACGTGGTCGCCGGGCTTGACCGACGTCACCCCGGCCCCGGTCGCCGCCACGACGCCCGCGCTCTCGTGCCCGAGAATGTACGGCAGCTGCTTGATGACGGGGCTCTTGCCGTCCAGCGCCTTGACGTCGGAGCCGCAGACCCCGGACGCCGCCACCTTGACCAGCACCTCTCCGGCCCGGGGATCCTCGACCTCGACGTCGGCGATCTCCATCGGGGCGCCGAACTCCCGCAGTACCGCGGCCCGCATCGTCGTCATGCCGCGACGCTAGCACCAAGCACTTGCTTGGTCGAGCTCACGCTGGTTAGAGTCGAGGACCGGCCGACCCCGGAGGGCGCGTGGATCTCAGCTTCAGTGCGGCGCAGCGGGAGTTCCGGGCCGAGGTCAGGGACTGGCTGACGACGCACGTGCCGGCCGAGCCGCTGCCGTCGATGGACACCGTGGACGGCTTCGCCCGGCACCGGGAATGGGAGCGCACGCTCGCCGGCGCCCGGCTGTCGGCCGTCTCGTGGCCCGAGGAGTACGGCGGCCGGGGCGCCGGCCTCATCGAGTGGCTGATCTTCGAGGAGGAGTACTGGCGGTCCGGGGCGCCGGGCCGGGTGAGCCAGAACGGGATCTTCCTGCTCGCCCCCACGCTCATGGCGTACGGGACGGAGGAACAGCGGCGCCGGTTCCTGCCTCGCATGGCGCGGGCCGACGACATCTGGGCCCAAGCGTGGTCGGAGCCGGAGGCCGGCAGCGACCTCGCCGCGCTGCGGGCCACGGCGACCCCCGACGGTGACGGCTGGCGGCTGGCCGGGCAGAAGACCTGGAGCTCGCGGGCGGCGTACGCGGACTGGGGCTTCGGCCTGTTCCGCAGCGACCCGGCAACGGAGTCGGATAAGGGACGGCATCGGGGCCTGACGTACTTCCTGTTCCCGCTCGACGCGCCGGGACTGACCGTACGGCCCATCGCGCAGCTCGGCGGCGAGCCCGGGTTCGCGGAGCTGTTCTTCGACGGGGTGTACGTATCGGCCGATCAGGTGCTCGGCGCCGTCGGCGCGGGCTGGCAGGTGGCCATGGCGACGACCAGCTCCGAGCGCGGTCTGACGCTGCGCAGCCCAGGCCGGTTCATGGCGACCGCAGACCGGCTGCTCGACCTGGCCCGGGGGAGCGACGACCAGGCCCTGCGGGACCATGCCGTACGGGCGTGGCTGGACGCCGAGGCCTACCGGCTGCACACCTTCCACGTCGCGACGCGGCCGGCCGACGGCGCCGAGCTGGGCGCGCGGTCGAGCCTGATGAAGGTGTTCTGGTCCGAGCTCGACCTCCGCATGCACGAGACCGCCCTCGACCTGCTCGGACCGGCCGAGCCCGGGCCCTGGCGCGAAGGGTTCCTGTTCGCGCTGGCCGGGCCGATCTACGCGGGCACCAACGAGATCCAGCGCAACATCATCGCCGAGCGCGTGCTGGGGCTGCCGCGATGATGGAACGGCGAGCCGACGAGCGAGCGGGGCGAGCTCCGCGAGCGAAGCGAGCGAGAAGGCGAGCGTGACCCTCAATGGAGTTCGCCTTCACCGATGATCAGCGGCTGCTGGCCGAGGCGGTGCGAGACGCGCTGGCCAAGAGCTGCCCGCCCGATGTCGTACGGACGGCGCGCACCGACCCGGAGGCACGGCGGGGCCCGGCCTGGCGGGCGCTGGCGGAGATCGGGCTGCTCGGCGCGCACGTGCCCGAGGAGCACGGCGGACTGGGCCTCACCCCGGTGGACACCGTGCTCGCGTACGAGGAGATCGGCCGGGCGGCCGTGCCCGGGCCGGTCGTCGAGACCGCGGTGGCCGCCCCCGTGATCCTGTGCTCCGACCGGCTGCTGGACGAGGATCGCGACTGGCTCCCGAAGATCGCGACGGGCGAGGCCGCGATCTCGGTGCGGACCGATGACATGCCGTATCTCCTCGACGCCGACCTCGCCGACCTGCTCGTCGTGCAGTACGCCATCGGGGCCGCATTGACCGGTCCGGACGACGCGGAGCTGACCCCGCGCGCCTCGGCCGACCCGACCCGGCGGCTGTTCTCCGACCACCTGGGCCACGATGGGGAGACCCTGGTCTGCTGGCGGGTCGGGCCGGAGCCGCACGACCCGGAGGGGATGCGGCCGGTGTTCGCCCGCGCCTTCGACCACGCCGCCCTGGCGGTGGCCGCCCAGCTGGCCGGGGCGGCGCGGCGGCTGCTGGACGACTCCGTGGCGTACGCCAAGCAGCGCCACCAGTTCGGCCGCCCGATCGGGTCGTTCCAGGCGGTCAAGCACCAGCTCGCCGACGTCGCCATCGCCATCGAGTTCGCCGCGCCGATGGTGTACCGGGCCGCCGCCGCCCTGACCGAAGAGGTGCCGACCGCGAGCCGCGACGTCTCCGCGGCCAAGGTCATGGCCGGCGACGCCGCACACCGCGCCGCCCGCACGGCCCTGCAGGTGCACGGCGCGATCGGCTACACCGAGGAGCTCGACCTGCACCTGTGGCTGAACCGGGTCTGGGCGCTGCGCCCGGCCTGGGGCGACGACCGGCTGCACAGGGCTCGGCTGCGGGCCGCGCTCCTCGATGGCAAAGGGGCCGTCCGGTGGCCGTGACTGTGCCGGTGACACTGGCCACCGACGTGGGTGGCACCTTCACCGACGTCGTGCTGACCGGCCCCGACGGACGGGTGCACGTCGCCAAGACGCTCACCACGCCGGACGATCCGGCGGCCGGCCTGCTGCGGGGGGTGTCCCAGGTGCTCGGCCAGGCAGGCGTCGCGCCGGGTGAGGTCGGCCGGTTCGTGCACGCGACGACGCTGGCCACCAACGTGATCCTGGAACGCCGTGGCGTTTCGGTGGCCTTCGTGACCACCGAGGGCTTCCGGTCGATGCTCGCGCTCGGCCGGCGGGCCAGGGTCGAGGAGGAGCGGTTCGACCTGACGTACGTCCCGGACGCGCCGCCGGTGCCGCTGACCCGTACCTTCGCCGTCCCCGAGCGGATCACCGCCGCCGGCGAGGTGCTGCGCCCGCTCGACGACGACGCCGCCGCCCGGGTCGCCGAGCAGATCGCCGCCCTATCAGCTAACGGTGAGTGCGCGGCCGTGGCGATCTGCCTGCTGCACTCCTACGCCAACCCGGTACACGAGCGGCGGCTGGCGTCGATCATCGCGGCCCGGCTGCCCGCCGGAGCCCCGGTGGTGGTCTCCTCGGACGTGTGGCCCGAGCTGGGCGAGTACGAACGGGCCACGACCACGCTGATGTCGGCGTACGTCGGCCCCGTTATGGCCGCGTACCTGCGCCGGCTCGGCGACCGGCTGCGCGGGCTCGGCATCACGGCGCCCGTGCACGTCATGGAGTCGGCCGGGGGAGTGCTGCCCGCCGACCTCGCCGCGGCGCGCGCCGTCTACACGATCGAGTCGGGCCCGGCGGCCGGCGTGATCGCGGCCGCCCGGCACGGCGCCGCCCGCGGCCTCGCCGACCTGATCTCCTTCGACATGGGCGGCACCACAGCCAAGGCCGGCCTGGTGCGCGGCGGCCGGCCCGGGATCACCCACGAGTTCCAGGTGGGCGGCAAGGGCAGCTTCGGCGGCCGGCGTCCGGGCACCGGCGTACCGATCAAAGTCCCGGCGATCGACCTGGCCGAGGTCGGGTCCGGCGGCGGATCGATCGCCTGGGTGGACGCGGGCACGCTCCGCGTGGGCCCGCAGTCCGCCGCCGCCGACCCGGGCCCCGCGTGCTACGTACGCGGCGGCGGCCACCCGACGGTCACCGACGCGGACCTGGTGCTCGGCTACCTCGACCCGGCCGGGTTCGGCGAATTCGAGCTGTCCGCGGAGCAGGCGCGGAAGGCCATCGTGACGCACGTAGCGGAGCCCCTCGGCGTTGACGTCGTCACGGCGGCGGCGGCCATCCACGACATCGCGGGCGCGCAGCTGGGCGCCGCCGTGCACGTCGTGACCGTGCGGCGCGGCATCGATCCGCGCGGGTTCACCCTGGTCGCGCTGGGCGGCGCCGCGCCCACGCACGTGGCCGGGCTGGCCGCGCGGTTCGGCATCGACCGGGTGCTGGTGCCGCCGCACTGCGGGGTCGGCTCGGCGGTCGGCCTGCTGTACGCCGATCTCGCCATCGAACGGGCCCAGACGTTCCTCGTCCCGGCCGGTTCGGTCGACGTCGCCGAGCTCGCGGAGGTCTTCGGCGCCCTGGAGGACGCGGCCCGCGCGGACCTTTCGTCCCCGGACGGCGCGCAGGTCGTCCGGTCGGTCGGCGTCCGGTTCATCGGGCAGGCGCACGCCTTCACCGTCGAACTGCCGGGCCTGACCCGCGACGCGGTCGGCCGGGCCGTCGAGGAGTTCTACCGGCGCTACCGGGAGTCGTACGGCATCGACCTGCGCGACCCGGTCGAGCTCACCACCGCGCGGGTACGGGTCGAGCTGCCGGCGCACCCGGCGCCCGGACACCACGGGCCCGCCGCGGAACGTACGGAGGCGACGACGAGGTCCGCTTGGTTCGCCGGTGCCTTCCGTGACGTACCGGTGCGGGCGCGGTCCGGCTGCGCCCCAGGCGAGGAGCTGACCGGACCGTACATCCTCACCGAGCCGCAGGCCTCGCTCGTCGTGCCGCCCGGCTGGCGCGGCGTCGTCGACGAGCAGGGCGCCGTCCTCCTCGAAGGCGTTGATCATGTCCGATGAGCTGACCGGCGAGATCCTCCGCAACGGGCTGTGCGTGGCCGCCGAGGAGGCGGGCATCGTCGTGGTCCGGTCGGCCTACTCGACCTTCATTGTCGAGGGCGCCGACGCCGCGGCCGCCGTGCTCGACGCACGCGGCCGGCTGGTCGCGCACTCGATATCGACCGCGATCATGCAGGGCGCCAGCCTGCGCAGCGCGCTGCCGCACGTCCTCGAGGCCTTCCCGCTCGACACGATGGCTCCGGGCGACGTGTTCGCGCTCAACGACGTCTACCAGGGCGGCATCCACGCCAACGACCTGCTGATCCTCCGCCCGGTCTTCGCCGAAGGCGCGCCCGCGTACTTCACCGGCACGCTGATCCACGTGGCCGACCTGTCGGGGATCTCGGCGGGCGGCATGGCCGCGGACGCCACCGACGTGTTCCTGGAGGGCCTGCAGCTGCCGCCCGTCCGGATCGCCACCGCCGACGGCCTGGTCGACGATCTCCTGCGGGTGCTCGCCGCCAACAGCCGTACGCCGGAGCGGCTGGTCGGCGACGTCCGGGCACTCATTGCCGGGGCCACCGTGGCCGCGCGCCGGTTGGAGGAGCTCATCGAGCGGCACACCCCGGACGGCCTGGCCGCGGGCATCGAGGACTACCTCGTACACACCGAGCGGCGGACCCGGGCCGACCTGGCACAGCTCCCCGACGGCACGTACCGGGGCGAGTACCGGCTGGACGGCGGCCAGTGGGTGCGGACGGCCGTCACGGTCGCGGGCGACGGCGTGGTCGTCGACTTCGCCGGCACCGACCCGCAGGAGGCGCTGCCCATCAACGCCGGGTTCTCGCAGACGCTCGGCGGCGTGCTGTACGCGATGCGCTGCTACGTCGACCCGGCGCTGCCGTTCAACGAGGGCTGCTTCGCCCCGATCGAGGTGCGGATGCCGGCGGGCAGCCTGGTGAACTGCACCCCGCCGTACCCGGGCGGCGGCCGCTGGCCCACGGTCGCCGCGGCCGTGGAGGCGATCTTCGCCGCGCTCACCCGGGCCAGGCCGGATCGCGGCACCGCCGCCTCGGGCATTCTGCAGGGCTTCAGCGTGAGCGGCGCCGGCACGCCGTGGCTGCACATGTCGTTCGACCTCGGCGGCATGGGCGCCACCGCGCACCGCGACGGTGTCGACGCGACCGGCGCGCTGTTCGGCGGCGGGCGCAACATCATCCCTCAGGTCGAGCCGATCGAGGCCCGGCTGCCCGTGCGCGTCGAACAGGTGTCGCTCATCCCGGACTCCGGCGGCGCCGGGCGGCACCGCGGCGGGCTCGGCACCCGTACTGTGCTGCGCTTGCTCGCGGACGCCCGGGTCGACACGCGCGGCGACCGGCTCCGCTACCCACCGCCGGGGGCGGCGGGCGGGCTGCCGGGGCGGGCCGGCGGCTACTACCGGGAGCGGCCGGACGGCACCCGCGAGCCGCTGGGCGCCAAGGCCACCCGGCAGCCGCTGGCCGAGGGGGAGGCGCTGGTCGTGGAAACTTCGGGCGGCGGTGGGTATGGCGACCCCGGCGACCGCGATCCGGCGGCCGTGCGCAAGGACCTCGCCGAAGGCAGGGTGACTCCATGAAGTTCGGGGTGCCGCTCGGGCTGGCCCATCCGCGCGTCTGGCGCGACCTCGCCGTCGAGGCCGACCGGCTCGGCTTCGAATCGGTGTGGCTGCCCGAGCACCTGGTGTTCGCCACCGATGTGACCGCGGCGGTGGCGGATGGCGCCTATCCGTACGAGAACGCGCCCAACCTGAGCCCGGCGACGCCGCTGTTCGACGCGCCCGCCTACCTGTGCGCGCTGGCCGCGCTGACCTCGCGGATCAGGCTGGGCACGGCCGTGTACCTGTTCGGGCTGCGGCACCCCTTTGTCGCCGCCCGGGCCTTCGCCACGCTCGACCAGATCTCCGCGGGCCGCGCCATCGCCGGCGTCGGCGCGGGGTGGTACGAGGCCGAGTGGGCCGCGGCCGGGATCGACTTTCGCAGCCGCGGCCGCCGCCTCGACGAGGCCATCGCTGTCGCCCGGCGGCTGTGGACCGAGGAGACCGTCGAGCACCACGGCGAGTTCTTCGACTTCCCCGAGGTGGGGTTCGAGCCCAAGCCGGTGCAGCGCCCGCTGCCGATCCTGGCGGGTGGCGAGACGCCGGCCGCGCTGCGCCGGGCCGCCCGCTGCGACGGCTGGATCGGCATGCCGCACACCCTGAAGTCCGTGCGGCCGCGGCTCGACGCGCTGCGCGCACACCGTGACGGCCGCGCCGGCTCCTTCGAAATCACCGTGCACGCGTACGAGCTATCCGGCCCCGATGAGATCGCCGAATGGGCGGACCTCGGCGTCGACCGGCTGATCGTACGGCCGTGGCGGCGCAGCAGGGAGGCCGTCGACCGCATCCGCGACTTCGCCGCGGCCCAAGCGATCACGCCGTCATAGCCACCCGCCGTGATCATGCGGCCATCACATGATCACGGCGGGGTTGTTCGGCCTGACGCTAGTGCTTGGCGCCCGCGGCTTTCAGGGCGCCGGACAGGTCGGCGACCCGGGCGTCACGGTCGGCCACCGGCCGCAGGTGCAGCCCACGCTCGATCGTGGCGAGGATCGACGTCGTGTCGTACACCGTGTGGTCGACCCCGGAGCGCGGCAGCCCGCGCGCGAGGATCAGCGCCGGGATGCGCGTGCCGGGTCCGAACGCGTCGTGCACGCCCCTGGTGGGGCTGCCCGGCCCGGGCGGCGGCACGTGGTCCCACTGGCCGCCGAACTCGTCGTACGTCACGATCACGAGCGTGTCCCTGGCCTGCGGCCCGGTGACCACCGCCCGGATGAGGTCGACGAGGTGGTCGCTGCCGTCCGGCTCGCTGGCGTATCCGGGATGCTCGTTCTCCGCCCCGTACGGCTTGACGAAACTCACCGTCGGCAGTGAGCCGTTCTTGGCGGCGGCGAAGAACTCGGTCTCGTCCTTGAGGTGCGCCCGGCCCGGCTGGCCCGGCGCGTAGTTGGCGAAGTAGTTGAGCGGCTGGTGGTGGAACTGGAACAGCGGTCCCGGCTGGCCGGCCGCGGCGTCGTTCCAGCCGCCGGAGTACCACGCCCACGGCACATCGGCGTCGCTCAGCCGGTCGCCGATGTTGGGGAAGACCTTGTCGTCGACGAGTGGCAGCATGGCCCCGCCGCCGAAGGGCAGGTTGCTCGGCTGGATGGTGTTCACCGCGTAGTCGCCGCAGGCCACGTTGGGGTTCGCCGCCGTCCCGCATGCCTGGGTCAGCTGTGCGTCCTTGACCGTCGTGGTCGGCGTGTAGAGCGGGTAGGTGGTCGGGAACCCGTTGGCGTCGACGACCGAGTGCAGGCTCTCGTGCGCCCCGCCCGGACCGGCCGAGGTGTCGAGCGGCGCCCGCGCCGCCACGAGGTACTGGTGGTTGAGGAACGAGCCGCCGAACGCCGCCTGGAAGAACCGGTCGGCGATCACATAGTTGGGCGCGCCGCGGCTGTGCAGGTACTTCCACACCGGCAGCGCCTTGGTGTCGTAGACACCCATGGTCAGGCCGACGGCGTCGCCGCCCGTGACGTACCGGTCCTGCCTGCCGTGGTCGAGCTGGTACTGCTCCTGGTAGAAGCGGTGCACGAGGTCGCGCGTACAGCCGCCGGGCAGGGCGCCCGGGCTGTCCTTGAGCACGCCGTTGGCCGCGAACACGCCGGGCGCCGGACACGTCTTGTCCATCGGGCCGATGTAGCTGTCGATGGTGAACGGCATGTTCCGGAAGTGGCTGGCCGGCACGCCGTGCTCGGCGTCCGTGCACGTCGTGGGCAGCGGGCTCGGCGATGTCAGGTTCACGTCGTTCTGCAGCAGGCAGTCGTACGGCTGACCGTTCTGCGCCACCTGCGTGGCCCGCACCTTGAACGGCCTGTCCAGCCCGTCGACGCGCTGCCTGTCGACCCGCCCCCAGTCGCCGTACAAGTTGTCGAAGCTGTGGTTCTCCTGGTAGATCACCACGATGTGGTGATAGTGCCCGATCACGGGCCGCCCTCTGGGGGCCGCCTGCACACCGGGGATGATCAACGCACCCGCTGTCACGAACGCACCGGCCACGGCCAACGCGCTGAGCACGTGTCGTCGTCGCACGTTCCCCTCCTCTTCGGTGGCGGCTTCGATGGCGTGCGGCCTCGGGTGACCGCACAGAACGACTTTTCGACGATCCTCCGCAATCTAGGTCCAGGCAAGGGCAGTTCATCGCCCGTTTCTGACCTGTTTTGGCAAGATTTGCCGTACCTGACCGCGCTACAGCGCAGAGGAGCGGGACCTGGCGCTCGCGGCGCTGAATCCTTATCCGCAGGGATCTTCCGGCCCCGATCGCGCCTAGAATGACGTTCGGGTGGCCAACCGGTAGCTCGGGAGGCGTCCTTGAGCGATGTGGCGTACACGGATGCCGTTGCCCAGGCGGAACGGCTCGCGGCCGGGGAGCTTTCGGCCCGCGACCTCGTCGAGTTCTCGCTGAAGCGCATCGACGCCACGCAGGAGACGATCGGCGCGTTCCGGGTCGTACGGCAGGAGGCGGCCAGGGCAGAGGCGGCCGAGGCCGACCGGCGGCTGGCGGCGGGGGAACGGCTGCCCTTGCTCGGCGTGCCGGTCGCGATCAAGGACGACATGGATCTCGCGGGGGAGACCACGCCGTTCGGCTGCGCGGGCGATCACGTTCCCAAGTGGGAGGACAGCGAGATCGTGCGGCGGCTGCGCGCGGCCGGCGCGATCGTCGTCGGGAAGACGCGGACCTCGGAGTTCGGCCAGTGGCCGACGAGCGAGTCCGTCGCGTACGGCACGGCACGCAACCCGTGGAACACCGCGTACACGCCCGGCGGGTCGAGCGGCGGCTCAGCGGCGGCGGTCGCGGCGGGCCTGGTCGCGGCCGCGGTGGGCTCGGACGGCCTCGGTTCCATCCGCGTCCCGGCCGCCTGGACGTACCTCGTGGGACTCAAGCCGCAGCGCGGCCGGATCTCGGCCTGGCCGCATGCCGACCCCTTCTACGGGCTCACCGTGTACGGCCCGCTCACCCGGTCGGCACGGGACGCGACGCTGCTCCTCGAGGTGCTGAGCGGCAGCCACGAGGGCGATCGGCATCGTCCGGCCCGCCCGTTCGCCGCCGTCCCCGAGGTGGGCCGCCTGCGCGTCGCGCTGTCCTTCCGTACGCCCTGGGGCGTCTCGACCAAGCTCGACCCCCAGATCCGAGCGGCGGTGGAGCGGCTGGCGGATGTGCTCGCCGACCTCGGGCACGAGGTCTTCCGTGCCGACCCCGACTACGGGCTGGTCGGACTCGGCGTCCTGCCGCGCGGTACGACCGGCATCGCCGAGTGGCTGGCTCGTACCCCGAACGCCGCGCCGGAACGCCGTACGAAGGCCGAGGCGCTCATCGGAAGGCTGGTCGGACGGCCGCTGCTGCCCGCGGCGCTGCGAGCCGAACCGCGCGCCCGCCGTCGCGTGGGCCGGATCTTCGACCGGGCCGATGTCGTGCTCACCCCGACGACCGCGCAGGCGCCACTGCGGATCGGCGCCTTGGACGACCGGAACTGGTGGTCGGCCGGTCAGGTGTCGGCGGCCGCCTGCCCGTTCGCCTGGGCGTGGAACGTGGTCGGCTGGCCCGCCGTCACCGTTCCGGCCGGTTTCACCGCCGCCGGGTTGCCCATCGGCGCCCAGTTCCTCGGCCGCGAATGCGACGAGGCCACCCTGCTCGCCCTGGCCGCCCACCTCGAACCCGTCCTCGCCTGGCCTGCCCGCACCCCGCCGCTCTCCAGCGTGTGACCACGGGCCGCGGTCAGCCGGCCGCCTCCAGCCTGGCCCCCAGCTTGGCGGTGATGCGCTTTCGCAAGGCTGCGGCAAACGGCCAGGGCGCGTCATCGAAATAGATCGCGATTTCGTAATGATCCGACAGGAGCCACACCACGTCCTCGTAGGAGTCCGACGGGTAGCCGCCGGGAGAACTCATTGTCACATGGAGTCGATAACCGATCGAAAACCGGCCGTACGGGGTGACCTGGAGTCGCGTCACGGTCACCTCTTGATACTCTCCCGCCTTTGGTGGGTTGAGTTGTTGGTAGCCGTTCCGGAATTGTTGCGCGAACCCCGGGCTGGTCAACTCAGTAATCGATGCCCTGAGCGAGTCGCTGGATGCTGCGGTGCTGGACACGGTCGCGCCGAATCTCATGAAATCCGGGCTCATGGCCATGGGCAGTACTTTCGTTACCGTTCGGGGTCTCCCAATCAGCGGACTGGGGGAGAGCGGGGTGAAGTTGTGCGTCTCGGCTTTCCACCCCGGGGGGAGATCCTTCTTGGTCAGGAGCAGCGCCCGCAGAGCGACGGGCGCCCTGCTAGCGCCGGTTGCGGCGGGCGAAGCGGTGGTCGGCGGAGAGGTCGCGGGCGGAGCAGGCGTCTGCGGCGTCGGTCGCGGGGACGCGGCCGGCGGTCTGGCGGTGCCGCACGCGGCCGGCAGGCCCGTCACCGTCAGCATGAGAACGAGAATTCCCGCCCGCGCCGCCCTTCCTTGGCGCACTGCGAAAAACAGATCATCGAGCCCTGCGTCCATCGCAAGACTCCCTTGGCCGAGGCGTTGGGTCCTTTTACGTTAGAGCAGAACGCCTGGGTGAGAACCGACCAATGGCGGCCAGCGCCGCGGAAACGCTCGCATGGTCGCCCGAGGGGCTGTGGTGACCATGCGAGCGTTCTCGGTCGGCGAGCTCAGTTCGCGAAGGACTTGCCGGTTTCGAGCAGGGTCTTGAGGTCGCTGAGCACCCAGGCGTGGCCGCCGCCGGCGCCTTGCTCGTCGAAGTCGCCGCGGACCAGGGCCGCCAGGGTCGGCGCGCCGTCGAGCTCGTGGATGAGGGTCAGCGAGCAGACCCCGTTCTCGCCCTCCTTGATCTCGTGAGTGACGCGCGTGATCGACTCCGCGGCCACCCTCGGGTCCATGAGCATGCGGAAGGTCGTGACGAGCCTGCGCGGCGGGTCGGCCTCCAGCACCTCACCCTCGATGATCACGTCGGGGAGCGGGAACGGGGACGCCGCCCGGAACTCCTCGGTCGCGCGCACCTTATAGTGGCCGCCGGGCCGCAGGTCGTAGTCGACGTAGCCCGTGTAGCCGTAGCGGGCGGTCCACTCCGGCTTGGTGATGGCGTCCCAGATCGCCTCCGGGGTGGCCTTGATATAGACGCGATAGACCTGGGTGGTCTGATTGTCGGTCATGCGTTGTCCTCCAGCTCGGACTTGAGATCGGCGAGCGCCGACACCTGTCGCTCGGTGTACTTGTCGATCCACCGGTCGTGGATCAGCCGGATCGGCACCGGATTGAGGAAGTGCAGCTTCTCCCGGCCCGACCGCCGGGTGACCACGAGACCCGCCTCCTCGAGGATGCGCAGGTGCTTCATCACGCCGAACCGCGTCATCTCCAGCTCGGACTCCAGCTGCGTCAGCGTGCGGCCGTCACGCGTGAAGAGCAGGTCGAGCAGGAACCGCCGCGTCGGGTCGGCGAGCGCCTTGAACACCTGGTCGTCGTCGGTCACGCCGGCCAAAATATGTGACCAAATGGTCACATGTCAACCGTACGCCAGGCCGACCTGCGAAAACGAGGATGTGCGGAAGATCCAGACCGGGGCCGCTGTTGTCGACGGACGAAACGCCACGTCTTTCGGCAGTCGTACGGCACGTCACGAAGGAGCATGATGATCACCGCCGCCGCCCTGCTGGGCATCGCCGCCGTCGCCCTCGGCCTCGTCCTCACTCCCGGGCCGAACATGATCTATCTGGTGTCGCGATCGATCACCCAGGGCCGGCGGGCCGGCATGATCTCGCTGCTCGGCGTCGCGACCGGCTTCCTTGTGTATCTGGTCGCCGCGGTCGCGGGCCTGACGGCGGTGTTCTCTCTGGTGCCCGAGGTCTACACGGCACTGAAGCTGGCCGGGGCGGCGTACCTGCTCTATCTCGCGTGGCAGGCGATCCGGCCGGGCGGCCACTCACCGTTCGCGCCGAAGGCGCTGCCGATCGACTCGTCCCGCCGGCTGTACGCGATGGGCCTGGTCACCAACCTGCTCAACCCCAAGATCGCGATTTTGTACGTCTCGTTGCTGCCGCAGTTCATCGACCCGGGCCGAGGTGACGTGGCGCTGCAGAGCCTGCTGCTCGGGGTGACGCAGATCAGCATCGCGCTCACCGTCAACGCGCTGATCGTGCTCACCGCGGGCACGCTGTCGCGGTTCCTCCTCAGCCGGCCCGCGTGGCTGCGCGTCCAGCGGGCGTTCATGGGCACGGTGCTGGGCGGGCTGGCGGTCAAGCTCGCCACCGACCGGTCCCGCGCGGTCGCCGCCTGAGCCCGTTAGTAGCCGGCGCCGGTGAGCATCCCGCCGTCGATCAGGATCTCGCTGCCCGTGCAGTAGGCGGCCTCGTCGGAGGCGAGGAAGACCACGATGCCGGTCACGTCGCGGGTCTTGCCCATCCGCGACAGCGGCAGCTGCTTGAAGAACGACTCGGCGGTGTCGGCGGTCGCCGCGACCACGTCCGGGTCGGTTGTCATGGCGGTGAGGATCGCGCCCGGGTGGATGGAGTTGACCCGGATGCGGTACGGCCCCAGCTCCCGGGCGGCGGCCTTGGTGAGCCCGCGCACGCCGAACTTGCTCGCGGCGTAGGCGGCCAGGCCGGCGGCCCCGATGAAGCCCTCCACCGACGACACGTTGATGATCGAGCCGCCCCCGGCGGTGCGCATCGGCTCGGTCACGGCCTTCACGCCCAGCCACTGCCCGACGAGGTTGACGTCGAGCAGGCGGCGGCACTCCTCGAGCGTCATGTCCTCGATCCGCTTGTGCTTGATGATCCCCGCGTTGTTGACGAGCACATCGAGCCGTCCGTACGCCTCCAGCGCCGCCTCCACGGTGGCGGTCCAGTCCGCCGGTTCGGTCACGTCCATCGGTACGAAGCGGGCGGCGGCGCCGATCTCGGCGGCGAGCTTGTCGCCCTCCTCGGTCAGCACGTCGCCGAAGACGACCTTGGCGCCCTCGGCGGCGAAGCGGCGCACGTACGCCTCGCCCATGCCGCGCGCCCCGCCGGTGACGATCGCCACCTTGCCGTCAAGCCTGCCCACGTCGCCTCCTTTGGTGAATGTCACCCGCGGCCACCGCCGTCGCCGCCGCCTCCATGCTCCGATAGACCGGTACGCCCGCCGCCCGGGCCGCCGCCCGTACATCGTCCGCCACCCCGGGCGGGGCGTATTCCGCGTTGCGCGTCACCAGCGTGACCCGGGCGCCCGACGGCCCCTGCAGCTCACCGACCGCCTTCGCGTAGGCGAGCAGCGAGTCGACGCTGTGGCCGTAGGTGAAGAAGCTCTGCACGTTGAGGTGCGCGACGACGTCTGCGTACGGCCGGTGCGCGGTGATCGCGGCGACCGCGCGCCGATACAGGCCGGTATCGCCACGCGGCCCGACCGGGATTTCGAGCGGATTGGCCAGTGAGCTCCCCACGCCGAGCCCGAGCCCGCGCAGTGCCTCCGGGGAGCCGTCGGGGAGCGGCGGGAGCTCGAGCCCAGCTATGTCGAACACGTCGGCGGCGAGCACGCTGGCCCCGCCGCTGGGCCCGATGACGAGGACTCCGGTGGCGGCCGGCGCCGGCCGCCGCGCGGCGTGCAGGTCAAGGAAGTCCAGCGCGCCGATCAGGTCGTCCTGGCTGGTCACCAGGCCGATGCCGGTCTGCCTTGCCAGCGCGGCCCAGACGCGGGTGTCGCTGACCATCCCGCCCGTATGCGAGGCCGCCGCTCGCCGCCCTTGTCGGCTGCGGCCGCCGACGAGCACGACAACGGGCTTCGTCGTTGCGCGCAGGGCGTTGTACAGCTCCCGTCCGTCGCGCGGGTCCTCCAGATAGAGCCCGATCACGCTCGTTTCGGGATCGGCGGCGAGGTAGCGCAGCAGTTCGGCCGGATTGACGTCGGCGCTGTTGCCCACCGTCGCCACCTTGGCGAATCGCAGCCCTCTGTGCTCGCCTACCTTGATGATCTCCCCGGCCATGCCGCCGCTCTGCGAGATCACTGAGATGCCGCCGGGGCGCCCCGGTTCGCCGCCGATGAAGGTCTGGCCGCCGGCCGGGGAGTAGACGCCCATGCAGTTGGGGCCGAGCAGCCGGGTGCCCGCCTGCCGCGCGGCCGCGAGCAGCTCCGCCTCCAGCTCCGGCTCGCCCAGCTCGCGGAACCCGCCGCTCATCACCTGGACGAAGGGGATTCCCGCCGCCTGCCGTACGACCTCCGGGCACTGCTTGGCCGGTACCGCGACGAGCGCGTAGTCCACCCCGTACGTCGACAGGGCCGCCGACAGCGAGGGTACGCACGGCACGCCGTCGATCTGAGTGGCCGTTGGGTGCACGGCGACGAGCGTGCCCTGGTAAACGGCCCGGTAGAAGCCGAGGAACATGTTCCCGAAGTTCGGCTTCTTGGTGGAGGCGCCGACGACGGCGACCCCACGCGGCGCGAACAGCGGCCCGAAGTCCGTGGCCGGCCGCGCCGGGGCAGCGCCAGGCTGTACCTCACCTGACGGTGCGGGGCCGATGAGCCGGGCGTCGACGGCGACCGCGCCGTCCGGCCCGCAGATCACCGGGTTGAGCTCGAACTCTTCGAGTTCGTCGCCGAGGGCCAGGGCCGCGCCGTCCGGGCCGCCGACGGCGAGCAGTACCTTGACGAGCGCGTCGCGATCCACTGCCGGCGCGCCGCGAAAGCCGTCGAGCAGCGCCGTCCCGCGCAGCTCGGTGAGCATCTCGCGCGCGTCCGCCGCGGTGATCGGGCACAGCCGCAGCGCCGTGTCGGCCAGCACCTCGGTCCACACGCCGCCGAGGCCGACCATGACCACGGGCCCGAACACCGGGTCGCGCACGGCACCGACGATCACCTCGACGCCGGGCGGCGCCTGTTCCTCGACGATGAAGCCGTCCGGGGTGATGCCCTGCGCGGCCAGCGCCGTACGCATCTGTCCGGCGGTGGCGGCGGCGTCCGTCGGCGTGGCGAGGCCGAGCCGTACGGCCCCCGCGTCGCTCTTGTGCACGAGGCCCGGCCCGTACGCCTTCACGACCAGCGGCGGGGTCAGCCCGGCCGCGGCGGCCGCGATCTCACCGGGCCGGGCGGACGCCGCACCGCGGGGCACGGCGACGCCGAACCCGGAGATCCACTCCTTGACGGCGGGCGCGGGCAGACCGGTCACGCCGTGGGCACCCGGTCGGCGTACTGGTCGCGGATGGCGCGGCGCAGCAGCTTGCCCGGCCCGCCCGACGCGTCCTGTGTGTGCGGCAGCTCGGCGGCGACCACGACCACGTCGGGCCGCTGGTGCGCGGGCAGCCGGGCCGTGAGCCGCTCGCGTACGGCATCCGCGTCCAGCGACGTGCCGGCTCTGGGCACGACGGCGACGAGGATCCGCTGCTCGACGGCGTCCTGGCCGTCGGGGTGCGCCGGGACGCCGACCACGCCCGCCTCGGCCACGCCCTCGACCTCGGCCGCCGCCTCCTCCAGCTGGGCGGGCTGCGACCACTGGCCGGCCTTGAGGATGGAGTCCTCGCGGCGCCCGAGCACGGTGAGGTAGCCGTCGGCGTTCATGATCCCGAGGTCGCCCCCGACATACCAGCCGTCGCGGAGCACGTCGGCCGTTTTGTCCGGCTGCTTGTCATAGCCGGACATGACGTTCGGCCCGGTGAGGTTGATCTCGCCGACCTCGTCGGTCACGCGCGCGCCGTTCGGGTCGGTGATCCGGACGGCGCACGCCATGCGGGCACGGCCGACCGAGGAGATGTCCTGGCTGCCGTCGTCCTGGCGGCCGAAGCAGGTGTACGGCGCCTCGGTCTGCCCGTAGTAGCTGTAGATCGCCGCGCCGGGCAGCCGCTTCATGATGCGCTCGCGCAGCGACGGCAGCAGTGGCTCGCCGCCGAGCACGATCGACGTCAGCGACGACAGGTCCGCGCTCTCGTGCTCGTCGGAGCCGAGCAGCGCGGAGAAGAAGCTCGGGATCAGGCTGACGTGCGTGACCCGTTCCCGTGGAACGACGCGCAGGAAGTTCGACGGGCCCCAGTCCTGCTCGAGGACCAGCTTCATGCCCGCGTAGAACGCCGGCCCGACCAGCGCGGGGAAGCCGATGCCCCAGATGATGGCCCCCGTGCCCATCACCGAGTCCTGGTCGCGGCCCACGTCCAGCCAGATCTGGGCGGTGGCCAGGCTCGAGAAGTGGGTGTGCATGACGGCCTTGGGCAGCCCGGTCGTGCCCGAGGTGTAGAACAGCGCGAGCAGGTCGTCGCCGTGCCCGCCGAGCGGCGGTTCGGTCTCGGCCGCCCCCGCGACGAGGGCGTCGACGTCGATCGCGTCGCCTTTGTTGGCGGGGGCGGGTCCGCCGACCCGGAGCCACAGTTTGACGTTCGGCAGCCGTGGGCGGATCTTCCGTACGACCTCTTCGACCGTCGCGTCGTAGACGAACGCCGTGCAGTCGGAGTGCTCGACCACCTGGGCGAGCGTGTCCTCCGGCCAGTACGGGTTGAGCGCGGCCACGATCGAGCCGAGCTTCATCTGGGCGAGGTAGACCTCCGCGACGTGCAGGGTCTCGTTCATCAGCGACGCCACCCGCGTGCCCGGCGCCACGCCGGCCGCGAGCAGCGCGTGCGCGACCCGGTTGACCTTCCGGTTCAGCTCGTCGTAGGTGAAGCTCTGCTCGCCGCAGTAGGTCAGCGCCACCTTGTCCGGGGTGCGCAGCGCGTTCGCCGTGAGGATGGCGTGGGCGTAGTTCGTAAAGGGGGAGGGTGCAGGCGCCACGGCTCTCTCCTTCGGTCCTCGGAAGGGTGGTCAGGTGCGGCTTGCGTAAACGACGAAGGAGTTGCCGGCCGGGTCCCGCAACACCGCGCGGATCTCGTGCGGGCCGTCCTCCGGCCCGCGGACCAGCTCGGCGCCGGCCGCGGTCAGCCGTTCGGCCATGGCGGCGACGTCGTCGACCTTGAACGAGACGGCAGGCCCGCTGACGACCTGTTCCTCCGGCGCCGCGATCGCGAACGTCGTGCCGCCGCCGTCGAGGGCCGCGAACCGCTCGCCGTCCTGGAACTTCACCGCCAGCCCGAGTCCGTCGCGGTAGAAGGCCACGGCCACGGCTACGTCGTCCGCCCCGTACAGCACGTTCCCGATCCGGCTCAGCGCCCCCCGCTCAGCGCTCAGCGCGCTCTTAGCGCGGCCTTCACGCTCGCTCATGCGGGCCTCCAGCGCGGGATGGGGCCGCTGTACTGGTCTGATCTGGCCGGCAGCTCGTCGAAGCACACGCGCACGGGCAGCCCGATCCGGACGTCCTCCGGCCGGCAGCCGACCACGTCGCCGAACGCCCGCGCCCCCTCGTCGAGGTCGATCCACGCGACGACGTAGGGCACGGAGAAACCGGGCAGGAACGACCGGTGCACGACGGTGAAGGTGTGCACGACCCCGCGCCCGGAGACCGTCTCGTACGGCAGGTCGGTGCCCCCGCAGTAGGGGCACGTAGGCTCGGGGAAGTGGACGAGCCGCGCGCAGGCCGTGCACCGCTGGATGGCCAGCTCGCCGCGCGCGCACGCGTCCCAGTACGGCTGGGTCAGCGGGCTCGGCACGGGGACCGGGCGACCCTTGGCGGTCGTGGCGTTCATGGTGAGCGCCAAGCTAGCGCACGCTTGGTTAGGGAACAAGGGCCCCGACCGGCCGAGATGAGCTACCCAAGCAAATGCTAGGTCGGTTAGGCTGAGCCGATGGCGATCGACCTTGCCGAACTGGCCGGCCCGGCGCACACCGCGCTGCTCGTCATGGAGCTGCAGCGCGGGGTCGTGGGCGATCTCGCGAAGTTCCCCGAGCTCGTGCGGATTTGCGCGGACCGCGACGTGATCGTTAACGCCGGGCGGGTGGCCACCGCGGCGCGCGACGCCGGCGTGCGCGTGGTCCAGTGCACCGCCGCGTTCCGGGCCGACCGGGCGGGCAGCCACACCGGCAACTCGCCCTTCATCAAGACGTTGCTGCGCGACCCCGCGCACATGCTCGAGGGGACCGGCGCGGTCGAGGTGGTGCCGGCGCTGGCCGGCCCCGGCGACCTCGAGGCACGCCGCTACCACGGCTTTTCGCCGTTCACCGGGACCGCGCTCGACCAGATGCTGCGCGCGCTCGGCGTCCGTACGGTCGTGGCCGTCGGAGTGTCGCTCAACCTCGGCGTGCCCGGGCTGTGCCTGGAGGCGGTGAACCTCGGCTACCGCGTGGTGGTCGTCGCCGACGCGGTCGCCGGAATCCCCGCGGAGTACGGCGACGCCGTCATGGCCAACACGATCAGCCTGCTCGCCGCCCGTACCACCGCCGACGAGCTCATCACCGCATGGAAGGCGTCCCCATGGAGGGCATGAGCCTCGACGGCCGTACCGCGCTGGTGACCGGGGGCGCCGGCGGGATCGGCCGGGCCATCTGCGCCGACCTGACCGCGCTCGGCGCGCGCGTCATCGTGGCCGACCTCGACGAGGCCGGCGCCGCGGCCACGGCCAAGGCGCTGAGCGAGCGTGCCGAACCCAGGACCGAGCCGGTGTCCGCGCAGTGCGTGGACCTGGGCGACCCCGGCGACATCGAGGCGCTCGCCGCCCGCGTCGGGCCTGTCGACGCGCTCGTCCACAACGCGGGCGTCAGCATCGTCGAGCCGTTCGTCGACAGCGATCCCGCCAACTGGGACCTGATGTGGCGGATCAACCTGCGCGCGCCGATGCTGCTGACCCGGGCGTTGCTGCCGGGCATGATCGAGCGCGGCTGGGGCAGACTGATCTTCATCTCCTCCGACGGCGCGCGGGCCGGGTCCGGCGGCGAGGGCGCCTACGCCGCCACCAAGTCGGGGCTGTTCGGCCTGGCCAAGACGCTCGCCCGGGAGGCGGCCCGGGCCGGGGTCACCAGCAACGTGGTGTGCCCGGGCCCGACCGACACGCCGATGGTCCGCCGGGTGGCCGAACAGCACCCCGACCTGCTGGACAAGCTGGCCAGACAGATCCCGCTGCGCCGCATCGGCGCCCCGCACGACATCGCGGGCCTCGTCGCCTTCCTGTGTACGGAACGAGCCGCGTACATCACCGGCCAGACCATGTCGGTCAGCGGGGGGATCACCATGCAATGACCGAGGTCAGCTGGTCAGTGGACCGACTCGTACACCGCCCGGGTCAGCCGGTAGGCACGAAGGTCGCCGGAGACCTGGTCGCTCATCCGGTTCATGAGGTAGGCCATGCCGAGGCCGTTCTCCACGTCGCCGAGGCCGATCGAGCCGCCCGCGCCGGTGTGGCCGAACGCGCCGTCCCAGGCGGCGGGCGGCGCCGGGAAGGTCAGCGACGGCCGCATGAACCCGAGCCCGAACGCGCTGTCGAGGATCAGCACCCGGTCCGGTCCGCCCGACCGCACCTTGATCGCATCGCGCAGCGTGCCGGGCTGGAGGATCCGCCCGGCCACCAGATCGCGGTAGAACCCGGCCAGCGCGGTCGCCGTCGTCACCATCCCGGCCGCCGGCCAGCCGCCGCGCAGCACGACCGGATTGTTGAAGCCGCCCTTGCCGGAGGCCGGGTTGCCCATCGCCTGGTTGAGCTCGCTCTTCGGGTCGAGGTACGCCTCGGCCACCCGGGTGCGCAGGTCGTCCGAGAGGCGGAGATCGGTCTCGGACGGCTCGGTCGCGCCGGGGCGCTTGGCGGTCAGCCGGGCCGCCCGCTCGATGACGTCGTCCGGGGCGCCGATCCACAGGTCGAGGTCGCCGGCGAACTCCTCGCGGACGAACCCCCCGACCGTACGGTCGCTGTGCCGCCGGACGATCTCGCCGGCCAGCCACCCGTACGTCAGCGCGTGGTAGCCATGCGCGGTCCCGGGCGTCCAGCGAGGCGCCTGCGCGGCGAGCAGGTCGGCCACCGTTTTCGGGTCGGCGGCGTCCTCGGCGGTGAGCGGCGTCTCCAGCACCGGCAGCCCGGCCTGATGCGACAGCAGGTGTGCGGCGGTCGTGTGCTCCTTGCCGTGCACGGCGAACTCCGGCCACCAGCTCACCACCGGGCCGTCCACGTCGTACTCGCCGCGCTCGGCGAGCAGCAGGGCGGCCGCGGCGGTCACCGCCTTGGTGCACGAGAAGGCGACGCACGGCGTGTCCTGCCGCCACTCCCGCCCGGTGTGCCGATCGGCGACGCCGCCCCACAGGTCGACCACGAGCTCGTCGCCCGCGTACACCGCGATCGCGGCCCCCAGCTCCAGACCCCGCGCGAAGTTCTGCTCGAAGGCGTCGCGTACGCCGCTGAACGCCGGATCACAGTGCCCGTGGACACCGGGAGCGGAGACTGTCATGCGGAGTCCTCTCGCCGGAAGGAGATAACCGAATTATGTTCGGACCGGGCAACTGGGGTCGATGGGGGGCCGGCGACGAGCGCGGCGCCCTCAACCTGCTGACCCCCCAGACGGTGGTCGCCGCGGCCGGGTGCGTGCGCGCGGGCCGGGTGCTGAGCCTGTCGCTGCCGATCCGCGGGGCCACGTCGAGCCCGGCCCCCACGACGGTGCCCCACCTGCGCGGACGTCCGCTGCCCCAGCATTTCATGTCCGTGGACGGCGGCGACTACGCGGCCGGCGCGCGGGCGATCGGCGCCGGCCTGCGGATGGCCGACGACGCGCTGGTCGTCTCCCACCACGGCACGACCACGCACATGGACGCGCTGTGCCACATGTGGACGGGCGACGAGCTCTACAACGGCCACCCGGCGAGCCGGGTCCGGTCGTACGGGGCGACGCGCTGCGGCATCGACAAGGCCGGGCCGGTCGTGGCGCGCGGCGTGCTCTTCGACATCGCCGCGCTGCGCGGCGTGGACCATCTGGCGGCGGGGGACCGCGTCGACGGCGCCGACCTCGAAGCCTGTGACGTCGAGGTACGGCCGGGGGACGTCGCGGTCGTCCGGACGGGGTGGCCGCTGGTCTGGCAGGCCGACGGGCCGGAGGCGTACTGGGCGGGCCAGCCGGGCCTGTCCGCGGACGGCGGGCGCTGGCTGGCCGAGCGTGACGTCTGCATGGTGGCGTCCGACAACGCGGCCATCGGCGGCCTCAACGCCGACCAGCTGGCCGACGAGGACCTCGACGACGACCTGCACCTGATCTTCCTGTGGCGGCACGGGGTCTACCTCGCCGAGATGCTCTGGCTGGAGGAGCTGCGCGCGGCCGGCCGTACGGAGTTCCTGTTCGTGGCGGCACCGCTGGCGATCGAGGGCGGCACGGGCAGTCCGATCAACCCCGTCGCCGTGCTCTAGGAAGGCACCCTCCTAGGTGCCCGGGTAGGCGCCACCGCCGTACTGCTCGTCCAGCGCGTCGTAGTCGGGCGTGTAGCCCTTCTTGGGGATCGACTCGGCGAACTCGACGTACCGCGGCTTCTTGTACGAGGCGATCTGCGACCGTACGTGCTCGATGATCTCCTCTTCGGTGGCGGCCGCGCCGTCCGCGAGCTGGACGATGGCCTTGACCGTCTGGCCGAACCGCTCGTCCGGTACGCCGATCACGGCGGCGTCCGCGACGGCGGGGTGGGCCTTGAGAGCGCGCTCGACCTCGGCCGGGTAGATGTTCTCGTTCGCCGACTTGATCATGCGCAGCTTGGGGCCGATGAAGGTGATCGTGCCGTCGGCCTCGCGGCGGCCCAGGTCGCCGGTGTGGTGCCAGCCGCCGGCCATCTTGGCCTTGTTGCGTTCGGGCCGGTTCCAGTACCCGGAGAAGATGCTCTGACCGCGGGCGCAGATCTCGCCGACCTCGCCCGGCGCGACCTCGATGCCGCGCGAGTCGAGGATGCGGACGTGCACCAGCGGCGACGGACGACCGGCGTAGCCCGCCCCGCCCATCCCGAGGCCGAGGAAGGTCAGCATGCCGCCCACCTCGGTCTGGCCGTAGCCACCCATCTTCGACGCGCACCACGGGCTGTCGTCGACCGTGATCATGGCGTCCCA
>DATBKU010000030.1:0-1571 GCA_036555725.1 Streptosporangiaceae bacterium | reverse complement strand
CCTTCGGCCACGCTCCGGGCGACCACCGCGTCCCAGTCCTCGCCGGCCGCCACGGTCAGCACGCCCGGCCCGCCGTCCCGGCTGACGCCGCGCGTCGCGACCTGGACCACGGTGCCGTCGAACCCCTCGTCGGAGACGACCAGGTTGCTGCCGCCGCCGAGGATCAGCAGCCGCTCGCCGGCCGCGTCGGCGGCCCGCACCGCGTCGACGAGCTCGTCCTCGGTCCCGGCCCGGACGAAGCCGCGGGCCGGGCCGCCGAGGCGGACCGTGGTGTAATCCGCCAGCTTCACGGCAGGCGGACGACGGCGTGCGCGCGCGTCAGCACTTTCGCGTCGCCGGACCGGGCGGTGATGTCGACCGCCACCTGGTTGCCGTCGAGCTTGCCGGTGACGACGCCCGCGATCTCGACCTGGGCGCCCTTGTCGTCGTCGGGCACGACGACCGGGGCGGAGAACCTGACGCCGAACTCGGTCACCGCGCCCGGGTCCCCGGCCCAGTCGGTGAGGTACCGGCCCGCCAGGGCCATCGTGAGCATGCCGTGCGCGATCACGTCGGGGAGGCCGACGGACGTGGCGATCCGCTGGTTCCAGTGGATGGGGTTGAAGTCACCGGAAGCGCCCGCGTAACGGACCAGGTCCGCCCGGGTCAGCTGGTACTGCCGCGGCGCGATCTCGGCGCCCTCGTGCAGGTCGTGGAAACCGGGGCTCGCGCTGTTCATTTCCGGCTTCTCCCCTACGCGCCGCGCTCGACCAGGGTGGACCGTGCCGTGCAGACGTGCTCGCCGTCCGCGGTCCGGATCTCGGTGACCGTGGCCATCGTGGTCATGGTCCGGATCTGCTTGATCGACTCGATGGTGGACTGCGCCACCACCACGTCTCCCGCGTGCAGCGGGCGGGAGTGGGTGAAGCTCTGCTCGCCGTGCACGACCATCGCGTAGTTCACGCCGAGGTCCGGATCGGCTATCAGCCGGGCGTTGGCGCCCGAGGTAATGACGATCGCGAAGGTGGGCGGCGCGATCACGTCGGGGTAGCCTGCCGCCTGCGCGGCGGCGCGGTCACGGCACAGCGGACTGGCATCGCCGATCGCGGTGGCGAACTCGGCGATCTTGACCCGGCTCACCTCGTACGGCTCGGACGGCTCGAAGGTCCGTCCGGCGTACTCCGGGTTGATGGCCACTAACGAGTCTCGCGGTGCGGCCGGTGGCAGCGGCAGTTCGGGCAGAACTTCTTCAGCTCGAGCCGGTCCGGGTCGTTGCGCCGGTTCTTCCTGGTGATGTAGTTACGGTGCTTGCACTCCTGGCAAGCCAGCGTGATCTTCGGCCGGACATCGGTGGCAGCCACGGTCGAGCCTTTCTCATCGTTTAAGGATGTGTACGAACAGTAGCGGAGGCCGGACTTGAACCGGCGACACAGCGATTATGAGCCGCTTGCTCTGCCTGACTGAGCTACTCCGCCATCGCTAACGGAGAAAGGTTACCCGATCTTCCGTTCCTCGCGGCGCATCGGTCCGCTTTGACCACCGGTGTCAGGGGCAGGCAAGATCGTGAGCGTGAGCATACTGGGCACCAGGGT
>DATBKU010000029.1:0-61864 GCA_036555725.1 Streptosporangiaceae bacterium | reverse complement strand
GCTGCCGTTGTTGGTGATCGTCATGTTCGCCGTGAACCCGGTGTTCCAGGCGTTCATGACGTAGGCCACCCGGCAGCCGCCCACGGGCGGCGTGGTGGTCGGCGGCGTGGTGGTGGTCGGCGGCGTCGTCGGAGGCGTGGTAGTCGGCGGGGTGCTGCCGGTGCCCGCGTTCAGCGCGTTCAGCACCGAGGTGTAGGCCGGCTTCTTGCCGTAGTTGTCGTCGAACAGCAGCGCGGCGCCCTGACCGGGGAAGGTGTTCGGCACCCAGGAGTACTTGTCGGGGATGCCCCACGTGGTGATGCTGGTGCAGCGCGAGACCGCGAGGCAGGCGTTCACAACCGTGGCGTAGTTGTTGGCCTGGGTCTGCAGGTTCTGGCTGCTCGCCGGGGTGGGCATGCGGATGTCCAACTCGGTGATGTTGACGTCGAGACCGAGGTTGGCGAAGCGCTGCAGGTTGGCCTGGAAGTCGCCGGGGATCTGGCCGACGATGAAGTGCGACTGGAACCCGACGCAGTCGATCGGCACGCCGCGGGCCTTGAAGTCGCTCACCATCTGGAAGACGGCGTTGCTCTTCGCGTTCTGGCCCTCGATGTTGAAGTCGTTGTAGCAGAGCTTGGCGTTCGGGTCCGCGGCCCGAGCGGTGCGGAAAGCGGTCTCGATGTAGCCGTTGCCGAGTTGCTGCTGGAAGACGTCCGACCGGCGGCTGCCGTCTTCGTTGAACGCCTCGTTGACGACGTCCCAGTACGTGATCTTGCCGCGGAAGTGCGACATGACGCCGTTGATGTGGTTGTTCATGGCGGTCTGCACCGCCGACCCGGTCAGGCCGTTGACCCAGCCCGCCAGCTGGCTGTGCCATACGAGCGTGTGGCCGCGGATCACCATGCTGTGGCTCTGCGCGTGGCTCACGATCGCGTCGGCCGCGCCGAAGTTGAACTGGCCCTGGGACGGCTCTGTGGTGTCCCACTTCATCTCGTTCTCGGGCGTCAAGCCGGTGAACTCGGTGTCGAGGGTGCTCGCGTACTGCGCCTCGCCCAGATGGTTGTTGGCGACGGCGGCCGCGAAGGTGCGGTTCTTCTGCGCGGCCGCTCCGCCGAGCGTGGTGGCGGCGCCGGAGGCCGGCGCGGCGGCGACGAGGCTGACGATCACGCCCGCGGCCGTGAGCACGATCGCGGCCAGCGCTACGGTAATGAGCGCGGCGAAGGCGCCTCGCCCCTTAGGATGGGTGGGGATTGCGGTCACTCTTCCTCCTCCGTTTGGTCGGAGTGCCCCCGAGCCTTCAACAATGGGTGGCAAGACAATAGTTTTCGGTGTATTTCCGAAAGTTTCAAAGGCTTTTCACGGCTTTCACAGAATTGCCAAGGATTCGCGCCGCAACGAGACCGGACAACCATTTCTCCGGACGCCGGACGACGCCACCCTCGACAGCGGGGTGAGGGCCGCGCACCACGGGCCACTGCGTTCCGATCAGTCAGCCGCCTGCGCGTTGTCGGTGACGTGCGGCGCCGGGGTATACGTCCAATCGGCGTTGCCGAGACGTCCCCGTGTCGATCAGGCCCCGCAGTGCCGGGCGCGGATCCGAAGCGCAGCGGGCAGACGATGGCCGCGTACGGCCCGCCGGATTCGGCCGACGAGCCGTACGCGGTGTTCTCGGCCGCCATGATCGTGTCGTACGCGGCGAGGGAGATCTCGGCGATGCCTCCGGCGCCGGCGATGGCGACCCGGATCACGCGCCTCTCCCGGAGGATTCGGTTTCGGTTACTTACCGAGTGCGAGCAGGGCGTCGTAGGCGGGCTTGGGCACGAGGTTCTCGTCGAACAGCGCGGCGGAGCCCTCGCCCTCGAAGAAGCCGGGCACCCACTGGTGACGGTCGGTGAAGCCCCACGTGGTGAACTCCGTGCAGCGCCGGTTGTCGATGCACGCGGACATCATCTGGCTGTAGTACGACGCCTGCGTGGCCTGCTTCTCCGGCGTGACGGGGAGGATCATCCGGACGTCCGCCTCGGTGATGGCCACCTCGAGGCCGAGGTCGGTGACCTGCTTCATGTGGCCGGCGAAGTCCGGGAACCCGAACTGGATGTCCAGGTGCCCCTGGAAGCCGACGCCGTCGATCGGTACGTGGTGCTTCCGCAGATCGGTGACCACCTGGAACATGGTGTCGAACTTGGCCTGATCCGATTCGAGGTTGTAGTCGTTGTAGTACAGCTTGGCGTGCGGGTCGGCCTGGTGGGCCCAGCGGAAGATGTCGGCGATGTAGCCGGGGCCGAGCTTGCGCAGCCAGATCGTGTCGCGCAGCCCGCCGCCGTCGTTGACCGCCTCGTTCAGCACGTCCCACGCCCGGATCTTGCCGCGATAGCGGCCGGCCTCGGTCATGATGTGGTCGCGCAGGATGGTGCGCAGCTGGGCGGCGGTGAAGTTGGCCTCGTTGCTGGTGATCCACGTGGGCAGCTGGTTGTGCCACACCAGGTTGTGGCCGCGGATGCTCTGGTGGTTGCGCTTGGCGCTCGCGACGATCGCGTCCGCGCCCGACCAGTCGAACACGCCTTGCTGCGGTTCGACCGACTCCCACTTCATCGCGTTCTCCGCGGTGACGTTGTTGAACTCGCGGTTCAGTACCGCGCGATAGTCGGCCTCGTTGGCCAGCGCGGTCACGTCGACCGCCGAACCGATCTTGATGTGCTCCTTCTTGGCCAGTTCCCGCAGCGTGGTGGGCGCGTGGCCGTGGCCATGACCATGGTCGTGGCCGGTCGCCGAAGCGTCGCTGACCGACGCGGGGACGAGCAGGGCTCCGGTCAGGGTGACAGCGGAGGTGATGCCGAGCAGTGCCGAACGGACTCTCATGGAGGGTCGCCTCCTCCGGGATCGGACAGGCCAGAACCACGGTGGTCTGGGCCGGTCGAAAGTTTCGTGGATTTTACGAGAGCTTTCGATGTACGAAACCTAGGAGGAGGCGGTGATCCCGTCAATAGTCCGATCGTGGCCAGCCGATACTTCGGCACATCTCCCGAAAATTCACCGCTGCGGCCTTGCGACCGGCGGGTGGCTAGGTCGTCGGGGGTGCGGCCGTGCTGTCGCGGATGACGAGGTCGGTCGACAGCTCGACCCGTCGGTTTTCGGGCTCCTCGCCGCGGGCGACGGCGAGCACCAACCGGGTTGCCGTGGCGGCCATCTCCTGCAACGGCTGCCGTACGGTCGTCAGCGGGGGCCACGCCGACCGGGCGAGCGGCAGGTCGTCGAAGCCGACCACGCTGAGGTCGTCCGGAACCCGCATTCCGGCTTCGCGCACGGCCTCGTACACGCCGAACGCCTGCAGGTCGCTCCCAGCGAAGATCGCGGTGGGCCGGTCGGGCAGCGCCAGCATCGCGCGGGCCTGGTCGTGGCCGGAGTCGACGAGGAAGTCGCCGTACCGGATGAGCTCGGGATCGACCGCCAGCCCGGCCGTCTCAAGCGCGGCGCGGTAGCCGTCGATGCGCGCCCGGCTGCATAGCACGTTGGGCGGGCCGCTGATCACGCCGATCCTGCGATGCCCGAGCTCGATCAGGTGCCGGGTCGCGGACAGGCCGCCGTTCCAGTTGGTGGCGCCGACGGAGGCGACGTCCGGCGGTGGCTCGCCCTCAGGATCGACGACGACGAACGGGATGCCCCGCGCGGTGAGCTGACCGTGCTGGCGTGGAGTGAGCCGCGAGCACACGAGGACCACGCCGTCGGTGCGGCGGGCCGCGATGCGATCGAGCCAGGTGCGGCCCGGCCCGGCGTGGGTGTGCAGCACGGACAGCACCACCCCGGCCTCGGCCTCCCGCGCCGCGCTCTCGGTGCCGCGGATCAGCTCCATCGCCCACGGGCTCTCCAGCTCGGCGAACACGAGGTCGATCAGGCTGCCGACCGGGCCGTCGCGCTGCGGGGTGCGCCGGCGATAGCCGTGCTTGTGCAACAGCCGCTCCACCCGCTGCCGAGTCTCCGGCGCGACCTCGGGCCGCCCGTTGACGACCTTGGACACCGTGGGCACCGAGACCCCTGCCTCGGCGGCGATCCGGGCGATCGTCACACGCGTCTTCTCCACCACAAGAGGAAGCATAGTCGAAAGTTTCGGAAGATCGTCTAAGGGCACCCGCAGTACGGGCGTACTCTTCGACCATCAGTGCCCTCATCGGGTATTGACGCCTCGTGCGGGGGTTACGTACGCTCCGCTTCTACGAAACATTCGGGGTAGCTAAGGAAACTTTCTAGGCTCAGCTTCGTTCGTGAGGAGTGACCCATGGCGGCTCGAACGTCGAAATCGCGCCGGTCACTCCCCTCTCGGCCCCCTGAACGCACCGCGTCGCCAGGCCAGTTCGCCGCGGCGATGGGCAAGGCATCGCAGTGAGCACCTCCAGCGAAACATTCGTACGTGGCGGCGGCCCCAGGAAAGGTGGGAGCGGGGCCGCCGTCACGTGCGGTCCGGGTCGTGCCGTCCCTCCCGGGTCGATCCGCACCGCCCCGACGATCGTCTTCGCGCCGCCGCCGGCGCTCGTCCTCCCCCACTGCATCCCCGACCGAGCCAACCAGGAGCATTGATGACCGAAGCTCGTCCGGCCCTGCGCGAAGCGTGGCGGAACCCACAGCTGCCGGTGGCCGAGCGTGTCGCCGACCTCCTGAGTCGCATGACCATCGAGGAGAAGGCCGGTCAGCTCGCCGGATTCTGGGCGATGCCCGCCGAGCCGGGGGAGCCGGTGGCGCCGTACGAAGACGACACCGGGGAACCGGCGCCCGCACTGGATCAGATCGCCAAGTATGGTGTCGGCCAGCTCACCCGGGTCTTCGGCACGCAGCCCGTGCTTCCCGCCGACGGCGTGCGCCGCCTGCACGAGCTGCAGACGCAGATCGCCCGCGCCAACCGCTTCGGCATCCCGGCGATGGCGCACGAGGAGTGCCTCACCGGCTTCATGACCTGGACCGCGACGGTCTTTCCCAGCCCGCTTGCCTGGGGCGCGTCGTTCAACCCCGGCCTCGTGGAGGACATGGGGTCGGCGATCGGCGCGAGCATGCGGAGGGTCGGTGTCCATCAGGGGCTGGCACCGGTTCTCGACGTGGTTCGCGACTACCGCTGGGGCCGCAACGAGGAGTGCATCGGCGAGGACCCGAACCTCGTCGCCGGCATCGGCACGAGCTACGTGCGCGGCCTGGAACGGGCCGGCATCGTCGCCACCCTCAAGCATTTCGCCGGGTACTCCGCCTCGCGGGCCGGACGGAACATGGCCCCGACCGCGGCGGGCCCACGCGAGTTCGCCGACGTGATCCTGGAGCCGTTCGTCGCGGCCTTGCGCAACGGCGGCGCCCGCTCGGTGATGCCGTCGTACACCGACCTCGACGGGATCCCGGCCAGCGCCGACGAGCGCCTGCTCACCGGGTTGCTCCGCGACGAGCTGGGCTTCGGCGGCCTGGTCGTGTCCGACTACTACGCCGTCTCCTTCGTGCGAAGCCTGCACGGCATCGCCGAGTCGAGGGGCGACGCGGGCGCGCTCGCGCTGCGCGCCGGGGTCGACGTGGAGCTGCCCACCGTACGCTGCTACGGCGAGACACTGCTCGACCTGGTGCGCGCCGGCCAGGTGCCCGAGGAGCTCCTCGACCGCGCGGCCGCCCGCATGCTGACCCTCAAGGCCGAGCTCGGCCTGCTCGACGAGGACTGGGAGGCGAAGCTCGCCGAGCTGGCGGCCGATGACGAGCTCGGCACGCTGGACCCGCCCGAGCACCGGCGGCTGGCCCGCCGGCTCGCCGAGGAGTCCATAGTGCTGCTGGCCAACGACAGCGCGCTGCCGCTGCGGGCCCGGTCCATCGCGCTCACCGGCCCGCTCGCCGAGAGCTCGCACGCGATGCTCGGCTGCTACGCGTTCCCGGCCCATGTAGGCGTCCAGCACCCGGATCTTCCAGTGGGAGTGGAGATCCGGGTGCTGGCGCAGGCCCTGCGCAGCGAGCTGCCGGACGCCGAGATCACGGTGGCGTCCGGGTACGAGGTCGAGGTGCCGGACGAGGCCGACATCGCCGCCGCCGTCGAGGCCGCCCGCGACGCCGAGGTCTGCGTGCTGACGCTCGGCGACCGGTCCGGGCTGTTCGGCCGGGGCACGTCGGGTGAGGGCTGCGACGCCGAGACGCTCGAGCTGCCCGGCCGGCAGGCCGAGCTCGCGGAGGCCGTGCTCGACACCGGCACGCCCACGGTGATCGTGCTCATGTCCGGCCGGCCATATGCCCTCGGCAAGATCGCCGACCGCGCCGCGGCCGTGGTGATGGCCTTCTACGCCGGCGAGGAGGGCGCGGACGCGATCGCGGGCGTCCTGTCCGGCCGGGTCGAGCCCGCCGGGCGGCTGCCGGTGGGCGTGCCCCGCCATGCGGGCGGCCAGCCCGGCACCTACCTGCGCTCGCGGCTCGACGACTCCTCGCAGTGGAGCATGCTCGACATGACGCCGCTGTACGCCTTCGGCCACGGGCTGAGCTGGACCACGTTCGACTACAGCGACCTGGCCGTGGAGGGGGTGGGCCCGCGTCAGGGGGCTGGAAAAGACACAGCGGCGCCGTCGGTGCCCACCGAGGGCCAGGTGCGGGTCGCCGCCACCGTGCGCAACTCGGGCGATCTCGCCGGCACCGAGGTCGTGCAGCTCTACCTTGCCGATCCGGTCGCCTCGGTGGTACGTCCGGTCCACTGGCTGGCCGGCTGGGCGAAGGTACGGCTGGCGCCCGGCGAGAGCGTCCGGGTCGAGTTCACCGTCCACGCCGACCGTACGTCCTTCACCGGGCTCGACCTGCGGCGCATCGTGGAGCCGGGGGTGATCGAGGTGGCGGTCGGGCGATCCAGCGCCGACCTGCCGCTGACCGGATCGTTCACCCTCGACGGCCCGACCCGCGTGCTCGGCCCGGACCGTGTGCTCACCGTCCCGGTCAGTGTCACCCCAACGGGCCAGCACCCCGCTGCCACGCGGGTCTAGCGCCGTGACCCGGCGGTTCCGGAATCCGATCTTGCCCGGGTTCTATCCGGACCCCTCGATCTGCCGTGCGGGCGAGGACTACTACCTGGTGACCTCGACGTTCGAGTGGTTCCCCGGGCTGCCGGTCTTCCACAGCCGCGACCTCGTGCACTGGCGGCAGCTCGGGCACGTGCTCGACCGGCCGTCCCAGCTGCCGCTCGACGGGATGCTGCCGTCCCGCGGGCTGTTCGCGCCGACTATCAGGTACGCCGACGGCACGTTCTACGTGGTCTGCACGCTGATGGACGGCGGGGGCAACTTCATCGTCACCGGGACCGATCCCGCCGGGCCGTGGTCGGAGCCGTTCTGGCTGGAGGACGCGGAGGGGTTCGACCCGTCGCTGTTCTTCGACGACGACGGCCGGGTGTGGTACACGGCCACCCGCCTGCGCAGCCACCCCGCGTACGAGGGACATACCGAGATCTGGCTGCGCGAGCTCGACCTCGCGGCGATGCGGCTGACCGGCCTCGAGCACGTGCTGTGGGGCGGCGCGCTCAAGGGGGCCGTCTGGGCGGAGGCGCCGCATCTGTACAAGATCGACGGCAAGTACTACCTGATGATCGCCGAAGGCGGCACCGAACACGACCACGCCGTGACGATCGCCTGCGCCGACCGGATCAGCGGGCCGTACGCCGGCAACCCGCGCAACCCGGTGCTGACCCACCGCCACCTCGGGCTCGATCACCCCATCGTGGGCACCGGCCACGGTGACCTGATCCAGACGCCGGCGGGGGAGTGGTGGATGGTGCTGCTCGCCATGCGGCCGTACGGCGGGTACTTCTACAACCTCGGCCGCGAGACGTTCCTCACCCCGGTGCGGTGGGAGGACGGCTGGCCGATCGCGGGGCCGGTCGAGGCCGGTCACCCCGCGCCCGTGCTGCCCGAGCACCCCTGGCCCGCCGAACCTGTCTGCGACAACTTCGACGCGACCGCGCTCGCGCCGCACTGGAACTTCCTGCGGACGCCGCGCGACCCGTTCTGGAGTCTGACCGAGCGGCCCGGCCACCTGCGGCTCCGGCTGCGTCCGGAGAGCCTCGCCGATCTCGCGAACCCCAGCTTCGTCGCGCGGCGGCAGCAGCACGTCGACTTCGCGGTCCACACCGTGGTCGACTTCACCCCGCGCGGCGAGCGCGAGTGCGCGGGGCTCGGGCTGGTCCAGAACGCGAACTACCACGTGTTGTTCGTGGTCACCGCCGAGGGTGTACGGCTGGTCCGGCGGGCCAACGGCGTCGACGAGGTGCTCGCCACGGAACCGGCCCCGCACGGCAGGGTCTACCTGGCCGTCGAGGCCGACGGACAGTCCTACGAGATGAGGTACGCCACCGAGCCCGGACGGTGGCGGCGGCTGGGCAAGCCGATCGACGGACGGATCTTGAGCTCGCCGGAGTCCGGCGGCTTCACCGGCGCGTACGTCGGCATGTACGCCAGCGCCAACGGCCACCCGAGCACCAACGTCGCCGATTTCGACTGGTTCGAGTACGCCGGGCTCAGTCGGTGGGATGGGTGATGGTGAGGAGCACGTCGGAGCCGAGGTGGACCGGGGGGTCGAGGTTCCAGTTGCCCGCCCGGGCGAGTTCGTTCAGCGCGGCGACGCGGTCGACCGACTCGGGCCAGTCGGCCTCGCGACCGGGCACGCACGGGCTCTTGAGCTGGTGGGTGCGGATCTCGTTGTAGGCGGCCAGCCACCTCCGCTCGCCGACCCCGGTCGCCGGGCTGCCGCCGACCGCGTTGTTGGTGCGGCGTACGGTCTGCGGCATCCCCGCGCAGTCGGACTCGCTCGGCCCGCTCTGCAGGGCCGTGTCGAAGAGGTTCTCCACGCCGAGCGCGGTCGTGATGCCCTGCCGTTTCGCCATGGCGACCGCCGGGGTGAGGTAGCGGTCGTGGCCGACGGCGAGCTGTGTGCGCCGGAACACCGGGTCGGCGGCGGCCCGGCGCCAGGCGGCGGGGAAGCCGTCGCCCAGGTCGCCGACGCGGTCGCTCTGCGCGTGGGCGAGGCTCTGCAGCCGCCCGGTGTATGGGCGCAGCGGGTTGTCGGCGCGGGCCCGGTCGTAGCGCCGCACGACCTCCAGCAGGTCGCCGGTGGCCGTGCAGAACCCGATCCAGCCGGCCGTGTAGCCGCAGCCGTCGCGGAGGTTCTCGATCGCGGCGTACTGCGGGACGACCTCGTGGTTCTCGAAGGCGGCCGTGATGTCGTCCATGACCAGGATCTGTCGCGCCGTCGGGCCGGCGGGGGCAGGCCTGGGCCGGGACGTGTCGGCACACCCCACGAGCGCGGCCAGTGCCGCGGCGACGATCCAGCGGACGCTCATAGGCCGCGCCGCCGATAGTCGGCGGCCACCCGCAGGCCGAGGGCGAGCAGCAGCGCCGGGACGATCAGGAAGGCGCGGCGCAGCCCGACCCAGTCGGCCAGCCGGGCGAGCAGGTACGGCGCGCCGCCGATCGCCAGCCCCGAGGCCAGCGCACCCCGCGCGGCGGCGCGGTCGGGGGCGTGCGGCCAGGCGGCGACCGTACGGCTGACCGTCGTCGGGTACAGCAGCGCGAGGCCGGACCCGACGATCAGCAGCCCGGCCCCGGCCAGCCACAGCGTCGGCGCCAGCCAGAAGATCGCGAAGCCGACGGCCGTGACGCCGGTGCAGGCCAGCATGAGCAGGTGCGTCGTCGTCATGCGCCGGGTGATGGGCACCGCAAGGGACCGGCCGCCCGCCATGCCGACCAGGAACAGCGCCGCGACGGCCGGCGCCCGCGCGGTCGACGCGTGGTGCCACTCGGACACGGCCGATGCGGCCCAGAACACCATGCAGAACTCGACGCTCACCGCCAGCAGCACCTCGAACCACCGGCCCAGCAGCGGCGCCGCCCCGCCGGCGTCGATGATCATGGTGGGGCGCGGCGCCGCGGGCACCGCGATCCGCCACGTGAGCGGCAGGAACACCGCGAGGATCACCAGCGGGGCCACCAGGTAACCGGCCTGCCAGCCGAGCCCGGCCGTCAGGGCACCGGCGACGGCCAGCGGCCCCAGCACCGAGGCCGCGCTGGCCAGTCCGTTCGCCTCGCCCACGGCCGCGGTCGCCGATCCGGGATGCAGGTCGGCCAGCAGCGCCGGGAGCAACTGGATCAGCAGCGCGCCGCCAACACCCAGCAGCAGCGCGCCGAAGATCGTCAGGGACCGCTGCGACGTGCCGAGCAGCAGACCGCCCGCGATCATGCCGACGAGGGACGCCTGCAGCGCCGGCAACCGCCCGATGCGGCCCACCAGCGAGCCGCCAGCCACCCCGATGATCAGCAACCCGATCGCGAACAGCGTGGGGTAGAACGCCACCTGCGACCGGCTGACGTGCAGGTCGTGCTGCAACGGCCCCAACACGGCGCCGAGCCCATTGAGGAGAAAGCCGAAGCAGGCCAGCACGCCGTACAGCAGCCAAGTGGCGGCGCCGCGCGCCAGCCCCGGCGCGGTGCTCTCCGGTCGCCGATCCACACCACGCAGGCTATGCGGCGACCCCGACCCTTCTAACCTGTCGCGGTGCAGGCGACCGACGGCACCGGGTTGGTGCCGGACTGGCTCGCCGTGAAGCCGAACGTCGTGGTCGCCCCCGCGCCCAGGCTGCCGTTGTAGCTCATGTTCGCCACCGACACGCTGCCGCCGGTCTGGGTGTAGGCGCCGCTCCACAGCTGGGTGATCGTCTGCCCGTTGGCGTACGTCCAGGCCACCCGCCAGCTCCTGATCGCCGCGGTGCCCGCCGTCACGGCCACGTCGCCCTGGAAGCCACCCGGCCACGTGTTGACGATCCGGTACGTCGCCGTGCATCCGGCGTTTGGCGCCGGGGACGTGGGCGGGGGCGACGTGCCTGGCGGCGTCGTCGTCACGGGCGGCGACGTGGTCGTGCCGCCGCCCGTCGTGAGCTGCGCCGCCAGCGCCGGGTACCACCGGTCGGACATCTTCTGGATGCCCGAGTCGTTCGGGTGCACCCCGTCGCCCGTGTCGGTGGCCGTGTTGAAGCCCGTCCACTGATCGACCACCACGATCGGTGACTGCGCCGTGCTCTTGCCGCTCGCCCACCCGGGAATCGCGTTGTTGAGGGCGATCGCCCGATTCGGGCAGTCCGCGCACCCGCTCGGGTTCAGCGGGATGATCTGCGCGAGGAGAATCTTCATGTTCGGGTTGCTGGCCCGCATCTGGTCGACCAGCTTGCTGTACGCGTTGAGGATCGTCGTGGTATCCCGCGCGCTCCACACGTCGTTGGTGCCGAAATGCATCAAGACGATGTCGGGATGCGTCGCCGCCAGCCATCCGACCAGCTGGTTCTGATCGGCCACATTGGTCACCAGCGCGCCGCCATGCCCCTCGTTGTCCCCGTCGTACGGCACCCCGCATCCTTGCGGCGGCAGCGTGCCGACGAAGTCGATGTTCGTGAAACCGTTGCTCTGCAGGCGGTTCCACAGCAGCGCCCGCCAGCACCCGGGCGACCCCGTGATCGAGTCTCCGAGCGGCATGATCCGTACGGCCGCCGCCTGCGCGTCCCGCGCCGGGCCCATGATCACAAACCCGAGCGTCGCCACGAGGGCAGCGGCGATCGCCATGAAGATTCTCGGCATGCCCGCATCCTCCCCGGCCCGCCCACCCAGGTCCGCCCCCTTTTCACGCCTTTCACAAATTCCCGAACCCCGTGCTGAGGGGGTTCGCGAAGGCGATGGAGGGGAGGGCGTGGCCGGCGAAGTCGAAGAGGGTGAGGTTGTCGTTCGGGGTGCCGTCGCCGGGTTGCCAGCCGACGCCGGGGATCCATTCGGGTTGCCAGTAGTAGATCCCGGCGCCGTGGTGGTCCGGGACCGCGGCCATGATCGACAGCAGATCGGACAGGAAGCCCAGCTGGCCGTTCGGGGTGGCCGGGTAACCGGGAATCAGCTGCGACTCCTGCCACAGGAAGTTGCCCAGTTGGTCGCCGTTGTCGAGGGTCCAGCCGTACTGGGTCTCCGCGATGGCGACGTCCTTGTCGTAGTGGGTGGCCAGGTCGTCCACGTTGGTGCGCAGCTGCGACAGCGTGCCATGGAAGAACGGGTAGTAGGACAGGCCGATGACGTCGAACGGCACGTGCTGGGCGACGATGTTGTCGTAGAAGGTACGGCTGAACGCGTTGTCGCCGCCCTGGTCGAAGTGGACCATCAGCCGTGGCGCCGGGCCATGGGCGTCGCGCGCCCCGGCGGCCGCCGCGCGCAGCAGGGTGCCGAGCGCGTCCCAGCCGGTGCCCGCGGTCCAGTCGAGCTGCCCGATCGGCCACAGGATGCCGTTGCGGATCTCGTTGCCGAGCTGCAGCATATCGACGGGCGTGCCCTGCGCGGCCAGCGCGTTCAGCACGTCGCGCGTGTACGTGCGGACGGTGCCGGCCAGCGTCGGCAGGTCCTGGCCCGCCCACGCGGCCGGGATCGGCTGTTTTTGCGGGTCGGCCCAAAAGTCGGAGTAGTGCGGGTCGAGCAGCAGCCGCATGCCCGCCGCCTTCGCGCGCCGCGCCATGGCGAGGACGGACTGCAGGTCGCTGTACCCGGCCGGCGGATCCACCCACAGCCGCAGCCGTACGTAGTTGGCGCCGTGGTCGGCGAGGATCCGTTCCGGCAGGGCTCGCCGGCCGTTGTCGGTGTAGACGGCCCCGGCCGCCTGCTCCTGTACGGCGAAGGACAGGTCGTCCCCGAGGATCAGCGGCCGCCCGGCGGCGAACGCGCGGAACTCGCCCACGCACGCGTCACCGCTCGTCGACAGCCGCAGCCACCGGGCCGTCGCCGGCGCGCGGAACCACGCCGGCGTCCCGGCGGCCACGGATACGCTGTGCCGAACGGTGCGGAACCGGCCGTGGACGGCGGCGGTCGCGATCGTCACCGTCGCCGGTCCGGTGCCGAGCAGGGTCAGCCCGAAGCCGTCCAGCCGCCGCGTACGGCCGAGGTCGACGGTCAGCACGCCGGCCGCGCCCGTGGGACACCACGTGGAGGCGGCGTTGCCGTCGATGGCCGCGGCCGCGGTGTGGTCGGCCGCGGCGGTGTCGGCGGTCGCCGAGCCCGTCAGCGCGACGTTGACCGTTGGTACGCCGGGCCTGCCCCGGCCGGTCGCCGCGTGGCTTTGTGTGCCGATCGCCTGCGTGGTCGCGGCGGCGACAGCGGCGACGGTGAGAAGTCTGACGGCGCGCGTACGCATGCGGCGCATCGAGGGCTCCTTCCCGGGGTGGGTCCCGCCGTTAGGGCGGGGGGACAAGCACAAAGAGAGCCAAGTGCGAGGCCGATGGGGGTGACGCACACTCAAATCCGGATGTGCGGCTGTGTCAAGAGTTGTTCGATTATGTGTGCTTGCGTCCAGCCTTATGAGTAGGTGAGCCGGGCGACCCGGCCCTGTTCGCCGGCGGCCCAGCAGGCGCCGTCGGCGGCGCATGCGACCGTGTCGAAGCTGCCGCCGTCGAACGTCCGCCAGGTCCGCCCGCCGGTGAACGTGACGTCGCTGCCCGTGGGGCCGACCGCGATGGCGGCGAACCCGTGTAGCCAGGTCACGCCCGACCGGTACTCGGGCGGGGGCGTCGCGGCCACCGTCCAGTGGGCGCCGCCATCGGAGGTGGTGGCCGCCGCGTCGGGCGACGGGACACCTGGCTGGAAGTCGCCGCCGACGGCGATGCCGTGCCGGGCGTCGCGGAAGGCGAGCGCGAACACGCCCTGGGTCGGACTGCTCGGCAGCGGCGTGGTGGCGACGGTCCAGGTGCGCCCGCCGTCGCGCGAATGGAACACGCGGGACTGCGCGCCGCCGCCGCTGGCCAGCCACGCGTCGCGACGACCGTGGGTGACGAGACACTGGCCGCTGGCGGCGAACCCGGCCTCATCGGCCAGGGCGGGGGGCATGCCGCCGGACGGCAGGACCCGCCAGCTGCGCCCGCCGTCGCCGGTCGCCAGGATGCGGAACTTCCCGTCGACGGGGTCGCTCATGGCGAGCCCGCGGTGCCGGTCGAAGAAGGCCATGCAGTCGTAGAAGGCGTGCGGCTCGTCGTTCTGGAACGTCAGCGCCCATGTGCGTCCGCCGTCGTCGGTGCGGTAGACGCGGGACGCGTCGGCCTCGCCGATGGACAGGATCACGGCGTGGTCGGCGTCGAAGGCCTCGATGTCGCGGAACTGCAGGGCTTCCGTCCCGGGCGGCGAGACCGTGCGCCAGCTGCGCCCGCCGTCGGTCGTGCGCAGCACCGTGCCCTCGCTGCCCGATGCCCAGGCGACCCGCCGGCTCACCACTGCCAGCCCGCGCAGCCGGGCCGTACTGCCGGTGGGCGTGAGCTCCCAGGTCAACCCGGCGCCGCCGGACCTGTCGTGCACGGGAGCCGCGTGCGCGGCCCCGGCGACCGGAAAGGCGGCGCAGGTCAGTGCGACGAGCGACAGAGCAATACGAGACGGCCTCATAGCGCCGCAAGCTAACGCAGGAGGCGGACACGATCAATGGCGAGTGGCCGGGGGTGGCCGGGCCGAATTTTCACGACTTTCACAGCTCCACACCATGCGTGTTATCGAAGCGCTTCGACTCTCTGGGCAGGTCAGCCGCCCAGGACCTTCGGAAAGCGGTTTCCCAGCAGCACAGCCGCGATTGACCGCACCCCGGCGACCGTGTGAATCTCACGCCGCGCCAACGGAGCTCACTGGGCGCTGGGATGGAAAGGCGGCCGCACATGCGCACCAAGCCGTATTCACCGACGAGTCTGGCCTGTGCACTCGCGAGCCTGCTGCTGGCGGCGGTGATCGCCATCGTGGCGCAGGTATCGTCTCCGGCGGCGTCCGCGGCCGCGTCCGACCCGTACAACTGGAAGAACGTGCAAATCGCCGGTGGCGGATTCGTACCGGGGATCGTCTTCAACCAGACCCAGCAGAACCTCATCTACGCGCGCACCGACATCGGCGGCGCGTACCGCTGGAACCAGGGCTCGCAGTCGTGGACCCCGCTGCTCGACTGGGTCGGCCAGAACAACTGGGGCTACAACGGCGTGGTGAGCATCGCCACCGACTCGGTGGACCCGAACCGGGTGTACGCGGCGGTCGGCATGTACACCAACAGCTGGGACCCCAACAACGGGGCCATCCTGCGCTCCACCAACCAGGGCAACAGCTGGCAGGTCAGCCCGCTGCCGTTCAAGCTTGGCGGCAACATGCCGGGGCGCGGCATGGGGGAGCGGCTGGCCGTCGACCCGAACCGCAACAGCATCCTGTATTTCGGCGCGCCCAGCGGGAACGGCCTGTGGCGCAGCACCGACTCCGGCGCGACGTGGTCCAAGGTGACCAACTTCCCCAACGCCGGCAACTACGTGCAGCAGCCGGGGGACCAGTACCTGGGCGACAACCAGGGCGTCGTCTGGGTGACGTTCGACAAGCGCACCGGCACGCCGGGCAACGCCACGCAGACCATTTACGTCGGGGTAGCCGACAAGCAGAACACCGTCTACCGGAGCACGAACGGCGGCACCTCCTGGGAGCGGGTGGCCGGGCAGCCCACCGGCTACATCGCGCACAAGGGCGTGCTCGACACCACCAACGGCTTCCTCTACATCGCGACCAGCGACACGGGCGGCCCGTACGACGGCGGCAAGGGCGACGTGTGGCGCTACGCCACGGCGACCGGCACATGGACGCAGATCAGCCCGATCCCGTCCAGCAGCTCCGACGACTATTTCGGGTACAGCGGGCTGACCGTCGACCGGCAGCACCCCGGCACGCTCATGGTCGCCACCCAGATCTCGTGGTGGCCGGATGCCATCTTCTTCCGCAGCACCGACAACGGCGCGACCTGGACCCGGGTCTGGGACTGGACCTCGTACCCGAACCGATCCTTCCGCTACACCCAGAACATCTCCGCGGCACCGTGGCTGACCTTCGGCGCCAACCCGCAGCCGCCCGAGGTCACGCCGAAGCTGGGCTGGATGAACGCGTCGGTTGAGATCGACCCGTTCAACTCCAACCGGATGATGTACGGCACGGGCGCGACGATCTACGGCACGACCAACCTCACCAACTGGGACAACGGGTCGCAGTTCACGATCACGCCGATGGTGAAGGGCCTGGAGGAAACCGCGGCTTTGGACCTGATCAGCCCGCCGTCGGGAGCTCCGCTGGTCAGCGGCCTGGGCGATATCGGCGGCTTCCGGCACACCAACCTGGACGCCGTGCCGTCCACGATGTTCACCCAGCCCGTCTTCACCAGCACCACGAGCCTGGACTACGCGGAGACGAGCCCGAGCACGATGGTCCGCGCCGGCAACTTCACCGACTCCGACCGGCCCAACGACAGCCACGTGGCGTTCTCCACCGACGGCGGGGCCAACTGGTTCCAGGGCTCCGAGCCGGGCGGGATCAACAGCGGCGGCACCGTCGCGGCCGCGGCCAACGGCAGCCGGTTCGTCTGGGCGCCGGGCGACGCGGGCCAGCCCGTCGTCTTCTCCGTCGGCTTCGGCAACTCGTGGACGCAGTCGTCCGGCGTGCCGGCCAACGCGATCATCGAGTCCGATCGGGTGAACCCGAACAAGTTCTACGCCTTCGCCAACGGCACGTTCTACGTGAGCACGAACGGCGGGCAGAGCTTCAGCTCGACCGGGGCGAGCGGCCTGCCGTCGTCCGGCGTGCACTTCAAGGCACTGCCCGGCGCGGAGGGCGACATCTGGCTGGCCGGCGGCAGCGGCCTGTTCCACTCGACCAACTCCGGCGCCGGCTTCACCAAGCTGTCGAACGTCGCGAGCGCCATCAACGTCGGCTTCGGCAAGGCGGCGCCCGGCCAGACGTACCCGGCCCTGTTCACGATCGGCACGATCGACGGCGTGTCCGGCGTCTACCGGTCCGACAACGCGGGCTCGACCTGGGTGCGGATCAACGACGACCAGCACCAGTACGGCAACGCGGGCGAGGCGCTCACCGGCGACCCGCGTGTCTACGGCCGGGTCTACCTCGGCACGAACGGCAGGGGCATCCTGTACGCCGACCGCACCGGCGGCACGCCGGTGACGACGCCGGTGACGACGCCGCCCACCACACCCACCACGCCCACGACGACACCGCCCACCACGCCCACGACCACGCCGCCGGCGAACACGGGATGTGCGGCGACGTACTCCGTCACCAACTCGTGGCCCGGCGGATTCGGGGCCGCGGTGACGGTACGGAACTCCGGCTCCTCGGCGATCAACGGCTGGCGGGTGAACTGGACGTTCGCCAACGGTCAGACGATCACCCAGCTGTGGAGCGGCACATATACCCAGACCGGGGCCAATGTCTCGGTGACGAATGCCGGTTACAACGGCAACCTCGGGGCCGGCGCGACCACGTCGTTCGGCTTCAACGCATCTCAATCAGGCACCAACGCGGTACCCACGGTCTCATGTACCGCGAGTTGACCCCTCAAGGTGGCGCTGTGAATTCAGCGGGGTTCGTCCGGCACGTGCTCTGTGCACCAAAGTGAAAGGGCCAACCTGATGCCTCAACGAACACTCAACAAGCTGCGTACGGTCCTGGCGGCCGGCACCCTCGGCGTGGCGGCGGTGGCGGTGGGCCTCACGGCGCACCCCGCGCTGGCGGTCGGCAGCCCGGTCGGCTGGGCCGGCCAGAACGGCGGCACCACCGGCGGCGGCAGTGCCTCCACCGTCACTGTCACGACGGCCTCGGCGCTCGACAGCGCGCTGCAGTCGAGCAGCGCGCTGAACGTCCGGATCTCGGGCATGATCTCGCTGAGCGGCATGCACAAGGTCGCGTCGAACAAGACGGTCTTCGGCGCGGGCTCCGGCTCCGGCATCAGGGGCGGTGGGCTGAACGTCTCGTCCGTACGCAACGTCATCATCCAGAACCTCGTCTTCACGGGGTCCAATGACGACGCGATCAATGTGCAGACCTCGACCAACGTCTGGATCGACCACAACGACCTGTCCAGCGCGCACGACGGCCTGCTCGACATCAAGCGCGGCTCGGACTTCGCCACGGTCTCGTGGAACCGGTTCCACAACCATGACAAGACGGCCCTGCTCGGCCACGACGACGGCAACGGCTCGCAGGACCGTGGCCACCTGCGGGTGACCTACCACCACAACTGGTTCAACGGCACCAACCAGCGGCACCCGCGGGTGCGGTTCGGCAACCCGGTGCACGTCTACAACAACTACTACAACAACATCGGCAGCTACGGCGTGGCCTCCACCATGGAGGCCGGCGTGCTGGTCGAGGGCAACTACTTCGAGAACGTCGACGACACCTACCACCTCGGCGAGGGGGACTCGCCGCCCGGATCGCTGGTGGCCCGCAACAACTTCTTCGCCAACTCCAGCCCGGGTCAGACCGGCGGCAGCGTGGCCGGCATCCCGTACGGCTACAGCCTCGACCCGGCGGCCAACATCAAGTCGATCGTCTCGGTCGGCGCCGGCCCCGGGAAGCTCGGCCTCTGACAAGTGGCCCGTACAACTGAATAGGCCCCGCAGCGGACCAACGTACAGGTGGCACTCCCACGAGGTGCGTTGGGGTGATGGGAGCGCGCCCGGCACGACAGCCACCTCGTGCCGGGCGCTCAACTGTCTCCGAACAGGGATCCCTACTCGCTGTGATGAGGTGCCCTTACCCAACTTTGGCCGCAGTGGAATCCACAGCCGGATCGGCTCCGAACATCATGCGACGACGCTTCCAGTCGGCTCGAGGGGGAGGCCTAATGGGCCAATGGCCGTTCGTCGGACGGAAGGCGGAGCTGGACGGCATCCGGTCGGCCTTCGCGGATTCCGCCGCGTCCGGCGTCATCGTGGCCGGCCGCGCCGGCGTCGGGAAGACCCGCCTCGCGCGCGAGGCGCTCGGCCTCTTGGCCGGCGACCAGTGCAAGATCGTGTGGGTGGCCGCCACCCGGACCGCGGGATCGATCCCGTTCGGCGCGGTCGCGCATCTGATGCCCGACGACTGGCGTCCGGACGGCGACCGGCTGTCCGTGCTGGCGGCGATCGCCGCGCGGGTGCGTACGTGGAGCAAGCGGGGCCGGGTGGCCGTCGGCGTCGACGACGCCCACCTGCTCGACAGCGGCTCGGCCGCCGTCCTCGCCCACCTGGCCGCTCAGCGGCTGGCCTTTCTGCTGGTCACCGTGCGTGGCGAGCTGCGCGCACCGGACGCGATCACGGCGCTGTGGAAGGACGGCTCGGCGCACCGGCTGGAGCTCACAGAGCTGCCCGCCGACGCCGTTGATCGGCTCATCGACCACGCGCTGGCCGGTGACATCGAGGGGTACAGCCGCATGCTGTGCCACCGCACCGCCGCCGGCAATCCGCTCGCGCTCCGCGAGTTGCTGCTCGGCGCCCTCGACGACGGCACGCTGCGGCGGCGATACGGGGTGTGGCGGTTCGAGGGGCGGTTCAGCCCGAGCGGCCGGATCCGCGAGCTGGTGGCCGAGCGGCTGACCACGGTAGAGCCCGCCGCCGAGCTCGTCCTCGAACTGCTCGCGTGCGGCGAGCCGCTCGGCATGGCGACCCTGGAGCGGCTGGCCGGGCCCGCGGCGGTCGCGGCCGCCGAAGCCAGCGAAATGGTGACGGCCGAGCGCACCGGCGCCCGGCTGTGCCTGCGGCTGGCCCACCCGCTGTACGGCGAGGTGCTGCGCGAGACCATGTCGACGGGCCGGGCGCGGCAGCTGTGGCGACGGCTGGCGGGCGCCGTCCTGGCCGGGCCCATGCGCCGCCGCGAGGACGCGCTGCGCGCCGGCATCTGGCAGGTCGAGGGCGGCGAGGTCGTCCGGCCCGATGTCGTACGGCGCGGCGCGCGCGACGCGATGGACCGGGCGGACCTGGAGCTGGCGGAGCGGCTGGCCCGGGCGGCCCGAGCCGCCGGGCCGGACGACGAGATCGACCGATTGCTGGCCAACATCCTCGCGCTGCGCGGGCGGGGAGCGGAGGCCCGGGCGGTGCTGCCGGTGCACCCGCCGCCACCCGGTCGTGAGCGGGTGCGATGGGCGGTTACCAGGGCCAAGACGCTGTACTCGGAGTTCGGCGACGTGCCGGAGGCGGAACGGGTCCTCGACCTCGGGGCCGTGGAGTCCGGCGGCGAGATGGCCGAGGCGGTCCGGGCGTGGCTCCAGTTGTTCGACGGGCGCTGCGCGAGCGCGCTCGCCCGCACGCGTCAGGTGCTGGCCTCGCCGTCCGCCGGTGAGCGGGCGGTCATCCTGGCGGTCAGCGCCGGTACCGCGGCGGCCGGATTCCTCGGCCGAGCCGACGAGGCCGAACATCTCGGGCGGCGCGGCCTCGCCCTCGCGCGCCGCTACCGCCCGGACACGTCGTGGAGCCTCATCGAGGTCGGGTACGGCCGCTGCCTCGCCCACCTCGCGCTCGGCGAGCCCGCCAAGGCGTGGGACGTGGCCGACAGCGGCTATCGCGCGGCCGTGGCGGCGGACGTCCCGCTGATGGTGGCGGGCTGGGCGGGCATCCGCGGGCTGGCCGAGACGGCGCAGGGCCGGCCGGTCAGTGCGGGGAAGTCGCTGCGGGAGGCCGTCGCCGTGCTGAAGGACACCGACGCCTTCCGGCTGGCTTGGTGCTTCCACGGCGCGCTGGCGGCGGCGACCGCGCTCGGCGGGAACGGCGGCGGGAGCGGCGGCGGGAGCGGCGACACCGGCGGCAACAGCGGCGGCAACAGCGGCGGCAACGGCGACAACCACCACGGCGGCGACAACGGCGACAACCACCACGGCGGCGAGGCCAGGGCCTGGCTGGGGGAGGCGGAACGACTCGGCGGCCAGCGGCACCGGCTGTTCCTGCCGTGGTACCGGCTCTGGGAGGCCTGGACGCTGGCCGCGGCCGGCGACACCACGGCGGCGGAGGCGTCCTGCGACGAGGCCGCCGGGCTCGCCCGCGCGGCGGAGCTGCCGACGGTCGAGGCCGCCGCGCTGTACGACAAGGTACGGCTCGGCGCCGGCAAACAGCCTCGGCTCACCGAGCTCACGACGACGTTGGGCATCGCGATGGCGGCCGCCATGGCAACGGCGGCACGGGGGCTCGACGGGGCCGACGGCGACGCGCTGACCGAGGCCGGAGGCACCTTCGCCGCCCTCGGCCAGCACCTGCTCGCCGCCGAGGCGTTCGGCGCCGCCGCGCACGCGTACCGCCAGGCCGGGCGGCGTACCGGCGCCGCGCTGTCCCTGGAGCGGGCGGCCGAGCTGCGCGCCAGGTGCGAGGGCGCGACGACCCCGCTGCTCTCCCGGACACCGGCGATCGGGCGGCTCACCCGCAGGGAGCGTGAGGTGGCGCTGCTGGCCGCGCGCCACAGCAGCAGGCAGGTCGCGGAACGACTCGGCCTGTCGGTCGCCACCGTGAACAATCACCTGGCCAGGGCGTACACCAAGCTGGGCGTCTCCCGGCGCGCCCAGCTCGCCGCCCTCATCGGCGCCGCTCACACCCTGGATTCCTGAGCAGGCTAGACAGGCGCGCCGAATTGTCCACATTGCCCGATCGGCCTTCGATGAATTACGGCGCCGTGGCCGGTCTGTCCGTACGACATGCGGGCTACGCGAAGGGATACCACCATGAAGATCGCCCGAGCACCGTTCATCGCCGTCGCGCTGCTGCTGGCGGTGTTCGTCACGACACCCGTGACAGCGTCGGCGGTACCGAGACCGGCGGCGTCGCCGCAACCGGGGCGGCACACCTATACCGGCACCATCGACGGTGCCGACTACCGGGTGGAGACCCCGGCAGAGTGGAACGGCACCCTGCTGCTCTACAGCCACGGCTACTTCCCGCCGGGCTTTCCGCCGCAGGGCATCGCCGTCACCAACAGCGCCGAGGCCGAGACCTGGTTCCTGGACCACGGCTACGCTCTGGCCGCGTCGAACTTCCGTACTCCCATCGGCTACCACGTCGACGCCGGCTATCAGGACCAGCTCCGGCTGCTCGACTGGTTCGACCGCACCGTCGGCCGGCCGCATCGGGTGATCTCCACCGGCCAGTCCCTGGGCGACGCCATCACCGTACGGCTGGGGGAGCGGCGGCCCGATCTCATCGACGGCGTGGCCACCTTCTGCGCCGCGCTCGATCCCGAGGCGAGCTTCAACGCCGGGCTGGACATCGGCTTCGTGGTGAAGACACTGCTGGCGCCGGGCCAGGACATCGACCTCGTCCACCCCCGCGACCCTCAGGCCGCCACGGCGGCCCTGCAGCAGGCCGTCGACCAGGCCGTCACCACGCCGCAGGGGCGGGCGCGGCTGGCGCTGGCCGCGGCCACGAACAACGTCGCCGGCTGGTGGTCGGCGCTGGAGCCCCGCCCCACCGACCCCGACGAGGTCATCCGCCAGCAGGCCCTGTGGCTGCGCAACGCGTACATCGCCGGCTTCGGCGGGCCGGCCGCCCACGCCGACCTGGAGCCAAAGGTCGGCGGCAACCCCGCCTACAACGTGCACGTCGACTACAGCCGTCAGCTGGCCCGGTCCAGCCAGTCCGCGGCGGTGCGGGCCGCCTTCCGGCGGGCCGGCCTGGACCTGAAGGCCGACCTGGCGGCCCTCGCCGCGGCGCCCCGCATCGCGGCCGACCCGGCTGCGCTGGCGCACGTGTACCGCACCGCGGTGCCGACCGGCCGCGTCCGGGTGCCCGTCATCACCCTGCACTCGGTGGGCGACGGCGGGGCCGTCCCCGACCAGGACGGTTGGTACGCCCAGCAGGTCCGCCGCCACAGCGGGCCCAACGTGGTGCGCAGCCTGTTCGTCGACCGGGGCCAGCACTGCTCGTACAGCGGGGCCGACGAAGTGGTCACCGTGCGAAGCCTGGAACACCGGCTGGACACCGGGCAGTGGCCCGACCTGCGGCCCGCGACCCTCAACACCCAGGTCGCCGGGTTCGACGCGATCTACCAGCAGGTAGTCGACCTGTCGACCTTCCCCTTCCCCAAGCAGGTGATGCCCCCGGCGTTCGTGGACTTCCGTCCGCCTGCGCTGCTGCGCCCGTCACACTGAAAGACGCCGACCTGCGCCCGGTGCGACCCGCGAGTCGTGCCGGGCGGAGGTGTGGGCGCACGCCTCTCGGCTGACGAGGGGGGCGTCCAGCGCTCGATGTAAACCCTCGCCACCCTGCGGTCCCCAGCAAGGTTTCCGCTGGGTGGATGGGCTCTTCGCGTGCTGTTCGGGCGGCTGTACGCTGCGGCCATCCCGCGGGCGGGATCGGTCCGGGCGCCCGCCTAACCATGGCCAGGAAGGGTGAACCCGATGCCCGATCACGAGGTTCCGGTTCTCATCGTTGGGGGTAGCCTCGTCGGGCTGTCCACCTCGCTCCTGCTCGCCACGCGCGGCATCCCCCACCTGCTGGTCGAGCGGCACCGGGGGACGGCCGTCCATCCCCGGGCGGCCTCGTTCCACCAGGCGACGATGGAGATCTTTCGCAGCGTCGGCATGCAGGAGGCCGTCGACGCCGCCGCCGAGCGGGAGTTCGTCCAGAACGGCGCGATCATGGCGGTGGAGAGCCTGAGCGGCAAGGAGCTGCAGTACTTCTTCCGGTCGTACAACGACGGGGTCGAGGGGCTCAGCCCGACCTCGCGGCTGTTCATCACCCAGATCGGGCTGGAGCCGCTGCTGCGCGACCGCGCCCGGGAGCTCGGGGCCGACCATCACTACGGGACCGAGTTCGTCGGCTTCGAGCAGGACGACGAGGGAGTCACCGCCGTCATCCGGCCGCGTGATGGCGGCGTGGACCGGACCGTACGCGCGAACTACCTGGTCGCGGCCGACGGCGCGCACAGCCCGGTACGCGAACAGCTGGGCATCGACATGCTCGGCCGCGGCAGCTTCGCCGATTGCGTGACGATCTACTTCAAGGCCGATGTCCGGGGGATGCTCGGCGACCGCAATCTCAGCGTGGTGTACGTGAACCACCCAGAGCTGCTGGGGTTCTTCCGGTTCTCGATCACCGGCGACTCCGGCTTCCTGGCCGTCTTCGCCACCATCGACCCGGACGGGTCGCGCGACAAGCACGTCGGCGAGAACGTCAGCACCGCGCGATGCGCGGACATGGTTCGTACGGCCCTCGGCGCCGAGCCGGAGTTCCCCGTCGAGATCGACAACGTGCAGCGGTGGAGTGCCGCCGCCGCGTGCGCCGCGCGATTCCGGGGCGGGCGGGTCTTTCTCGCCGGGGACGCCGCGCACGTCATGCCGCCGACCGGCGGGTTCGGCGGCAACACCGGCATCGCGGACGCGCACAACCTCGCCTGGAAGCTGGCCATGGTGCACGGCGGCGCGGCCGGCCCGGGGCTGCTGGACACCTACGACACCGAGCGCCGGCCGGTCTGCGACCTGATCGTCGAGCAGGCGTACACCCGCTATGTCCTGCGTGTGGATTCCACCCTGCCCAAGGACGACCTGAAGGATCCGATCGACGACGCGGTCATCGAGCTGGGCGCCGTGTACCGGTCGGCCGGGGTCGCCGATCCGCCCGCGGCCGACGCACCCCTGGAGGACCCGCGGCAGCCCAGCGGACGGCCCGGCACCCGGGCGCCGCACTTCTCGCTCGTACGGAACGGCACGGAGATCTCGACACTCGACCTGTTCGGAGACGGGTTCGTGCTGCTCACCGGCCCGGCCGGGCAGGCGTGGTGCGATGCCGCCGCGGAGGTGTCCGCCGCCCGGGGCATCCCGCTGGCGGCCCACCGCGTTGCCACCGACGGCCCGCTCGTCGACGGCGAGGACCGGTTCGCGACGGCCTTCGGTACCGGGTCCGGCGGGGCCGTCATCGTACGGCCGGACGGTGTCATCGGCTGGCGGACGGCGACCCCGGACGGCGACCTACGCGGCGCGGTCGAGGACGCGATGACGCGCCTGCTGCTCCGCTAGGTCCCCCGGCGACAACCACGACGAAACCGTCTGGTCGGCGGCCTGTGCCGCTGCGAGGTGCGGTTTCTCCCGAAGTGGGGGTTTTGGAGATAGTCCGCCGATGTTTTCTCCTGCCAGGCGGCAAGAAGCTCGTCCGGTGCGGCTGGGCGCCCCAACACTGACGGGGGATCCGGTAGGGCAGGGAACCTCAGCGCATCGCGGCCATGCCCTGCAGAGGAGGGCGATTGTGAGCAGGCATACTCCCAGGGGATTGCGCGGAATCGCGACGATCGCGTTGGCCGGGCTGGTAGCCGCCGGTTGCGGCGGCGGAGGCTCCGGCACTCAAGGCACGGCCACCACCTCCGGTGCGAGCGTCACCGCCGTACCCGGAGCGGGCGGGGCCGGCGCAAAGTCCGTCACGAACTATCTCTCGTATACCGGCGGCAAGTCCGGAAAGGCCGACTCGTCGCTCCCGCCCGTCAACATCGGCTGGATCAACCAGCAGGGCGGCCAGCAGGTGATCGGTGCGCTGGCGACCAACGGCGCGCAGCTCGCGGTCAAGTACGTCAACGCCGAGCTCGGCGGGATCGACGGGCATCCGGTCGCGCTGAAGACCTGTTACATCGCCTCCGCCGAGGAGGAGGGCACCACCTGCGGGCAGCGTATGGTCGCGGACAAGCAGGTCTCGGTGATCAATGAGGGCGGCGTGGCGATCGGCGTCCAGTCGCTCTACTCCACGATCGGAGGTGCGAAGCCGGTGATCGCCGGGGTCGCCGCCACGCCGATCGACTCCGTACAAAAGAACGCAGCGATCTTCTTCGGCGACGTGACGCACGTGCTCGGTCCGTTCGGGACCTATGCGAAGGACGTCCTGCATGCGAAGACCGCTGCTTTGGTCTATCCGAACATCGCCGGCATCACCCAGGGGGCGACGGCGATCAGCGACTCGCTCCAGAAAGCGGGGGTAACGGTCAAGAAGGTCGGGTACAGCGCGAGCCAGACCGACCTGATCGGGCCGCTCACGAGCGCGGGGGCGCAGACGGCCGACATGGTGATCCCCTACAGCGATGCCTCGGGCTGCGTGAACCTCGCCAAGGGCCTCAAGCAACTCGGGATCACCGACGCCAAGAAGATCGTTTCCGCGCCGCTGTGCCTGAACAGCCAGGTGATGGCGGGCCTTGGCGGTGACTTCCCCATCTGGACGTACGCGATCGCGAGCTCACTGTTCGGCGACAAGACCGATCCCGGTGTGCCGCCGTACCTGAAGGTCGCGCAGACCTATGGCGCCATGAAGGATGCGCCCGACCCGTGGAACATCGTCGCGTTCTCGCAGATCCTGACGACCGTACGGTTCTTGAACGAGGTCGGATACGACAAGATCACCCCGCAGGCGGTCCAAGACAGGGCCAAGGCCTTCACCGGGCCGATCGCGCTCGGCGCTCCGGAGCTGAAGTGCGGCAAGTACAGCACGGCGCCGGCGGTGTGCAACGACCGCGCCCAGTTCTTCCAGTACCAGGGGAAGCTGCAATTCACCAAGGTGGCGGGCTGGCTGACGCCCCCGGCGTGAGCGGACCGCGGAGCCCCGCCGGGCCGGTCCCGGCGGGGCTCCGCGCCCGGGAAACGTATGTCCGCCCGCCCGAGCCGTCCGGAGACTGACAGTGCAACAGATCTTCCTGTTCATCCTGCTCGGCCTCGGCTCCGGCGCGCTGATCGCGGCCATCGCGCTCGGCGTTGTGGCGACCTATCGCGGGTCGGGGATCATCAACCTTGCGGTGGGCGGGGTGGCGATGCTCGCCGGATACGCGTTCTGGTCATTGCGGACCGGTGAGTTCGGTTTGCAGCTGGGCACGGCGCCGGCGCTGGTGATCAGCCTGCTGTTCGTGCTGGCCGTGGGCGCGGCGATCGAGCTGATCGCGTTCCGCCCGCTGCGCACCGCCGCGCCGTTGGCGAAGCTGGTCTCGTCGCTGGCCGTGCTGCTCGTCGCCCAGGCATCGATGCTGCTCGCCTTCGGCACCACCCAGAAGCCGGCGCCCCAGGTGCTGCCGCAGCGGACTGTGGCGCTGCTCGGGGCCGTCGTCCCGGTCGACCGGTTCATCCTCGCCGGCATGGTGATCGTGGTGGCCTTGGGGCTCGCCGCGCTGTACCGGTGGACCCGGTTCGGGCTCACGACCCGGGCGGCGTCGGAGCACGAGGTGGCCGCCATCCTCGCGGGCCTGTCGCCGAACCTGATCTCGATGGTGAACACCTTGATCACCTCGCTGATCGCCGGCGGGGTCGGGATCCTGGCCGCCTCGGTCACCCAGCTCGACGCCAGCACGCTGCCGCTCCAGATCGTGCCCGCGCTGGCCGCCGCGCTGCTGGCGCGCTTCACCTCATTCGGCATCGCCTGCGCCGCCGGACTCGGGATCGGCATTCTGAACTCGCTGATCAACTACGCGTCGGCGCAGACCTGGTTCCCCACCTCCGGGGGCAACGCGATCCCCGGCGTCCAGGAGCTGGTCACGTTCCTGATCATCATCGTGGCGATGTTCCTGCGCGGCGCGCGACTGCCCATGCGCGGCGAGCTGGTAGAACAGCGGCTGCCCGCGGCGCCGCGACCGCAGCGTCTGGTCGTCACCGCCCTCCCGCTCACGGTCGCCGCCGCCGTCGCGCTGGTCGTGCTGCCGTTCGACTTCCGCCAGGCGCTCGTCACCTCACTGATCGGCACGCTGATGGCTCTGTCGCTAGTGGTCATCACCGGCTTCGTGGGCCAGATATCGGTGGTGCAGCTGGCCCTGGCCGGCGTGGCGGGTTTCACGATCTCGCATCTCGCCGTCGACGCCGGCATCGGCTTCCCGCTCGCGCCGCTGGCGGGCGTCGCCGCCGCCGTCCTGCTCGGCCTGCTGACCGCGTTCTCCGCGCTGCGTGTACGCGGGGTGAGCCTGGCCGTGGTCACGCTGGCCGCCGCGGTGGCGATCTCGAACTTCGGCTTCCTCAACACCACCTGGGGTGGCGGGCAGACCGGCTCGCCGGTGCCCGAGCCGAAGCTCGCCGGGCTCGACCTCGGGCCCCGGGCGCCGTACCGCGGACTCGACGGCAACCTGCCGAGCCCGGTGTTCGGGTGGGTCGTGCTGATCGCGACGCTCGCGCTGTGCCTGCTCGTCGGGTTTCTGCGGCGAGGGACGCTCGGGCAGCGGATGCTCGCGGTGCGCTCGAACGAGCGCGCGGCCGCGGCGGCCGCGATCAACCCGCGGACGGTCAAGCTGACCGCGTTCGGCATCAGCGCCCTTATCGCCGGGGTGGCGGGCTCCTTGTACGCCTACAACTTCGGCTCGGTGAGCGCGGACCGCTTCAACGCGGTCACGGCTCTCAGCCTGATCGCCTTTGCCTACGCCGGCGGGATCACGCTGATCTCGGGTGCCGTGTTCGCCGGCCTGATCTCGGCCCAGGCGCTGTTCCCGTACGCGCTGGACAAGTGGTTCGGGCTCAACGGGAACTGGTTCCTGCTGTTCGGGGGCGCGATCTTGATCTTCACGCTGATCCAGAACCCCGAGGGCGTCGCGGGCGACTTCTACAGGCGCCTGCACAAGCGGCCGCCGCCGGTCCGCGCGCCGGAACCAGAGACCCGTGAGCCGGAGCCCGAAGATCGCGAGGAGCCTCAGGATGCCCGCGAGCCGGCCGGGCGCCGCCGGCACCGGCCCGATCGCGCGGGGGATGCCCCCGTACTGCGCGTCACCGACCTGTCGGTCTCGTTCGGCGGCGTGCGCGCGGTGCGCGACGTCACGCTGGAGGTGCGCGACGGCGAGCTGGTCGGGCTGATCGGCCCGAACGGCGCCGGCAAGTCGACCTTCGTGGACGCCATCACCGGCTTCGTCGCCGGCAGCGGACGCGTCGAGCTCGACGGCCATGACCTCGGCCGGCTGCCGCCGTACGAACGGGCCCACCGCGGGCTGGCCCGCACCTGGCAGAGCACCGACCTCTTCCACGATCTCGACGTACGCGAGAACCTGCTGGTGGCGGCCGGTCGCCCGGCAGCCGGATCAGGCTTGGAGCGGCTCACCGGCCGCAGGCAGGAGGCCGATGACGCGCTCGAGCTCGTCGGCATGAGATGGGCCGCCGACGCGATGCCCGACCACCTTCCCGAAGGACAGCGCAAGCTGGTCGGCGTCGCCCGCGCCCTCGTCGGCGAACCCCGGCTGCTGTGCCTGGACGAGCCCGCCGCCGGGCTCGACCGGCGGGAGAGCGAGGAGCTCGGCCGGTGCCTGCGCGGGCTGGCCGACGACGGGCAGTCGATCCTGCTGATCGACCACGACATGGGACTCGTCCTCGGCATCTGCGACCGCGTCGTCGTGCTGGAGTTCGGCAGCGTGATCGCCGAGGGCCCGCCCGAGGACGTACGCCGCGACCCGCGGGTCATCGCCGTGTACCTCGGCGGCGGCACCGACCAGACCCCGCCGACGCCCGTCAAGGAAGGCTGACCAGCGCGCTACTGGTTGCCCTCACATCTGACAGAGTCGCTGGTCTCGCTCTTGAAGACGTAACCGTCGGGATAGACGTAGGTCAGCTTGACCTTGATGGTCACGACCTGGCCGGCGCCGCAGGCGCCCCTGGCATTCGTCAGGTCGTCGAAGGCGGGAAGGTGGAATCCGTCCTGGTACCAGCGGATAGTCGAGGGGGCGGGAGTGCCTGAGGTGCCAAGAGAGCAGAGGAAGGCACGGTGCGAGGGATCACACATCACCCGAGCGCCCGGCCAGGCGTACGCGGGAGAACTCAGGAGCAGTACGGCACCCGCCGTCAAGGTGAGCGCGGCCGCGACGCGGAGTTTCAGCAGTCGCAACATTTTGACCCCTCCGCCGAGAGTTGGATATGGCTCAGGTCCACGGTGCCGCGCCGAATTGCAGTCGCATTGCAAGGCTCTTCATGTGTCGTCCTCGAGAGACCAGGTGAGGGGCTGCTCCGGGTCTGGCGTGTAGCAGCAGGTCGTTCCCGTGGTGACCGACGACTGGAGAAGATTGCCGGTGGTGGGGTCGACGGTCGTGATTTCGTCAATGGCGCGTTTGATGGCTTTGCGTACGGCGGTGCGGGCGCGCTCCTGTGGGTCGGCGAAGGTTCGGGTGCGGCCGCCTTTGGCGGAGACGCGTTCGAGCTCGTCCACGAGGGCTTCGAGCTCGGCCCGAAGGCGTTCGGCGCGGGCGAGGTCGGCGTTGCGTTCGGCCTCGGCGAGCTCGTCGGTGAGTTCCGCGGCCCGTCGGCGGTAAGCGGCCCTCGCCTGATCGTCGATCATCGGCTGGTGCGTGGAGGCGGTGAGGGAGGCCACGGGGCTGGTGGCGTCGACGGCGAGTTCGAGTGCGGAGATCTCCTGGCCCGGGTTGGTGAGCAGGCGGGCGAGATAGGTCATCCCGATGCGGTGCGGCACGATGGCGTGGTGGCCGTCCAAGGCGAGCTGCCAGTGGCGGCCTTGGCGGCGGATCGTCGCGCTCCGGGCGGCCAAGTCGTGCAGCCGGCCTTGCCACGCCGCGGACCGTGCGGTCATGCCGAGCGCCGCGGCGTCCTGCCGCGCCGCCGCGAGGAGTTCGACGGCGCGCTCACGGTCGGCGGCGTGGCCGCGGCGTAGCAGCGCCTCGGCGAGGTCGGTCATGGCGATCGCGGTCACCGGCAGGTTGCCGAGCAGGCGGTTTGCCGCCACCGCTCGGTCGAGGTGCTCAATGGCGAGGTCGGGGCGGCCGAAGGCGAGGGCGGCGAGGCCGAGGGGACGCTCGGCCGAGCCCAGGCACGTCACGGCGAGCGAGGGCATAATGGGAAGTTCGGCGTAGGGGGCGAGTAGTTCGTAGGCCTCCCGGGCGAGGTCGGGGTCGCCGATGAGGTACGCGGTCTCAGCGATTGTCTGCATCCCTGCCAGCCAGGTACTCGACTCGGGCAGGTTGGCGACCCCGGACGCGGTCAGCTTGTCGAGCACCAGCCGGGCCTTGTCGTGCTCACCCGCGCGGGCGGCCACGCCCGCGACCGTGGCCTGGAAGGCGAACTCCGTCGTGACGAGAGTCGGTGAGTCGACGATGTCTTCGACCATAGTGAGCATTTCGGCGTCACGATCTTGCAGCCAGCGGATGGTGACGAGGTGGGCGCCGAGATAGCCGAGGGCGTCGGCGTCGCCCACCTGGGTGCCGAGCTCGTAGGACGACATGGCCTTCGTCTCGGCCTCGGCCAGCCGGCCCGCTCGGATGAGCAGCATGGTGTCGATCACGTCCGCGACGTACAGAACGCTGCGGCAATTCAAGGCGTCCGCGTGCTCGCGGAGCTCGGCGAGAGCGCGCGGCGCCCGCCGGTCGCCGAGGTGAAACAGGTCGACGGCCCGCCAGCACAGCCCCATCAGGGCGAGCATCCCCTCGCCGGCCGGCGACGCGACCGCGATGAGCTCCTCGGCCAGCTCCAGGCGGGTGCGGGTGTGGCGGGGGGTGAGCAGCGCGTGGTGGCACAGGGAGAGCGCCTCGGCGAGCACGGCGCCGTCATTGAGTCCGCGGGCCTCTTCGACGGCGCGCAGCACCGGCTCGACAGGTGCGCCTCGATAGACGTCCTCGGCGGCGAGCCGTACGGACAGGCGGCTGCGGAGCCTATGTTCCGTGGCGGGGAGGCCGGCCAGCGCGCGCCGCTGCAGGCCGATGACCCGCTCCCATTCGGCTCGCGAGCGGTGCTCGCCTACCCATACACCACCGAGGCCGAGCGCCGCCCGGGCCAGCTCGACCGTGTTCTGTTCGACCACCGCGCTCCGGGCCGCCCGATCGAACAGCGCCCGGGCCTCGGTCAGCCGCCCGGACGACTGCACGGCCCACGCCCATTCGACGAGCAGCGTTGCGGCCGGGTCGGGCAGCCGAGCCTGCTCGCGTACGTCCATCGCCGCAGCCAGGACGGAGGCGGCCCGTTCGTACGAGAAGCCGCGCATCATAGCGGTGGCCGCAGCCTGGCAGGCCGCGATTGCCCGGCGTGCGTCGTCGGTGGAGCGCGTGGCGGCCCGTACGGCGTGATGGGCCAGGCGGGCCAGCTGCCGCGCGTCGGCCGTGGGATAGCTTTGCCAGAGCATGTCGGCGGCCTTCGCGTGGGCCTCGCTCCATTCATGTACCGTCAAGCCGTCCTGCAGGCATTCGCGCACGAGCTCATGCGTGAACGAGAATCTCTCCTGCTCATCGATGGCTACCAGCCCGCTGCGCTCGGCCTTGTTCAAGGCGTCGGTCAGGACCGCCTTCGGGCAGCCGGCGACGGCGGTGACCTCGGCGGCGAGAGGCGATGGCCCGAGCACCGCCGCTCGGCTGAGGATGTGGCGGGTGTCCTCGTCGAGGCGACTCACGGTCTGCGCGACGATGGTCTCCACATCATCGCGCGGTATCTTCCCCGCTGCCTGATGCGACGGGCCAAGGGCGATGACCCGCCGGAGGAACAAGGGGTTTCCACCGGTCAGTCGCCACAATGCCCGCTGCAGATCAGGGTCGACATTGATGTACCCGTACGAACGCAAGAACGCTCTGGTCTCGACGAGGGTGAAGCGACGCATTGTCACCACGGTGGCATCGTTCTCGAGGTCGCGCAGTGGGCCCGGGCTCGCCACGTCGCCCCGGTCGTCGCCATCGGGCTCGTCCGGGCGACGCGTGAACAGCAGTACGACGGGGAGCCGGCCGAGGTGGCGCGCGATGAAGCGCGCGAGGAGCACCGCTCCCGGGTCCGCGGCGTGCACGTCATCGATCACGACCAGGGCCGGGGTCCGCAGACAGGCCCGGACCATCTGATCGGTGACGGTCGTGAACCGTGCGAACCGTTCGGGATCCACGATCGGCCCGCCAGAATCATCGGCCAGCAACGCCCCGGCCGCATCGCCCTTGCTCGGTCCGGTCGCGGGGGCTGCCTCCGGGTGGGCGCTGCTCAGGTCGGTCAAGATCGCCTGCCATGGCCATAGCGGCGGGGCGCCCGCGTCGGGCCAACAGGTGCCCCACGCGACAACGACACCGGCCTTCTCGGCGCGCCGCGCCACCTCACGGCACAGCCGGGTCTTGCCGATGCCCGCCTCTCCGGTGACCATCACGAGGCGGCCCTCCCCGCCCCGGGCGGCCGCCATCGCCTCGTCGAACAGGCGCAGCTCTCGCGCTCGACCCACGAAGTGGCCAGTCACCGCCGAAGTCCTCCCCGTACGACTGGGCGCGACGGCTCGCGGCGATCGCGCGCTGTATCTAATGGTCTCGACGGACCCCGGCGCAGCGGCGTTCGGCCGGCCGTTGCCTACTTTGGGCGCCCGGCTACCTATCTTGGGCCGCGGCGGGTGGTGCCGAGGCCGGTCGGCCCTCGTCCGTCCGCCGGAATGACCCCGAGGCGGCGTCCGGCCCTGACGGCCTCCCACCGGGACGAGACGCCGAGCTTGGCGAATATGGCGGCCACGTGATGGTCGACAGTACGGACCGACAGCGACAGCTTGGTGGCGATGTCGGTATTGGTAAGCCGCTCGCCGAGCAGCGCCAGCACTTCGAGTTGGCGAGCGGTCAGCCTGCCCGGGTTGCCGACGGTGGTGGCCCGGGGGCCGCGGGGCACCCGCACCGTGCCGTCGCGCTGCAGGCGGTGCCGCAGCCGCCGGGCGGCCGCGACGGCGCCGAGCCCGTCGTACAGGTCTAGGGCCTGGAGCAACGCGGAGTTCTCCGTACCGCAGGACAGCGCCTCAGCCTGCTCGTACGGACAGCCGCGCGCCGCCCAGAGCTCGGCGGCGCGGCGCCATTCGCCGTTCAGCAATAGGCGATAGGGCTCGGCGATCCAGTCCGGCACCTTCTTCGGCCGCCGTCCGGCGCGCCAGAGCCACCACGCCAGCTCTCCGGCGTACCACGTCGCGGTGACCAGCCTGGGCGTCGTCCGGCCGAACCGAACCGCGCACTCGAATCCGCGGGCGGCCGCGGCGACGACCCCGTCCGTATCGCCGCACAGCCAGGCATGCTCCGCCCGGGCCGCCGCCACCCGCGCGACCCGCAGCAGGTCGGCGCCGTCGACGGTATGCTCCCGCGCCGCCGCGAGCGTCTCGGCCGCCTCGGCGTCGCCGCGGCGCGCCTGCAGCCGGCCCAGGTGGGTCAGCGTGAACCAGACGCCGATGCCGGGCTGCTCCTGTCCGCCGAGCGCCTGCCGCGCGTCGCGGTACGCGCCTTCCCAGTCCCCCTGGTCGAGCCGCCACCACGCTTGGGTGGCCGTGAGGTACTGCACATAACCCACGAGGTCGTGGGCGCGGGCGAAGCCGAGCGCGCGATCTAGGTTTTCGCGGGCTCGCGGGTAGTCGCGGTCCTCGAGCGGGATGCGGGCGAGGAAGACGAGCGCGCGGACCGCGTGATCATGGAGCCCTTCGGCGACTGTCATCTCGACGGCCTGCTCCAGGTCGGCGCGTCCGGGCTCGTCGCCCGTTCCCAGCCGGATGGAGCCGATGCTGGTCAGCGCGTGGGCCAGGGTCTCCCTGTCGCCGACCTGGCGGGCGACGTCGATGGCCTTCGACGCCCACTCGATCGCCGGATTCCAGCGGTAGGCGTGCATCTCGAGGTCTGCGACGTTGCTATAGGCCATCGCCAGCTGCCGGCCGGGCTCCCGGCGCTCCAGTATGGTCACAGCCCTGACCGCCGTCTCCTCCGCCTCGGCGCGCCGACTGCGCCACGCGTACAGCCGGGACAGCCGGGACAGGTTCTCGCCGACCTTGTCGTCTCGTCCGGCCGCGGTCCAGATCTCCACCACCTCCCGCCGCGCGGCGAGCGCCTCGTCGACGAGCCCTATCAAGTGGCCGTGATAGGCGTAGCCCTCGAGCCACTCGGCACGCTCCGGGGCGGGCAGGCCGTCGGCGTGCCGCAGCGCGACTCGATAGTGGTCGGCCGCCTCGCGATGCGCCCCGACGGCCGCGGCCCGTTCCGCGGCGGCCGGCGCCCACCGCCACACGGCCTGCGGGGCGTCGGCGAACTGAGCGTGGTGCGCCAGCCGGGCAGGGTCGACGTCGTGCCGCGACAAGATCTCGAGCACCCGTCCGTTCAACTCGCGGCGGCGGAGCACGGACAGCGATTCCTCGACCGCCTGCCGGGTCAGCTCGTGCCGGAAGCCGACCGTCGCTCCAGACAGCACCAGGAGCCCGGCCGCGACGCAGGCCTCCACCACCGCCGGACGTGGCCGCAGCGCCTCCTGCAAGGCCCACAGCTCGACTCGACCGGGAACCACGGACACGAACCGGGCAAGCTCCTGGGCCTCGGGGTCGAGCGTCGCCAGCCTGGCCAGTACCAGGTCGGCCACCGTTTGGGGCACACCGGGCGCGTCGGCTGCTAGCACCTCCGTGACCAGCAGCGGGTTGCCGCCCGTGAGCGCGTGCAGCCGATCCGCGGAACGCCCGGCCCGGCGGGCCAGTGTCGTGACGGCCGCCGCCGACAGCCGCCTCGGCCGGAGCCGCCGGACCCGTTCCGGCGGCAGCCCGCCCACCGCCTTGCGGAGCGGGTGATCCATGCCAAGCTCGTCGTCCCGGTACGTCACGACGAGCAGCACCGGCAGCCGTTCCAGCCGTCGCCCGAGAAATACGAGCAGGTCGAGCGTGGCCTCATCGGCCCAATGCATGTCCTCCACCACGACCACTTGGGGCTGCCCATGCCGCGCCAGCTCATCGAGAAACTGACCGAACATCTCCTCGCGAGTGGTCCCGGCGGTCAACTGCTCGGCGTATCCGGCCCCGATCTGGCGGGCAATATCGTGCCAGGGCCCCAATGCGCGGGGCGTCAACAACGGATCGCACAACCCGACGAGAAAGCGCACGCTGGGCTCGTGCCGCCGGCTGAAATCGCGTACGAGAGCCGATTTTCCGATACCCGCCTCACCCGTCACGAGCACAACCCGGCCGCCGGTCTGTATTGAATTCAGTGCGGTGTCCAGCTCGTCCTGCAACGACGCGCGTTCTAGCACTTCAACCGACACTACTCATGCTCCAAGCGGCCAGCGATTCGGGCACTTCGCTGCGTTCGCCGCGCCGTGTGCCAATCCGTGGCACGACGATAACCGGCTATGTCACGCAGCCACAGGTAAAAAGACTCGTTTGGGAGGGAGGAGGTTCGCCGCGAGCGAGAGTGGGTTTCCCGGCGCGACGCTACACGCCGGCGCCACTCTTGCTTGGACTCACTGGCGCTGCGGGGGCGCGTACGCCGTTGGGAACACGGCGAGGTGAGGACGGCGGGCCCTAGTTCCATGGCAATGGGGGACATGAACGGGGGAGCCGCCGGCGCTGAGAGGGGCGTGCTGATTCGGCTGGCCGGGACCTTCTCGGTCGCTCGAGGCGGCACGCGGTTCGGAAAGGGCGCGATCGGCGGTAAGGCTCGTACGCTGCTCAAACTGCTCGCCGTGGAGCGCGGGCACATCGTTTCCATCGACCGGATCGAGAAGGTGCTGTGGGAGGGGGACTCGCCGAAGCGTCCTGCCGAGAACGTCGCGACCTTGGTGAGCAGACTGCGCAAGGTCCTCGGGCACCAAGCCATCGCGGGCGGCCGCGACGGCTACCGCCTCGGCGCGGCGCCGGCGGTAAGAGTCGACGTCGACGAGGCTTCCGCGCTGGCCGACGAGGCCGATGCGCGACTGGCGGCGGACGAGCCGGCGATCGCAGGTGTCGCCGCGACCCGGGCGCTCGAGCTCCTCAACGAGGGATCGGTGTTGGAGGACGAGCCCTATGCCGAGTGGGTCGGAGCGGTGCGGATGGAGGTGGCCGGGCTGCTGCGGCGCGCCCGGCACGCCGCGGCGGCGGCGGCGCTCCGAACCGCGGAAGCGGCTGTCGCGCGGCGGGTAGCCGAGGCCGCCGCCATGGCGGACCCATTCGACGAAGTGGCACACCGGCTGCTGATGAGGGCGCATGTCGCCGCGGGGGAGCCGGCCCGGGCGCTGCTGGTGTACGAGCGGCTGCGAGACGCTCTCGTGGATGAGTTGGGAACCGATCCCGCCCCGGAGACGCGTGCGCTCCATGTCGCGATCCTGCGCGAGCGCCTGCCGGACTTCCCAGCGAACTCCCGGCCCGCTCCCGCACGGGAACCGGCCGGTCGTTCGGCACCGGCGGGTCGTTCGGCACCGGCGGGCCGTTCGGCACCGGCCGGCCGCGAGGCGGAGATGTCCCATGTCGCCCGAGCGTGGTCCACGGCCACGGCGGGGCGGTCGACGGTGCTCGTGCTGGCCGGGGAGGCAGGCATCGGCAAGTCTCGGCTCGCCGCCGAGGCGGCGAGGCTCGCCGGCTCGACCGGCGGCACGGTCCTGCAGACACGATGTTACGAGGCGGAACGCTCGCTGTTCCTCCAACCCTTCGTGGACGTAGTGGCGCCACAGGTCACGCGATTCGCCGGGTCGGCCCTTCGCGAACTGGCCGGCGGGCGGGCGGCCGCCCTGGCCATGTTGGTACCGGAGGTGGCGCGCGTGCTGGAGCCGCTGCCGGATGAGCGAGGCGTCGGGGAGAGCAAGCGAGGCCGCGTCTACGAGGCGGTGCACGTGTTTCTGCGCGGCCTGGCGGCCAGGGGACCGGTCCTGTTGGTGCTCGATGACCTCCACAACGCCGGGACACCGACGGTTGAGCTTGTCCATTACCTGGCCCGCCGCGCCGCCGACGCACGGCTGCTGCTGCTCGTCACGGTGCGTGCCGAAGACGGTGCGGGGACGCTCGAGGCACTCGACGGCGTGGCGACGCGGCTCGACCTCGAGCCCTTGCCGCCCGAGGCCGTGGGTCAGTTGGCGGCGGCCGCGGGAATGGACGAGCGCGCGGCGGAAATCTTCCACGAGACCCGCGGCCACACTTTGTCCGTTGTGGAGACGCTTCGTGGGCTGGTCGCCGGCGAGACGGACATGCCCGCGCCGCTCCGCCAGGCTGTGCTCGCCCGGGTACGCCGCACCGGCGAGCAGACCGAGCGGTTGCTGCGTGCCGCGTCCGTTCTCGACTCGTCGTTCGAACCGCGGGTGCTCGCCGACATGCTTGACCTCACGCCGCACGAGGCGGCCTTCTGCTGCGAACGGGCGCTCGCCGCGCGCCTATTGGTGGTGACGGGGCGGGAGTACGAATTCTCCAACGACGTCATCAGAAAGGCGTTGCACGCCACAACCCCCGCGCCGACCCGCCGGGTGCACCGGCTGCGCCTGTCCGATCTGGTCGACCATCGAACCGAGCGAACGCTGGCGCACGCGCCGCGCTGAGTGGCCGGCGGGCCGTGTCGCTACGGCGTTTCGGATGCTCAGAAATCCTCATCGAAAGCGACACGACCGCCGACGGCGACCTGGTAGGCGGAGACCCGCCGCTCAAAGAAATTGGACAGTTCCTGGACGTCCTGCAGTTCGAGAAAACCGAACGGATTCGCCGACCCGTACAGCGGCGGCAGCCCGAGCTGGACCAGGCGGCGGTCGGCGACATGCTCGAGATAGGAGCGCATATCGGCGAGGGACATCCCTGGTAGACCCTGGCCGAGCAGATCCTCAGCGAAGGCGAACTCGGCGTCGACGGCCTCGGCCAGCATTTCGCGCACCTGCCCGGCCAGTTCGTCGTCGAACAGGTCGGGTTCCTCGCGTCGTACGGTCTGCACGACGTCGAAGGCGAACGCCATGTGCATCGACTCATCGCGGAACACCCAATTGGTGCCCGCGGCCAGGCCGTGCAGCAGTCCGCGGGACCGCAGGAAGTACACGTAGGCGAAGGCCGCGTAGAAGAACAGGCCTTCGATGCAGGCGGCGAAGCAGATGAGGTTGAGCAAGAATGCCCGCCGGTCGTCTCGCGACCGCAGTCGCCGTACGTGCTCAACGGAGTCCATCCAACGGAAGCAGAACCGCGCCTTTCCCGCGATCGACGGGATGTTCTCTACGGCGGCGAACGCCTCGCTGCGTTCCTGTTCGCCGGGCAAATAGGTATCCAGCAAGGTTAGGTAGAACTGCACGTGCACCGCCTCTTCGAACAGTTGGCGGGACAGGTACAGGCGCGCCTCCGGAGCGTTGACGTGCTCGTACAGATTGAGCACCAAATTGTTGGCGACGATCGTGTCGCCGGTGGCGAAGAACGCGACCAGCCGGTTGACGAGATGCCGCTCGGCCGATGACAGGTCGGCGAGGTCGGCGAGGTCGGCGTGCAAGTCCACCTCTTCCACCGTCCAGGTGTTCTTGATGGCATCCCGGAACCGCTCGTAGAAGTACGGGTAGCGCATGGGCCGGAGGGTCAGGTCCATGCCCGGGTTGAGCAGCATCTGGCCGGTGGTCATTGGCATGCCTCGCATATCTCGGGGTTCTCCAGTGAGCAGGCGAGCTGTTCGTCCGCGGGCGGGGCGGGAGTTGCCGTCGCGATCGACACGGTGGCCTGCTGGATGCGGCTGGCCGGCCGGGAGCGAAGGTAATAGGTCGTCTTCAGGCCCGACGTCCACGCGTAGCGGTACATCGAAGAGAGCTTCTCGATGGTCGGCGAGGCGATGAAGAGGTTCAGCGACTGACTCTGATCCAGGTAAGGGGCGCGGGCCGCGGCCAGGTCGATCAGCGCGCGCTGCGGCAGCTCCCAGGCGGTGCGGAACAACCGCCGTACCCCCGCCGGCAGCGCGGTGATGCCTTGCACCGACCCGTCGGCCCGCTTGATCGCCTCCCGGGTCTCCTGGTTCCACCAGCCCCGCGCCCTCAGCTCGGCCACCAGTGCGGTGTTGACCTGGAGGAATTCGCCGGACCGTGTCTCGCGTTTGAAGACGTTCGACACCGCTGGCTCGATCGACTCATGGCAGCCGGCGATCGAGGCGATCGTCGCGGTCGGCGCGATGGCGACCAGCAGCGAGTTGCGCAGGCCGTACGTCTCGATGCGCGAGCGGAGCCGGGTCCACCGATCGGTTTGGGACGGCCGGACCTGCCACAGATCGGGGTGCAGTGCGCCGCGGGCGACCCGCGTATCGGGGTAGGCGGGATGCGGGCCATGGGCCAGCGCCAGATCGCACGAGGTCTCCAACGCGGTGAGGTAGATATCTTCGGCGATCTTGGTGGACAGCCGCAGCGCCTCAGCCGAATCGAACTCCAGACGGAGCGCGAAGAAGACGTCCTGCAGCCCCATGACGCCCAACCCGATCGGCCGCCAGCGCGGATTGCTGGCCGCCGCCTCCGGGCTGGGGTAGTAGTTGACGTCGATGACCCGGTCGAGGAACCGCACGGCCGTGCGGACGGTCGCGCGCAGCCGCGGCCAGTCCAGATCGCCGGCCGGCGAGCCGTCCGGTCCGTACGCCAGGTGCGCGGCGAGGTTGACCGAGCCGAGGTTGCACACGGCGGTTTCCTCGTCGCCGCAGACCTGGATGATCTCGGTGCAGAGGTTCGACAGGTGAGCCACGTTTCCCGCCACCGCGGTCTGGTTGCAGGTGCGGTTGGCCGCGTCCTTGAACGTCATCCATCCGTTCCCGGTCTGTGCCAGCATCCGCATCATCCGCGCGTACAGCTCGCGGGCCGGCACCTGCTTGACGAACCGGCTCGCCGCCTCGGCACGCGTGTAGGCGTCGTCGAACTCCGGGCCCCACAGGTCGGGCAGCTCCGGTACCCGCGCCGGATCGAACAGCGACCACATTTCGTCCGCCATGACTCGCCGCATGAACAGATCCGGGACCCAATGGGCCAGGTTGAGGTTGTGCGTGCGCAAGGCGTCGTCCCCGGTGTTGTCGCGCAGCTGGAGGAACTCCTCCACATCGGCGTGCCAGGGCTCCAGGTAGACGCATGCCGCGCCTTTGCGGCGGCCGCCCTGGTTGACCGCGGCAACGGAGGCGTCGAGGGTGCGCAGCCACGGCACGATGCCGTTGCTCAGCCCGTTCGTACTGCGGATGAGCGCGCCGCGCGAGCGTACTCGGGACCAGGCCACCGCGACGCCGCCGGCGAACTTCGACAGCTGCGCCAGCTGGGCGTAGCGCGCGTAGATCGAGCTCAGCTCGTCGCGCGGCGAGTCGACCAGATAGCACGACGACATCTGCGCGTGCCCGGTGCCCGAGTTGTACAGCGTGGGGGAACTCGGCAGGTACGACAGCGACGCCATCAGCTCATACAGCTCGATCGCCTCGGTCAGCGTGTAGGACAGGCCGCACGCCACCCGCAGCAGCCAGTACTGCGGTGTCTCCAGCACCAACCGGGACGTGGGGTGCCGCAGCAGAAAACGGTCGTGTACAGTGCGCAGCCCGAAATATTCGAAGCGCCGGTCATTGGCCGCGTCGACGGCGTCGTCCAACTCCGTCGCGTGGTCTCGTACGAAACGCGCCGTCCGTTCCGCGATCAGCAGTTCCCGGTGGCCGCGGGCGATGCTCTCGCTGAAGGTGGCGATGCCCTGCGCGCGTACCTCCTTGTCGATGTGCGCGGCCAGCAGCCTGGCGGCCAACTGCGAATACTGCGGCTCCTCGATGACCATGTCGGCCGCGGTCTGGATGGACAACCAGGCCAGCTCACTGGTGGAGGCGCCGTCGGAGAGACCGTGCATGGTCTTCGTCGCCACCCGCGCCGGCTCCACCCCGTCGAGATCACCGGCGCACCCCCCGATGACCCGGAGCAGCTTGCCGATATCGCCGGCGACCAGCCGCCCGTCGCGCTTGCGCAGGCGGATGCCGTCCCGTCGCGGTGTTCGCTGCGGCGGGCCGATCGTGCTCAACTGACCGGTCTTCATGCGATCACCCGCATCGTGTTCAGCGCCGGTTCAAGGAGGCCGGCCAGATCGGCCGCGAGCTGTCGCGGACTCCGGCCCTGGTCGGAATGGACCCACCAGTTGCCGGCCGCGGCCAGTTGCAGTAGGTGCGCGCGAACGCTCTCCTGGTAGCTCTCGAATGTGGAGTCTTCGGTGGCGGTCAGGCTCCGGACCTCGGTCCGGGTGTGCCTGCCCTTTCGGCGGGCGGCCGCCAGGGCCGGCGGGACGTCCAACAGTACGACGGCGTCGGGCGCACGCAGATCGTCGAAGAACCGCAGGATCTCCGGGATACCGCGGATTCCGTTCGTCGCGACGCGGGCGGCCAGCTTGCCGGTCCAGCCGTCCACGAGCACCACCCGAGGGGCGCCGGTGTCGTCCTGATCGATGAGATGGGCGGCGAGCGCGGCCAGGTAGGCGGTATGCAGGTGAATCCAGTGCAGCTCGCCGAGCAGGTGGACCGGGCGATCCGCGCTGCGGGTCCAGATCGCCTCGCGCAGCCGGCGCAGATGATCGGCTACGTACGGAGACCGCGCTGGCGGTCGCTGCTTCTGTACGGCCAGCACGTCGAGGCCCAGACGCTCCAGCTCCCGGCCTAGGTACTCGACCGCGGTGGACTTGCCCGCGCCGTCGATCCCCTCGATCGCTACGAACAGATCACGCATCATGATCCGGTGCCCCTCCAGTTCATTGGTTAGCTGACTCCGGCGCCGCGGGGCCGAGCGTGTCGCGGCGCGTAGCGGACAGGCCGCGGACGCGTTGCCGACCGGCCGCGGCGCTCCGCCGCGGTGGAGTCGGGCAGGACCCGCCGGCGCAGCCGGAAGACCATTCCGACGGCGATCTGTCCGGCGGCCACCATGGTGATGGTCGTGCGCAGCCCCGTGAGCTCGGCGGCGAAACCGAAGACCACGCCGCCCAGCGGCATGAGACCCCGGGTTACGAGGCGCATGGCGCCGAAGACGCGCCCGCGTAGCTCCGGGGTGATGAGGCGCTGCCGGATGGCCGCGTTGACCACTACGTACACGGTCACGCCGGTCGCCGCCAGGAACTGACCGCCGGCCAGCACCGCGACGGCCGGCACGCCGGGTTCCCGGATGAGGACGAGCGCGGCGTCCGCCGCTCCGCACAGCAATGGGGAAGTGCTCAGCAACGTCCGGGTACCGAGCCGGTCGACCAGCCGGTCGGCCAGGCTCGCGCCCGCCAGCCCGCCCAGCCCGCCGATCGCGACGCCGAATCCGTACGCGGCGGGCGACAAACCGACCTCGTCCACGAGGAAGAGCGCCACCAGCGTGATCCCGCCGGCCGCGAAGAAGTTGAACCCCCCGCTGCCGCCGGCGAGCAGGCGCAGGGCGGGTTGCCGCCACATATCCCGGAAACCCGAGTACCAGGGCTGCCGGTCGGAGTTCGCGGCGGTCTGGGACACCAGCGACCTGATGCGGTGCAGTTGCGCGACGGAGAACACGTAGCTGGCGGCGTCGGCCAGCAGCGCGTTCCCGGCGCCCAGGCCTTGGGTCAGCGCCCCGCCGGCGCTGGGCCCGGCGACCTGTGAGACCGCTCGCACGCCCTCGAGCTTGGCGTTCGCGCGCACCAGGTCGGCCGAGGCGACCAGGGACGGCAGGAAGCTGAAGAACGCGATGTCGTTGAGGACCGTGAAAAGGCCGATGCTGAAGGCCACCCCCAGCAGCAGCGGAAGGCTCAGCCGGTCCGTGACCTCCGCCGCCGGGACGATCAGCAGGCTGACCAGCCGTCCGTAGTCCGCGATCAAGAGCAGGCGCCGCCGGTCGAATCGGTCGACGACGTTGCCCAGCACGGCCGGCCCGATCAGGTTGGGCACGGTCTCGCAGGCGACGATCAGTCCCATATCGGCGGGCTTGGCGTCGAGCGTCAGGACCGCGACCAGCGGCAGCGCCACGACCGTCACCTGGGTGCCGAAGAACGACACCGACTGGCCGAGCCAGAATCGCTGGAACGTCGCGCCGCGAAGCCCGCTGGATAGGGAACGCCTGCTCACTGGATCTGGCCCGCCTCGGTCACCAGCCCCTGCGCGGCGACCAGCCGGCGCCGCGCCCCGGCGAGGATGGCCTGCGGCGAGGTGTCCGCGTCGCACTCCAAGCGCAGGCACCGCTCGATGAGGTCGTCCCGGCCCAGGTCCGCCAGCTTGCGATAGCGCCATTTCTCTTTGGAGTTGGTGTGACCGAGCGCAGCGATGAGGCAGTCCATCGCCGACCCCAGCGCGCGCCGCGAGGTCAGCAGCGCCGTCGCCGCGTCCTCCGCCTGGATGGCCCCGGCCGCGTCCTCGGCGTGCCCGGCATAGTCCGACTCGCGGCGCAGCCGGATGAGCTCCGCCACCCTCGGCCACTCGATCTGCGTCCGCAGATCCGCGAGTACCGAGGAACCGCACAGGTCCCGGCCGCAGCGAAGCTGGTGGAGGAACTGAAGGGTGAACTCATCCAGGGTGACGGCACCCTGCTGGGTCAGGGGGAGGCCGTTCACCCGAGTCACGACGCCGCGGAACCCGGCCAGGGAGCGGGTCTCGACGTCTAGTCGCTCGCCGCCGTAGTGGCATACCTCGACCAGGCAGTCCTCGAACCGGAAGCTGTGCCCGTGCGGTGCCGTCGACGTCGGCGTGTCCCCGTCGGCCAGGACGAGGACGTCGATGTCGCTGCTGGGATTTCCGTATCCGTCCACCACGCTGCCGGCGAGGAAGGCGGCGGCCACACCGGTTCGGTCCGCGAGGAACGAGGCCGCGGCCACGGCGGCTGTGCGCAGGCGCTTCTCCGCCGCGGTGGGGCTCCCGGCGGCGGTCATGCCGACACCTCGATCGGCCGCCGGACCGTCATGAGGCTCCACTGCACCACGTTCGGGAGGTTGAAGAGCGTGTGGGCGACCGCAGCGCACCACAGCGCGGCCGGGTCGATGTAGACCACCGCGCCGAAGAGCAGGCTCATGACGGTCCAGACGGCGATGTCCCGCCCGGTGCGCCGGACATTCGGGTTCGACGTCAACACGTGCTCCGCCACGAAGGTGAGCGTCGTGATCGGTACGGTCGCCACCCCAAGGAGGGGAACCAGGCCTGCGGGCAGTACCCCGCGATGCAAGAGTTCCTGACAGGGGCCGCTCAACCCGTACAGCGCGATGGCGCCGGCGCGCTCGTCGGCCGGCACCGGGGGGAAGACCCTCCGTCGCGCTAGCGAGAGCCGGATCCGGATCCGGCGCCAGGTCGCCGCCTGCCACAGGACGACCGGACCCAGGCAGGCCGGCCACGCCCACCATCGTGGTGAGTGGGCCGACGGCGGGAACACAAAGACGCAAACGGCAAACGGGACGAGCCGCGCCAGCCGCCGGAGGAAGGCGGAACCGATGACGTTCGCCATGTTGACATAGTTGAGAACCAGAATCGCGCCCAGCGCCAGCGCGCCGCTCGGTAGCGGATCCGCTGCCGCGACGGCCGCCACGCAACCCGCCGCCGCGACCAGGACGAGCCGATGATCGCGAGTCATCGCGGTGCGGGGATCAGTTCGACGAGTTTCGCCTCGCCGAGTTGGTGAACAAATTCATGGGTGTCGGTGACGGCCACCTGATGGTCGACCGCAAACATGCGATGGACGCCGTCGGCAATTTCACCGACCGTATGCTCGCCGTCGCACATCGTCCAGATGTAGGAGCCGACAGTACTGAGCTGGAAAGCCTCAGTACCTTTGACGAGCACGGTCGCCGCACCACTGCCGCTAACCCGTACATCGAACAGACGAATGGCAATAGCCTCATCCATAGTTCTAACACTCCTTTTTGGCCGTGCGGGATGGCGTGCGGAAACCGCACGCCATCCCGGTCGGTCGCCTATCAGATGACCACGACGGCGCTGTCGAGCGTCACGCGACGCAGACTCGGCTTCTCGTACTTCAGCATTCCGTTCACCTCCTTTTGGTTAGTCGTCCGCGGACTGTTACCACGGAGGTATGGCTGAGAAGCTGTCAAACAAAATTGCAGAATGATTGCAGCGCGCCATTGCGGGCCGCGCTGTGTCGCAACGCTCTCCGCGGCGGCGAACCGGCCGGCGAACGGCCGCAACGCCCTTGCAACTGGCGCCGCCACGCTTGGCCCCATTGCACGAAAGCCCGGGGAACGGGGGAGCGGCCGATGCCTACCACGGTCATCGGCGGCCACACGGGCACAAAGGTGGCCTAGAACGGAACTGTGCCTAGATGAGCATTATCGAAGCAGATCGCCTGCAACGCACGTACCGTACTCGCGCCGGCCTGCTCCGGCGGGAGCAGAAGCTGACCGAGGCGGTACGCGGCATTAGCTTTCAGGTCGAACGCGGCGAGTTGTTCGGCCTCCTCGGACCCAATGGTGCGGGCAAGACGACGACCATCAAGATGCTTATCACGCTGCTGCTCCCCACCGGTGGGGCGGCGCGTGTGCTGGGCGTCGACGTCGTCGACCATCCGCGCGCGGTGCGCAGGCGGGTCGGGTACGTGTTCGGCGGCGAACGAGGTCTCTACGAGAGACTCTCCGCACTGGACAATCTGCGGTACTTCGCCGAACTGTACGGCGTGCCGCCCCGGCAGCAGCGACATCGGATCGGCTCGCTGCTCGAACTCGTCGAGCTGAACGGACGAGAACGGGAGCGCGTGGAGGGCTTCTCCCGCGGGATGCGACAACGACTGCATATCGCTCGCGGGTTGCTCCACGACCCGGATGTGCTGTTTCTCGACGAGCCTTCGTTCGGCGTAGACCCGGTGGGCGCGCGCAAACTGCGCACAACCATCGCCTCGCTCGCCGCCGCCGGCAAGACGGTGCTCATCACCACGCACTACATGTACGAGGCGGACGAACTCTGTGACCGCATCGCCGTGATCCACCGCGGCGAGATCATCGCGGAGGGAACCCCGGCGCACCTCAAGTCGCGGGCTTCCGACGGGAGTCTGCTGGAGATCGAGGCGTACGGCGTGGCGCAGGACGTCATAGACCGGATCGGCCGGCTCGGCGGGGTTCGGTCGGTTGGCGTCGAAGAACGCGATCAGGCACAGGCCCTGCTCGTCCGAACCCATCCCGGCGCGGAGATCGCATCGGCCGTCCTGGGGTGTCTCGACGGAGTCCCGCTCGGCCGGGTCTCCGCCCGCGAGCCGACCCTGGAAGACGCGTACGTCGAGCTGGTGGGCTCGTCATGAGTCCAATGCGCATCCTGCGTGTGGTCATGCTCGCTTGGTGGCTGCACGTGAAGATGATGAGCCGGTCGGCCTTCGAGAGTGTGCTGCAGGTGGTCTGGCCGCTGTTCTTCGCGACGACCGCTCTGCTGATGTACCGGCTCGTTGGCGACGCCGACGCTTTGCTCTACCCCGCCCTCGGCGCCAGCGTGATGGCGATCTGGACGGCGATCAGCACCATGGCGAGCGGGATCCTGCAACGCGAGCGTGGGTACGGGACGCTGGAGCTGCTGGTGGCCGCGCCTTCGCCGTTCTCAACAGTGATCTTCCCCATCACCCTCGCGGTCTCGACCGTCGGTCTGTACGGAATGATCGCGACCCTGGTGTGGGCACGGCTGCTATTCGGCGTCGACACCGGAATCACGCGGTCGCCGCTGACCGTCGTCGCCGTGATGGCCACGGTCATCGCCATCGGCGCGCTCGGCTTCGTCATGTCGGTGACCGTGGTTCGGTACCGGGCCGCCTGGGCCTTGGGCAATGTGCTCGAGTACCCGGTCTGGCTGATCTGCGGGTTCCTCGTTCCCGTCTCGCTCCTCCCGGGCTGGGTCCAGGTGATCTCTTGGCTGCTGGCGCCAACGTGGGGGGTTCGGGCGATCCGGGAGGCGTCCGCCGGCGGCACACCACTGCCGGAGCTTGCGACCTGTATCGGCCTGGCGGTCGCGTACGGCGTCATGGGGATCTGGCTGGGGCGGAAGTTCGTGCACGCCGCTCGCCAGCACGCCACTCTCTCCCTTACCTAGAGGTGACTCGGTATGAACTCAGTACGAATCTTCTTCTTGGGCGGTCTGACCAGCTACCGTGCGATGTTCACCTGGATATCGCCGTGGGTCCTGGTGCCCAGCTTCATGATCGCGCCAGTCGTCCAGATATTGCTGTTCGTCTATATCGGGCGCGCTACGGGCATCGCGTCGGACCAGTTCTTCGTGATCGGCAACGCTTTGCAGTACAGCGCCATACCGTGCCTGTTCGCGATGGCGATGACAGTGTCCGGAGAGCGGGCGCAACGCACGCTGAGCGTGATCATGATGAGCCCGGCCCGTCGGCTGCCCCTGATCTTGGGTCGCTCTCTCCCCGTCGTCGCCAATGGCTTCGTCGTCTCCCTGTTCGCCCTGGTAGTCGGCGATATCGTCGTCGGAACCGGGATATCGTCGGCGGCCTTCGGATCGATCGCCTTCGCCGTCGCGGTGGCCTCGTTCTCATGCACCGGGCTGGGACTCGTCAACGCCGCCGTCGGACTGCGCGTCCGTAATAGCGCTGTGCTCTCCAACGTGCTCGTCGGGCTCCTGCTCGTCTTTTGTGGCGCCAATATCCCGCTCGTGGACATGCCTGCGTGGATGGCGGCGATCGGTCGCCTGCTGCCGTTGACCCATGGTATCGAGGCGGCTCGTTCGCTGGCCGGCGACGGCTCGCTTCCGCAGGTGGCTCCCCTATTGCTAAACGAGGCCGCAGTGGGCCTCGCTTACGGTGCCGCGGGATTGGCGGTCCTCCATTATTTCGAGCGCGCGAGTCGCCGCTCGGCTTCGTTGGAGACCGCCTGACATATGTGTGGGCCCGGTTGATGGGAGGCGCAATGGCCATTCTCAGTGAGCATGACTTGGCCGAGCTGTTCGGAGAACTCCGCTTCCGCCCCGTATCGGCTCAGGGCGAGCGGATGCGCAATTATGGATGGAACGTCATACGAGCGGAGGTCTTGCTCGACCGGGGATGCTCGGTCGTGCTCTCCGCATATGGCGGACTGTCGAGCCGCGACTTCACCGGCTGGCAGATCTGCTTCGGCCCTGGCGTCCCGCTGGACCTGATCGCCACCGCCTGTGCTACCACTCAGCGACTGTACGCGGGTCTCCCGGCGCCGCCACCACCCTGGGAGGTGGCCGCCACGACGGCGCTCGGCACCTAGACTCGCTGAGCTCACCTTCGAATCGGTCTAAGCTATCTCCCGGACGACGCGGAATCCGACAACATGGCCACAGCGTTCGGCGGGTTCCAGCGGGCGCACCGTCGTCCGCAGAAAATAGACGTTGGCGTTGACGTCGCCCCCCCGATATTGCGGATGCCCGCGGTAGGTCGTCGCGCACCACTGCCACACGTGGCCCACCATGTCGAGGACCCCGAATGGGGACCCGCCATCGGTCAAATGACCGACTGAATGGAGACCGCTACCGCGAGCCGGACAACGACCCGGACCCGGCAGATCGCTCCCCCAGGGAAACCACCGGCCGTCCCTCCCGCGCGCCGCGTACTCCCACTCCGCTTCGGTCGGCAACCGCCCTCCCGCCCACCGTGCGTACCGCCGTGCCCAGTCGGCGGACACCACCGCAGGCAGCAGGCCGGCCCCGGCGATGGCGACCACCCCGCCGCCGCTGTCCATGGCATAGTGGTCACCCGTCGCGGTGATCGCCGCGGCCGCTTCGTCGCCGGACAGTGTCCGCAGGTACGCTGCGAACTGTTCGCGGCTGATCAGCCTCTCGTCGATCCAGAAGGGGCCCACGTCGACCGGCGGGCAGTCGCGCTCGCCGATTGGATCGACGCCGAACACGGATCGCACGACATCGATGTCCCTACCGGCCATCCCAGGCCGCAGCCGTCCACTCGGTATGTACACCTCAGTGGTGCCGTCAATGTCACGAATACGCTTCCTGGCCGGACCCGGGCGCAGATATCTCTTCCGCGCCAGGTGACTGCTCAATACCTTGAGTAGATCGTTGGGCGCCACGCCGTCGCGCGCGACGGTCGAACCGGTGAAGACTCTCTCACCATCGCGCACGTCATCGCGCTCGGCCCAGCCTATGTGGCTGAACCAGTGCTCGAAGGCATCGTTGCGGCCGTTGGGCCGCCAATGTGCCGTGAGCGTGTCCGCCGAATGCCTTCGGGCGGCGGCGCAGACGTAATCGAACATCCGATGCTGGCTGCCCGCCCAGAGCAGCCGGCAGCTGGCGAGGAAGGAGTCGAGCCGGGCCACGCCGTCCGGACCGTAGGTCAGTTCCGCGGCACCGACGATTTCCGCCGGCAGGTCCGTGCCGTGGTAGGTCACTTTGAATGCCAGCACGCTCCAGCCCGGGTCGGCCGCGAGAGACGACAGAGCCCGGACAGATCTCCGGGGCGTCGTCATGTTGAACTGATTCGTACGGGCATGCAATTGTGCGATCCGTTCCAAGACGGCCGGGTCGGCGGGATCCTCGATGCAAGTGATCTCTGGTACGAGTTCATCGGTCGCTTTCGCCGCATAGAAGTCGCTGCGTTGCCGGTCCGAGGCGGTTACCGGGCCGGGATCGGGCGGCGGTATCTGCGCGACGAGATCATCGATGAGTAGCGGAGCGGCCGCGACCGCCGGCACGAGCAGATCGGGAACGTCCAAGCGAACACGTTCCTGTTGCCCCGGGTTGTCATCAACGAACACTGCTTGCGCCGGCGCCACGCCGTCAAAATGCACGAGGGCCTTTCTGACGGCCTCGGCCTTGTCGATGTCCGGTGCCGACCAGAGCCCCGCCAGCGAGAGGCGTGGTACGAGAAGCTCCAGCGCTGCCCGAGCCTGATCGGGGTCGTTCCTGGAGACGCCGCCGACCAGCACACCCTTGCGCTTCCGATCGCACAGCGTGTGCTGCCAGACTTGGTGGGTGAGACGACCGACCGGGCCGGAGTCGAGGGCCGCCGCCGCGGCTCCGCTCTCTGCCACCGTGCCCGGCCACAAGATTCCGTCCAGATCCGTCAGGAAGACCTTTGGCGCTGCTGCGGTAAGCGTGGCCATCGCGTGCCAATGCGCCCAGGCCAGGTCAACGATGCGGTTCCATAGATAAACGATCCGCTGCGGCCTGCCCAAGGCATGAAGAGTGTTGGCGACAGACCCAAAGTCCTCGCAGGCGACAAGGCTGTCCAAGGACGCGATCTGATGAACCAGCACACAGCGAGCCCCGGCCGTGCCGGCAATAGCATCGACAATGGCCGCATTCGCGGCGTCCACCTCGCGAGCACGCTCGAAAGCACGGTACGGAAGGGTCTGAACGGTGACGAGATCCACCGTGTCCGCCGCCTGATCTGCCATCTCCATTACCGCCTCGGCGAGTCGCGCGGCGGCGCCTTCCTCGTCCCGGAAAGCAGCGGCGGCCTCGGGCAGTGCGGCTGACACAACAACGCGGACGCGTGCCTCGGCCATGTGCGCCGCACCGGGAAAACGTGCCGCAATCAACCGTATAGCTGACTCCAGCGCCGGCATGGCGACCTCGCCCGGGAGGAACTCGATATCGAATCCAAGAGCTGGGATAGCCGTTTCAGCACTCATCGGATCTTCAAGTTCGGCGATCCAGTGGCGATAGCCGTAGACCACAATGCCCTCCTCAGGAACGCTTGCTGCGCCCGAATCAAGAATTGACTGAATCGATGCTCGCCGGCGAGCTCGGATTGGCCGGCGATGGCTTCACAGACAGGGCGAGAGGAATGATCGTGCGCCGCTTGCGGAGGTCAGCCAACTCGCGACGATCGAAGAACCGGGCCGAGGCGTACACGTCGAGGGCGGAACGGATCGCAAGCTCGGCATCGTCGGCCCGCCCCGCGTCGATCATCGAGCGCACGTCCACAAGGTTGTCGTCGCGGAGGAGGCAATGTTGGAGTTCTCCGGCTGCGGTCAGGCGCACGGCCATCAACGCATCGTGGCATGGAAAGAACCGGCAGCCCTCGCAGATACCGCCGTACCACGCCCCCTCGTTCGCGGTCTTGACGAGCACCGTCGCGCCCGACGGCATCCCGAACCTGGGCATGGGGTGTCCCAAGCCGCCGGGCTGAGTGTCGAGATCCGCGTAGCTGGCCTCATCGCGGAACCTGTCGAGGACCGTGTCCAGATTGAACGAGCGATCCCGTGAGAAGCCGGGCGGTGTCACCGTCTGCGAGAATCCGGGTACGTCGTCGATCAGGTCCAGCAACTTCAGCTCCGCACCGAACTCACCGGCAAAATCCACCAAGGCGGGAATCTCGTCGGAGTTCACGCCGGACAAAATCACGGCATTCAGCTTTACGGTGATGCCGGTCGCGGCTGCCTGGCGGACGGCCTCGATGAGCAAATGGTGGCCCTTGACACCGGTGATCGCTGACCAGGTATGCGGATCAAGGCTGTCCACGCTGAAATTCAGCACGTCGAGGCCGGCATTCTTGAGCGCACCGGCCAGGCTGCCCGCGCGATGATGGCGGGTCACCATGTGGATGGACCGTACGCCGTCGATCGCGCGCAGTTCCCGGACGATCTCCACGATGTCCGGGCGCAGCATCGGATCGCCACCTGTGAGCTTGATGTCGGTGACGCCATTGCGGACAAAAATGCGCGACAGCTCCACCACATGGTGAACGGTCATCTCGCTCTCACGAGGCGCATCGAATCCCTCACCACCCGGCCGGCAATAGACGCACTTCTTGCCGCACGGAACAGTGAGCGAGATCCGCAGCTGCGGAATTTTCGTGATCAAGCGGCCTGGGTTGGTCACCGACTGCATCGACATGGTTTTGCGGCCTCTCTCACCTAATGATGGGGCAAATGCGCTCGGTCGTCGCGTCGGGCTCGGGCGCAGGGTGCAGATATGGATACGCCGCCTCGTTGAACTGTCGTACCTGTTCTTCGTACTTCGAATCCACCCACGGCGTCGTGATGTAGTAGTAGTCGTAGTCGCACCATTCCTCGAGCGATCGCGGCGGGACAAAGCCGTGCTTCAGCGCCATCGGATACAGTGGCGTGCCTGGGTAAGGCGCGTAGAAGTGGACTTTCGCCTCATGTTCGGGACCCGCCGCATGCAGTTCGGCGGCGAAATCCAGACTGGCCTCGATGTGCGCCCCGGTCGAGCCGGGATAGCCGGTGACAAAGCTGAAGCTTGCGACCAGGCCGTGTTCGGCGCATCTGCGGGCGAGCCTGAGCAGCATCTCGCGGTCGGTCTTCTTGTTGATGAGATTCAGCTCATCTTGGACCCCGGACTCGGCCCCCATCAGCAGCCGCGATGCTCCGGAGCGCGACAGTAGTGCCAGCTCGGCGTCGGAAAGCCGGTCCAGGTTGCGCGGATGCACCGCGGCCGCCCACCGAAGGTCAAGTCTGCGCTGCTCGACCTGCCTGGCGAATTCGAGGACCCGGTCACGGCGTATGAAGAATTCCGCATCGTAGAACTTAATGCCATTGATCTGGTAGTTGTCCGCCAGAAATTCGAGATCAGTGAGTATACGATCGGGAGTGAGGCCGCTCCACTTGCGATTCCACAACGCCACCTCCGAACAGAAGCCACAGGAGAAGGGGCAGCCCTGGCTGGAGTGGTAGTTGATAGTTCGTTGGTTTATATGCTCGTCGACGCGCACGTACTGTTGCACGTCGAGGAGGTGGTAGACGTCCCGGAACGGACGGAACCGGTTGAGGTCCGGCAACGGGCGAGGGGCCGTGTGGTGGACACCTTCGTCTCGACGAAAGGAAAGCCCGGCGACCGACGAAAGGTCGGCGCCCGCCATCATCGCGTGCAGGACCTCTGCGAACGTCTCCTGCCCTTGACCCACCACCGCGATATCGACATCTCGATGTGCTGCGGTCAACTCAGGCAGTACCGTCGGCAGCGCGCCACCCCAGATCCGCGGCACGCCGGGGAAGACCTCACCGACGGCTCTGGCGAAAGCCAGCGCGTCGCCGATCTGTGCGCCGATCATGGAACTGATACCGACACACAATGGCGGCTCATCGAGATCGGCGAGCCACGACGACCAGTCCGCCCGGCGGTGAACATTGTTGTCCACCAGGTGCAGCCGGTATCGCTGTAGGTCGATGTTGGTGGTCAACGACAACAGTGAGTACGGTATGTAGTAGTACCGATAATTCTTCTCGTGGAATGTACGAGGGTGATAGAGAATGATCGTCTTTGTCACCGCCGCGCTCCTTTAAGCCGCATCTCTGGGCCCCAGATCACGAATCTGGCCGTCGTGGTTCCGACCGCGTTGCCGAGGATCAGTCCTCGGCCAGGCCGTAGCTCCCGTCACGCTGCCTGACCAGGGTCTTGTTGGCCGCGTTGAGCAACTCCACGCCGGCTACAGACAGATCGCGAAGCGACTCCTGGCTCATTTCCGGAGCGGTGGACAGCTCCCACGGCGGCGTCGAGTAGGTGTAGCGGTTCCAGTCCTCGGTGCGGAGCAGCCCCATCTGCTTGGCCATGGTGAACATGGGGGTTCCGGGCAGCGGGACGCAGACTCCGACCTTGACGAAGTCGAGGCCCAGACTCACCGCGAAGTCGAGCGTCTGCTGCATCGCCGCCGTGCTCTCACCGGGAATACCGATCATGAAGTATCCGGTGGTCTCCATGTCGGTGGCCTTGGCCATGTCAACGGCGCGCTCGATTTGCTCGATGGTGATGCCCTTGTTGATGGCGTCGAGCGTGGCCTGGACACCCGACTCGATTCCGAAAGGAATGTGGTAACAACCGGCCGCGCGCATCTCGTCGAGTAGGTCGGGGCGCACCCGATCGACGCGCAGGCCGCTTCGCGGGACCCACGGGAACTCCAGCCCACGCCGAAGGATCTCCCGGCACACCTTGCGCGCATGATCATAGTGCGCCGTGAACAGATCATCGGCAATATGGATTTCTCCATAGCCACTCTCGAGGATGAACTCCATTTCGTCGACGACGCGTTCGGCCGTCTTCTTGCGGATACGCCAGCCGAAGATGTTCTTGTTACAGAATGTGCACCGCGCGTAACAGCCGCGGCTGGTCTCGACAAGGCACACTGGGTTCGCCCGGCAGGCGCGTACCGGATAGTGGTAGTCGGCCGGGTCGAACAGATCCACCGCGGCAAACGGAAGCGCGTCTAGGTCCGGACAGGGCTCCGCCGCCTGAGGTATGAGAGTGCGGGGTGTCACCCACCCCGGGAAGCCGTCGACCTCATTGGTATCCAGCAGATGCTCGAAGGCGACCTCCCCCTCGCCCATCGCCACGGCGTCGAAGCCGCCGCCGGAAAGGCATTCCAGCGGCATGGCGCTGGCGTGCGGGCCGCCCCCCAGGACAACAGCGTTCATCTCGCGCGCGATGATTCCCAGATCGTTCGCGATTCCGACGAGTGGGGTGGCGAAGGTTATCCCGACGATGTCCGGCGATACTCGTCGCAGCGCTTCAACATAGGTCGCCTTCCAGTCCCCGACGACGTTGAGGTCGAGCAGTTCTACCGATCGCCCCTTACGCCTGCACAGACCGGCGAGCATGGCGATGGACAGCGTGACCGACGCGGAGGACACAGACTCGGTGACACCGACGTTGTCATAAGGAGGATTGACCAACAAGAATGTATCCGTCTTCATGTGCCGTCCCAACCTCGTCGCGGAGATCCCGGTCAGATATTGGCGACTCCCGTTGCAATTTCATTGCAGGCCGGCTGTTACGAGCAGTCGTGTTAGGGGCGGCGTCGGCGGCCACGGTTCTCGGAGAGCGCCGCGACCAGGCGCGGATAGTGCAACCGTGCTGCAACGCCGGTTCGCAGTCTGATGCACTATGTCCAATCCATTCGAGGACGAGACCGCCAGGTTCGTCGTCTTGGCGAATCGCGAAGGGCAATACTCGCTCTGGCCTGCCTTTGCCGCGATCCCCGCCGGATGGGCCGTAACCCACCCGGAAGCCGGCCGGCGGAGCTGCGCGGCGTACCTCGCGTCCGCCGCGCGCTCCCTTGGCTGGCGAACGCACGTGCCGGAGACAACGGAAATCGCCCCCTCTGACGTCGGCCCGTTGTGCCTTCCAGATCTCTTCGGGATTCATGTGGCGCGCACACCCGGCGCATCCGCGCTTGAATCTGGACGGACACTGCTGTCCTACGCGGAGCTCAACGCGCGCGCGAACCGGCTCGCGCATCTTCTGCTCGGTTTCGGACTGATGCCCGAGCGGGCCGCCGCCATCGTTCTGCCGCGCGGCGCCGATATGGTGGTGGCTCTGCTTGCGGTGATCAAGACCGGCGCGGCCTATCTGCCGATTGACATTTCAACCCCGCCCGGCCGAGTGCGCCTCATGTTGGACGACGCGAGTCCCGTCTGTGTTATCGGCACCGCACAGACCGCGGCCGGGTTGGAAAATTGGGACGGGCCCGTGCTGGCGCTGGACGACCCAGGCACGCGATCACAGCTCGAATCGCAATCGGCCGCCGACCTTCACACCGACCTGCTCGGGGTTCTGCGGCCGGATCATCCGGCGTACATCATTTACACATCGGGTTCCACGGGACGCCCGAAGGGGGTCGTCGTCACCCACCGCGGCATCGCCAACCTCGCGCGCTCCGCGGTCGAAAGTCTGCAACTCCACTCCGGCAGCCGGGTCCTTCAGGTGGCCTCGCCGAGTTTCGACGCGTACGTCCTCGAGGTGCTGATGGCATGGGCCACCGGGGCGACCCTCGTCGTTCCGCCCGCCGGTCTCGTGGCCGGACAGGTCCTTCGCTCCGCACTGCTCGATCACCGTATAACCCATGCTCTGATCGGCCCCGCCGTACTGGCCGACATCGAACCCGACGGGCTCGACGGGTTCGAGTGCCTCATCGTGGGCGGGGAGGCGTGTTCGGAGCGGCTGGCGAGCCGCTGGGCGACCGGTCGCCGGATGATCAACGCCTATGGGCCGACCGAGGTAACCGTGTGCGCGACGTTCAGCAACCCGCTGCCCGGTCGCGGAACACCATCGATCGGGCGGCCGATCCGCGACACCGAGGCGTACGTACTCGATGAACGGTTGCGCCCGGTGCCGCATGGTGAGCCGGGCGAGTTGTACGTGGCAGGCCCGGGCCTGGCGCGGGGATACCTGAACGAGCCCGTACAGACCGCGGAGCGATTCATCGCCAATCCATTTGGTGACGCGGGTTCCCGAATGTACCGGACAGGCGACAGCGTCCGGCGGAACTCCGACGGGCAGCTGGAGTTCCTCGGCCGGGTTGACAACCAGGTAAAACTACGAGGCTTTCGAATAGAGCTCGGCGAGGTGGAAAGCGCGCTGCTCGACTGCACGGAGGTGAACCAGGCCGTAGTGGAGTTGCGGGAAAATCGCCCGGGGGACGTCCGGCTCGTGGCGCATGTGGTCCTGCGCCCGGGGTTCTTGCCCCATGTCGCGTCCCTGCGAGCGCGACTTGCCGAGCGGCTCCCCGGCCATATGCTGCCCGCGGCTTATACGTTCCCGGAACGCATGCCGCTGACCCTGAGCGGGAAAGTGGACCGCACGGCTCTGCCGGAACCTGACTTCGGCGTCGCGGTGCGCGCGCTCAATCCCGCGCGGACATGTGCGGAGGCCATCCTCTGCGACCTGTTCGCGAAGGTCTTGAGCGTTCCACGGGTCGGTATTGACGACAACTTTTTCGAGGTGGGCGGCGACTCGCTGATGGCAATGCGGCTGATTCGCAAGATACAGGCGGAGACCGGTTTCCCGGTGACCGCGAACCTGTTCTTTCAGGAGCCGACCGTTGCCGGGCTCAGCAAGAGACTCGCACATTCGCAGCCACTGCCTGACACACCGGCCGGCTAGCCCTCGAAAGCCGACACAAGGTGAGAATCTGGAGGAACAAGTGAGATATCCCCGACTAGTCGGACCGGGCGCCCACGTTCGCGTGATCAGTCCATCGTGGCCGGCCATGTATCACGTGCCGCAGCGTGTGCGGCGCGCGGAGAAGGTCATGCGGAGGCTTGGCCTTCGGGTCAGCTATGGAGCGCATTCGTCAGACATAACCGACGATGGCCTGTCCGCCGGCTCAGTTCAGCAACGCGCGGCGGACTTCATGGACGCGTTCACCGATCCTTCGGTCGACGTCGTATTCTCGGCGTTCGGGGGCGCGACGGCCCATGAGCTTCTCTCAATCCTCGATGTCGAGACGTTGCGCACCCACGACAAGCCGTTCATCGGCAACAGTGACAATATCTGGCTGAATCATTTCCTGTTCCAGGAGGTCGGCCTCATTTCGTACTATGGCATCACCTATGTCGGTGAACTCGGCGGACCGGAAGGACCGTATCCGGAAACACTCGACCATTTTCGCCGAGCACTCATGTCTGGCGACGATCTCGTCTGCCTCCCCATGGCGAGACGGACCAACGAGTTCACCAACTGGTTCGTTCCCGAACTCGAGCGGAAGTGTCGCCGGCTGAACCTGGACGGTGGCTGGGTCTGGCTTCGTCCGGGACAAGGGTCGGGTCCCTTGCTGGGTGCGGAACTCAGCGCACTCATCGAGATGACAGAGCACTTCGATCTGACGTTGGACGGCTGTGTCCTCTTCTGGGACATTGGTCTGCACAATACCGAAAAGGCGCACGTTCTCCTTCGTGAACTGGCCGCCAGAACGCCGCTGGACCGGCTCTCTGGCATGGTCGTCGGACCGGATGCACGATATGAGCTGGAATCCTGGGCCGGCGTAGTCGAAGAAGCCCTCTCATCCGTGGTTCCTAACCTCCAATATCCGGTTGTCGTCAACGCCGATGTGGGGCATCTGGATCCAAAGTGGGTTGTGCCGTACGGTCACAACGTGATCGTCGACTCGGCCCGCGGTGTCATCTTTCCCGCCGCTGACCGCTACTCTGAGCCGATGCGCTGACGTGGAAGAACCGTCGATGCGCGGCATCGTTTTCCGGGAAAGCCTGGTCGCGGGTTCGCTCCCGGCCGAACCGCCGGCCACCGTGGCGCGGCGCTATCGGTATCTGCTCGACGGCACGTTCCCGGTCGAGGTCATCGAACTTCGGGTGGCTGCCCGCGCGGCGCCGGCGCTGGCGATGCGACTCGCCGAAGCACTGCATCCCGCACGCTATTACGCCCATATCGTCGGAGCCGACCGCATGTATGTCATCTTCCCAAGTTGCGTGGCGATTGTTCGACGGGGCGATGCCGAATCGGCCGGCCGGGCGCAAGAGGTGGGACGGCGGTTTGGCATCCCGATGCGACAGATGCGGTTTCTGGAGATGTTTGAGATAGACCATCCGGACGCCTTGCCGCCCGCCGGGAAGGGGGCCGGCTAAGTGCGCGAGCGGGAAGCGGTCGCATTGGTCATCGGCGGCACCGGAGGTATCGGTTCCCAGGTGGTGTCGAGGCTGCGTACCCGGGGGCTGGACGTCCTGGCCACATACCGGGGCGAGGAGATGACTTCCACCGACTCCGGCGTGCGCTGGCTCCGTCTCGATGTCACCGACGAGGCCTCGGCGAGTGCCGTTGCGGCATATCTCGCTTCCCACTGCGGCCCACTGCGCGCGGTGGTATACGCAGCAGGGACGCCGTCCAGCAAACGCCTTGTCGCGGATACTCCGTCCGAAGAGTTTCGCTCGCTGTTCGCCGTCAATGCCCTTGGCTTGGTGACGGTATGGCGGGCCATCAGAGACCTGGCGCGCGGCGCCAAGGCCCGGCTCGTCGTCGTCGGCTCTGACGCGACGCGAGCCCCGAGCCCCCGGAACGGCCCGTATACAGCCTCCAAGGCCGCGCTGGAGGCCATCTCGATGACTCTCGCCAGCGAGGAGGCGGTGCACGAGGTACGCGTAAACGTCATCGCACCGGCGCTCGTGGAAACTCCTCAGGCGTATGAGATTTTGCGCCGAAAGGGCGTCGCGAATCCGGCTGAGTACTTTTCCACATTGCCGTGGGGACGAGCCCTGTCACCGGCGGAAGTGGCCGACGTGGTGGTGGACTTGGCCGTGGACGAGCACTGGAGTTATCCAACCGGTCAGATATTTCGGCTGGCCACGTGATTGAGGTGCGTGAATGACACAGGAGGCGGGCGACCGGCACGGAGATGCGTCAGGTCGATCCTTGGTGGCGCTCTGTGCGGACGGTCACTACGCCCTTCCGGCCTGTGTTACCGTCCTGACCTTGGGCCTGCGTTGGAGTGGTCCCGGCCGACTCACCGTTCGATGCTTCGTGGATTCGTCGTTCGATGGCCAGCACGAGGCTTCCCTACTGGCCGTGGCCGCGGCGGTCGACATCGACGCTGCCGTCGTGCGGGTGGATTCGGTGTTGGACCATATCCGGAACGCCTTGCCGCCTGTTCGGTTTCCGCACCTGAGCCCGATGGCGTGGCTCCGGCTCTACCTGCCCGAGCTGCTCACCGATTGCGCGACAGTTCTCTACGTGGACTGCGACGTCGTCGTCTGCGCCAGCGTTTCGCCGCTGATGCGGCGACCGGCCGGAGACGTCGTCCTGGCCGCGGTCCGCGACTACGGCATCCCGGAGCTCGGTACCCCGCACTTGGCCGACGGTCGTATCGAGCTTGCCGAACACGAGGCCGGACTTCCCTATTTCAACTCCGGGCTGCTCCTCGTGGACATCGCCAGATGGATCGACACGGGTGTGCGGGAGGCCGCCGAGCGGGCGGCGAGATCCGGGCCCGACTCGCGTGGTCCCCTTTTTGGCGACCAAGATGCGCTTAACTCGGCGATCAAGGGGCGATTCGAGGTCCTCGACCCGCGCTGGAATGTTACTCCGCTGAATACCGTCCGGAAGGTGCTCGACTTCGAGTTCCAGGGCGGTGCCTATTTGCCGCCGGCGTACCTCCGTCATCTGGAGGAGCACCCATGGATCATGCACTACGCGACGAGGGTCAAACCCTGGTCGGACGAGTTCCCGGGCGGCCGGCCACGAGAACTCTGGTGCGCGGCGGCCGCAGACGTCAAAGCCATAGCGAAGACCGTTTAGGCAGCGATACGAGAGAGAGTTGCCACCGATGAAACCGCCTATCGTCAAGCCGCGTCCGGTGCGGCCGGGAGACACGGTGGCGATTGTGGCCACCTCCTCACCTGTACGACATGCCGAACGGGACCGGCTGCGGCGTTATTTTGCCGACCGCGGGTACGACGTGTGGCTCGCGCCGAGCACGACGGTCACCCCGCCCGGCTACCTGGCCGGGCCGCGTGCACAGCGGGCCGCGGATCTCATGGCGGCGTTCACGGACCCGACGGTAACGCTTATCGTTCCGGCCACCGGCGGAAAGGGCGCCGCCCACCTGCTGGACCTGCTCGACTACGACGCGATCAGGGCCAATCCCAAGGTGTTCACCGGTATGTCCGACCCCTCGATTCTGGGAAACGCCATTTTCCACCGCGCAGGGTTGCCAACGCTGCACGGCCCGTCCGGGTATGACTTCTTTCAGCCGACCGTTAACACCGACACCGAGTCTGCGTTCTGGCAGATAGTGGCGACTTCGATCGCGGGACAAGAAATTCCCGGTGCCGACTGGCATGTCGTCCGCGGCGGCGGACTGATCACCGGCCGCCTGCTCGGTGGGCATCTTGGCACGACTCGCACCCTTGTCGGCACGCACTGGATGCCGGACGTGACAGGAGCCGTCCTGGCGCTGGAAGAGGTGTTCGTGCCTTGGGCCGCCGTGGACGTGGCACTCACCCATCTGCGGCTGGCCGGGGTGTTCGATCGCATCGCCGCCCTCGTCGTGGGCGTGCCGGTCGACTGCCCTCGCGATGATGCTCCAGACAGGGACTGGGATGAGATGATCCTGCGCTGCGTCGGCGGCGACTTTCCGGTCGTCACCAACGTGGAGTTCGGGCACACCGCTCACAAGATTCCTCTGGTGATCGGCGGGGAGGTCACCTTGAATCTCGAGACGTCCACCCCTGCTTTGCGATATGTCGACGCGCTGGTGCACCCATGAGCCGATCTGAACCTGACACCCCAATCAGGCGATCTTGAAGACCCAGGCGTACTGGCCGGCGGCCCGGGCGGCCGCGGGGACGTCGAAGGCGAGCGTGCCGTCGGCCCGCCTCGGTGGTGACGGCCCGGCTGGTCAGCGCGTGCCGCCCGGCGCCGAGCAGGACGCGCTCGGCGGCGTCGAACGGTTGCTCCCGTGCGTCGCGCATCGCCACCCCTGTCGGCATGCCGTGCGTCTACCTTCCGTTGAGGAGTGGGCGCGTGCCCACTTAGGGGCGCGTGTCCGCTTAGGGTGGGGCGCGTGTCCGCTATACCGCCGGAGCCGCCGCGGCTCTCCGAACGCCAGCCTCATCAACATCGTCAGATGGCGGAGTCGTTCGGCTCTGACCCTGCGCGCTACGACCGGGTCCGCCCGCGCTATCCCGGTGTCCTGGTCGACCGGATCGTCGCGGCCAGCCCTGGCCACGACGTTCTCGACGTCGGCGGCCGTCCGGCTCGACGGGCAACTGCCTAGCCTGGCCGGCCAACGGAAGGTCAGCCCCCGTGACGAGGGCGTCCTGCGTGACGCGATGACGGCGGTGCATTGCCCGTCCGGGCCGTGTAGCGGCCTTGCTGCGAACGAACTCAGTCGCGAGTTCCAGCCCGACATCGAC
>DATBKU010000028.1:0-57301 GCA_036555725.1 Streptosporangiaceae bacterium | reverse complement strand
CGCGCTGAGCCGGGTGCGCGTGCCGGGTCGCGACGGGCTGCTCTACCTGCTCCTGTTGCTGTCGTCGGTGATCACCGGGACGGCCGCGATGGTGCCGATCTTCCAGCTGATGTTCGCGCTGCACCTGCTGGACAAGGACGTCGGCGTGGTGCTGGTGCTGACCGGCGGCCTGCTGCCCGCCGCGATCTTCATCCTGAAGGACTTCATGGACGGCATGCCGCGCTCGTACGAGGAGTCCGCGCGCGTCTTCGGCGCCAAGCCGCTACAGGTGCTCAGGCATGTCGTGCTCCCGAACGTACGGCCCGGCCTGGCCACGATCGCGGTCTGGGCGGTTGTCAACGTGTGGGGCAACTTCCTGATGCCGTTCCTGCTCTACCGCACCCCGCAGAAGCAGCCGGCGGCGGTCACCCTCAACACCTTCTACACCGAGGGCGGGCAGCCCAACCTCGCGCTGATCTCCACGTTCTCGCTGCTCTACTCGATCCCGGTGGTGGTCATGTTCCTGTTCGTGAGCCGCCGGTACGGCTTCCGCTTCCACGGAGGTATCAAGGCATGAAGGTCGGGCTGGAGGAGGTCACCAAGGTCTTCGACGGTGGCGTACGTGCCCTCGACGGCCTGTCGCTCGAGATCGCGGACGGGGAGTTCTTCGCGCTGCTGGGCCCGTCCGGCTGCGGCAAGACCACGCTGCTGCGGACGATCGCCGGGCTGGAGGCGGCGACGTCGGGCAAGATCATGATCGGCGACCGGGACGTGACGAAGCTGCAGCCGGGCGAGCGCGACGTGGCGATGGTCTTCCAGGACTACGCGCTGTTCCCGCACATGACGGTCGCCGACAACATCGCGTACCCGCTGCGGATCAGGAAGGTCGGCCGGGCCGAGCGCCGGGCCCGGGCCGCCGAGACCGGCGCCGGCCTGTCGCTGGGCGACCTCATGGAGCGCCGCCCGGGCCAGCTGTCCGGCGGGCAGCAGCAGCGCGTGGCGCTCGCGCGGGCGATGGCGGCCCATCCGACGGTCTTCCTGTTCGACGAGCCGCTGTCCAACCTCGACGCGCGGCTGCGGCTGGAGGCCCGGACGTTCCTGAAGAAACTGCAGCATGACCTCGGCGTCACGACGGTGTTCGTCACGCACGATCAGGCCGAGGCGCTGGCGCTGGCCGACCGGATCGCGGTGATGGCCGACGGGAAGGTCGAACAGATCGGCACGCCGCGCGAGATCTTCCAGCGCCCGGCCAACGTCTTCGTGGCCGGGTTCATCGGCTCGACCCCGATGAACCTGCTCGACGGCGCCTGGTACGCGCGGGCCACCGGCGCGGAGCTGCCGGACGGCGACGTGATCGTGGGGATCCGGCCGGAGTACTTCGAGGAGACCGGCGGCACTGGCATCGAGGGGCGGGTGTCGATCGTGGAGAACCTCGGTACGTCGTCGCTGGTGACGCTGACGACCTCGGGTCCGAGCGTGCAGGTGACGGTGGCGGAAGGACGGGAGCCGGAGCCCGGCTCGACCATGTGGGTGACCCCGCGGCCCGGACGAGCGCTGCTCTACCAGGCCGGCGACGGGACCCTCCTCTAGGGCTGGTTCACAAGCCGGCGGGGCTCATGAAACCGGCCCTATACCGGCGGTGGGTTGTCGCCGTTGTAGAGCCGCTCGTTGTTGCGCTGTTGCTGCTGGCTGCCGCGGTTCATCATGAGCATCTGCAGCAGGAACGTCCCGCCCCCGGCGATCATGAGGATGACGCCGATCACGTGGAGATCGACCGACCCGCCCACGAGGTCGGCCTTGATCGCGAACCTGAAGATCGCCCCCAGGATGAGCAGGAAGACACTGACCCCTAGACCCATATCCGTGCCCCTTCAGAACGCCATCCGATGCCGTCTTCAAGTACAACGCTCAGCTTCAAGTAAAACGCGCAGCCGGGAGGTAACACTAGCCCGCTGATCGCCTACGCCCCGTACTGGCGCCGCCGGATACACGCAACGGCTCCCGCCGCGCCACGGGAGCCGTTGCATGATCATGGGGTCAGAAGGCGGCTTCGGGGACCTCCATCAGGTCGCCGGTGGTCGCCTCGGCGATCCGGCGCTCGGCGGCCAGCCGGGGCAGCACCTCGGCGCAGAAGAACTGCGCCGCGGCCACCTTGCCGGTGTAGAAGGCCTGGTCGGCGGGTGTGACGGCCTCGCCGCCGAGCTTGGCCAGCGCGACCTCGGCCTGCCGGCACAGCAACCAGCCGATGATCAGGTCGCCGAGAGCCAGCAGCAACCGGTTGGTATTGAGGCCGACCTTGTAGATCTCTGCTTGCTGATTGGCCTCCAGCGACCCGAGGGCCCAGCCGGTCATGGCGGTGACGATGCCCTCGACATCCGCCAGGGCGGCGCCGAGCAGGGCGCGCTCGTTCTTGAGCCGGCCGTTGCCCGCCTCGCTGTCGACGAAGGTCTTGATCTCGCCGGCGAGGTGCCGCAGCGCCGCGCCGTTGTTCCGCAGGATCTTGCGGAAGAACAGGTCGAGGCCCTGGATCGCGGTGGTGCCCTCGTAGAGCGAGTCGATCTTGGCGTCCCTGATGTACTGCTCGATCGGGTAGTCCTGCAGGAACCCGGACCCGCCGTACGTCTGCAGCGACGAGGTGAGCAGCTCGTACGCGCGCTCCGAACCGACGCCCTTGACGATCGGCAGCAGCAGGTCGTTGATCTGCTCGGCCGGCTCGTCGCGCCGGCCCTCGAACTCGGCGATCTGCGCGGTGTCCTGGTACGTCGCGGTCAGGTGGACCAGTGCCCGCAGCCCCTCCACGTACGACTTCTGCAGCATGAGCAGGCGCCGTACGTCCGGGTGGTGTGTGATCGCGACCCGCGGGGCCGTCTTGTCGGCCATCCGGGTGAGGTCGGCGCCCTGCACGCGCTCCTTGGCGTACTCCAGCGCGTTGAGGTATCCGGTCGACAGCGTCGAGATCGCCTTGGTGCCCACCATCATCCGAGCGTGCTCGATGATCATGAACATCTGCCTGATGCCCGCGTGCACACCGCCGACGAGGTAGCCCACGGCCGGACGGTCGGCGCCGAAGGTGAGCTCGCAGGTCGTGGACGCCTTGAGGCCCATCTTCTTCTCGACGTTCGTGACGAGGACGCCGTTGCGCTCGCCCGGCTCACCCGTCTCGGGGTCGACCAGATACTTCGGCACGACGAACATCGACAGGCCCTTGGTGCCGGGGCCGGCGCCCTCGGGCCGGGCGAGCACGTAGTGCAGGATGTTCTCGGCCATGTCGTGCTCGGCGCTGGTGATGAAGCGCTTGACGCCCTCGATGTGCCAGCTGCCGTCCGGCTGCTCCACGGCCTTCGTCCGGCCCGCGCCGACGTCGGAGCCGGCGTCCGGCTCGGTCAGCACCATCGTGGAGCCCCAATGCCGCTCGATGGCCTGCTTGGCGAGCTGCTGCTGCTCGGGGGTGCCGATCAGGTACAGCAGCTTGGCGAAGCTCGGCCCGCTGGAGTACATCCAGATGGCCGGGTTGGCGCCGAGGACCAGCTCGGCCGCCGCCCAGTGCAGGGTGCGCGGCGCGTTCATGCCGCCGAGCTCGGCGGGCAGCTCGAACCGCCACCACTCGGCATCGTTGAAGTAGGCGGCGAAGGACTTCTTGAAGCCGTCCGGCATGGTGACCGAATGGTTCTCCGGGTCGAAGACCGGCGGGTGGCGGTCGGCATCCTCGAACGAGTCCGCGAGGACGCCCGTGGCCAGCCGGTTCACCTCGTCGAGCACGCTGCGCGCCGTGTCGGTGTCGAGCTCGGCGAACGGGCCGGTGCCCAGTACGTCCTGGCGGTTGAACACCTCGAAGAGGTTGAACTCGAGGTCCCGGAGGTTGCTCTTGTAGTGCCCCATAGACGTCTGACCCTTTGTTTCCTACTAGTCAGTAACATAGATCATTCTACCCGCTGGTAACGGCACTGACCGGGTTCGGCGTTGTGGCGCGCCTCACTCTCCGGGGTGCTTACCTGCCGTACAGCGGAAGCAGCCGGTCCTCGCCGATGCGGGCCCGCAGCTCGTGATCTGTGACGCCCATGCCGGGCTCCGGCGCCAGGCACAGGACCGAGACCTTGCCCAGGTGGGAGTTGGTCTGTACGAGGCGGGCCGCCTCGGCCACATCGGCCAGCGGGTAGCGAGCGGACATCGTCGGCATGATCTGGCCCAGCTCGATGAGCCGGTTGGACTCCCACTGCTCCTGCAGGTTCGCGCCGTGGCTGCCGATGATCCGCTTCAGCTTCATCCAGAGGTACCGGTTGTCGTAGGTGTGCTGGTATCCGGTGCTGGACCCGCAGGTGACGACGGCGCCGCCGCGCCCGGCGACGAAGACCGAGATTCCGAAGGTCTCGCGACCGACGTGGTCGAACACGATGTGCGGGTCGCCGCCCGTACGCTCGCGGATGATCTTCCCGAGCCGCTTTCCGACCTTGAGCACCTGACTCGGGTCGTCCGCGGTCGACTCGGTGGCACCCAGGTCGGCGCGGTTGATCACCACGTCGCAGCCGAGCCGCCGTACCGCCTCGGCCTTGCGCTCCGAGCCGACGACGCCCACCGCGATGCCGCCGCCGTTCTTGACGAACTGCACGGCGAAGCTGCCCAGGCCGCCGGACGCGCCCCAGACCAGGACGACGTCGCCCTGCTTCATCCGGGCGCCGTGTTCGCCGACCAGCATCCGGTACGCGGTGCTCGCGCACAGCGACATGCACGCCGCTTCCTCCCAGGTCAGGTGGGCGGGCTTGGAGACGAGCTGGCTCGCCCGCACGATCGTGTACTCGGCGAGGCCGCCGAAGTTGGTCTCGAACCCCCAAGCGCGCTGCTCCCGGCCGAGCATGGCGTCGTTGTGCGTGCCCGGCTCCTGCTCGTCCACGTGTACCGGGTGGATGACGACCCGGTCGCCGATCTGCCAGTGCCGGATGCCCGATCCCGTCCGTACGATCACGCCGGCCCCGTCCGAACCGAGGACGTGGTATGGCAGCTTGTGCCGGGCCGCCCAGCCGCCCTGGCGCGCGTACTGCTCGAGGAACTTGAACGTCGAGATCGGCTCGAACATCGCCGACCAGACGGTGTTGTAGTTCACCGAGCTCGCCATGACCGCGACCAGCACCTCATCGGGCGCCAGCTCCGGCATCGGCACCCGGCCGACGTGCAGCGACTTCCGTACGTCCTTGTCGGCGACGCCACGGAAGAGATCGACGTCCTCGATTCGCAGATGGGCCGCGACGTAGTCGCGGGGCAGGGGGCTTTGCTTGATCTCGTCGGGCGATGCCCCGGCGAGCAGCACGTCCGTAACGGTCACCACAAACTCCTCTAGCGTGGACGTCTGGCCCGGGAAATAAACCGATGCCGAATACCAGCAGGCCCCCACGCGCTTTTTCGCGGCTTGGCCGGCGGTTGATTTCCGGTGGCCTGCGCACCGTCGGTGTGCGCCGCCGGAGAGTCGCGATCACGTGGGCGGACAGCCGCGCCGCAACCGGCGGCCAACCGGCGGGAAGCCGGATCTCCCCGATACTGCGGGCGGATCCGAGGAGAGAGGGCGATCAACGGTGGTGCGCTGGAAACGATTCGGGATGCGAGCGGCGGCCGTGGTCATGCTGGCCATGGCCGGGGCGGGGTACGCGGTGCCGGCGGCGTCGGCCGACGACATCCTGACCGCGCCGACGCTCATCGCGCACACGGACGAGGGCGACGTGGGCTACCGCGACGTCGGCCAGGGCAGTGTGATCGTCCTGCTCACCGGCACCGGCGCCTCGATGGACAACTGGGATCCGTCCTTCGTCAACACGCTCGCCGCCCGGCACCGCGTCATCGTCGTCGACAACGCCGGGGTCGGCGAGACGGCCCCGCTCAGCGCGCCGCTGACCATCGCGAAGATGGCCGGCCAGACCGGTGCGCTGCTCACCGAGCTGCGGCTGCGTCGTCCGGCGGTGCTCGGCTGGTCGATGGGCGGGATGATCGCGCAGGCGCTCGCCGTGCTGCACCCGGGGCAGGTCGGCCGGTTGATCCTGGCGGCCACGCAGCCCGGCACCGGGCAGGCGCTGCCGATTCCGCAGTCGGTCATCGACAAGCTGGGCAGCACGGATCTGGACACGGTCATCAGCCTGCTGTTCCCGCCGGACCGGCATGACGCGGGGCTGGCCTACATCCAGGCGATCTTCCAGTACCCGGACTTCTACGCCGCGCCGCCCGCGACGAAGAGCGCGCAGTTGACCGCCACGCTGAACTGGATCGCCGGCGACGAACCGGCCGGCCGGCTGCTCGGCCGCATCCACGTGCCCACGCTGATCGCCGACGGTACGGAGGACGTCTTCAATCCGGTCGCGAACGACCGGATCCTCGCCTGCGGCATCGCACGGTCGCGGCTGGTCCTGTATCCGGACGCCGGACACGCGTTTCTCTTCCAGGAGGCGGTGTCCTTCGTTCCGGTGGTCGAGCGGTTCCTGGGACGCTGACCGGACAACTGACCCGCAACCCGATCCAAACCGGCGGGCAGCCCCGGATTTCCACCATGGAGCCGGCCTGGCCCCGAGCGTCGAGGAGTGCCGATGACGGCGAGTGGTCTGGTGTCCGGCGTGGATACCCCGGCGAACGTACTGGCCCGCCTGATGTCGCCGGAGGGACTGGCCGATCCCTATCCGCACTACCACGCGCTGCGGGCATTGGCCCCGGTATACAAGTCCGGAAATATCTACTTCTTGTCGGGTTACGCGGAGTGCCGCCAGGTGCTCAACGACTCCCGGTTCCTGGTGCAGGATCCGCCCTGGTACGACGCGAACCTGCCCGGCTGGCGCGATCGTACGGCGACGCGGCTGATGTACCACTCCGTACAGAGCCGCAACCACGCCGACCACAGCCGCCTGCGGCGCTTGGTGGGCGGCGCCTTCTCGCCGCGCCGCATGGAGATCTACCGGGCCCTGGTCGACCGGATCGTCTCCGGGCTGCTCGATCAGATGGCCGACGCGGGGTCCGACGGCGGCTCCGTCGATCTCATGACGCAGTTCGCCTACCCGCTGCCCACGGCGGTGATCGGCGAGATCCTGGGCGTGCCGGAGGCCGACCGCGAAAGCTTCCGCGACCTGAGCATCGACTTCTTCAAGGTGATGGACCTCTACGCCGACAGCGGGGCCATGGAGCGCATGGACGCCGCGGCGGCGACCATCCTGGAGTACTGGACCGGGATGATCGAGGACCGCCGCCGGCGGCCGCGCGACGACCTCACCACTGAGCTCACCCAGGCCTGCGACGCCGGGGTGCTGTCGCAGGACGAGCTGCTCGGCATCGCGATCTTCCTGTTCTCGGCCGGGTACGGCACGACCGCCGGGCTCGTCGGGAACGCCACCGAGGACCTGCTGACGAACCCGGACGAGGCGGCGCGGCTGCGCGACGGCACGACCCCGCCGGAGGCCGTCGTCGAGGAGTCGCTGCGCCACGACACCCCCACCCAGATCGTGCCCCGGCTGACGGGGGAAGACTGCACGGTGGGCGGGGTGCGGATTCCGGCGGGCCGGCTGTTGATCTCCATGGTGGGAGCCGCCAACCGGGATCCGGCCCAGTATCCGGACCCCGACCTGTTCCGGCCCGCGCGCGACGCCGGGCGCGTGCTCAGCTTCGGCGGCGGGGTGCACTACTGCATCGGCGCGACGCTGTCCCGGATGGAGGCCGGCGTCGTCCTCCCGCGCCTCTTCCGGCGGTTCCCCGAGCTCGCGCCGGGCGGCGTGCCCGTGCGGCGGCTCGCGCTGCGGATGCGCGCGCACAGCAACCTGCCGGTGGACCTGTACGGCTGACGACGCAAGCCCCGTACGGCTGAAGAGGCGCGAACGGGGTAGCGGCTCGTCCGGCTGAAACGGGGGCGGCCGCGATGGGCCGCCCCGGTTTGCCGTTCAGAAGAGCAGGCCGCCGATGGTCTTGGCGGCGTGCGCCTCCACCTCGGGCCGGATGTCGCCGATCCGCTCCTTGATGTCGAGCAGGACGTTCAGCTCTCCCTCGTCAAGGGCGGCGAGCAACTCGAGCTGTTCGTCGCTGAACATGCCGAGGTCGAACCCCGCCGTACGGAGCCGTTCCAGCGCATCGGCGGTGTCGTTCGGGTCGTGCGGATCGGTCATCGCGGCCTCCCTGCGATGTTGATGTAGCGGCTGGTCGGCGAGCCGACACCGGTGACGTTGTCGAACCCGACCGTCGTGGCGAGCCCGGTGTCCTGGGCGCGTCCGAGGGTGGCGAGCACAAAGGTCGTGGTGACCTGACCCGTGGGGCTGACGGTGGTCACCGTGTGGACGGCCGCGAGCGGAGTCGTGACCCCCGGCGGGGTGTCCGTCACGTCGCGGAACCCGCCGGACGCGGCGGCCCGGTAGATCGCCGGGTTCGCGAATCCGAGGGCATGGCCGGCCCGCTGTTGCGCCAGGGCCTGCACGCCGGCGAAGAGCGGGGCGGACAGGCTGGTGCCGCCGGTGGCGAACTCGACGTAGACGCCGCCGGTCGGCAGGGCGAAGGTCTGGCCGACGAGCATTCCGGTCACCGGGTCGGCGACCATCGACACGTCCGGGACGATGCGCCGGGCGCCCGCGTTGTCGGTCGAGGCCGCCCGCGGCGTACCCGGCTGGTACCAGGGCCGGCGGAACAGGCCGCTCGCACCGCCGCCGGAGCCGCCGGAGAAGGTGCCGGGCGGGCTCACCCAGGAGCCGCCGTCGTCGGACAGTTGCGCGTAGTCCGTCTCCCGGCCGGTCTCCCACAGGTACTGGCCGCCGGCGCCGATCGCCAGGGTCGTACCGCCGACCGCGGTGACCCAGGGGTCGGACGCGGGGTACTCGGTCGCCGTGATCAGCGGGCCGCTGCCGTCGCCCGACGCGGCCTGGGAGCCCTCGTCGCCGGACGCGAAGAAGAAGCCGATGCCCTCGACGGCGCCCTGCAGGAAGTTCTGCTCGAAGGCGAGCACCGTTGCCGACGGGATGCCGGTGTCCGCGCCCAGCACCCAGGACCCCGACACGATGTCGGCCAGCCGGCCGTCGACGATGCGGGAGATCGCGTCGACGAAGCTGTTGTCCTCGGCGTCCGCCGACGCGACGTAGACGACGCCGGCGCTCGGCGCGATGGCGTGGACGGCCTCCACGTCCATGATCTCTTCCATCGTCCAAGAGGACGGCTGGGGCGGCAGCCCGTCCGGCACCACCTGGGTGAGCTGGCCGGACGCCCAGGCCTGCTCTCCGTGCCGCGACGCGTACGTCTGGACGTCACTGGCCACGGTGTCGGACGCGAAGGCCCCCACGACGGCGACCTTGATGCCCGTGCCGGTCAGTCCCGTGCCGGTCACGCCGTACGCGCTGCGCAGCTGGCTCGGCAGGTACCCGCAGACGTGCCACGGCCGGGTGGCGCCGTAGGCGGGTGGCACCGTCGTCGCCGGGCTCTCCCCCCAGTAGGACGAGCAGGTGGTCGCCGCCGCCGTCGCCGCGGCGGGGTGCCCAGCGAGCCCGGTGGTCGCCGGCCGGACCTTCGTGGTCAGCGTGCTGAGCCCGGAGATGGACAGCACATCGTCGGCGACGGCCTGCGGCACGCTCAGCCGTCCGGCCGGCGCCCGCACCGTCGTGCCGCGCCACCGGAAGACGTGCATGGGGGCGTCCGTCGCGCACTCCACCGCCGCCTGGTCGCCGGACGCGCCGACATAGTGCGTGTTGCCGCCGGTCACAGAGAACCCGCAGCCGCGCAGCCAGGAGGTGACGGCGGTGCGCTGCTCCGTGGTGGGGCCGAACGTGGCCGCGTACTGGGCCGGGGTCAGGAAGTGCCGGTAGTGCTGGTCACCCGGCGTGGAGACCTGTCGCGCGAGCGTGCGCAGGCCCGCCTGGTTACGGCCGCTCAGGTACACCCGGATGTCGAGGGCGCCGGTCGCCGGCGCGGTCCCCTCGTCCGTCGCGCCCGCCGGAACGAGCGCGTTCGCCGACGTGATCGGCACGCGATCGCCCGGCGGAGCGGGCGCGGCCAGGGCCGGTGCGGACGATGCGGTCAGGGTCAGTCCGAAAGTGAATGCCGCTGCGGCTGCGGTCGCCGCGGTGGTCGGCAGGATACGGATCCGCGCCATGGGGAGGATCTCCTTCAAGAGGGCGGACAGGCCATCTGTCACAGAGAGGGCCTGCCTGGGTTGTCCGAATTTGAGATTCGCCCAGGCCGGCTATGGCGGAACTGCGATGCGGTAACTGGCTGGTATGCGGCGGTTAGCCGAGGACCAGCCGGCCGACGGGGCCGTCCGCCCCGTCGCCGATCTCGATCGCGGTGCCGTACGGGGCGGACAGGTCGGTCAGCCCCTTGAGGATGCGGTGGCCGTCCGCCGCCGGCGCGCGCTCGGGGCGGCCCCTGCGGTGGGCGGGCAGGCCGAAACCGAGGGTGACCGGATGCAGCTCGACGCCGGCCGGGCGGTACCGGCCGTCCTCGCGCTCGGGCGGGTCCGCGGTGACGACGGGCAGGACCGTCTCCCAGTACTCCCGGTGCGCCGCGAACCCACGGGTGTCGGCGAGGCTGCGCGCGTTGAAGAAGCCGTACGGCGTCAACGGCCTGGTCGACGGCACCTTGGCGTAATCCTCCGCGGGCAGCCGTTCGGTCAGCTCGATCTGGCTGACGAAGTTGCCGAGGCTGTAGAAGATGGGGCGCCCGCGGTGCACCTCGATGCCCGCCAGCCGGTGCGGGCCGTGCCCGGCGACGACGTCCGCGCCCGCCTCGATCGCCGCGTGCGCGAAGGCGCGGAAGAACTCGGCCGGCTCGTCCCGGGCGGCGCCGGGCTCGTGCGAGTGCACGCTGACGACGACCAGGTCGGCTCGTTGCCGCGCCTCGCGGATCCACAGCAGGATCGCGTCGCGATCGCCCTCGTCGACGGAGGTCGACAGCCCGGGCGTCGCCGCGGCGCGGAAGATCCCGCCCAGGAAGGGGAACGGGTCCCCGTCCCACGGATCGTGGCCGATCATTTCGACGATCCCGGCGCGCTGGGCGGCCAGCCCGGTGTCGCGGTCGATCGCCCGCAGCGCCGCGAGCTGCTCGGCCGTGACGTCGAGGACCTGCCGGTGCCGCAGCGGGCTGATGCCGGGACGGCCCGGCAGCTGCAGGCCCGTCGGCGCGGCCTCCTGCCCGGGCGCGAAGCTCGCGGTGCAGGCGATCAGCGCGGCGCTGCCCGCCGGGTGGTCGACGTAGGCCGGCATCCGGGCGCCGGTGAGGTCAGGTCCGGCCCCGGCGTGCGCGACGCCCCGCGCGGCCACTTCGCCCAGCAGTGCGCACAGGCCCTCGCCGCCCATGTCGAGAGCGTGGTTGTTCGCGCAGCTCACCATGGAGATGCCCGCGTCGTGCAGGCCGTCGAGCACCTGCGTACCGGCGGCGAGCGTCGTGCCCCAGGGGTCGCGGACGGGATGGCCCTGCCAGCCGTTGGCCACCACTTCGAGGTTGGCGAACGCGAAGTCGGCGCCGGTCAGCAGGTCGCGTACGGCCTGCGCGCGCGGACCCGCGTCGAACACCGCGCCGCGCGTCGCCATCCAGTCGCCGGCCAGCGCGATGGTCAGCGGCCCGCCCATGGCCTCACGCCCCTTCATCGGCTCCCGCTCTTCACGATGGTGTGGCCGAGCGGTTGTACGGCAGTTTGGCCGGGCCTAATGAGGCGTTTACTCCCTGCCAACCGGACGACAGGCAGGGCCATACCGCACGGTTTGACGATGGCGCGGTAGTCCGGCCCCCACGCTGACGAGGAGAGCACGGATGGCTATGACGCACGCGCTTCCGGATGCGCCGCCGCTGCCCTGGGATCTGGCCGGTACCGAGGCCGGACTCAGCCAGGCCGACCGCCCCGGACGGGCGATTCGCGGCGGGCCCCGGCACCTGCGCAGGCTCGCCGAGACCCAGCCGGACCGCCCGTACGAGCGGTTCGGCGTGACCCCGCTGACCCCGCTGATCGGCGCGGAGATCAGCGGCATCGACCTCGGCGCCCCGCTGAACCCGGAGCTGCACGCCGAGCTGCACCGGGCCTGGCTGGAGTGGAAGGTGCTGTTTTTCCGCGACCAGCGGATCACCGGGGCGCAGCAGATCGCGTTCGCCGAGGCCTGGGGCGAGCTGGAACACCAGAGCCTGATGCCCACCACGGCCGGCCCGGGGCTGGCGCAGTACGTCAAGGACGCCGCGAACGCCGGCTGGGAGAACGCCTGGCACGCCGACATGACCGGGCGGCCCGAACCCGCGAAGGCCTTCGTGCTGCGGCTGGTGGAGGGCCCGGCGGCGGGCGGTGACACGATCTTCGCCGACGCCGCCGCCGCGTACGACAACCTGCCCGAGGAGGTCAGAGCGGCGCTGCGCGGGCTGCGGGCGGTGCACGACATGACCGCGACGATGGACCGATTCCTGCCCGCCGAGCGGGTCGACCTGCTGCGGACCATGTATCCGCCGGTGACGCACCCGGTGGTGCGGACCCATCCGGAGACCGGGCGGCGGACCCTCTTCGTCAACTCGGTCTTCACCGACCGGATCGTCGGCATGGACCCCGAACGGGGTGAGCAACTGCTGCAGTACCTGTTCCGCCAGCTGCAGGCCCCGGAGTACCAGGCCAGGTTCCGCTGGACGCCGGGCGCCGTGGCCTTCTGGGACAACCGAGCCGTACAGCATTACGCGGTCTCCGACTACTTCCCCGCCGGACGCATCACGGAGCGCGTTGCCATCGCCGGAGACGCGCCGTACTGAAGTACCGCCGGGAGGGTCCGATCATGACAGCCATAGCCATAGAGACAGAGGATCTGCGCAAGACGTACGACAGCGCCCCCACGCCGGTCGAGGCGGTGCGCGGCATCTCCTTGGCGGTGCGGGAAGGGGAGGCGTTCGGCCTGCTCGGGCCCAACGGCGCGGGAAAGTCGACGACCTTTGGCATGCTCACCACGCGCGTGCGGCCGACGGCGGGCACGATGCGCGTCGCCGGCGCGGACCCGGTCGCCGATCCGGTGCGGGTCAAGCGGCGGATCGGCGCGGTGAGCCAGTACAACACGCTCGACCGCCAGCTGACCGCGCTGGAGAACCTGGAGTTCCGGGGCCGGTTCGCGGGGCTCTCGGCGCGCGACGCCCGGGTGCGGGGGCGGGAGCTGCTCGACCGCTTCGGGCTCGGCGACCGCTCGGACGCCATGGTGCACCGGCTCTCCGGCGGCCAGGCGCAGCGCGTGATGATCGCGCGGGCGCTGCTGACCCGCCCGGCGATCCTGTTCCTCGACGAACCGACCTCCGGCCTCGATCCGCAGACCCGGGTCAACCTGTGGGATCTGCTGCGCGAGATGCACACCGGCGGCCAGACCATCGTGCTGACCACGCACTACCTGGAGGAGGCCGAGGCGCTGTGCGAGCGGATCGGCATCATCGATCACGGCGTCATGCTCGCGACGGGCAGCCAGGACGACCTGAAGACGCGCGAGGGCGGCGACTCGGTCGTCACCATCGTCCATGAGGACGGCGCCGATCTGTTGGGCGTACTCGACGCCGTACAGCGGATGCCCGAGGTGAGCAAAGCCGAGGCGGACGACGCGACGCTGCGCGTCTACACCGGCCGCGTCGAGGACGTGGTCCCAGTCCTGCTTCGTACGAGCCTGGACGCCGGGCTCTTCGTGCTCGATGTCTCCGTACGCCGTCCCAGCCTGGAGACGGTTTTCCTCGCCCTGACCGGACGGGAGTACCGGGAATGACCTCTGAGATGACGCAGCCCGTCGGGGTGGCAGCGCGCAACGTCCCCACCTCGCCCCCCACCGCGACCGGGCTGTTGCAGCTGGGCCAGCGGCCGTTCTTCGCGCTGCTCGCCCGCGACATGCGAGTGCTGCGCCGGGACATCGTGGGCTTCGTGGCGCGCTCGATGACCCAGCCGCTGCTGTTCGTCTTCGTCTTCGCCTACGTGTTGCCCAAGACCCAGGGAACCGGGGGAGCGGGGCACGCGCCGGGCGGGCTATCGTTCGCCACCATTCTGGTGCCCGGGATGGTGGCCTCCGCGGTGATGATGATGGGCATCATGTCGGTGTCCACGCCGCTGGTGATGGAGCTGTCGTACACCCGCGAGATCGAGGACCGGGTACTTGCACCGCTGCCGATGTGGATGCTCGGCTGTTCCAAGATCCTTTCTGGCGCCGTCCAGGGATGCATCGCCGGTCTCGTCGTGCTGCCATGTGTGATCTTGGTTCACGCGCCCGGGCAGGCCCCGCACATCTCGATGAAGCACTGGCCGGCCGCTCTCCTCGTGCTCGTGCTCTCCGCGACGCTGATGGCCGGGCTCGGGCTGCTGTTCGGGACCGTCGTAGAGCCGCGCAAGCTCAGCCTGTTCTTCACTGTGATGATGGTCCCCATCACCATGCTCGGCTGCGTTTACTATCCCTGGGCCGCGCTGAGCCGGGTCGGGTGGCTGCAGTGGATCGTGCTGGCCAACCCCCTGGTCTATATCAGCGAGGGCCTGCGGTGGGCGCTGGTACCCGGCGTGCCACACCTGCCCATCTGGGCCTTCATGAGCGTGCTCACGGTCGGGACGGTCGTGGTCTGCGGCGTCTCCACGCGGACGCTGCGGCGCCGGCTCACCGACTGACGGCCATGACGGTGGGTACGCCTCCTTCGCACAGGCAGTGGGAATCATGACGGACACCGTTACCGACGTGGTCGTGGATCCGGACCTCCTCGCCCGGGAGCGTGAGCTGAGCGAGCTCGGGGCGCTGCTGACCCGCGTACGGCTCGTCACGCTCACGGGACCGGCCGGGGTGGGGAAGAGCCGGCTCGCCGAGGCGCTCATCCGGGACGACCGCTGGGCGTCCCGCACGACCGCCGACCTGCTGGCGGCGCTCGACTCGGCTGCTGCGGAGGAGATGCTGCGCCGCGCCGCCGCCCGCGTCGCGGCGGAGTGCGGGGAGCGGCTTCTGCTCCTGGACAACTGCGACCTGTTCCTCGGCGTCGTCGCCCGGTTCGCGGCCGGGCTGCTGGCCGGGCAGCGGGACCTGCGGATCGTCGCCACGTCCAGGGAGTGCCTGGGCGCGAGCCAGGAGACGGTCTATCCGGTACGTCCGCTGCCGCTGCCGGACGCCGCCGACTTCTTCGTCGTACGGGCCGGCGCCCGGAACGGCGGCGTGGTCCTGGAGATCTCCCCGGAGATCCTGGAGATCTGCGCGCGGCTGGACGGCCTGCCACTCGCGCTGGAGCTGGCCGCCGCCAACACCAAGGTGCTCACCCCCGCGCAGATCTTGGAGCGGCTCGACGACTCGCTGCGGCTGCTGGTGGGCGGCCTGCGCACCGGCGCCGTGCACCATCGCTCGCTGCGCAAGGCGCTGGACTGGGGCGCCGAGACCCTCATGGACCAGGAACGGGTGCTGCTGGGCCGGGTCTCGGTCTTCGCGGACGCCTTCACCCTCGACACGGTCGAACAGGTCTGCTCCGGCGCCGGGCTTCCCGAGGACGAGGTGCTGGAGGCGATGGCCGGCCTCGTGGCGAAGTCGCTGGTCGGCTGCGATCCCAGCGGCGAGCAGGCCCGCTACCGGCTGATGCGGACGGTGCGCCAGTACGCCGGGCACCTGCTGGCCCAGGCGGGCGAGACGGAGCTCATGCAGCGGAACCGGGTGGGCTATGCCCTGCGCCGCCCGGACGCGCTCGGCGCCGCGGATCTCATCGAGGCGCTGGAGTGGTGCGCCGAGCAGGACGACGTCGCCGACGGGCTGCGGCTCGCCGCGGCCGCGGCCCCGTTCTGGCTGCTGTCCGGACAGGTACGGAAGGGCGCCGAGCTGATCGCGGCCCAGCTCGCCCGGGCCGACGACAGTGCCCAGGACTCCGCGGCCTATGCCCGGGTGCTGCTGGCCCACGGCATGTTCGACTGTGCGCTCGGCCGGGCCGAGGCGGCCCTGCGTACCGCCCAGGACGCCGCCGCCCGCTGCGAACGGGACGACGACGCGACGGGGCGGCTCTGGGCCGAGGTGCTGGCGGGCTCCGCCCTGCTGTACGCCGACCCGCACTCGGGGGCGGGCCGGATCGCCAAGGCGGCGGCCGGGCTCTCCGGCACAGCGCCGTGGGCTCCGGTCGCCACCGCCCTGTACGCGCTGCTCGCGGCGGAGGCGGGCCGGCCGGCGGAGGCGCAGGAGGCGGCCGCCGCGGCGTTGACCACGGCCCAGGCCGGCCCGCTGGCCCCCGCCGTGACCGTCGGGTCGCTGGTGGCCGGCCGGGTGGCCCGCAGGCAGGGCCGGCTGGGCGCGGCGCAGGCGCTGCTGTCCGAGGCCGAGAGGCTGGCCGCCGGCCCCGGGTCCAAGGCCATCCGGGCGGTGATCCTTTCGGAGTCGGGGCGGCTCGCGCTGGACCGTGGCGCGGAGCCGGAGAAGTCACGGCTGGAGGAGGCGCTGGCGCTGGCCGCCGAGGTCGACTCGCCGTTGCTGCTCGCGGCGACGCTGGACGTGGCGGGACGGAGCAGGCTGGCGCACGGCCACGAGCCGACGGCCAAGAGCGCGTTCGCACGGCTCACCGCGCTGTCCCGCGAGACCGTGACCGCCCAGGCCGCCGCCGGAATCCTCGGGCTGGGACAGGTGACGCTGACCGCCGGGTCCGCCAGCGCGGCCTGGACGCTGATCGAGGAGGCGCACGCCATCGCCAGTGCGGGCGCGGCGCCGGGGCTGCACGCCCGGACCCTGCAGGCCGTCGGCGACTGCGCGCGGGCGCTCGGCGACGCGTCCCGTGCGTGGTCCGCCTACCACCAGGCGCTCGGCCTGCGTACGGACGCGGGGCTGTGCGTGGCGGCCGCCGAGTCCCTGGAGTCCCTCGCCGACCTGGCCTTGGACCAGGGCCGTACCGAGTTCGGCGTACGGCTGCTCGGCGCGGCCGAGGGGCTGCGGGAGAGCCTGGGCAGCATCCTGGGCGGGCCGGCGCAGCGCCGCGTCGACGCCGCCCGCACGGAGGCCATGGACGCACTGTCGCCGGACCGGTTCGCCGAGCTGCACGCGGAGGGCACCGGGCTGTCCCTGCCGGAGGCCGCCGCGTACGCCTCCCGCATGCGGCCCCCGCGGCAGCGCGGCGTCGGCTGGGTGAGCCTCACCCCCGCCGAGCGCCAGGTGGCCGACCTCGCCGCGGCCGGGCTCACCAACCGTGAGATCGGCCAGCGGCTGTTCTCCTCACCCCGCACCGTGCAGGCGCATCTGTCGCACGTCTTCGCCAAGCTGGGGATCAGCTCCCGAAAAGTGCTGGCCGCCGAGCTGCAGGCCCGGCACCGCCAGCTCCCGTTGCGCGCCGACGGCTGAAAGGCCCGCCTCCCACGGAGACGGGCCCTGGCGCGGAATTCAGGTGACGGCGGCCGCCGGGAGCCGGCGGCGGGCGGCGGCGAACTCGTCCCAGCCGCGGCGCTCTGCGTACTCCAGGTAGACCCCGCCGCAGTCGGCGCGCAGCGGGCAGCCCTCGCATGGTGCGCCGTGCTCCCGGGTCTGGTCGTCCATGAACTCGTCGTAGTTGTCGTAGACCTCGCCGTGGTACATCATCCGGATGAACCGGCTGCCGTCCTCGATGGCGAGGCGCTGGTACGGCGCGACGACGCAGAGCGGGAAGCCCTCCAGCGTGATCTTGTGCCCGTCGGGGACCAGCTCGTCGAGCACGGGCAGCAGGTGGGTTCTGGTCTCGTTGACCGTCGGGGCCTGCATGTCGAGGGCGAAGTAGCCGCTGCCGACCGGGTGCAGGTTCGAGATGTTGATGTGGTCGACGCCGAGCTCGACGCACAGCCGGCAGATGTTGCCCAGCTGGCCCATGTTCATCCGGGTGATGACCATGTTGACCCGGACCGAGATGCCGCCCTTCTTGGCGTTCTTGATGCCCTCGATGGTCTCGGCGAAGCCGCCCGGGGTCTGGGTCAGGCAGTCCTGAGTGTGGGCGTCCGCCCCATGCAGCGAGATCACGAACAGCCGGACGCCGCGCTCCTTGAGCCGCTCGACGAACGCCATGTCCTTGAGCCGCCGGCCGTTGGTCTGGATCTGCACCTCCGGGTAGCCGAAGGTCTGCGCCATGTCGAGCAGCTCCATCAGCCGGGGGTGGATCGTCGGCTCGCCGCCGTGCAGGTTGAGTGATTCGAATCCCTCGCCGGCGTTCTCGATGAGGAAGTTGAGCAGATCCTTGTAGTCCACGGCGTCGGTCTTGGCGAGCGGCGAGCCCACCACGCAAAAGCCGCATTTCTCGTTGCAAAGGTCGGTTACGTGCATACTCAACTGCTTCATGGTCTTCCTTACAGAGTCAGGCCCACTCGGCTCGCCGCCTCGGCGACCGCCGCGCAGGTGTCCACCTGGGTGTCGAGGATCTTCAGGTAGTCGGCGCGGGCGGCCGCCAGCCGGTCACGGGTTGCGGAGTCGTACAGCGCTTGTTCGAGGCTGCGCACCACGGCCACCTCGTCGAGAAGCTCGAGGTCCACGATGGCGTCGGTATAGGGGTTGGCCGTGAGTATCGGGTCGAGGAAGGCATGGAAGCCGAGCGGCCACATCCGCAGCCGGTGCAGCGGCAGCATGTCCGTCAGCCAGTCGCGTACGGTGCCGGTCAGCCCGCCCAGCCGGTCCTCGACGTCCTGGATCGCCGCGGCGTCGGGGACGGCGAAGCCGTTGGTCAGCGTCACCGCCGTGATGTCCGACATCAGGGCCCGGCCCAGCGTGGTCGACCCGATGTTGAGGCCGAGCACCAGATCCGAGGAGCCGAGCAGCGTGGTGAACCGCGCGGGCGAGCACGGCGGCAGGGCGTGCGTGCGCTCGGCGGGCAGCCCGGCCAGCTCCGGCGGCACATGGCCGACGAAGAGGAAGTGCGTCGTCTCCGGCAGCTGCTCCAGGTAGTGGCCCAGCAGCCGCGGCACGCCGCGCAGTACGTGGGTGCCGATCGACGACAGGTACCGCTCCTCCGGCAGCTGCTGCCACGGCGCGACCGCGAGCATCATCAGGCGGTCCTGCGGGCCCAGGCCGAACGTCGTGAACAGGTGGCTCCTGGTGCGCCGGCTCACCCGCTCGGTCCCCTCCCAGAGCCGGAACGGGTACGCCCGCCCCTCGCGCTCGGGATGGGCCAGCGGAACCGGCCGCAGGTGCACGTCCATCTCCAGGATCCGCTTGTCGACCGGGCGATCCTCCTCGAACATGTCGACCGCGAACGACGTCTTCTCCCACTCCCAGATGTCGATGGGCAGGATGGGCAGCTGGTACTCCTCGATGAACCAAGGGTCGAGCTGGAACCGGTTCTGGAAGACGCCGCTGAAGGTGTAGTAGTCCGCGAGCACGATGGCGTCGGGGCGGAACTCGGTCACGGCCTCGTCGATGATCAGCCGGGCGAGCCGGCCCATCTTCGGGTCGATCACGTCGTACGGCATGCCGCTGCGCTTGAGGACCTGCTCGGAGATGGCCGAGCTGACGAAACGGCTCTGCACGCCGAGCGGTCGCAGCTGGTCGGCCAGCGACATCCCGATGATCGTCTCGCCGTACCCGCCGGTGGACAGGGCGAAGAACAGCAGTCTCATCAGCGGCTCCCGAGGTCGCCGCCGGGCCGGGCGGGCATGAGTACGGGGGACTGCTGGGCGTCGAGGCAGCGGAGGATGCCGACGCGGGTGCCGGCGTCCTCGAACGAGCCGTCCTCGATGGGCACTCCGATCACCTTCAACCCCCGCCGTACGGCCAGGTCGAAGAAGTGGCCGATGGCCGGCTCGCGGCCGCCCGCGGGCAGCCCGGCGATGCCCTCGTGGAGCAGGTCGGCGAAGGCGTCGCTCCAGATCGCCGCCCCCCAGGTGTTGGCGACCGGCGGCCGTTCCGGCTTGTCGAGCACCTCGACGACGCGCTCGCCGTCGAGCAGCACCGGGCCGAGGCGTTCCGGCTCCGCGGCCGGGAAGACCGCGAGGGCCAGGTCGGCACCGGTCCGCTCGTACCGATCCCGCAGCCGGGCCAGCGCGTCCCATGGCGTGGTGATGGTGTCGGGCATGGCGAACACGACGTGGTCGCCGCGGGTCCAGGAGCGGGCGAGGTCGAGGGCGTACGGCAGGCCCCGCGCCTCCTCTTGGTAGAGGTAGCCGATCTCCATTCCGACGTGGCCACCGTCGCCGAAGTAGTTGAGGACGTCCAGCTTCCACGGCGCCACGATCAACAGCACCCGGTCGACGTCGCAGCCGGCGATCGCGGCCAGGGCGTACTCGGCCACCGCCCGCGCGCGGACGCCGGTGCCGTCGCCGCCGACCGGCTCGTAGCTGATGGGCAGCAGTTCCTTGGGGTAGCGCAGCGGCGCGAGCCGGCTGCCGCGCCCGGCCGCCGGCAGCACGCCGACGAAGTCCCCCGTCCTGGCGCCGGTCATCGCGCGCCCTCCCGGACCTCGCCGAACCGCCGCTCCCGTACGGCGTCGATCAGTTCCCGCTGGAAGTCGTCGGCGACGTGCTCGCGCAGGGCATCGCGGCCCTTGCGAGTGAGCAGCACCTTGGAGCACATGTCGCAGCCGTTGGAGTAGCGCTTGCCGCCGAACTTGGCGGTGAGCTCCTCGTTCTCGCTGACCAGCCGGGCCACGCCCTGCGGTCCGAAGGCCCGCAGGAACTGGTAGCTGTAGTCCCGGTCGGCCTCGTCCATGATCTCCTGGAAGGTCTGCTGCTTGAGGTTGCCGAGGAAGTAGACGTCCTTGTCCAGCGGCCGATGCGCGCCCACCTTGGCCACGTGGCAGGCGCACAGGTCCCCGTTGGGGTTGACGATCGGGGTGTGCAGCCAGCACGACTTGGCGAAGTGCTCCGGCAGCGGCGGATGGCCGGTCTCGGCGACCGGCTTGATGTACGGAGTGGAGATGACGCGCTCGACGTGGATCAGCAGCCGCTCGCCGTAGTCGGAGTACATCTCGCGGAACTGCCGCTCTTCCTCGTCCTTCGCGATGGTGATGCACAGGCTGATGTCGCGGACTCCGTGGTCGATCGCGCCGTCGATCACGTTGCGTACGTGGCTCGCCGGTACCCGCTCCTGGTGGAAGACGTCGGTGCTGAGGTAGAAGTGCGTCAGCCCGGGGATCTGGTCGAGGAACTTGTCCACGGTCGCCCGGTCCTTGCCCCAGAAGCTGCTGGTGAAGCAGCCGATCTTGGGCTTGGCCGGGTGCTCGGCGACCGCCCGGACGCCGGCCTTCAGCAGGTTGAACCGCTGGAACGGCTCGCCGCCGGTGAAGATGATGGCCGGGATGCCCCAGTCGCAGGCCTGGGTGACCCAGTCGGCCATCTCCGACTCGGCCGGCTGCCGCTCGCGGATCGATCCGGTGAATCCGCAGTGGCTGCACCCCACCGTGCAGATCTCGGTGACGCTCACCAGGATGTTGGTGTAGTACACGAAGGCTCCTTCGGTTATTCGCCGACGAACACGCCGTTGCTCCGGCAGTGCTCGCGCAGTTGCTCGCGGGCCGTGGCCAGGTCGTCGAGTGACAGTTCGGGCATGACGGCGCGCACGTAGTCGTCCATCGCCTGCTCTCGGTCGATGGCGTCGAGTCCGGCGTATCGCTCGGCGATCTCGGCCCGTACGTCCGCGTCGGCGATCGCCAGCCCCACCCGTCGCGCCGCGGCGGTGGCGAAGGCCGGCTCGGTGAGGTAGCGGTAATCGAATGATCCGGGCTCGGGGGAGAGCACCTCGATATCGGACGACACGATGGCGCCCTTGCCCCGGTCCACCAGCTCGCAGATGGACTGGACGTTCTCCGCCAGCAGCGACCTGGTCATGCCGAGGTGCCCGACGACGAACCCGGCCTTGAGGAAGATGCCCTCGTCGCGGGCCCCGTCCAGCGCTTCGAGGTTGTGCTGGAACATGCGCTCGGCCCGGTACTTCGGGTCGCCGCCGCGGCTGGGAGCCAGTGGCTTGTTGAGCGCCGAGAGCGAGAGCGCCGAGCCCGCGTCCAGGCCGACCATCAGGTACCGGATGCCCAGCTCGCGGAGCGTGGCCGTGTGCCGGGGGCTGGACAGCCCGTCGGCCCTGGCGTACCCGCCGAACACCGGACGCTCGTCCTCCGGCAGCCGTCGCCACCAGTCCGGCGCCGTACGGCGCATCTCGCGCAGCAGTGAGCCGAAGGTGAGCGGCAGCTCGTCGGCGGTGAGCGACAGGTAGTCGTAGCCCGCGTGGACGGCGTGCTCGATCAGCGACCACCCCTCGGCGGCGTCCGGCACGCTGTTGCGCCACATGCCGCCGTACTGGATCGAGCAGAACGTACAGGGGTCGTGCCGGCTGAACTTGATGCAGCCGCGCGCGAGCTCCAGCGGCACACCGTTGTGCACCGGAATGCCGAGCAGCTCCCGCAGCCGCGGCGCCATCCGGGAGGTGAAGTTCGCCTGGTAGTGCGCCGTGTGCGGGTAGACGGCGTCGATCAGCCGGTAGTCGTGGGCGATGAAGATCGGCTCCGGCCGCTGCGGCGTCTCCACCGGCCCGTCCGGCGTCCAGGCGACCAGGCCCGGATAGGCGGCCGGGGCTCGGAGGTCGCCCGTATGGAGGTCGGCGATCAGGGTTTGGAACGGTCCGATGACCTCGTTGCCCGCGAAACCGAAGTCGATGCAGTCCCGCCGGTGGGTGAGGCACTGCCGGGGCAGCGCCGAGAAGTGGTCGTTGCCCACGATGGTGTGGATGGCCGGGCGCACCGCCTTGGTATGTCGTAGCAGCTCCAGCCCGGCCTCGTAGCTCGCCGTCAGCATGCTCACGCAGACGGCCAGCAGGTTGTCGGCGTGGTCCTGAACGAACTCGAAGATCTCGGTCCAGGGGACGATCGTGCCGTCGAGGTAGACGGGGGTGACACCAGGGATCGGGAGCAGCGCGGACGCCAGTGTCAGCATGCCCAGGCTGGGCACGTTCGCCCAGTCCGTCAGATCCTCCGGGCGCGTCAGCGAGCAGGACGCCTCGTCGCGCACCTGAGTGGTGTTAGGCGGGTTGACCAGCAACACAAGGGGCATTGATCCCAGTCACTTTCGATTCGCCGGTACGTCCTCGGCGGGGGTGTCACGAGACAAGCGCGAACGCCTCCCACGAAGCCGCGGCGGGGACGTCCTGGGGAGCCAGCTCATGCGCGCGCCGCAGGCAGGCGAGCGCCTTGCTGCCGTTGCCGAGCGCGTGCGACGTGTGCGCCAGGTCGAGGTAGGCGCACGCCCGACACGAGCTTGTCTCGCAGCTGTCCGCCAGCTGTACGGCCAGTTCGGCCAGCATCGAGGCGCGGACACGCTCCCCGCGCAGCGCCGCCAGCCGCGCCGCCAGGCCGCAGGCGTGGACGAGGTCCCGCCGCGACAACAGCGCGCGTTGCTCCAGGACGCCGCCCATGATCTGCCGTGCCTCGTCGGCACGGCCCTCGCCCAGGAGGGCACGGGCGGCCTGGAGCTGTTCGCCCACGTTCGTATGTCGCTTTTTGTCAGCAGCGTTCATGCGTGCCTCCCCTCGCCTGCCGCCCTCCCGGTGGCGGACAAGGAAATGCTGCGTGCTGCCGCTTGTGGCGGGCTTTGAAACCGATTGAGCGCCGGTATGGCCGCCGCGTCGCCGGATCGGCCGGCCCGGGGTGGCGGACGCCGGTCCGTCCCAGCTCCGGCCGGAGACAACAGCGGGCCTACCGGAAAACAAGGCGCGCTGGAGTCCGGCACAAGCATCGCTACTTAGCGTCGTCTCCCTAAGGGAGGACCGGACATGCATCTGGCGGAGCTGCTCGCATATCGTCCGGTGCCGGCCGCCGCGGTGTTCCTCGCCCTGACCCGTCGCTGCCCGCTCAGCTGCCGGCACTGCTCGACCATGTCGACGTCCATCGCCGAGCAGCAGCCGGCCGCCCTGCTGTGGCGCTTCGTCCGGTCCTTCACCCCGTCCGACCACCCGAGGTTCCTGCTCCTGACGGGCGGCGAGCCGCTGCTGCGGCCGCGGCTGGTGCGCACCCTGGCCGAGACCGCGCGCTCCGCCGGTACCCGCAGCTACCTGCTCACCGGCGGGTTCTTCGCGCGGGAGGGCGCGACGCCCGCCCGGATCCGGACCGCGCTGCGCTCGGTGGACCACGTCGCGGTCAGCATCGACGTTTTCCACGAGGCGCAGGTGCCCCGGGCGCAGCTGTTCCGGGTGCTGTCCGAAACCTTGGCGGCGGGCCAGGACGCGAGCATCCAGGCCTGTGGGACCGGCCCGGACGACCCGTACCTCGCGGGCCTGACGCGAGACGTCCGCCGGGAGTTCGGGGACCGCGTGCCGATGCTCGTCACCACCGTGCGTCCGGTCGGCCGGGCCCGGGCGTGGCTCCCGTCCGAACCCGAGCGAAGCGCCGGGCCGCCCCGGGCGGAGCCCTGCGACCTGGCCTCCTGGCCGGTGGTCGGCTTCGACGGAACCATCGCCGCCTGCTGCAACCAGGACGTGCTGGACCATCGGCCGATGCCCGGGCACCTGCGGCTGGGTCACATCGGCGGGGCGACCTGGCCGGAGGTACGCCGCGGGTGCGAGACCTCGCCGGTGTTGCGCGGGCTGCGTACGCGGGGCCCGCTGCGGCTCGCCGGGACGTCCGGTGACTACTGCGCGGCCTGCCGGTCCCTGTCGGACCGGCCCGACGTGCTGCGCCGCGTCGCGGGGGACGCCGCCCGTCCGGCCGCCGCGCTGATCGAGCAGCAGGCCGTACGGCTGCAGTTGCTCGCCGGGCCGGCCGATTTCGCCCGTCGGCACGGCGACCCCACGCGCGCCGACCTGGTGCTGCTCGGCGCCCGCGAGCAAGCCGGCGGGGCGGTTCGATGCGTACGCTGACGCTCGCCGAGGCCGACCGGATCCGGGCCGAACGCCACGGTGCCGTCCTCCTCTACCTCACCGACCGCTGTCCGGTCGGCTGCGCACATTGCTCGGTGAGCGCGCTGCCCCGTGGCGCCCGGCCGGTCGATTCGGCGCTCCTCGACCGCCTCGTGGACGGCCTGTGCGGCATGGACCGCCTGCGGCTGGTGGGGATCTCGGGCGGCGAGCCGTTCACGGAACGCCGCGCCCTGCAAGAGGCCACCGCCAGGCTGGCGGCCGCCGGAAAGCAGCTGGTCATCTACACCAGCGGTAACTGGGGCCGGGACGACGGGACGGTGCCCGGCTGGACCCGTGCCGTACTCGCCCGGGCCTCCTGCGTCGTGCTGAGCACCGACGCTTACCACGCCGCCCGCATCCCCGGGGCCCGCTACGCCGCCGCGCTGCGGGCGGCGGCCGCCGCCGGGACCTGGATCGCGGTGCAGGTGCTCGGCTCATCGGCGGAGGTGGCGGAGGCGGAGCGGCTGCTGTCCGGGGCGCTCGGCACCTCGTGGCGGGAGCGCGCGGAGATTCGTCGCACCGTGCTGCTGCCGCGCGGCCGCGCCGCCGTGTCGGCACCGGCGCACCGGGGCCGTCCGGGACGCTCGTTCGGCACCTGCCGGCTGGCCCGGGCGCCGGTGGTGCGCTTCGACGGGCGGCTCACCGCCTGCTGCAACGAGGACGTCGTCACCGGGCACGGCCCGGCGGCGCTGCACGCCACGGCGCGCGAGCCGGAGGAGCTGCGCTCGGCGCTCGGGGTCATGGCGGGCGCCCCCTTCCTCGCCGCCATCACCGCCGCCGGACCGGGCGCGCTGACCGACCTGCCGCGCTACCGCGAGCTGGGCGTCCAGGACCATCCGGATATCTGCGCCCTCTGCTGGGCGCTGCTCGACCGCGGCGCGGACCGCGATCCGGCCGTCCAGGCGATCGGCCTCGCCGCCCTCGGCTCTGCTGACGAACTGGCGCCGAGGCGATCTGGTGGCCTGCTCGCTCCGAGGCGATCCCCGTGACCACGGCGAACCTGGTCCGGACGGTGCTGCGGCTGACGTTCCCGCCGGTATGGGAGGCCGCCCATTCGCTGTGGACGGCGCCGGATCTGCGGGAGCGCTATCCCACCTACCTCGGCGCCATGCTCTGGCTGGTTCGCGCCTCGGTGCCGCTGATGGAGGTCGCCGTCGAGAGCTGCGACGACCTGCCTCCCGACGACCCGTCCGCCGAACCGCTGGCCGCGTACTTCCAGGCGCATATCGCCGAGGAGCGGGGCCACGACGACTGGCTGACGGAGGACCTGGCCGCGCTGGGGGTGCGGGAGCCGGACGCGCTGCTGGGCCCGGCGCCGATGGAGGACATCGCCGCGCTGGCCGGCGCGCAGTACTACCTGGTCCGCCACTATCACCCGGCCTGCCTGCTCGGGTACATCGCCGTACTGGAGGGGTGCCCGCCGAACGCCGACGTGGTCGACCGGCTGCCCGCGCGCACCGGGCTGCCGACCCCGGCGTTCCGCACGCTGGCCGAGCATGCCGCCCTGGACCCCGGCCACCAGCGGGACCTCGACCGCCTGCTCGAGGCGCTCCCGCTGACCGCCGCGGTCGGCGCCGCGGTCGCGCGCAACGCCGCGTACACGGCGGATCGGGCCGCCGGGCTGCTGCGCTCACTGGCTCCCGCGAACTCAGGTGGACGGCCATGAACTGCACGGCCTGTCAGTCCGACGTGCCGGCCGGCGCCCGTTTCTGCCCGCACTGCGGGACCCCCGTGCCCGCCGGACCGCCGCTGCGCGAGCTGCGCAAGACCGTCACGGTTCTGTTCTGCGACATGACGGAGTCGACGGCGCTCAGCGGCCGCCTCGATCCGGAGGCGCTGCGTGAGCTGATGGTCCGCTATTACGCGCTGATGAGCTCCTGCCTGGAGCGCTACGGCGGCACGGTGGAGAAGTTCATCGGCGACGCGGTCGTGGCCGTGTTCGGCATCCCGGTGCTGCATGAGGACGATGCGCGGCGGGCGCTGAGCGCCGCGATGGAGATGCTGGACGCCATCGAGTCCCTCAACCAAGAGCTGAGCGGGCTGATCGGCGTGGAGATCGGCGTCCGCATCGGGGTGAACACGGGGGAGGTCGTCGCCGCCGAGGACACCTCGTCGGGCCAGGCGCTGGCCGCCGGCGAGGCCGTTAACGTCGCGGCCCGGCTCCAGCAGCACGCCGCCCCGGGCGAGATCCTGCTCGGCCCGATCACCCGGGCCCTGGTCGGTGCCGGCGCCGTCGTCGCCTCGGTGGGCGAGCTCACCTTGAAGGGCGTTGCCGATCCGATGCCCGCCTGGCGGCTGGTGGAGCTCCGCTCGCCAGACGCGAACGGCTTCCATGATCTCGACGCGCCGTTCTTCGGGCGGGTCGCCGAGCTGGACCGGCTCACCCGGCTCTGGGAGCAGGCCGTGGCCTCCGTGAGCTGCCGGCTGGTCGCGGTCTACGGCGATCCAGGCGTCGGCAAGACCCGGCTGGCCGCCGAGTTCGCGGCGCGGGCTGTCGAGCGCGGCGCGCTGGTCGGGGTGGGCCGCTGCCAGCCGTACGGCGAGGGCGTGACGCTGCGGGCATTCGGGGAGGCGCTGCGGCAGATCGTCGAGGCCGCCGGCGACGTCCTCGGTACCGAGCCGGGCCCTGACGTCCCGGAAGCGCTGGCGTTCCTCAAATCCGGCCTTCTCGGCGACGGGTCGCCGGGCGGCCCGTCGGACCAGCTCGTGTGGGCCGCCACCCTGGTGCTGGAGATGATCGGCCGCGACCGGCCCGTCCTCATGGTGCTCGACGACCTCCAGTCGGCGAAGCCGGTGCTCCTCGACGTCGTCAACCAGGTGGTCGAGCGGGTCACCGGGGCCGCCGTAGTCGTGCTCGGGCTTGGCCGGCCGGAAGTGCTCGAGGCGTCCGGATCGTGGTGCACCGGCAGGCCCAACGCGAGCTCGTTGACGCTCGGCCCGCTGAGCGACGAGGAGGTCACCCTGCTCGTCGGCGCGCTGAGCGAGGTGGTGCCGCATCGGGCGGGGCTGGCCGAACAGATCGCGGAACGGGCCGAGGGAAACCCCTTCTTCCTCGAGCAGCTCGTCGCCATGACCGGCCAGTCCGACACCGGCTCGCTGCCGCCGACCGTACAGTCCGTTATCGCGGCGCGCCTGGACCTGCTCGCCGCCATCGAGCGGGAGGTGCTGCTGCGCGCCGCCGTGCCCGGGCGCCGGTTCTCGACCGCCGAGCTAGGCGCGGTGCTCGCCGAGGACCCCGCGCTGCGCGACCCGCCGGACCCGGTGCTCGGGACGTTGTCACGGCGCCGGCTGATCGCCCCGGAATCCGCCGAGGACGAGTACAGGTTCTCCGGCGTGCTGGTCAGGGACGTGGCGTACAACACCCTGGCCAAACGGGACCGGCAGCGCTTCCACGAGGCGCTGGCCCGCTGGTACCGGCGGCACGCGCAGAGCCCCGACCAGGCCGGGCTGCATCTGGAGCGGGCCTACCGGCTCGCCGCCGAGCTGCGTCCCGCCGACCGGCACCACCTCGAGCTGCGGGCCGACGCCGCGGAGACGCTCGCCTCGGCGGGCGCCCGCGCGCTGCGCCGCAGCGACCTGCCCTGGGCCGCCGACCTGCTCGCCCGCGCCCTTGACCTGCATGACGAGTCGGCGCCGGGCCGAAAGGTCGTCGGCGTCCAGCTGGCCGAGGCGGGGTTGCTTCTCGGCACCGACCCGCACGCCCGGGACACCCTGCGGACACTGGCCGCCGAGGCATGGCTGGCCGGCGATCGCCGCACCGCCTACCATGCCCGCCTGCTGGTGGCCGCGCTGGAGCCGCCGGGCCCGTCGGCCGACGAGGAAGCCCTGGCCGCCGTACCGATCTTCGAGGCGGCGGGGGATCACCTCGGCCTGACCCGGGCCTGGCTGCGCGTCGCGCAACTGCGCCAGCTCGGCGGACGCTACGGCGAGGCCGAGGTGCTGCTGAGGTACGCCCTGCGGCATGCCCTGCAGACCGAGGCGTACCTGGAGCTCGCCACGGTCATCGGCGGGCTGGCGACCGGGTTCTGGCGCGGGCCCACCCCGGTCGAGGCCGCGCTGGCCGGCTGTCGTGCCCTGCTCGCCGCGCACGCGGTCGGCCGGCGGGTGGTTCGGGCCACGGTGAACTGCCCGTACGCGGTGCTGCTCGCCTACCGCGGCGAGTACGGCGAGGCGCGCGCCCTCGTCCAGGACTCCATCCGCATCATCGAGCAGCTCGGGCACGTGTACGGCGCGGCGACCATGCTGATCTTCGCCGCCGCGGTCGAGGGCCTGGCCGGGCAGTGGGACGCCGCCGAGGCGCTGCTGCGCGACGCCGTCGCGGCCAGCTCACGGACCGGCGACGCGCTGGCCGCGTCCGCCGCCGCGGCGGCGCTGGCCCGGGCGCTGCTGGAACAGGGCAAGGACGGTGCCACGCTGGAGGCCGCCGAGGGCAATGTGACAACCGGGGATCCGTTCCTCGAGGCCGAAATCCACGGGGTACGGGCCCGGGCGCTGGCCGCCCGTGGCGATGGAGAGCAGGCCCGTACGGAGGTGCGGCGCGCGGCCGAGATCGCGGCCGTCACCGACTCCACCGTCTGCCAGGCGACGGCGGAACTCGATCGGGCGCACGTGCTGCGCACCCTCGGCGACGCCGAGGCCGCGACGGAGGCGGCGGCCGCCGCCGAGCGGCTCTTCGCGGCGAAAGGCCATCTCGTCGGCGTGCGGTCGGCCGCCTCGTTCGGCTCCCCGGACCGGGCCACGGAGGCGCCATGAGGGCCAACGGGAACCACCAGGGCACGCACCGCCCGCCGCTGACCTGGAACGCGCTGCGGCGCAGCCTGGACGACCTCGCCATCTACGGCGACTGGCCCGAGGAGGTCACCCGCGAGTGGGCCTGGGGCGGGTCCACCGGACGGGGTGTCCGCGTCTGCATCGTGGACAGCGGCGTCGAGCCGGACCACCCCGACGTGGGCCCGGTGCAAGGTTCGTTCGAGGTCACCGGAGAGCTCGCCGTGACGCCGGTCGCGGGCGGCGACGCCTGCGGGCACGGCACGGCGTGCGCCGGAGTCATCCGCACGCTGGCGCCGGACTGCGAGATCTACAGCGTCCGGGTGCTCGGGGAGCGGTACAGCACGACCGGCGACGCGTTCATCGCCGGGCTGCACTGGGCCGTGGGGCAGGGCTTCGACGTGGTGAACCTCAGCCTGTCGACCACACGGCCGCGGTTCGCGGAGGCCCTGCACGAGATCGCGGACCAGGCGTACTTCACCCGCACCATGCTGGTCGCCGCCGCGCACAACTCGCCCGTCGAGAGCTTTCCGTGGCGGTTCGCCTCCGTGCTCTCCGTCGGCAGCCACGCGGTGCGCGACCCGGGCCTCGTGCTCTACAACCCCACCCCGCCCGTTGAGTTCTTCGCCCACGGCTGCGATGTCGACCTGGCCTGGCTCGGCGGCGGCCGCACGAGGGTCACCGGCAACAGCTTCGCCGCCCCGCACGTGACCGGCTACTGCGCGCTGGCCATGGCCAAGCACCCGGGCCTCACGCCATTCCAGCTGAAGAGCCTGCTGTACCTAACGTCCGACAATGTGAAAGGGCCCGAATGATGGAGAACCGCGATGTGCTGGCGGCCGCGTCCGCGTTCTTGGGCGAGGCCGAGCGCGAACACAAGGAATTGCTGGGCTCGGTCGTGAACGTCGCCCAGGCGCTGTTCGGAGCGGCGGCGGCATCGGTGTTCCTCCTCGACGAGGAGCCGGACGAACTGGTCTTCGAGGCCGTCTCGGGTGAGGGCGAAGGCCATCTGGTGGGCGAACGATTCCCGGCCTCCCGCGGTATCGCCGGCTGGGTTCTCGGCGCCCGGGAACCGTTGGTGGTTTCCGACGTCGCCGAGAACCCGGCCTTCGCCCGGGACCTGGCCGAGACCACCGGCTATGTGCCCACCTCCCTCATGGCGGCGCCGCTGGTCCGCCAGGACGAGGCCATCGGCGTGATGGAGGTGCTCGACCCGGTCCCCAGCCAGGTCAGCCCGCTCGCGGCGGCCGACCTGCTCACCTTGTTCGCGGGACAGGCCGCCATCGCGCTCGGCGTGATCCGGCGCAACCGCGCCGCCCACCGGATGCTGGCGCGGGACGGGGACGACCTGACCGATCTCATCGAGGTGGCCCGGCTGCTGCACGAACTCGGTGCCGACCGGCGCGCCGCCGGGGTGAACCTGCTGGATTCGGTGCACCGGCTGCTCTCCCAGCCCGGGTGACCTGAGCACGACCTAGGAGAGGACAACCCATGCGATTCGATCCGCCGCTGAAGATCGCCGCGCCCGAGCTGTGGTTGCCTGACACGCGCGAGCCGGTCGAGGACGCCGTACGCTCCGGAAAGCTCGAGCCCGAGCGCGCCCGCGAGAACGGCTATGTCAAGGTCGGCGTCAGCGACCTCGCGCCGCCCCAGATGGCGGTACTGGCGGGGGAGGCGGCGCTGCGGAAGGCAGGCGTCGACCGCGACGACGTCGGGCTGCTCGTCCACGCCTGGACCTACTACCAGGGGCAGGACTACTGGGAGCCGGTGCACTACATCACCAATGAGCTCGCCTTGCGCGGCGCGCTCCCGGTCGGCATCCAGCAGGGGTGCAACGGCGGGTTCGCCGCGGTCGAGGTGGCCGCCTGCCGAATGCTCGCCGACGACACCGTGCGGGCCGCGGTGATCACGTCGGCCGAGCGGTTCTGGCCGCCGGGGTTCGACCGGTGGCGCGCCAACCTCAACGTCATCTACGGCGACAGCGGAACGGCGCTGGTACTCAACCGGGAGCACGGGCCGTTCGAACTGCTCAGCACGGCCGCGGTGGCCCATCCGCAGCTGGAGAGCATGTACCGGGGCGACACGCCGTGGGGCACGGTCCCTTTCCAGCACGCGAAGACGGTCGACATCCGGACCCCGCTCCGGCGCTTCATCGCGGCCGGGCACGGCCCCTGGTTCGCCGCCATCTCCGCCGACGCGGTGCTGGACACCGTACGGACGGCCCTGGACCTCGCCGGCATTGCCCCGGACGATCCCGGCATTCGCGTCATCACGCCGCCGCGGTTCGGTGCGGAGCTCATCGAGCACTCGTACACCTCGGTGCTGGCCGGCCTGACCAAGGCCGACATCCTCAACATGGGACGGGACACCGGCCATCTGGGCGCGGGTGACATGACCGCGAACCTCGCGGACATCGCCCGCGGCCGGCTCTTGAAGCAAGGTCAGGTCGCCCTGCTGCTCACGGCGACCGCCGGCTTTACCTGGTCGTGCATGGTGGTCCGCGCCGCATGACGGCGCAGTTAGGTCGCGAGGCGGCGGTACCGTGCAGATCTCCTTCAGCATCCTGGGCCCGTTGACGGCCGAGCTCCGGACGGCCGAGCTCGACGCCGACCCCATCGAGCTGGACGCGGGCCCGTTCAAGCAGCGGCTGCTGCTGGCGATTCTGCTGTGCCGGTGCAACGACATCGTCCTGACCGAGCAGCTGATCGACATCCTGTGGTGGGACGGCCCGCCGCGTACGGCGCACAAGAACGTCCAGGTCTACATCTCCCATCTGCGCAAGCTGCTCGAGGCGGACGGCCAGCAGGGCCGGCTTCGCTATCGCCCGCCCGGGTACCAGTTGCTGCTGGCCCCGTCCGAGGTCGACGCGCTGCGCTTCGAGGAGCAGGCCCGGGCGGGTCGGCAGGCGCTGCGCCGCGGCGACCCGCTCGGCGCGGCGGCCGCGATCCGGCAGGCGCTCGACCTGTGGCGCGGCCCGGCGCTGGCCGACCTGCTGGTCTCGCCCGGGCTGCGCGCCGAGGCGGCGCGGCTCGACGACCGCCGCGTCGCGGTGTACGAGGACTGGTTCGAGGCGGAGCTGCTGATCGGCAACCACGCCGAGGTGCTGGCTGAGATCGAGGCCGTGGTGGGGGTGCATCCGCTCCGGGAACGGCTGCGCAGCCAGCAGTTGACCGCGCTCTACCGCGTGGGCCGGCAGGCCGAGGCGCTGGCGGAGTACGACAACCTTCGACAGCAGCTGGCGTCCGAGCTCGGCCTCAGCCCGAGCCCCGCGCTGCAGGGCCTGTACCAGAGCATCTTGTCGGGGCATCCCGCCCTGAACGCCCCGTCGCCGCAGCCGCCCGCGCGGCCGCAGCGGCCGCAGCCGGACGCCGAGGTCGTCGCCCATATCGCCGCGCCGCCGCACCCGGCCGCGGGCGAGCCCGGCCCCCACCCCGAGCCGGCGCCGGGCGCGGCGGCCGCGGCCCGGCACTGCGGACTGCCCCGGGCCGTGGACGACTTCACCGGGCGGCAGGACGTGGTCGGCGACGTCCTGGACCTCTTCGGCCCCGGCACCGGCGCCGCTACCGCCCACTTGCGCCGATTCGCCGCGATCACCGGCCCGCCGGGCGCCGGCACCACCACGCTCGCGCTGCACGTCGCCCATGCCCTCGCCCCGCGCTTTCGCGACGGCCCGATCCTGCTGCGGCTGCGCGACGACGCGGGCGCGCCCCGTTCGGCCGACGAGCTGGTCGACGACCTGCTGAGCCGGCTGGAACCGGTCCCCGAACAGGCGCCGCGAGCCGTACGCGACCGGAGCACCCTGTTGCGTAGCCGGCTGGCCGACCTGGAGCTGTTGCTGATCCTGGACGGCGTGGCCGACGAGGGTCAGGTCCGGCCGCTGCTGCCCGGCGCGGGGGACTGCTCGGTGATCCTCACCAGCTGTCGTCATCTCGGCGGGCTCGAAGGGTTCAGTCATTTTCCGCTCGGGGTCTTCGCCGAGGACGAGGCGCTGGAGCTGCTGCGCCGCATCATCGGGGACGAGCGGGTGGCGGAGTCCCCCACCGCGGCGCGTCGAATTGTGCACGCGTGCGGGCTGCTGCCGCTCGCCGTACGCATCGCGGGCGCGCGGCTGGCCGGTCTGGTCCACCTGCCGCTCGAGCGCTTCGCCGATCGGCTGGCGGACGAGGGCCGGCTGCTGGACGAGCTGGCCATCGGCGACCTTTCCGTACGGGACCGCTTCGGCCGGTACGTGCAGAGCCTGGACGCCGCCGAACGGCTGGCGCTGGTGCAGGTCGCAGCGGCCTGGGGCCCGCCATCGAAGGGCGCCGGCGAGATGGAGCAGCTGCTCGACCGGCTCGCCGGCGTGCATGCCCTCACGGTCACGGACTGGGCGGTCCGGCCGGCCGTCAACCCGCTGCCGTTCGTGATGCCGGCGCCGCTGTGGGTCTACGCGCAGCAGCTGCTCAGCGTTGCCACCACCGATGCCCGGCCCTGACCGGTCGTACGTGGCCGCGGACCAGGTGGTGCTGCGGGCCGCGCTGGCTCCGGTGGCCGGGTCCGGCACGGACCCACGGGCGGCAGCGGATCCGGAGCGGCTCCGCGAGCTGATCGAGACCTTCCGGCGCGATCCGGCGCTGACGGCGGCCCTCGAACTGGCCTCCCCGTCCTTGGCGCAGGCGCTGGCCCGGCCGGTACCGGAGCGTGCCGCCCGGCGGTCCCGGATGACCTTGGCGCTCACCGGCTATCTGCTGCGGCTCCGGCAGCGCGCCACGCCCTTCGGGCTGTTCGCCGGTACGGCGCTGATCGGCGTGGACTCCGGTGTGGACTCCGGTGTGGACTCCGGCGCTAGTTGCGGCATCGGCACTCGGCACCGGCTGCTGCTCCGCCCGGCGCCGCGCTGGCCGGCCGGCCTGGTCGCCGCGCTGGAGGCGGACCCCGAGCTGCCCGGACAGGCTCCCGGTGTCCGGATCGCGGCGGCGCCCGGGCTCCGAAGCGCCGGGCCCGTGCATGTCCTGGTCGATCGGGCGGCCGACGGCCCGTGGGAGGCGCGCATGTCCGTGAGCCGGTCCCGGCTCCTCGATGCCGTGCTGGGCCTGGCCTCGGGAGGGATCGGGTATGCCGCGCTGCTCGATCTGCTGTGCGCCGCCGTGCCCGGCGTGGGCCGGGACCGGCTGGCCAGGTACGTCGGCGACCTGCTGACTGCCGGGTTCCTGGTCACCGACCTGCTGCCGCCGCCGGGCGACCCGGATCCGCTCGGGCACCTCGGCGAGCGGCTCGCCGGCCACCCGCTCGCCCGGCGCCTGTGCGGCCTGCGGGAAGACCTTCGGCATCCGGCGATCGCCCCCGCAGACGTACGACGGCTGCGGGGGCGAATGACCGCGCTGCACCCGGGCGACGCCGGGCTCGTCGTGGACGCGCTGCTCGACACCGATCTCCGCCTGCCGCGCCAGGTGGCCGCCGAGGTCGCCCACGCCGCGTCGGTGGCCTGGAGGTGTGCCCCGCCGCGGCCCGACCGCACGCTGGAGCCGCTGCGCCTGGCGCTGCTGGACCGCTATGGCCTCGATCGCCCGGTGCCGCTGACCGACCTGCTCGAGCTGACCGAGTCGCTGGGCCTGCCGAATGCGCGGCCGCCGGGCGATATACCGCTGTGCGCCGAACGCGATCGGCTGCTGAGCCGGCTCGCCCTGGACGCGCTCGCCGCCGGACGCGCCGAGCTGTGCCTCGACGGGCCGGTGCGGGAACGGCTCACGGCCATCTCGGGTGCCGGGGGCTGCCCGCCGTCCGTGGACGTCTTCGCCGAGGTGGTCACCGCCTCCGCGGCGGCGCTCGACCGGGGCGACTTCCTGGTGGTCCTCGGCTCCCAGGGCACTCCCGGGCCGGCGGGATCAACGGTCGGCCGCCTGGCCGGCGCGCTCGGCGCCGCCGCCCCGTTCGAGGCGGACCCGGAAGAGGTGGAAGTCGTGTTCCGCCCGCCGGACCCCGCCGACGCCGACCTGGTCGGCGAGACGGGCTGGACGGAGCACCGTATCGGTCTCGCCCAGCCGCGCCGGGACCTGGCCGTGGAGGACCTCTACATCATCTGCGGCCGGGATCGGCTGCGGCTGCATTCGAAGCGACTCGGCCGGGACATCCGCCCCGTCGTTTTCTCGACCCTCGACCCGCGGCGCGCCGACGCGATCACCCGGCTGCTCACCGCCCTCGGCCGCGACGGCCTGACCCCGTGGAGATCGTGGGACTGGGGGGCCGCGGGCACCTTGCCCTGGCTCCCGCGCGTCCGGACCGGCCGGGCCGTGCTGGCCGGGGCCCGCTGGGGCCTGCCGTCCGATCTGCTGCACCTCGCCCAGGTCGGGACTGACCGGGAGTGGCGGCGGGGCCTGCGGCGATGGCGGGAGGCGAACGGCCTTCCGGAGATCGTCTTCGCCGGTGCCGACGACCGGCGGCTGCCCCTCGACCTGACGGATCCGGTGCACGCCGACCTGCTGCGCCGCGAGTGCCGTGACCGCGGTGTCGTCGCCGTCACCGAGCCCCCCGGCGGGGTGGCCGCCTGGCGGGGGATGGGCTGGCCACGAGGCCCGGACGGCCCGCACGCCGCGGAGATCGCCGTCCCGCTGCGCCCGCGCGCGCCGGTGAGCGGGCCGAGCGCGCCGCCCGGCCCGGTGGTCGCCGACCAAGTGTTCCTGCCCGGCGGCCCCTGGCTGTGCGTGAATCTCACCACCCCGGCGGCGCTGCAGGAGGCCGTGCTGGCCGAGCTGACGGACGAGACGCTGACGGCGGCGGTCGAGCGGGCGGACGTCGATCGCTGGTTCTTCGTGCGGACCGCCGACTCCGCCGGCGTACCGCGCATCGTGGTGCGTTTCCATGGCCCGGCGGCGGCCCTGCACGAGACGTTGTTGCCGGCCCTGCACGCGTGGGGCGGACGCCTCCGCGGGGAGGGGTTGATCAGGGATTTCGGCCTGGCGAGCTACCGGCCAGAGGTCTGGCGGTACGGCGGCGGCGACCACATCGAGGCGGCGGAGCACGTCTTCCATCGCGATTCACTGCACTGCCTCGACACCCTGGCGTCGCGCGGTCAGGGCCGTGCGGAAGAGCGGGCGGCCCGCGGGGCGCTGCACATTCTCACGGTCATGCTGGGTTCGCGGCGCGCCGTCGCGGAGCTGCGGCCGCCGCGGCTGACCGCGGTGGAACGGGAGGTGTTCGCTCGGCTGCGTCCGGCGCTGCGGAGCCGTCTCGCTGAAGAAAGCGATCGGCCCCCCGCAACCGCGTACGGCCGGGGGGCCCGATCTGCGTGGCAGCACTGGCACGCAGCGCTGACGGCCTACCGATCACGGCTGATCGACGCGGCGCGAGATCCCGCGCCGATCGCCTGGTCTCTCGTGCACATGCACGGCAACCGCCTGGCAGGCCCGAGCCGGTCGGTGGAGCGCATCGCCGTCGCGCTGGCGCGCGACGGCGCGATGACGCTCACCCGTAATACGGCGACCGGGTAATTCGTTCGGTTTAGTAGTACGCCGGCGTGCCGCTGTGGGCGACGACTTCCGGGTCCGGGGTGAAAAGGCCCTGGGTGGCGAGTTCGCGGACCTTCTCCACGTGGTCCTGGGTCAGGTTGTACTCTGCCGCGGACGCGGACGGGTTCGCGAGGAACTCCTTGGCGAACTCGGGGTCGTCGATGGCGCGCTGGATGAGTTCCCGAAGACGGGGGCCCGACTGGCTCATGCTGTCCTCCTGGCCTCGACCGGGTCGTGTTTCCCGGTTCTCGATGACGGCTCTATCGTGTCGAAATTCGCTTAAGCGTGGATCGGCCGGTATGGCCTAATTGCGGCACCGGATGGCTGATATCACGCGAGCCGGTGGCTTAGTACTCCGGCCCGACCGGCGGTGCTGACCTGGGACACCTGCCGAGACCAGGGCTCGAACCGACAGCCTGGCGAGGATTAAGCGGTCCGCAAGCGGGGCTCTAGGGCGGCGGCCGAGAATAACACCACAGGTCGCGCGGCGAGAGGAGGGAAACCATGCGTCAGATTCGCCGGCGCAAGACCCGGACCGCTGCCACGATTCCGCTGGATTTGCGCACTCCCGCAGGCCGCCTACTGCCCTATTGAGGCTGCCCTATTGAAGACAACCCGGTTAAGGCTGCCTATTAGGCATTGATTCAGCCTATCGGGTTACCCGAATGCGTGCTCCGGCTGGTCGAGCGCGGGGTCGCCGACCAGAATGGCCTGCTGCAGCCGCTGCACCCGGGGCGCGGGCTCGATGCCCAATTCCTCGATAAGAACCGTACGCAGGCGTTGGTAGGCCTCCAGCGCGCGCGCCGAATGGCCGGACCGGTAGAGCGAGGTCATGTAAAGCGCCCGGAGGTTCTCGTGCATCGGGTGCTGGGCGACCAGGCGGCTCAGCTCGCCGAGCAGCTCGACGTGCCGGCCGAGCCGGAGGTCGACCTCGATGCGGCGCTCGAGGGCGCCCATCCGCGACTCCTCGAGCGACATCACCTCCAGCTCCAGCACCCGGCCGAGCGGCAGGTTGGCCAGCGCCGGGCCGCGCCACAGCGACAGCGCCCGGTTGAGCATGGTGGCGGCCGTACGGTCGTCCCCCCGGTCGTACGCGGCCCGGCCGGCCCCGGCCAGCTGCTCGAAGGCCGGGACGTCGATCTCCTCGGGCTCCACCTGCAGCGAGTAGCCGCCGTACTCGGTGGCCAGCACGTCTCTGGCGGTGCGACCGCGATCGTCCGTGGTCAGGGCGGTCTCGATCAGCCGGCGCAGCTGGCGGACGTAGGTCTGCAGCGTCGTTGTCATGCTTCGCGGCGGCCGGTCCGCCCAGATCTCGTCGATCAGCGTGGAGACCGGCACCACCTGCCGGGCGTGCAGCGCCAACAGGGCGAGCACCTGACGCGGTTTCGCCGCGCTGGGCACCACCGAGCGATCGTTGATCCGCGCAGCCAGTGGCCCCAGGAGCCTGATGTCCATGCGGCCCTCCTTCGGGCGACGAGGTGGCCGGGACGGCTGAGCTGCCACCCCCGGCCCACGAGACACGCCTTGCCGAGTCTGCGCCGCGGGCCCGGTACATGAACACTGAAAGGATCATCTTCGGCCATATGAATTTTTCACGCCCGGCTCGTGATCAGGAAACTGGTTGGCCAGGGGTCGGCGCCCGCATACTCCTCGACAGGCGGATCAACAGATCCATTGAGCGGGGAGCAAACCAGCAATGAATGTCAACACATCCGTCGAGCAAGATTGGCGCTTCGCTGACCTCGTGGCCCGGGCCTGGCAGGATCCGGAACTGGCAGCCCGCTATCGACAAGACCCCTGCGGCGTACTTACTCAGTTCGGCCTGCGCGTCGACTGTCCGGCGGCGGCCCCCGCGTTGCCGAGCGGACATGGCACCGACCTGCTCATCGAGGACCTCGACCATGAAGACGTCGCCGGCTTCGCGCTCAACACCTTCTGTGGCGCGCCCGGACTGGCCGTCCTCGCGGCCTGAGCCCGTCGCCGCGCCGCTGGTCGGGTTCAAGCGGCATCTGCGTGCCGAGACCGTGCCCGGCGAGGCCGTGTACGTCATCTCGGCACGCAAGACGATCACGCTGTCGGGGCCGGCGATCGAGACGCTGGCCCCGCTGCTGAACGGCACCCGCAGCCTGGCCGAGATCGTCGCCGCGGCCTCGTCCGTCTTGTCGCCGGGGCAGGTCGGGCTCACGCTCGGCCGGCTCGCCGTGGCCAACCTCATCGGCTATCGCGGCCCGGCCGGCGCCTGTGACGGTGCTGGTGACGACGCGGCCGCGGACGCGTACTGGGACATGGCCGGGGTCGACGGAGACGGGCAGACCGGAGTCGTCCAGGTGCTGGCCCTCGGCCGCGTGGACACACGCGCGGCCGAGGCCGCCTGCCGGGCCTGCGGCCTGACCGTTCGGCACCACGGGGACGAGCCGGCGGCCATGTCCATCGTGCTGTGCGACGACTACCTCGACCCCGCCCTGGAGGAGATCAACGCCGACCACCTGGCCGGCGGACGGCCCTGGTTGCTGGCCAGGCCCGGACGCGCCGATCCGTGGGTCGGCCCGGTCTTCCGGCCGGGATCGGGAGCCTGCTGGCTGTGCCTGGCGGAGCGGCTGCGGATCCACCGGCGCACCGAGGCGATCATCCGCCGCTCGCTGCGAGCCCGCGGGCCGGTCGGGGCGCCCGATGCCTCGCTGTCCGCCGGGCGGACCGCAGGGCTGCACATCGCGGTACTGGAGGCGGCCAAGTGGCTCGCCGGGTTCCGCTACGACGGGCAGCGCGAGATCCGCGTCCTGGACACCCTCGACCTGAGCACCGAGCGCCATGCCGTACAGCGGCGGCCGCAGTGCGCGGCGTGCGGCGATCCGGGAATGGTCGCGGCGGCCGTACGGCGGCGGGTGGTGCTGAACAGTCGTCCGAAGGCACACCTGGGCGCGACCGGGCACCGGGCGCGGTCGCCGGAGCAGGTGCTGGAGCGGTACGGCCATCTGGTCGATCCGGTGACCGGCGTCGTCCCCGGCCTGCGCCGGGACGCGCGCGGCCCGTCCTTCCTGCACTCCTACGTCTCGGGGCCGAACGTCGCCGCGCTGGGCGACAGCCTGTCCGCCGTCCGGGCCGGGCTCCGGTGCCAGAGCGGCGGCAAGGGCGTCACCGACATCGAGGCCCGGGCCAGCGCGCTGTGCGAGGCCGTGGAGCGGTACTGCGGCGCGCGCTTCGGCGACGAGCCCGTGGTCCGCGACAGCCTGCGCGGCCTGGGCGAGATCGCCGTCCATCCGGACACCTGGCTGCTCTTCCACGAGCGGCAGCTGCGCGACCGGGAGCGGTGGAACGCGATCTGCGGCCCGTTCCACTGGGTGCCGGAGCCGTTCGATGAGCGGGCGGCGATCGAGTGGACCCCGGTCTGGTCGCTGGTCGAGGACCGGCAGCGGCTGCTGCCCACCACGCTGCTGTACTTCGAGACCGAGCCGGTCGACCGGGGCTGGCAGGCGCGGGCCGACTCCAACGGGAACGCCGCCGGCGCCAGCCTCGAGGACGCGATCCTGCAGGGCTTCCTCGAGCTCGTCGAGCGCGATGCGGTAGCGCTGTGGTGGTACAACCGGACCCGGCAGCCCGAGGTGGCGCTGGACTCGTTCGACGACCCGTGGATCGCGGAGCTGACCGCGGCGTACGCCGGGCTGCACCGGCGGCTCTGGGTCATCGACCTCACGACCGACCTGGGGATCCCGGCCATGGCCGCGATCTCCCGGCGCACCGACAAGCCCGCCGAGGACATCATGCTGGGGTTCGGCGCGCACTTCGATCCGCACGTCGCCGTCTGCCGGGCGCTGACCGAGCTGGGCCAGCTGCTGCCCGCCGTCGCCGGCGTACGGGCGGACGGCTCGGGCTACGGCCAGGCCGGCGCCGATCTGCTGCGCTGGTGGACGCGGGCCACCGTGGCCGATCAGCCGTACCTCCTGCCCGGCCCCGGCCGGCCGCACCGCCGGGCCGGCGACTACGACTACCGGCCGCGCGCCGAGCTGCGGGCCGACATCGACCACGTCCGCGATCTGGCCCGGCGGCACGACTTCGACCTTCTCGTGCTGGACCAGACGCGACCCGACATCGGCCTGCCGGTGGCGAAGGTGATCTGCCCCGGCCTGCGCCATTTCTGGCGGCGGCTGGCGCCTGGGCGGCTGTACGACGTGCCCGTCCGCCTTGGCCGGCTGCCGGCGCCGACCGAGTACGACGACCTCAACCCGATCCCGTTGTTCCTCTAATCCGGTAGTCCCGCCTCTGGAGTCCATTGTGTTCCTGGACCAACACGACCACCCCCTGCCGACGCGGTGGGTCCACCTGCTGTCGTTGCGCGAGGACGTCCACGTCGAGACGGAGCCGGCCGACGGCGCGGTGGTGCTCAACAACCGCTGGGGCGAGGTCTCGCTCGGCCGGCCCGGCGGTGTCGTACGGGAGATGCTGCGCCGGATGAGCCTCGGCCCGATCTCGCTGGAGAACGCCGTGCCCAAGGCCGAGCTGCCGCCGGCCGAGCGGACGGAGCTGCACGAGATGCTCGAGCGCCTGCAGTACCTCGTGGTGCGGTCCTTTGGGCTGCCCGCCGGGGTGCCGCTGATCTCGGTGGTGCCGCTGGCGCCGGGCGCGCGGTTCCGGCCCGTCAAGATCGCACCGGAGCTGCCCGTCCGGCTGTCCAGGTTCGCCTGGCTGCGTACCGACGGGCAGGGCTACTACCTGGAGTCGCCGCTGTCGCTGCATCGGGTGGTCTTGCACCGGGCGGAGGCGGTCGCGCTCATCGGGGCCCTCGGGAGCAGCACGACCCCGGCCGCCGCGGCCGCCGCCGTAAGGCCGTCCGGTCTGCCGGTCGCCGAGGCTCTCTCGTACCTGGTGGCCGCCGGCATGGTGGTGCAGGCCGCGGCGGCCGACTCGGTCCACCTGCCGACGTTCGCCGAGGACACCGATCCGGCGCTGGCCACCTGGTCGTCGGTCGACCTGATGTTCCACACGCGCAGCACGCTCGGCCGGCACGACAACGACTTTGGCGCCACCTACCCGCAGGGCCGGCGCGACCAGCCGGAGCCGGTGGTCAAGCCGCGCCGGGCGGTGGCGGCGGGCATCGAGCTGCACCGGCCGAAATGGGAGAACCTGCTCGACCAGGATCCGCCGTTGACCGCGGCGATCGAGGGCCGGCGCTCTCAGCGCGACTACGGTGGCACCCCCATGACCGCGAACGAGCTCGGCGAGCTTCTCTACCGGACGGCGCGGTTGCGCTCGCTGGTCAGCCCGGCCGGCGCCGAGAGCCCGCGGGTCGAGTGGAGCGACCGGCCCTATCCGACCGGCGGTGCCTGTCATGAGCTGGAGTTCTACGTCACGGTGCACGAGTGCGGAGGCGTCCCCCGCGGCGTCTACCACTACGATCCGCGTGATCACGTACTGGAGCCGCTCGGCGCGTCCACGGTCGTCGTCGACGAGCTGCTGGAGAGCGGCCGGCTGGCCGCCAACCTGGGCGTCCCGCCGCCGGTCCTCATCACGATGACGGCCAGGTTCCGCCGGATCTCCTGGAAGTACAGCGGGCTCGGCTACGCCATGACCATCAAGGACGTGGGCGTGGCGATGCAGACCCTGTACCTCGTGTGCGCCGCCATGGGCCTGGCCTCCTGCGCGCTGGGTGCCGGCGACATCGAGCTGACGGCGCGGGCGTTCGGCACCGACTGGCGCACCGAGTCGAGCGTCGGGGAGTTCGTCGTCGGCAGCCGGCCGGCGACTGTTCCGGCGACCGATCCAGAGCTGACCAATGTCCGGACGCCGGTGAACGACGCCACGTGGCGGGAGCTCGCCCTGACCCACCTGCCACCGGGCGCCGATCCCACCGCCGCCCGCGACGGAACGAAGCGTTGAGCGCCCGATCATTGTGCGCTTGACTGAGGACGGATCGCTCGATGAACGGGGTCGGGGCCGACGGAGACGATCGCTATGCCAGATGCGCGTGCTGCTGCCTGGGTAGACCGGAGCGCCGGTCCAGGGGTTCTCCCGGAGGGTGACGCGGGTCGCCTGGCACCGCGGGTGGCGCTGGCGACGACCATCGTCGTACTGATCGGCTACGAGGTCGTCGGCGTGGTCAACGAGGCCGTACTCCACGTGGGCGCCCCTCGGATGCTCGCCTATCTGGCCAGCCTGGTCGTGGTGTTCGCGCTGCAGGTGGTGCACTCGTCGCGGGCCGCGCAGCGCTGGTCCTGGCGGGTGCGAGCGCTGTCGTTGTCGGCGCAGGCGGTCGCCACGTACCTGCCGTTCTTCTGGATCGGCAACGTGTGGGGCTCCCAGGCGTTCTTCCTGGCCGGTTCGATGCTGCTGCTGGTCCGGGGAGTGAGCCGGTGGGTGCTCTCCTCGGCTGTCACGCTGACCGTGGTCCTGGACGCGATCGCACAGCAGCAGTCGATCCTCGACGTCATCTACGCCGCGGTCATCACGATGCTGACCGCGGTCAGCGTGTACGGCATGAGCCTGCTGTACCGGCTGGTCCTGGAGGTGCACGACGCACGGGGCGAGCTGGCCCAGTCGGCGGTGACCCGGGAGCGGATGCGGGTGGCCCGGGACCTGCACGACCTGCTCGGGTACAGCCTGTCCGCCATCACCCTCAAGAGCGAGCTGGCCTACCGGCTGCTGCCGACCCAGCCGGGCCGGGCGCTGGAGGAGATGAGCGCGATTCTCGGCATCGCCCGCCAGGCGCTGGCCGACGTACGGCTGGTCGCGCAGGGCTATCGGGACATGTCGCTGGCCGCCGAGGCGGAATCGGCCCGGGCGGTGCTCAGCGCCGCGGACATGGAGGTGAGCGTCGAGGTCCCGGACGACGAGCTCGCTCCGGCGCTCGACACCGTCCTGGCGACCGTGCTGCGGGAGGCGGTCACCAACATCCTGCGGCACAGCAAGGCCGAGCACTGCGAGATCCACGCCTTTTATGACAGGGGTGTTGCCGCGAGCACGGTGCGGCTCGAGGTCGTCAACGACGGCGTCACCAGGTCCGAGACCCAGGCGCTCGCGTACGGGGGCAGTGGGCTGCGCAATCTGTTGGCCCGGCTGCAGCCGGTCGGCGGCGAGCTGACGGCGCGCGTCCGCGATGACGGCCGGTTCCACCTGGTCGCCGAGATTCCCACGGCGGCCGCGGTGCGGTTGCCGGACACCAGCGCCCCGGCACGGGAGCCGGACGGCGTCGAGGACCGGGACGTGTACCGGCTGGCGCCGCGCGTGGCCCGGGCGACGACCCTGGCGGTGCTGGTCGGGTACGGCATCGTCGGCCTCATCAACGTCGCCGAACTGCACAAGGGCGCGCTGGGGACGGCGGCCTACGCGGTGTGCTTCGGGGCGGCGTTCGCCCTCCAGGTCGCCCACTCGTCGCAGGCGGCGCCGCGGTGGTCCGGGCGGAGACAGACGCTGACGCTGTCGGCGCAGGCGGTCGCCTCCTACCTCCCGCTCGCCTGGATCGGCGTGCCCTGGGGCGGCCTCGGCGGCTTTTTCGGCGGGTCGGTGCTGCTGCTCGTCCGGGGACGGGTGCGATGGGTGATCTTCTCGGCGATCACGCTGTTCACTCTGGGGGCGGCGCTGGCCACCGGGCAGGCGCTGCAGTACGTCGTGTACCTGCCGATCTCCACGTTGCTGACCGGGCTGATCGTGCACGGCCTGAGTCTGCTGTCCCGTCTGATCCTCGAGGTGCACGAGGCGCGCGGCGAGCTGGCCCGGATCGCGGTGCTGCAGGAACGGCTGCGGGTGGCCCGGGACCTGCACGACCTGCTCGGGTACAGCCTGACGGCGATCATGTCGAAGAGCGAGCTGGCCTGCCACCTGCTGCCCGGCCGGTCCTGCGCCGCCCGCGAACCGGTGAGCGTGCTGCTCGGCATCGCCCGCCAGGCGCTTGCGGACGTGCGGATGGTGGCCAGCGGCTATCGGGACATGTCCCTGGTCGCGGAAGTGGAGTCGGCGCGCGCCGTGTTGCGCGCCGCGGAGGTCGAGGTACGGCTGGCGGTCGCCGACCACGGGCTGCCGGGCAACCTCGACACCGTGCTGGCCATGGCGCTGCGGGAGGCGGTCACCAACGTGCTGCGGCACAGCGACGTGCGCGGCTGCGAGATCCAGACCCGCGACGAGGGCTCGGTCGTACGACTGGAGGTGGTAAACGACGGGGTGGCGGAGACCCCGCGGAATCCAATTGCCGGCGACGACAGCGGGCTGGGAAATCTCGAATCGCGGCTGCAGGAGGTCGGCGGCACCCTGACCGCCGGGATTGGCGACGACGGCCGCTTCCACTTGGTTGCCGAGGTGCCGTACCGGGTCTTACCTTCCCGGCCGCCCACGCCTGGTAACGGTGCAATCCTTCATTGATTATTCAAGCGATCCGAATTAGGTAACTGAATGTTATCGGCCGATTTCTCCGGGCACAGGATCGGTACCTCTTTGACCAGCCGAAAGTGGCCGGATCCGGCAGCGCGATGGCGGAACCGTTCACATAAGCCCTGCATAATTCCGGTGCGGAGCCGAGGAATTCGGGTAAGCGCTTTCGGCGTTCGGTCGAACATGCGTTTCGACTCCGTACACTCCTTTATGTGGACAGGCGTGGTGCGCGCCTGGTAGGAACGCCGAGGCACGAGTGTTGCGGCCGTTGAGAATTCTGCTCGCCGAAGATGTACCGATGGTACGCGGTGCCCTGGTGGCGTTGCTGGAGCTGGAGCACGACCTGACCGTGGTGGCCAGCGTCGAGCGAGGTGACGTGATCGTGGAAACGGCCAAGAAGCACCGGCCGGACGTCGCCGTCATCGATATCGACATGCCCCATCTCGATGGCCTCAGCGCCGCCGCCGAGCTGCACAAGGAGCTGCCGTCCTGCCGCACCCTGATCCTCACCAGCCTCGGCCGGCCCGGCACCCTGCGCCGCGCGCTCACCGCGCATGTCGCCGGTTTCCTCCTCAAGGACGCGCCGCCGGAGCGTTTGGCGGAAGCGGTGCGCGGAGTGGCCGCGGGCCGGCGCATCATCGACCCGCAGCTGGCGCTGTCCGCCTGGGACAGCGGTGAGAACCCGCTGTCCGAGCGCGAGCTGCAGGTGCTGCGGATGGCCGCGCGTGGCAGCGAGGCCCCGGAGATCGCGGCGGGCCTGCACCTGTCGGTCGGGACCGTGCGCAACTACCTGACCACCATCGTGAGCAAGCTCAACGCCCGGAACCGGGTCGACGCCATCCGGATCGCCGAGGAGGCGGGCTGGATCCCGTAGCGAACCCGATCCGGTAGCGGTACCGGCGGCCGCCCGAGCCGCGCTCTAGCCCGCCGACCTAGCGTGTCTGGCTGTAGTTACGCAGTCTTCCCAGAAACGCGACCCCGGGCTTGAGTTAGGACCGACGCGTGAGACTCGTGTCCCTCAGCGAAGTGCTGCCGGGCGACCCGGTGACGAACCAGGAGCTCGCCGACCGATTCGGCGCACAGGAGCAGTGGCTCGACCGGATGACCGGCAACCGCAGCCGGTACTTCTGCCGTCCGGACGGCCCGGTCGGCGTACCGAAGAGCACCGGCGACCTCGCCACCGCGGCGGGGGAGCTGGCGCTGGCCGCCGGCGCCATCGATCCCGGCTCGCTGGAGTTCGTCATCCTCGCCACCGCGTCGCCGGACCACCTCGTCCCGGCCACGGTCACCCTGGTCGCCGAGCGCCTCGGCCTGGTCGGCATCCCGACATTTCAGCTCATGTCCGGTTGCTCGGGCGCCCTGCAGGGCCTGTACACGGCCCAGGCGCTGCTGCGCTCGGGGCTGCGCCGCGGCCTGGTGATCGGCGCCGACACCTGCCTGAGCCTCTGGCCCACCGGAAAGACGGACCGGCGGCTGACCCCGGCCGATCTCCTCGGCTGGCCGTTGTCCGGCGACGGCGGCGGCGCCGCGGTGGTGGACGCCGACGACACCCGTCCCGGCCTGGTGGTGCGCCACCTGTTCGTCCGCACCACCGCCAAAGGACGGCCGCCCGGTCAGGTCGTACGGTGGTACGGGCCCGACGGCGCCCCGTACGTCACCGCTCCGGACGGATCGACCGGCCTGGAGCCGATGGGCGAGCAGAGCCTCGGGGCGATCGAACGGTACGTGCCGGGCGCCGCCCAGGAGGTCCTCGACGAACTGCTCACCGTCACCGGATGGCCGCTGAGCTCGGTCGAGAACGTACTGACCCCGCAGCTCAACGGGATCCTGAGCGAGCGGATCCGCGGCTACCTCGGCGTCCGCCGGGAGCAGAGCGTGCCGTGCGTCGCCGACACGGGTGACAGCGGCAACGCGCTATCGCTCATCCAGTTGCACCGCGCCCAGCAGCGCGTCGGCAGCGGCATCGGCTATGGCGGCCGGCTGCTGGTCACCGCCGTGGAGCCGGCCAAGTGGATCGTCGCCGGGATGGCGCTCACCCACCAGGCCGGGCTGCCCCGCTAAGACCAGGTCAGCGCTGGGTGGGGAACCAGGAGAACCGGCGCACGGCGAACAGCGCGCCCGCGATGCCCCAGGCGACGACGATCAACAGGTCCGTCCAGGCGAACTGGTGGCCGCCGTTCATCCGGGGATCGACCGCGGCCTGCATGGCCTGGGCCAGCGGCCGCAGCGGCAGCGCCTGTGCGACGTCGCGCAGCCAGGCGGGGAACAGGCTCTCCGGCACGTAGATCCCGGAGATCGCGTTCAGAGTGAACATGATCAGCATGACCAGCGGGGCCGCCGAGTCGAACGACTTGATGAACGTGGCGACCGCGTAGGAGACGCCGCACAGCGCCGCCGTGCCCACCACGGCGGTCAGCAGCATCGCGCCCGCGCCCACCGCGGTCAGGTGCACGCCGAACGCGCCCCAGCCGATGGCCACGAGCACGACGACGATGATCAGCGTGGAGATCTCGCACGTGATCACATCGCTGCCGATCAGCACCGTCGGCCGCACCGGAGTCGCCCGGCGCCGCTTGAGGGCGCCGGTCTCGCGCCGCGCCACCAGGACGATCACCAGATTGGACAGCGCGGCCCCGGCCAGCCCCAGCACGATCATGCGAGGGAGGTAGTAGGTGTCGCCGGGGATCGAGACGCCGGAGTAGTCGAACGTCTCGTCGCGGAAGATGTAGCCGAACAGCAGCATCAACAGCACCGGCATCGCAAGCGTGAACCCGCGGGCGCGTGGATCGCGCAGGAACGTCCGCAGGTCGTACCGCGCCTGGTGGACCACGAGTGAGGCCGCGCTCATTGGTCGCTCACCCTTCTCGCTCGCTGCGCGGACGGGCTCGTTCCTCGCCGGCCGCTCCGCTTGCTCGGCGGGTTCGTTCCGGGCTCATCGCGACCCTCCGGTGTTCTCGGCGGTGAGCCGCAGGTAGATGTCCTCGAGCGACGGCCGGTGCACGGTGAGGCCGGCCAGCGGCACTTCGTTGGCCATTGCCCACGCGGTCAGCGCGTTCAGTGCCGGGACCGGCTCCTGGACCGTCATCTCCACCCGGCCGTCGGCCCGCGCCTGCTGCTCGAGCAGGCTCGGCAGCTGCGGCAGCTGCGGCAGTTGCACGGCCGTCATGCCCGCCGGCAGCCGGAACGAGATCTCGGTCGTGTCGCCGTCGCGGCCGCCGATGGTCTGGGGGGTGCCCGACGCGACGATCTGACCGGCCGCCAGGATCATGATGCGGTCGGCCAGCGCCTCCGCCTCGTCCATGAAGTGGGTCGTCAGGAAGACCGTCTTGCCGAGGTCGCGCAGCCCGGAGATGACGTCCCAGGCCATCCGCCGGGCGGTCGGGTCGAACCCCGTCGTCGGCTCGTCGAGGAAGATCAGCTCTGGGTCGCCGATGAGCGCGAGCGCCACGTCGAGGCGGCGCTGCTGGCCGCCGGACAGCTGGTCGCAGCGGCTGTCGGCCTTCTCGGTCAGCCCGGTCAGCTCGAGCACCCGGTCGACGGGGAGCGGGCGCGGGTAGTACCCGGCGTACATCGTCAGGCACTCCCGCACCGTGAGCAGCCGCTCCGGCGCGTTGGTCTGCAGCACCACGCCGATGCGGGCACGCCACTCGGGCCCGGCCTCCGCCGGATCGGTGCCGAGCACCCGTACGTCGCCGGCGGTCCGCACCCGGAAGCCTTCGAGGATCTCTGTCGTCGTGGTTTTGCCGGCGCCGTTGGGGCCGAGGAAGGCGAGGATCTCGCCGCGGGTCACCTCGAGGTCGATCCCGCGCACGGCCTCGTAGGAGCCGTAGCTCATCCGCAGCCCACGGACGTTGATCGCCGGCTCCTCCGATCCGGCGGGCTCGGCGTTGGTGTCGACGTCGGCCTCCGCGTCGCTGGAACCCCGCGCGCGGGTCTCAGCGGTCGTCACGGAACGCCTCCACCTCGCCGATCGCCTCCGCCGTGCGCTTGGCGATGCCGCGATCGTTGAGCATCTTCGTGGGGATGTGGAAGAGCAGCAGCCCGACACCTTCGCCGCGGACGTCGAAAACGGTCCCGCCCGGCTCGCCGCGGAGGCTCACCTTGGCGCGCGCGAGCCCCTTGCGGACGCGCAGTATGGCGTTGCCGTCGGCCTGGACCTGGTAGTCGCTGCCGAGCCCGGACCGTATCGCCGCCGCCGCCTGCTCGGCCGAGATTCCGCTCCGGCGCACCTTTACGGTCTGCACCTCGACGCGCCCCCTTCCGTGGCGACTGTCATCCTAGGTATAGGCTATAGGTCGAAACGACTCATTGGAAGAGCAGTATGGCATCACCCGACACGGCAGGGCGTCCGCTGACCGATTTCGAGCAGGTGCTGCTCGGAGTCATCGCTGAGGAGCCGCGCTCGGGCTACGGCCTGAAAAAACTGTTCAATTCCACGCCCGCGAGCGTGTACCAGCCAAGCCCCGGCGCGCTCTATCCCGCACTGCGCCGCCTCGAGCATCGTGGCCTGCTGCGCGTCGAGGAGTCGGTGTCCAGCGGGCGGCGCAGGCGGCGCCTTTACCACGTGACGGCGGCCGGCGACGCCGCCCACCTGGGCTGGCTGCGCGAGCCGGTGGCCCCGGCATCCATCGCCCCCGAGCTCGGCCTGCACCTGATGCGCTTCACCATGATGGAGAACCGGCTGCCGCGGACAGAGGTGCTCACTTTTCTGAAATGCCTCGCCGACGCGCTCGACGGCTTCGTCACCGGCATGGAGGAGTACGCCGCGGCGGAGGCGGAGTCCGAGTCACCGGGGCGGCACGGACTGCTGGCACTCGATCACGGCATCGCCGTGCACCGCGCCAGCCTCGAATGGGCCCGGGCCGCGATGGCGGCGCTCGCCGAGCCCGGCGAAACCTGATCACAGGCGCCGGGGCGTGTGCGCCCGGCTACCCGTTGATGTGAAATTGGTGGAGTGTTCACGCTCACCGAACTCGCCGGCCGATGGCGGGACGATCTCGCCGGGTGGGCCATCCCTGATGAGATTCTGGCGGCGGTGACCGACTCGCCGTGGACGACGTCGCCCGCGCTGTTCGCCCGGCGCGCCGACGCGGAACTGCGGGCGCCGCGCGGGCCGTCGTACGCCCTCGCGCTCGCGGCGCTGCCGGTCGGCGGGACCGTGCTGGACGTGGGGTCCGGCGCGGGCGCCGCGGGGCTGCCGCTCGCGGTCGCCCGCGGCGGCTCGGTGATCGGCGTGGACATGTCCGACGACATGCTCGACGAGCTCGCCGAGCGGGCGGCTCGCCACGACGTACGGGCGCGGTGCGTCCAGGGCCGGTGGCCCGAAGTCGCGGGGCCGTCGTGCGCGGCCGACGTGGCGGTCTGCAAGGACGTCATTTACAACGTGCCCGAGCTGCCCGCCTTCCTCGCAGCCCTCACCTCGCACGCCAGGAGCCGCGTCGTGGTCGAGCTGACCGGCCGCCACCCGCTGGCGCCGCTGAACCCGCTCTGGCTGCGGCTGCACGGCCTCCAGCGCCCCGAGCGGCCGGTGGCCGGCGACGTGTACGAGATCGCGTCCGCGATGGGCCTGCGCCCCGCGTACGAATGGTGGACCCGCACGACGCACGGTCCGTACGGCACCTTCGACGGGCTCGTCGAGGTCGTCCGCACCCGGCTCTGCCTGGCACCGGACCGGGCCGGCGACGTCGCGGCGGCGCTGCGCGAGCTCGGGACCGATCCAGACGAGCCGTACCTGCCGGGAACACGCAGCCGCCCGGTCATGACCCTCTGGTGGCCCGGCCGCGGCTGAGCCCGAAGGCCTTACGTGCGGCACGTCAGGGCCCCTACGATAACCGCGGTTTCGTTCGTCGAAAGGTGCGGCCGTGCCGGAGAAGGTGCCGGAGAACACCGACACATGGGGGCGTCTGGTCGCCTGGCTCACCGACGAGGGCTGGCTCGCCGGGCCCACGCCGCGCGCCGCCGAAGAGCCCGAGCCCCGGCCGGGCCCCGGGGACCGACCCGGGGCGCAGCGGCACCGCGAGCCGGCCGGGCTCCGGCTGACCGAGCCCGAGCGACGGCTGTGGGCGGCCTATCCCACCGGCGAGCGGGTCGACGTCACCGGCGCGGACGACCGCGCCATCCGCGCCGAAGTGCTCGGCCGGCTGCTCCTCGGCGCCCTCGATCCCGAGCCCGGCTGTGTGGCGGCCGTACGGCTGCGCGGTGCGCACATCACCGGCTGCCTCGACATCTCCGGCGGCACCGTCGGCTGTGAGCTCCGGCTCGAGCACTGCGAGCTGGACGAGGTGCCGGACTTCTCCAACGTGCAGGCCCGGCAGATCCGGTTCGCCTCGTGCGCGCTGCCCGGCTTCGACGGCGGCGGGCTGCGTACGGACGGGTATCTCAGCCTCTCGGGCTCGGTGATCAACGGTCAGGTGAAGCTCGTACGTGCCCGGATCACCGGCGGCTTCCGCATGAACGGCACGGTGATCACGAACCGCGACGGCTGGGGCCTGTACGCCGGCGCGCTGGCGGTCGAGGCCGGCACGTTCTGGCAGCACGCGCGGATCACCGGCGGCGCCCGGCTCACCGGCGCCCGCATGGGCGGCGGGTTCTTCCTATACGGGGCGACGCTGTACGCGCCGGGCCGCGACGCGCTCGACGGACAGAACATCATCGTCGAGGACGCGATGGAGTGCAGCCGGGGATTCACCGCGATCGGCACCGTCAAGCTGCGTGGCGCCAGGGTGACCGGCACGCTCTCCTTCGATCAGGCAAGCGTCAAGGCGCCGGGGCGGCGGGCCCTGCAGCTGAGCCACATGCAGGTCGACGAGCTCATCCTCACGTGGGTGGAGGCCGTCGGCGAGGTGTCGCTGGTCTACTCCCGGGTCGGCGTGCTGCTCGACGGCCCCGAGCACTGGCCGGCCGAACTCCGGTTGAACGGCCTGGTGTACCAGTCGCTGCGCGGCAGCGGGGTGGACGATCGGCTCGGCTGGGTGAACCGCGACCCCCGCGGCTTCCATCCGCAGCCGTACGAGCAGCTGGCCATCTGGTACCGGGGCGGCGGGCACGAGATCCTCGCCCGCCGGGCGCAGCTGGCCAAGCTGCGGGCCCGCCGGTCCACGCAGGGCCTGACGGCGCGGGTCTGGAGCCGCCTGCTCGACATCACGGTCGGGTACGGCTACCGGCCCACGCGGGCGGCGATGTGGTTTGCGCTGCTGCTGGCCGTCGGCACCATCGTGTTCGCCGTCGACCATCCGCACGCGATCAAGCCGCCGGACGAGCAGCCCCAGTTCAACCCGTTCGCTTACACACTCGACCTGCTCGTGCCGATCAGCGCGTTCGGCCAGCGCGACGCGTGGGACCCGGTCGGCTGGACGCAGTGGCTCGCCTACGTGATCATCGCCGCCGGCTGGCTGCTCGCCACCGCCCTGATCGCCGGCGTCACCCGCGTGCTCCGTCCCAACTGAGCGGCCGACCCAGCTAACCGGCTAGGGCGTGTCTCAAAGCCACCTGGCCGCCGCTCGCTACGGACGCCGACGTTGAGACACGCCCTAGTCGCGGGACAGGACGCGCGTGGCGCCGGCGGCGACGGTCAGGCCGAGGACGAAGCCGGCGGCCACCAGCAGGTCGGCGATCCACAGGTAGATGCCCTTCGGCGCGAACAGGGCCTCCTGCCCGAGCGAGCCGACCGGCAGCAGCAGGTCGAGGGTGTAGAGGAACGCGTTGAAGTGCGGGTGCTGGCCGTTGTCCAAGATCTGCGGCTGGTTGAAGTGGAAGACCACGGTGCCGATCGCGAGCAGCGTGATCAGCCAGGCCGCCGCCCGGAACGGCCGGTACCCGTACCCGACCAGCACGTCCTGCACGAGGCCCCAGGCCTTGCGAGTGATCGACTGGGTGGTCCGCCGGTCGCGCTGCTTGGCCAGCAGCACCGAGCGGCCCTCGATGTCAAGCCCGATCGACCGGTAGCTCTCCGCGAGCCGCTCATACGGCTGTGGCTGGTAGCCGTCGGTGTCGCGGCGCAGCCATTGCAGCCGTTCCTTGGAGGTCAGTGGCGGGTTCAGCGTCTCGTACACGAACCCGTCCAGCTGCAGGCCCGTCGGCCAGGTGGCCATGTCGTCGCGCAGCCGGCCGATGCGGGCGTAGGAGAGGTCGACGAGGCCGGCGATGGGCTCGGCCGCGCGCAGGTCGATCTCGGCGGCCTGCGCGCGCTCACAGCTGAGCGCCCGCCCATCGGGGTTGTGCAGCCGGGCCCCGAACATGCTCAGCCGGCCGCCGACGCGGGCCCCGCCGAACGCGACCTCGCCGTGCGCCTGGAAGCCCTCGGAGCAGTGGACGTCGGTCTCGACGGCCAGGTCGCCCGCGTTCAGCGCGATCCGGCCCGGGTGGATCAGCGTGGCGCCCTGCAGCGACAGGTAGCCGCCGACCTTCGCGCCGCGCAGCCGTACCGAACCCTGTGCGGTGAAGCCCTCGTCGCAGAACATGTTGGCGGCGACGGTCAGCCGGCTGGCGTACAGCGCGTCGCCGTGCTGGTTGCCGAGCCGCGCGCCGCGGAGGATCAGCTGGCCGCCCACGCGCGCGCCGGGCAGCCGCACCTCGCCGTCGGCCGCGAAGCCGCGGTCGCAGTACACGTTGGCGTCGACCGTGAGGCGGTCGGCGAGCAGCGCCTCTCCGCCGGGGTTGGCCAGCTGCGCGCCGCTCAGGCTGAGCAGCCCCAGGATGTGCGCGTTGTCGAGCGACACCCCGCCGGCGATCCGGCTGCCCTCGAGCCACATCGGACCGTCGATGCGCACCCCTGACGCCGCGAGCCCCGGCATCCGGCAGCGCAGCAGCTGCACGCTCTGCATGCGGGCCCACTGGAGCTGGGGCTGCTCGTCGAAGGAGCACCCGGTCAGCGCCAGCGGCACGCTCACCTCTGCGTGGCGGAGGTTGAGGGTGCCCGTTATCCGCGCGCCGGTCAGCCGTACGGCCGCGACTTGGCCGGATTCGGCCTCGCCGGCACCAAGCAACAGCGCGACGAGCACGTCGGCGCGGACCAGCCGATCCGGGCCCCACTGATCGCTCATCGCCGGCCCGTCCTCGTGATGAGTCGACAGGTCGATGGATTCACCCCGTGGGAACGCGTCCCAGAGGGCGCGTTCGACCGGGGAGAGTTCCTCGACGCGCATAGATGACTCCTGGGTTACGGGCGCGACTCTGAGCGCAAACTGAAATGTATCGCGGACAAGTCGGCGATCGGCGCTCTCGAGCCGCGCCGCGATCTCGTGACGCTCAGTGTCGTACGCTTCTTTGCCGTACCGGAAATCCCTGATCAGCGCGCTTGCTGTTCAGCAATCACGGAGGGGGCGAGCCATGGCGCGCGTCGTCGTCGACGTCATGCTCAAGCCGGAGATCCTCGATTCGCAGGGCCAGACGATCGCCCGGAAGCTGCCGCAGCTGGGGTTCGACGGGATCACGAGCGTCCGGCAGGGGAAGCGTTTCGAAGTCGAGTTCGACGGCCCGGCCGACGATGACGCATTGGAGCGAGTGCGCAAGATCGCCGAAACGCTGCTGGCCAACCCTGTTATCGAGACGTTCGACTTGCGTGTCGAATAGCAAGCCGGGCATCGCTTCAGGAGTCCCAGGAGCCGCTCTCAATCACATAAAGATCGGCCACTCTAACGATTACGGAAGATTCGCTCGGGGAAGCCTTAGTTTCGTCGATGTTTCGAGGAGCTCGGGGCGCGCCCTCGGTCACGGGGGTTCGCTATGACAAGAGGTGCCCGGTGGACATGAAGTTCTCCCTCGCGCTTCCGCGTGAGTCGCTGAGCATCCCGGTGATCCGCCGAGTTCTGGGCGACGCATTGCGTGGCCTGGGTGTTTCCGAAGACTGCATCGCGGACATCCTGGTCGCCACCTGTGAGGCCTGCACCAATGTCGTCAAGCACGCGGAAACGACGTCTCGCTACGAGGTGCTCGCGAGCGTCGACGACGACCGGTGTGTGTTGAAGATCGTCGACAAGGGTCAGGGCCTGGGGGACGCATTCGGCAGGGAGTCCACGCGGACCGCTGATCCGCGGCCGGAGGCGGAGTCCGGGCGCGGCATCAAGATCATGCGCGCCCTGGTCGACGACGTGACCTTTGACACGGGGCCCGAGCGCGGCACGGTCGTCTACCTGGAGAAGCGGCTGACCTGGCGCGACGAAGCCCTACTGCGCCGCCTGGAATACGATCTGGTGCACAGCGGCAGGTAGGTTGGTACGCCTGAACCTGTGCCACCGAAGGCCGGGAGCTCTGGCGGCGGTGCAGCCTGGGTGGGGGGCGGATGAGTTCTCGCATTGGTGTGGTCACTTTCCCCGGGTCGCTCGATGATCGCGACGCGGCGCGGGCCGTACGCCTGGCCGGCGCCGAGCCGGTACCGCTGTGGCACGCCGATCATGATCTGCAGAGCGTCGACGCCGTAGTCCTGCCCGGCGGCTTCTCCTACGGCGACTACCTGCGGGCCGGTGCCATCGCCCGGTTCGCGCCGATCATGGAGCAGCTGGTGACCGCCGCCGGCGACGGGCTGCCGGTGCTCGGCATCTGCAACGGCTTCCAGGTCCTGTGCGAGTCGCACCTGCTGCCGGGCGCGCTGACCCGCAACACCAGCCTGACCTTCGTCTGCCGCGACCAGCGGGTGCGCGTCGACAACGCCGAGACCGCCTGGACCCGCGAGTACGCCGCCGGCCAGGAGCTGGTCATCCCGATCAAGAACATCGACGGCTGCTACAACGCGGACGAGTACACCCTGGCCGAGCTCGAGTCCGCGGGCCGGGTCGTCGCCCGCTACCTCGACGTCAACCCCAACGGGTCTTTGAACGACATCGCCGGCATCTGCAACGAGGCGGGCAACGTCGTCGGCCTGATGCCGCACCCCGAGCACGCCGTGGAGTCGCTGACCGGCCCGACGACCGATGGACTGGGCTTCTTCTCGTCGATCGTCAAGGGCCTGGTGAACGCGTCATGACCGACACGGTCGAGACCGCGGTCGCCACGCCCGACCAGGTGCAGCCGTACGCCGAGCTGGGCCTGAAAGACGAGGAGTACGAGCGGATCCGCGCCATCCTCGGACGCCGCCCGACCTCGGCCGAGCTGGCGATCTACTCGGTCATGTGGAGTGAGCACTGCTCCTACAAAAGCTCGAAGGTCCACCTGCGGCAGTTCGGCATGAAGGCGGCGCGGACCGACGCGCTGCTGGTGGGCATGGGCGAGAACGCCGGCGTGGTCGACATCGGCCAGGGCTGGGCGGCCACGTTCAAGGTCGAGTCGCACAACCACCCGTCGTACGTCGAGCCGTACCAGGGGGCGGCCACCGGCGTCGGCGGCATCGTGCGCGACATCATCTCGATGGGCGCCCGGCCGGTCGCGGTGATGGACTCGCTGCGGTTCGGCCCGGCCGATGCGCAGGACACCAAGCGGGTGCTGCCGGGTGTGGTCGCCGGCATCGGCGGCTACGGCAACTGCCTCGGCCTGCCCAACATCGGCGGCGAGGTCGTCTTCGACCCGTGCTACCTGCAGAATCCGCTGGTCAACGCGCTGTGCGTGGGCGTGCTGCGGCACGCGGACATCCAGCGGGCCGCAGCGCCGGGCCCGGGCAACAAGGTCATCCTGTACGGCGCCGGCACCGGGCCCGACGGCATCGGCGGCGCCTCGGTGCTGGCCAGCGCCACGTTCGACGACCCGGGGGCGGTGGGGCGTAGCCAAGGGGGCGAGGCGCAGCGCGGGCGGAAGCGGCCGTCGGTCCAGGTCGGCGACCCGTTCATGGAGAAGCTGCTGATCGAGTGCAGCCTGGAGCTGTTCGCCGAGGACCTCGTCGTGGGCATCCAGGACCTCGGTGCCGCCGGGGTCTCCTGCGCGACCACCGAGCTGGCCGCCGCCGGCACGGGCGGCATGCGGGTGGTGCTCGACGACGTGCCGCTGCGCGACGCGACCCTGCTCCCCGAGGAAATCCTCATGAGCGAGTCGCAAGAGCGCATGATG
>DATBKU010000027.1:0-3625 GCA_036555725.1 Streptosporangiaceae bacterium | reverse complement strand
CGACGTCGTCGAGCAGCGTGTCGATCGAGACGCCGGTCCACGCCGTGTCGAGCTTCGTCCACTTGGTGACGCAGTGGATGTCGACGGTGATCTGTTCGCCGGGCAGCGCGGTGAGCTCGTCCCAGGTCCACGACACGGGCTGGTCGAGCGAGCCGTTGAGGGTGAAGCTCCACTCGTCGAGCGGGGTGTGCGGCGTCGGCCCGGCCGACAGGACCGGGAAGTCGGTGGTGACGTACTGCCCCGGCGGGACCCGCGAGGGATCGACCGCCGGCCGCCGTCCACGGAAGCCGCGGGAGACCGGTGGCATCAGGCCGTCGCCGGCGTCCTCGCGTGGCTGGTCGCCCAGCTCAGCGCGTAGTCGGCGACCTCCTCCCAGCCGTCCTGGCCGACGATGTAGTGCGAGCGGCCGGGGAACTCCTTGTACTCGGTGACGGCCTTGGACTTGTGGTAGAGCTTGAAGTTGGTCCGCGAGGTCTTGGGCGGGACGATGTGATCCTCCGCGCCGCCGATGATCAGCAGCGGCGCGCGGTCGTTGTTCTTGACGTTGACCTTGCTCGCGGCGCCGGGGTTGAAGTTGGCCAGGCCGGCCTGGAAGAGCGGGCGGCCGGGGCCCGGAACGGCGTAGCGCTCGTAGACCGCGTTGGACTCCTCCTCGGTCAGCGTGTTGGCGAACGCGTAGTGGAACTGCTCGGGCGTCAGTGGCTTGGCCCTGTTCTTGTTGGCGGGGTTGTTGAGGACCGGCCAGACGACCCGGAGCGTCGACGCCGGCAGGGCGAGGATGCCCTTGGGGCCTGCGGGGTCGAGGGCCACGCCCGCGGAGCCCAGCCCGCGGTCGAGCAGGATCTGCGTCATCAACCCGCCGAACGAGTGGCCCATGATGATCGGCGCGGTGTCGAGCCCGCGGATGATCTGGTCGTAGTGGTCGGCGATCTCGGTGATGCCGAGGCCCTCGTAGGGCGCGGTGTCGCGGCGTACGTCCTCGATGTCGCGGTCGAAGCCCGGCCAGGCCGGCGCGAGGACGCGATGCCCGGCGGCTTCGTAGCGCTCGACCCAATGCTCCCAGCTGAGCGGGGTCATCCAGAGGCCGTGGATCAGAACGATGGTGTCTGCGGAAGGGGTGGCGGTCATTGCGGGCATCATCGCAGTCGCATGTCAGAAGCCGGACCCGGCGCCTGCGTAGGATCAAGGCGTGGCCTGCACCCATCTCGATCACGTCCGGATCACCGAGCTGCCGGAGGCCGTCGAGGGCTGCGAGGACTGCCTGGCCACCGGTGGCCAGTGGCTGCATCTGCGGATCTGCCTGGAGTGTGGGCATGTCGGCTGCTGTGACAGCTCGCCCAACCGGCACGCGAGTGCCCACGCCCGCGCCTCCGGCCATCCGATCATCCGCTCGCTCGAGCCCGGCGAAGACTGGAGCTGGTGCTTCGTCGACGACGTCGCGATGCGGATCCCGGACGTGCGAGGGGCGACCCGGATTCCCGCGTCGCCCCTCGGTGGCTGAGGCCGGTGGCCGCGAACGTCCGTGACGTAACAACCCTGTTGGTACGAAATGGACGTTCGATGCGATTAGTAGACGAGCGGCTTGCCGGAGTCGTCGCCCTTGCGCTCGGCGCGGAGGGTGAGCTTCTTGGTCACCTTCTGGCCGTCGCGGGTCTCGATGACCACGGTGTACTTGCGCCCGACCTTCGCGCCGACGCGCGTGACCTTGCCCGGGCCGACGTTCTTGGGGATCGAGTGGCCCTTGATCTCCGAGGCGCCGGTGTAGATCGGCGCGCCCTTGCGCGCGGTCGCGATCGAGTGCCCGACACCGTCGATGAAGACGCTGGCGTGGATCATGCCGTCGCTGCGACGCGGCAGCTCCGATGCGGTGCGGAACACGACGCGCACGAAGTCCTGGTGGCTGCCGGCGAGGTGATCGACGTACAGGTAGGCGCCCGTGACCTTCAGCGGTGTCGCGGCGTTGTCAGCCGCACCCGCGCCGGCGGGAACCAGCGCGGTGGCCGCCACGGCCGCGGCGGCGCCAAGGGAGATGAGCTTGCGATGCATGGTGGGCCTTTCAAAGAGAGGAGAGGTGTGGCGTGCAATCCATTGAACGGCACCTCACCTCGTTTGCCGCCCCACCTGGGTGGCCGCTCGCCACACCTCGCAGCGGCCGCCCGGCGCGCTCCTACTTCGGCGCGTACCGGTGATGGATCGCCAGCGCGTTGCCGTCGGGGTCCGAGAAGAACGACTGGTGGCACACGCCCGAGTCGAGGATCTCGCCCCTGAACTGCACGCCGCGCGACTCGAGCTCCGTCCGCGCGGCCGCGACGTCGTCGACGTGGAACTCGATCGGGTGATTGTTGGCCCGGAACTCGATCCCGAACGCGTCGGACTGCATCACGGCCAGGGTCAGGTTGCCGGTCTCGAACTCGCCGGCCGGCATGTTGCCCCAGCGCTTGGAGAACGGCAGGCCGAGCACATCGCCGTAGAACCGGGCCGCGGCGTCATAGTCCCTCGTGGCCAGCGTGATGAAGTCGGTGCCCGTGATGAGTGTCATCGCGTTCGCTCCTGGAGTCGGGGCCGCCAACTCTCTCAGACCTCTCCGGTCGGACGGCGGCCGCCGCGACGAGCATGCCGACCGCCAGCGCGGTGAACAGCGCGACCATGTCGCCGACGCCCTTGAACCCCTCGATGGGGTGGCCGCCGAGCCAGGTCTCAAAGCCGCGCAGCCCGTGTGAGCCGGGTGTGAGCACGTAGAAGGCGCCGAGGTAGAGCACGTAGGCGGGCGGGCGGCGCCGGGAGCGGGCGAGCAGGAGCGCGGTGGCGGTCATCACCACGGCGCCGACGAAGTTGCCCACGACCTCGCCGGACGCCTTCGTGCCGAGCTGCGCGGCAGCCGCGGTGAGCAGGATCAGCCCCAGCGCCCAGGGGAAGTCCGCGGGGCGCATCGAGAAGGTCAGCATGCACCCGACGGCGAAGACGACCCAGCCGCCCCAGGCCACCCAGAAGCCGAGCGTGTCCTTGACCTCGACGTCGAAGAGGAACCTCTCGGGGACGTTGACGATCACGGTTGCCACCAGGGCGCCGAAGGCCAGCACCAGCAGCAGTGCGACGCTGAAGATCAGCCGCGTGGCGCCGGCGGTGATGCGCCCGTCAGCCAGCTCGAGCATGGCCGCGCTGATCGCGTCGCCCGGGATGAAGAAGAACAGGCACGGGACCATGAGCTGGATCGGGCCGCCGTCGATCCAGCCGTGCTTGTAGGCGATGAGCGTGATCGTCGAGACGACGACCGAGGCGACGAACGGCGCCACGATCGTCAGCCGCGGCCGGTCCTGGCTGGCGACCGCGATCAGCCCGACGAGCAATCCCAGGACCGCGGAGGCGGCGATCTCCTGGCCCGTGGCCTGCACGGAGACCCCGAACCCGGTGGCGAACAGGCAAAGGCCCACCACCTGCCATGCCTTGGAGAATCGCGGCGGCCGGCGGGTCAGCGCGTCCAGCCGCTCGTGTGCCTGGCTCGCGGTCAGGCGGCCGTCCTCGATGTCGTAGATCAGCGAACGGAAGTCCGAGACCTGGTCCAGCGGCGGGACCAGCGGTACGGCCGCGAACGTCGCGGTCCGCTCGCCGACCGTCAGCGCGGCGG
>DATBKU010000026.1:0-2448 GCA_036555725.1 Streptosporangiaceae bacterium | reverse complement strand
CTCGAGCTAGCCGTGCTCGGGCTCCTCAACGGAACGCCGATGCACGGCTATGAGCTGCGCAAGCGCCTGTACACCGTGCTGGGCGCGTTTCGCGCGCTTTCCTACGGGTCGCTGTATCCCTGCCTGCACGAGCTTCAGGACGCCGGGCTGATCGCGGCGGAGCAGGACGAGCCGGAGCCGCCCGCCCCGGCCGGGACGGCGCGGGCGCGGGCGGGGCGCCGGTCACTGAAGGTGTACCGGCTGACCGCCGACGGCAAAGAGAGGCTGGCCGACCTCCTTGGCGAGGGCGGTCCGGCGGCATGGGAAGACGACGGGTTCGGCGTTCACTTCGCGTTTTTCGGGCAGACCAGGGCCGACGTCAGGCTCCGGATCCTCGAGGGCCGGCGCAGCAGGCTCGAGGAACGGATGGAGGCCATCCGGGCGGCCTTCACGCGCACCAGGGAGCGTGTGGACCGGTACACCCTGGAATTGCAGCGCCATGGCCTGGAATCAGTGGAGCGGGAAGTCCGGTGGCTGAACGAGCTGATCGCATCTGAGCGGCAGGCCAGCGGACACGACAACATTTCCGAGAAGGAGTCATCCTGATGGGTAAGGTGCGCATCGCCATTGCTGGGGTGGGCAACTGCGCCAGCTCCCTGGTGCAGGGACTGGAGTACTACCGGGACGCCGACGACGGTGCCCGCGTTCCCGGCCTCATGCATGTCCGGTTCGGGCCGTACCACATCAGCGACGTCGAGGTTGTCGCCGCTTTCGACGTGGACGCCAAGAAGGTCGGCTGCGACCTAGCCGACGCCATCCACGCCAGCGAGAACAACACCATCAAGATCGCCGAGGTGCCGCCGACCGGCGTGACGGTGCAGCGCGGGCCGACCCTGGACGGCCTGGGCGAGTACTACCGGGAGATCATCACCGAATCCGACGAGCCGGCCGCGGACGTAGCCCAGGTGCTGCGCGAGGCAGGCGCCGACGTCCTGGTCTCCTACCTGCCGGTCGGTTCCGAGCAGGCGGACCGCTACTACGCCCAGTGCGCCATCGACGCGCGCGTGGCCTTCGTGAACGCGCTGCCGGTGTTCATCGCCTCCGACCCGCAGTGGGCCGCCAGGTTCACCGAGGCCGGCGTCCCGATCATCGGCGACGACATCAAGTCCCAGGTCGGCGCCACCATCACCCACCGCGTGCTGGCCAAGTTGTTCGAGGACCGCGGGGTCGAGCTGCTCCGCACCTACCAGCTGAACTTCGGCGGCAACATGGACTTCATGAACATGCTGGAGCGCAAGCGGCTCCAGTCGAAGAAGATCTCCAAGACCCAGGCGGTGACCTCCCAGGTCCCGCACGAGATGGAACGCGCCGCGGTGCACATCGGCCCGTCCGACCACGTGCCGTGGCTGGACGACAGGAAGATGGCCTACGTCCGGCTCGAGGGCCGCGCCTTCGGCGACGTGCCGCTCAGCCTGGAGTACAAGCTCGAGGTGTGGGACTCGCCCAACTCCGCGGGCGTCATCATCGACGCGGTGCGCGCGGCGAAGATCGCCCTCGACCGGGGCATCGGCGGGCCGGTGATCTCGGCCAGCTCGTACTTCATGAAGTCGCCGCCGGAGCAGTACGGCGACGACGTATGCCGGGACCTAGTCGAAAAGTTCATCCTCGGCGAAGTCGCCCGATAACGTCCCCGGCCCGCGGCCGCGCTTGTTGAGCGGAGCGCCCTCTAAGCTGGAGGCGTGGCCAACGGGTCCAAGTCAGCGGTCTGGGCCGACTTGCGCGAGGTCTTGGCCGGGCGCGACTTCCGTCGGTTGTTCGCGACCCGGCTAGTCTCGCAGGCCGGTGACGGCATCGTCACCGCCGGCGTCGGCACCTACGTGTTCTTCAACGCGACCACGTTCCCCAGCCCGGCGGCCGGGGCGGCGGCCTTCGCCGTCCTCTACCTGCCGTACTCGCTGATCGGCCCGTTCGCCGGGGTATTCATCGACCGCTGGTCCAGGCGCCAGATCCTGGTCTGGTCCGCCCTGGTCCGGTCGGTCTTCGTGGCGCTGACCGCGGCGTCCATGGCGCTGGGCAACCGGGGGGCGGCGCTGTACGTGGCGGTGCTCCTCGTCCTGGCCGTGAACCGGTTCTTCCTGTCCTCGCTCTCCGTCGCGCTGCCGCACGTGGTGGCCGGGGACAAGCTGGTGATGGCGAACTCGGTGTCGCCGACCATCGGCGGCATCTCGGCGACCATCGGCGGCATCGTCGCCCTGGGCCTCAACGTCGCCACCGGCAACACCGAGCGCGGCGCGGCGATCACCTTGCTGTTCGGCGGTGCCTGCTACGTGGCGGCGAGCCTCGTCGCGGCCACCATGGCCCGCGACCGGCTCGGCCCGGCCCGGCCGGACGGCCGGGAGGGGGCACCGCCGCCGCGCAGGCCGCTGCTCGGCGAGCTCGCCTCGGTCGCGGCCGGGCTGGCCGACGGCG
>DATBKU010000025.1:0-1718 GCA_036555725.1 Streptosporangiaceae bacterium | reverse complement strand
GCCCGCCGCGACGTGCTCGAGCTGTCCGAGCGGTTCGGCCTGCAGGTCAACCCCGACGCCCTGGTGGAGGACCTGCCGGTCGGGGTGCAGCAGCGGGTCGAGATCATCAAGGCGCTGCTCCGCGACGCCAGCGTGCTCGTGCTCGACGAGCCCAGCGCCGTGCTGACCCCCGGTGAGACCGAGGACCTGTTCCGGATCATGCGCGAGCTGCGGGCGGGCGGCCGGTCGATCATCTTCATCTCGCACAAGCTCAAGGAAGTCCAGGCGATCGCCGACAACGTCACGGTCATCCGGCGCGGGAAGGTCGTCGGGGAGCGCCCGCCGAGCACCAGCAGCGTCGAGCTGGCATCGCTCATGGTCGGCCGGTCGGTCCAGTTGCGGGTGAGCAAGGAGGCGGCCAGGCCGGGCGAGGTGGTGCTCGACGTCCAGGACCTGACCGTGCACGGGGAGCGCGGCGAGCAGTCGGTGCGTGACGTGTCGTTCGACGTGCGGGCAGGCGAGATCCTCGGCGTGGCCGGCGTCCAGGGGAACGGCCAGACCGAGCTGGCCGAGGCGCTGATCGGTCTGCGGCCCTCCACCGGCTCGGTGCACTTTGACGGCGTGGACATCAGCCACGCCTCGACCCGCGACCGGCTGCGGGCGGGCATCGGCTACGTCCCGGAGGACCGGTCGGAGGACGGCATCGTGGGCGATTTCTCGGTCGCCGACAACCTCGTACTCGACGTCTACGACCGGCCACCGTACGCCAACGGAATCGCGCTGAACCTTTCCGCCATCCGGGACTCGGCGGCCACCCGGGTGCGGGACTACGACGTGCGGACCACGTCGGTGGAGACGCCGGCCGGGACGCTGTCCGGCGGCAATCAGCAGAAGGTCGTGGTCGCGCGCGAGATGGGCCGGGACGTCAAGATGATGCTCGTCAGCCAGCCGACCCGGGGCCTCGACGTCGGCTCGATCGAGTTCGTGCACAAGCGCCTGGTCGCCCAGCGGGACGAGGGCGCGGCGGTGCTGCTCGTCTCGTCCGAGCTCGACGAGATCTACGCCCTGGCCGACCGCATCGCCGTCATGTACGAGGGCCGGATCGTCGCGTTCTGCCCGCCCACCATCCCCGAGCAGGAACTCGGCCTGCTGATGGCCGGCAGCACGGGAGGCGGATCCAACGGCTCTGACCCGGGGAGCGGGCCGGGCGGACCGGGGGGCGGACCGGAGACGCCAGTGCAGGAGCCAAGCAGCCATGACTGATCAGCACGGGCCAGAACCCTCGGCCGAGCCCGCGGTAACCGCGGCGACCGCCACCGCCGACGGCACCGGCCCGCCCGCGCCCAGCCAGCCGCGCGGCCGGCTGACCGGCAGCGCGATCATCCAGGCGGTGACCGAGGGGCAGACGGCCGTCATCGTCATCCTGGCCGTCTTCGTGGCCCTGGTGATCGGCGCCGTGCTGATCGTGGCGAGTGACCCGGTGGTGCTGCGCGCCTGGGCCTCGTTCGGCTACGCGCCGGGCGCCGCGCTCTCGGCGACCTGGTCATCGGTGTCCGCGGCCTACGTGGCGCTGTTCCAGGGCTCGATTTTCAGCCCGGCGACGATCTCGGCGGCCTTCCACGGCGGCTCGATCGCGGCGATCTTCTACCCGCTGTCGCTCACCGCGTTCGAGGCCACCCCGCTCATCCTCACCGGCCTGTCGGTGGCGGTGGCCTTCCGGGCCGGGATGTTCAACATCG
>DATBKU010000024.1:0-8785 GCA_036555725.1 Streptosporangiaceae bacterium | reverse complement strand
ATGCGCACCTCATCGGCCATGTCCGCCCCCATCACAGGCCTACCGCAGGGTACCGACAGCGAGATGGCTCCGTCGACAGTACGAAAGCTCAGGTACCTGCGACCGGCTGGTAATAGAGGAGGACGTTGCCGGAGCGGAAGGAACTCGTTGAACTCCTCGTCAACGTTCGGCCAGTCGAACTCCTGGTTCGGGCCCTCGTAGTACCCGTCGGCCGTCACTACGAAGAAGGCGAAGATCTTCCTCATCAAAAACTCCTCAGGTATGTCTCGGCGGGATGCCTTTCGTCAGGAGGCCGGGAGATGTGGGTCAGGGTGCCGCTCGGCGGATCGGGGCGAGGGTGGGTACCGGCTCGTTCGACAGGTAGTCGATGATGAGCGTGTTGCACCGCTCCGGCTTCTCCACCAGCAGCCCGTGGGAGGTGCCGGGGACGGCTGGGCCCCAGATCCGGCACCGCACAACCCCGTCGAACAACCCGTACGAGGCTTCTTGCACCTGGCTTTGATGACCCACCGACCGGCCTCAGCCGGCGTGCTCCGTCATGACGGCAGGAAGACCGCGGTCGCCTCGTCGGCGAGTACGGCGGAGAGCGGGGCGTCTGGATCGGTTTGTGCCAGGTGCAACAGTCCGAGGATGGCCGCGTAGGCGACGCGTGCCCGAGACGCCGCCCGGTCCGGCGGCAGGCCGAGCTCGCGGTAGGTACGGGCCAGGAGTTCCAGCCGGGCCAGGTTCACCCGGCGAACCGCGTCCCTGACCCGGGGGTCGTTGCGGTCGCCGAGCAGGCTCAGGTGCACGGACGGCGCCAGCGGCTGGACGGCGTGCACGACCGTGGTGAGCAGCTCGCGCAGCCTCCGTGCCGGATCGGCGATTGCGGCGAAGTCGGCGAGCCCTCCCTCGCCGTGACTTCGCACCCACTCCGCGAGTGCCGCCGTGATCAGCTCGTCCCGATTCCGGTAGTGCGCGTAGAAACTGCCCTTGGTCACGCCGAGTGTCCGCGCCAGCGGTTCGATCGCGACCGCGGCGAGCCCGCCGTCCGCGATCGCTTTCAGTGCGGCTCGTGCCCAGTCCTGGGCGGACAGCCGGGTTGACTCGTTCACCACGGGTAACAGGATACGCCGGGGTATTGCAAGGTTCGCGAGCGAAAGATACGGTGGCGTATTAATACGCTACAGTATCAATACGCTGCCGTACTAAGGAGAGATCGGATGGGGCACATGACGATTCGCCGAGTGGTCACCGGGCACGACGCCGAGGGCAAGGCCCGCGTGGTCGACGACCGTGATGTCGAGCCCATCACTTCCGAGCTGATGCCCGGCTGTGCGGCCTACCGGTTGTGGGGCCGGGATGAGCGACCCACGTTTCCGGACGACGGCTCGCCGCGCCGCGCCACGGCGTACTTCCCGCCCCGAGATGGATCGCGCTTCATGATCAACACGTTCCCGCCCGGTGAGCTGGTGCTACCTCCGGATGTCGATATGGCCGGGGCCTTGGACGAGCTGGAGCGGCAGATGCCGGGCGCGTGGGCCGCAATGGAGCCCGCCGCCCCGGGGATGCACACCACCGACAGCATCGACTACGTCCTGATCGTCTCGGGCGAGGCCACGCTGGAGCTCGACGACGGCGAGCAGACGGTGTTGCGGGCGGGCGACGTGGTCATCCAAAACGGCACCAGGCACGCCTGGCGCAACCACGGCACCGAGTCCTGCACGATCGTCGGCGTCGCCGTCGGCGCGGACCGCACCCGGCCCACATAGCCCAGGCCCGCGATCCGGCGGCGACGGCGGAGAGACCCGCCCGGCAGCCGATACGCGACGGCGTACCGGATCGCCGGTGACGCCATCATCGCTCGACCTCGTAGTGAAGATGGGTGACGCCCGGGGCGGGCACGGCTTCGACGAGGCGCAGCCGCAGATGCTTGGGCAGTTCCTGGAAGTAGGGGCGGCCGGCGCCGAGCAGGACCGGCACCTGGTGCAGGATCAGTTCGTCGACGAGGCCCGCTTTGAGGGCTTCGGTCACGACCCCGCCGCCCATGAGCGCGACGTCCTTGTCGCCGGCCGCCTGCTGGGCCGCCGCGATCGCGTCCTCGATCCCGGTCGTGATCAGGGTTTGGCGGCCGGTCATCGCCGGTGCTGGCCGGTGGCTGAGGACGAAGAGCGGCGCGGTCGGGTGCGGGCCCCCGCCGTCGCCGAAGCGGTCGGAGTCCTCGTAAGTGTTGCGGCCGGCCACGCTGGCGCCGACGCGGCGGGCGATGGCGTCGAAGACCCGCGCGCTGGGCTCGCTGAGCCTGAAGCCGTCGAACACTTCGCTGGGGACGTCGCCGTCGAAGTACCAGTCGAACAGCATCCCGCCCTCGCCGAGCCCCCGCCCAGGACCAGGACGGCGACCGGTGATGTACCCGTCGACCGAGACCGCCAGTGCGCTGAAGACCTTGCTCATCTCCACGATCCTTTCGAGTTCCTTTAAGAGACTCCGTAACCGTAGCATGCGAAGTTCCGTAAGGGAACTCCAATTAGTTAGACTGCATGTCATGCAGCGCACCAACTTCGCGGAGATGGCCTGCTCCATCGCGCGCACACTCGACGTGATCGGCGAGCCGTGGTCGCCGCTGATCCTGCGTGACGTGTGGGCCGGGATGAACCGGTTCGACCAGCTCCAGGCCGACCTCGGGATCTCGCGCAAGGTGCTGACGGAGCGTCTCAATCACCTCGTCGATCAGGGCGTGCTCGAACGCCACCCCTACGACCGGCGGCCGCGCTACGAATACCGCCTGACGACCAAGGGGGCCGAGCTCGTCGACCTGCTCCTGGTCATGACCGCCTGGGGAGACAAGTGGCTCGCGGGCCAGGCCGGCCCGCCGGTGCTCTACCGCCATCACGCGTGCGGCCAGATCAGCGCCGTCGACCTACGTTGCGCGCACTGCGGCGAGCCGATGCACGCGGGCGACATCGACCCGCTGCCCGGCCCCGGCGCGGCCGGGTGACCAGCCGGGCTCAACCCCTTCTCTCGCGATCCAGGCGGCCCCGCTCTCGTACGGCCGCGTACCCGACGCCGACAGCGTGCGCGGGGGCGCTGCCGGATCGGGGGAATGTACGGTTTTCGGCACCTCTCTGTGTCAGGCCGCTCTGAACAGATCTGAACAGAGGGGTGTCCGTTAATTGGACAGACCCGACGAGGGGACTCCCACGAGCACCGGTTCAGATCCGGTCATGAGCGCGAGGGCGACGCGACGATGGCAGCGTCGGTCTTGTGCTCCCGCGCAGGCTGCTGCCGTCCCCGGTCTCGACCCCGCCCACGGGCACGACGCTCGTCTGTCCGCCGGTGTGACCGCCGCTGCCGCCCGGCGGATGCGTGGTGATTCTTTCGCCCGGCGTGAGGGTGAAGGTGAGGTGGGCCAGGGTCGGGCAGGTGACGGTGAGGATGTACACCAACGTCGAAGAGATCGATTCCCTTGTCACCGCGCTGCCCCGATGCCGGGTGAGGCCGATCGGGTGCGGGTCGAGATGGGCGGTGAACACATGGTCCAGGTCGGCGACCCGAGGAACCGCGTGGCAACCATTGGTGGTGAGCGTCAACCGGTCACCGGGGAAGAATTTGTGTGGCGTGAACTCGGCGGTGAACTTGGGCACCGGACCGACGACCGTGACCGTCAAGACCGGGCTGATCTGTTCCTCGCCACAATAGAAGTGAACCGCGTACGTCCCAGGTGCCAAGTCCAGATTCGTCGCGAAGCTTTCACGCCACATGCCGGGCTCACCGTCGACGGCGTGCAGAGTCCCCACTCCCGAGGTGAGCAGCGGTTCGGACTCGATGTACGCGCCGCCCCCTTCCGGTGGGTCGCAGTCGGTCACCGTGGCCGTGACGACCTCGCCCGCACGGATCTGGGATGGAGCAATGCTCGGTGTCGGCGCCGAGGTGGCGACCGCGGACACGGCGCCGTACGCCACCATGCCGCTGACAGCGACCACGACAACTGCCAGCCGCGCGATACGCATGAGCGGTCCCTTCTCAAGAGAACCCCGAAAAGGTTTCTGCACAAAGACGCGAGACCCAGCTCACCGGAGTACCGATCCGAAACAAATACATCCGGCACGCTCGCCTGACGGCCATAAGCGTCACCGGGCTGACCAAATTCGACCTCGACCGACCCCGAAGCGACTCAGGTCTTCTCCCCGGAGAGCGCGTCGGGGATGTCCCCGGTCGTGCCCTGAGATCGCGCGCACGGCCTGTCGCCGTCGCCGTCGTGACGTCAGGCTCAGTGGACGAACTGCATCCTCGACCGTCGCTGGAGGAGCCGAATGGGCGCAATGAGATGCCGACCGATGTGCCGAACGGCGCTGGCTGCGGCGGGGACGGCGGGACTCCTGTTCGCCACCGCGGGGACGGCCGCCGCGGCCGGTCATGCCGGCGGCGCCGCTCCAGCGACGAAGACCCCGCCGACGGCTGACATGCGTCAAGGCGGCCGGGTGCAGCTGACCCTGCCGGCGCCGACCGGCCCACAGCGGATCGGAACGACGTCGCTGCATTTGATCGACCATTCACGTACGGATCCGTGGACGTCGCCGCCGTCGCCACGGGAACTGATGATCAGCCTGTGGTATCCGACCCGGCAGACGCATGGCTACCGGCGCGCTGCCTGGCTTCCACCGGCGGCGACGGCGCTCTTTAGGCGACAGGCCAGCGAAGATCTGCAGACCCCGCTGCACAACGTCGACTTCCCGGTAACCCATGCCTATCGGGACGCCCCCATCCAGACGCGCCGCCGCGGCCACCCAGTGGTGCTGTTCTCCCCGGGGTACGGCGCGGTGCGCGAACTTGGCACTGCTCTGGTCGAGGACCTGGCCAGCCGCGGGTATGTGGTCGTCACCATCGACCACACCCACGAAGCCCAGGTCGTGGAGTTCCCCCGCGGCCGGCTGGAGCTGAGCAGGCAACCGGCCCGGCCAACCGATGATGACGTCGCCGCTGCGCTGGGTGTCCGCCAAGACGACAGCAGGTTCGTACTCGACGAACTGGCCACGCTGAACGCCGGGGGAAACCCCGACGCAGAGCACCGCCGGCTGCCCCATGGCCTGCCCGGCTCCCTCGATCTTTCCGCGACCGGCATGTACGGACATTCACTCGGCGGTGACACTGCCGCCGAGACAATGACGCAAGATCACCGTATCCGGGCCGGCGTAGACCTGGACGGCAGCATCAACGGCGCCGCCGCAAACACCGGCCTTGATCGCCCCTTCCTGCTGATGAGCAACGCCAACCACGGACGCGACACCGACCGGACCTGGGCCCAGTTCTGGTCACACCTACGCGGCTGGCGCCTCGACCTGCGCCTGCGCGACTCCGGGCACCAGACCTACACCGACCTGGCCCCACTGGCGCAACAGCTAGAATCGGCGCTCCCGATCCCACCCGAGGTGGTCGCCGCCCTGACCACAGACATCGGCACCATCAACGCCGACCGGGCCGTCACCGCCGAGCGCGCCTACCTGAACGCCTTCTTCGACCTCCACCTGCGCCACCACGACGACCACCTGCTGTCCAAGCCGTCACCGCGCTACCCCGAAATCGAGTTCATGCCCTGAACCGCAAATGAGCTTTCCCCTGTCGGTAGGGCACATCCGATGCCGGGATCTTGGCCCGTGGCTGTCCTGGAACTCACGCCCACACCTCGCCGCCCGGTGATCAGCGGAGAGTGGTGATCGCGGCTACGACCTGGTCGGGGTGGGAGATGAACGACAGGTGGCGGGCGCCGGGGATGACGGTCGGGGCCGGGGCGCCGATCAGCTTCGCGGTGTCGTACGGCGATGAGCGGGAGAACACGTCATCCTCGGCTCCGAAGACCACCTTCTTCGGAACAGCCACCCCTCTCAGCGCGGCCAGCCGAGTGGCGGGCAGCCCCACGATGGCTTGCATGCTCCACAGTGCGTGTTCGGCACCGCTGACCTGCAACGGTCGCCGCCACTGGTCCACGCCGGCGCCATCGAGCCGGGGACAGACCGGACCGCACTGGGAGCCGTAGATCTGGCGGATCACCCAGTCCGACCGGACGGCGAGCCGTAGCAGGGTCGTCCGGTAGGGGTTGGGCAGCACGCGCTGCAGGTCACCGGCGCCGGCCCCGGCACCGGTGTCCAGTCCGTCCCCATCGAGAAACACCAGCCCGCCGACGCGACCGGGAGCCCGCAGCGCGGCCGCGGCCGCCACCGCCGCACCCGTGGAATGCCCCACGAGCGTGGCGCGGTCCAGGTGCAAGGCGTCGAGGAAGCCGAGAAGCTGCGCCGCCTCGTGTTCAGCGTCGTACGGCCCGCGCCGCTGGCTATATCCCCAGCCCGTCAGGTCGAGGGCGTACACCCGGCGATGGGCGGCGAGCAGGCCGGCGACCCGGTTCCAGGTGTCGGCCGATTCGGCGAAGCCGTGCACCAGGACGACCGGCGGCCCGCCGCTGCCCCACTGCCGGTACCGCGTGCGAATCCCGTCGGCCGACACGAACCGCAGGCCCGCGGGCTCGCCGGCGCGGCCGGCCGTCGCCGCGTTATAGCTCAAACTGAACAGGGTGGCCGTGACGATCAGCACCAGCACGGTCGCGAGCAGCCGCCGTACCCATGTCCGTCGCCGGGTCGGCCTCGGCCCATCCGAACGACGACGCGGCCATCGCATCCGCATTCCGGTCCGCGCCGCCCCACACGCAGGACGCCGCGCCTCGCCCGGATCCGCGGCAGGGACCTTGCCGGGCCGTTCGCCGGCCCCCGTGACATCCTCCGGCATCAGCGCTCCCTGTCAGACGGCCTGGCGGCCGGTGTGCGTCCCGCCCGCACGGCCGCGGAACGCCTCCCGGATCGCCGCCGCACAGAAATCCAGCACGATGACCACGCCGACCACCTGCACAACGCCGCCGGCCACCGCGACGGCCTCACCCGGGTCACTGCGCCGGTGCCCGAAACTCGGGGCGACGCCACCCCCGAAGCCAAGGTATTGGCTTCCCATGATTCCCTCCGACGACGCTGACGTCGCACCATCCTCGGAGACGGTCACGGCCGCCGTCGTCATATCGCGGAGGGCTTCCCGCATACACCCCTCGGCGTAGACGACCCTGCACGCCCGGGCCTGATCGTCTCGTCCCAGCCGGGGGTACAGCGCTGTCACCCTGAACCCCTGCCATCAATGTGCCGAGTTGCCCCGGCCATACGTCGACGCCGGCGGAGGTGCCCATGCTGGTCTTCCAGGGTGATGGCGGAACCGGCGCAGCTGGAGTGGTTACGCTGACGGCTCACGCAAGCGAGCATTCAGGCTTCCGTTGAGCCGTCGGTGTCCGTGGTGCCGCCGATTGCCGTCGGCGCCTGGATTGGGCGGGGTGGTTTGGTGGCGTAGTCGCCGAGGCCGTGTTCGAGCAGGGCGAACGCATGGTGGCCGAGCCTGCTTACGTCGGCGGCGATCTGGGTGGGCCGTTCGTCGGCCAGGATCCGTCTGCGGGTGTAGTCGATCAGTGCGCGCTGGACGCCGATGATGGCGTTCGCCGCGGCCTGGGAGCGCAGGTCGTGTGCGGGGGCGTCGGTCTCGGCGGCGAGTAGGGCGGCCAGGGCGTCGGCGGTGCCGGTGAGTGCTCGCTGCTCGCGGGCCAGCAGAGCCGGGCTGGCGGCGATCACGCGGTTGAGGGTCCGCAATCGCTCCAGCGCTTGGGGATCGCCCGCTTCGACGTCGGCGAGCAGCCCGCTGGACTCCAGGATGTAACGCCGGCAGGCCACCAGTACCGGCTCCCCCTCGGTGCGGTCGCTGACGGTGTCGATCAGGCGTGCTCCGAAGGCGTCGAGCGGATAGTAGAAGAGGTCCTCCTTGGTGGGGAAGTAGTTGAACACGGTGGCAACGGCGACCTGCGCCTGACGGGCGACCTCGGCCACCGTCACCTGTTCGAAGCCCCGGTCGGCAAACAGCCGCCACGCGGTCTCGGCGATCAGCTGGCGGGTCTGCAGCTTCTTGCGTTCGCGCAGTCCCATCTCCATTTCAGGGAGAACCTAGCATAAACTTGGAGCTGCTCTATTTTTAGAGTCAATCTAATGATTGGCGAAGGAGCGAACTGTGAAGGTACGCGTTGCCCAAGGCACGACGATTGTGCTGTTCGCCCTGGTGATGGGCGTGTTCTGGGGTACTTGGTTCTCCCTGAGCCGCACCATGGACCAGCTGTCAGCCGAGACCTTTATCGCCGTCGGCCACGAGATGATCCAAAACCTGGGGACGCCCATGGCGGTCCTGCTGCCGCTCGCCCTGCTGAGCGCACTCGTCACCCTGGCGCTGCGATGGCGGGATCGGCGCGCGCCGGGGTTCTGGTGGTTGCTGGCCGGGTTCTTGCTCATGATCGCTGCGCTGGTCATCACGCTGGCGGTCGAAGTGCCGATCGATAACCAGATCAAAGCCTGGACAGCCGCGACCCTGCCGGGCGACTGGCGATCTACCCAGTCACGCTGGGAACTGTTCCACACCGTCCGCACCTTCTTGTCGATCGCTGCAGTGGTCGCGGTCACGATCAGTGGTGCGGTGACGGCGCAGCCTAACGAACTAGCGATCAGTGAGGGCAGCTCCGGCCGAGCGGTCGCCGGGCGACGTCCGCTGTGAGGACGGACCGCGTGAGGACGGACTAGGTGTGCGTGTCTCAAAGCCGGCTGTCCTGCTGCGCGACGCCCAGGCACGCACCTCACGAGGTTGTCGTCGGTCGACGGCCAAACCCGGGCCGACTCCCTCCTCCGCCCCCGCGATGCACGCACCTGGCCGCCGCTCGTTACGGACGCCGACTTTGAGACAC
>DATBKU010000023.1:0-1524 GCA_036555725.1 Streptosporangiaceae bacterium | reverse complement strand
TTCTTGCTGATCCGATCTTGGTCAGCTCCTGGAGCGAGGTAAGCCTGGCGGGCAGCCGCGAATACGCCAGCCCGCTCACCCCGATCGTGTTCGCTGTCACCTAACCGCCTCGAGCGAGAATTCCGCCTGGTAAAGCCGGATGGCCGCGACGTCGTCGCAGTCCCCGGCCGCGTCGATCACCTCGACGAACCTGACCAGCTCTTCATCCAGGAGCAGCCGGACCCGTTCGGTCAGGTCGGCGCGCGCCTTGGCCAAGATCTCGGTCAGCATCATCGCGCCGAACACCGACGTCAGCATCTCCCGGGGCTCGGTGTAGACGCTGCCGCCGCCGGCTTCGCCCGGCGCCACAGCCACGGACCCTGCCCCGGCGGGCACGGCCTCGCCGAGCATCGCCACCAGGACTACCAGGCTCAGCGCTTCCCCGTCGAACGAGACCCGCCGGACCGCAGGCCGCAGATCCTCCCCTTCGGCCAGCCGGGTCAGATGATCCTGCCACGCGCCGACCGCCCGTGCCGAGCGCAGGGCCAGGTCCGGGGAGGAACGACTGAACGCCGAGGTCTTGGCGCCGTCGGCGGCGGTGATCATGTCGGCGGTCTTGATGTCCATGTCGGCCGGGTCGCCGCCGCCGCCGCTCTGCCCGGCGGGCCCGAAGACGGACTCGAACACCTGCTTCGCGCGCACGTCGCGAGCGCGCTCGGCGGCCGCGTCCGCGAGCAGCGCGGCCCCGGCCGGATCGGCGCGCCAGTTCCCCTCGACGGTCTCTGCCGCCCGGTCCGCGACGGAGACGATGTAGGACTCGATGGCCGAACGGAGCGCGGCATTCAGCGCCGCCGACCGCGAAGGCCCGCGGCGTGCCCGCTTGCCCTTCCTGGCTACGCCCTTGGCCGCCTTCGCCCCGCCCCGGCGTGGCCGCAGCTCGCCGCCGACCATGCAATCCTCCCAGCGGGCGAGGACCTCGCCGCGGAGCAGGGTGCCGTCCTTCAGGCCGCCGCTGGCCTCGGCGAAGGCGTTCTCGTACGCCGTCTCGGCCGCCCGCCGGAGCTGCGCCCGCAGCACGACCTGCGCCTCGACGTGCGCGGCAATGGCCGGGACCCGGGACTTGAACGTGTCGAGCACGCCGGACATGGTCCGGGACAGCACCGCGACCCGGCGGTCGGACCGCGTGGCGGTGTCGGCGAGCCAGTCACGGACCGGCTGGTAGGCGTCGGTCGGGAGCATCCCGTCGATCAGCGGGGTCTCCTGGATGACGAAGCGGTCCGCCGCCGCGATCCCGTTCGCGTCGAGCATGGCGTTGAAGTGGTCGACGAGTTCGGTCCGGTAGGCCTGCGGGATCCTGGACAGGACCACGCCGAGGGAGGCCTTGCGGTCCCGGGCGTGCTGCAAGATCTCCCAGACCGGCCCGTCGGCGTACCGGCTGGCGCTGGTCATGAACAGCCACAGGTCCGAGGCGTCGAGGAACTGCAAGGCGAACTCGTGGTGCGCCTGCACCACCGAATCGATGTCCGGCGTGTCCAGCAGCGCGAT
>DATBKU010000022.1:0-46218 GCA_036555725.1 Streptosporangiaceae bacterium | reverse complement strand
GGGCACCAGCATGGATCGGCGCTCCGCGCGGCGGGAGTCGAGGTCGACCCAGTCGTCCCAGCGCTCCTTCGGCGGGAATGCGGCCAGGTGCACGCGGCTGGCTCCGGGGTAGAACGTCTCACCGCGCGCCTTCGTGGCCCGTTCGGCCGCGCTGACCCGGGCGCCGATCTCCTCCAGCGACATCAATCCTCCCTAAGCCAGCGGTACGGACTGGCCGGCCTGGACGTAGGCGTGCTCGTGCGCGAGGAGCCCGGCGAGCGCCAGCGGCGCCACCCAGGCACCGGCGAACGGGGCGGCCACCCCGGTGGCCGTCAGGGCAAGCCCGATCCAGAACAGCCGCGCGTATCGTCCGCTCGTCATGGCCCGTACGGCCAGGTGAGCGTGCTCGGTGGGGTGGGAGAGCGTCACTTCCCCCAGCACCAGCAGTACGTGGGCGACGGCGGTGCCCGCCAGCACCCACCCGAGCGCGGTGACCGCGCCGGGCTGCGTCCAGGCGGCGAACGGCAGCAGCGCCGCCGCACCTGCCATCCCCGCCTGCACCAGCAGGTGGGCCGGCAGCAGCGGGTTCTGCCACAGGTCGCGCGCCTTGGCCTGCGCGAAGAGGTACGCCGTGTAGACCGCGGCCGCCGCGGCCAGCGGGATGCCCGGCACCGCCAGCACCTGCCGCATCCCGGCGCTGCCGAGCAGCCCGGCGAGCAGATGCAGGCCCAGCACGGCCGCGTATGCCCCCAGGATCAGCCCGCCGCGCACTAGCCAGCTCCGCCACTGCGGCCGGGTCAGGATGTAGCCGAACCGGGCCGGATGCTCCAGATCCCAGATCAGCAGCCCGGCGGTCAGCGCGAGAAAGACGGCCGCCAGCAGCGGGGCGATCCATACCGTGAGGTTGTCGGTCCACGACAGGAAGCCGGTTAGCGTCAGCAGCAGCGCGACGAGGTAGCCGCCCGCGGCGACGCCTTTCGTCCAGGTGTACAGGCTGACCCGCCAGTCCCACGGAGCCCGGTGTCCGATGTCGTACGACAGCAGGGCGGCGGCGCTGCTGTTGCCCCCGCCGGGATGTCCGGAGATCACCTGCCCGGGGCCTTGCTGGATCTCGCTCCACGCGAAAGTGTCGCCGTCCGGGCGCCGCGCGGCCAGCGGGTCGAGCGTCGCCTGCGTCGCGCCGCGGTAGAACAGCTTGGGCCGGGTGCCCTTCTCCGGGCGGCGTACGGCCACCGGCTCGCGGGCCACGATGCGGGCGGCCTCCGACACGGGGTCTGTCTCCTGGCCCGGGAACTGCCCGACGAGGATCGCCTGCGTCGGGCAGACCACGACGCAGGCCGGCTCGAGACCCATGTCGATGCGGTGCGCGCACAGGTTGCACTTCTCCGCGGAGTGGTCCTCGGGATTGATGAAGATCGCATCGTACGGGCACGCGGCCATGCACGCCTTACAGCCGATGCAGGCGTCCTTGTCGAAGTCGACGATACCGTCGGGCCGGGTGAACATCGCGCTGGTCGGGCAGGCGGCAACACACGGTGCGTCCGCGCATTGGTTGCAGCGGGTCACCTGGAAGGCTCGCCGGGCCTGCGGGAACGTACCGACGTCGACGTTCTTGACGTACGTCCTCGTGACCGACAGCGGCACGTCGTTCTCCGACTTGCACGCCGTTGTGCAGGCGTGGCAGCCGATGCACCGGGTTTGGTCGACAAGCTTCAGCCACTGCCGCGGCTGGCCGTCGATCTCGCCGGTGCGGATGAGCGCGTCGTCTCCCGTACGGATGTCATCGGTCGGCATCTCTCACTCCACCTGATCGGACGGTCGCGTTGTCCGGTGACCGACCGGCCCGGCCGGCCTCACCGGTGTCGCGTCCGGCCACGCTGCCGCAGACGATTGTGCAGAGCTGTTCGATCGTGCCGTCGACGATCCGGTAGCGGACCACCTGGCCGTCGCGCCGCCGGCCCACGATCCCGCCGGTCGCCAGCCGCTGGAGGTGCTGCGAGGCGTTGGCCGTTGACGTGCCGGCGGCCGCCGCGATCTGGCTCACGGTGCACTCGCCGCACTCGTGCAGCACGCTGACGATCTTCAACCGAGTCGGGTCGCCGAGGAGCGCGAAGCGACGGGCAACCTCGTCGAGGAACGAGTCAGGAACTACGGCCATGGACTCGACCTTAGGGCTTGCGCTTTCAAGTAGTCAATAGATTAATTGGTACCTAAAGGCTGCACGCTGTAGATGGGAGAGCCGCATGGACGTCGAGGTCTTCGTCACCCCCGGGCTGGGTGACAACAGCTATCTGGTCGTCTCGGGCGACGAGGCCCTGGTCGTCGACCCGCAGCGCGATGCCTGGCGGTTCGCCCGCACCGCCCAGGCTCGTGGCGCCGCGATCAGGGCCGTGCTCGAAACGCACGTGCACAACGACTACGTGTCCGGCGGGCACGAGCTTCGGGCAGCCACCGGGGCGCAGATCATCGCGCCCGCCAAGGGAAGGTACGAGTTCCCGCACCGGCCGGTCGACGAGGGCGACGAGGTGCTCCTCGGTGACCTGCGACTGGCGGCCATGGCCACGCCTGGGCACACCTTCGAGCACATCTCCTGGCTGGCCCATGACGGCGACGCCCCGGTGGCCGTGTTCACCGGCGGCAGCCTCCTCGTCGGCAGTGCGGGCCGCCCCGACCTGCTCGGCGACGCCTACACCGACGAACTCGCCCGCGCCCAGTACGAAACCCTCGTCCGGCTGTCCGCCCTGCCGGACACGGTCCAGGTTCTCCCCACCCATGGGGCCGGCAGCTTCTGCGTCGCCGCGATGCCCACCACCCAGCGGACCAGCACGATCGCCGCCGAACGTGCGGAAAATCCCCTGCTGAGTGCGGCCGGTTACGACGACTTCCACACCGAGCTCTGTTCGGAGCTGATGGCCTATCCCGCCTACTACGCGCACATGGCCCCGCTCAACCGCGCCGGCGTCCCCGTCCTCGGCGGCGTCCCGGACGTACCGGCGATCAGCGCGCGCACCCTCGCCGAACAACGCGACCGCGGCGCCTGGGTGATCGACGCCAGAGACCGCGACGCCTTCGCCAAGACCCACATCCCGGGCTCGCTCAACATCGAGCTCAACTCCGGCTTCGGCAGCTACGTGGGTTGGCTACTGCCCTTCGACGCCCCGCTGGTGCTCGTGTTGCCCGAGCCGTACCAGGCGTCGCTGACCGAGGCGGCCACCCAACTGCTGCGGATCGGCTGGACACAGGTACGCGGGCACCTCGAGGGCGGGATCGACGCCTGGGACGGCGAACTACGCTCCTATCCCACCGCCGGCGTCGAAGAACTCTGCGCCGCGATGCAGCGGGGCGACGATCTCCTCGTGCTCGACGTCCGCCAAGAACTCGAATGGAACTGGGGCGTCATCCCCGGCAGCCGGCAGATCTTCGTCGCCGATCTGCCGAGCCGGCTCGACACCCTCCCGCACGACCGCCCGGTCTGGGTCATCTGCTCCAACGGCCACCGCGCCGCGATCGCCGCCGGCCTGCTGGACCGCGCGGGCATCCCGGTCCGCCTCATCGGAGCGGCCGGCGTCACCGAATGGCGCCGCCACTGCGAGCCGTGACGGGCTGCCCCCGGTGAGTACGGAGATCAGGTGTAGATGATCTGCCCGCCGGAGGCCAGTTCGAAGAACTCGCCGACGGTGATGATGTCCTTCACCTGGGGGACCATGTCGTCCATGGTCAGGCCGAACAGGTCACACGATGCCAGGCAGCCATACAGTCCGGCCCCGGTGTCGCCGATCATCTCGATGAACTCGGGGATGGGCGGGATGTCGAGCTTGTCCATCTTCCGGGTGAAGTAGCGGGTCATCAGGCCGGAGATACCGGGCAGCGCGCCGATCAGTGTGGCGAGATGCAGACCCGGGTTGCCGACAGTGGCGACCTTGATGTGCTGGTGGCGCTTCTTGGTGACGGCGTCCAGGCCGAAGAAGGTGAAGAACAGGTTGGCCTCGATGCCTTCGGCGCGGGCGCCGTTCGCCATGATCAACGCCGGGTAGACGCCCTCCAGCGAACCCTTCGAGACGATGATCGAGACCTTCTCGATGGTGTTGTCGCCCATGACGTCCGTCCTTTCTCGGGCGGCGGAACCGCGCGGTCCGCGCGGATCACGCACAGTGCGGGTACGCGCAGCGTGGTGCGGCTCAGATGCAGCCGCGCGGCTTGGGAATACCGGCGATCTTCGCTGCGATCTTCGCCGGGCCTTTGGGGAAGAGCTGGTACAGCTCTTTCACCGAGATGCCGGAGGTCTTGCCAAGGACCCGTACGGTGGGTCCGGTGCCAGTGGTTTCGTACTCGGCGCGCATGAACTTGATGACGCGCCAGTGGTGCTCGGTGAGCTCGTCGATGCCCTGGGCCGCGGCGATTTCCGGCGCCATGGCCTCGGTCCACTGCTCGGGATCTTCGAAGAATCCGTCGTCGTTGACGGCGACGGCGGTGCCGGCGTACGTCGCGGTCGGCATGATCATCGTTCTCCTTCTTGGGCCGGGATTCATGGTTCAGACGGCTGTGGGCTGGTGGGTCTTGCCGCGTGCGGGCATGGCCGAACCGATGCCGGGGACGTCGTGGCCCGGTAGCAGGCCGTGCCAGTAGAACCACTGGAACATGAGCTTGCCGATGTGGTTCAGGCGTGACTGCTTGAGCAGCGGCAGGCCCACGGCGCCGGGGTAGTGCCCGGGCAGCGGCTCGGTGTCGTAGTTGAAGTCGATCAGCAGGGCCTTGCCGAAGCCGGTCTCGATGAAGCAGTTGGTGTGCCCATCGAACGAGGCGTCCAGCGGCCGCCCGGCCAGGAACCGGCGGACGTTTTCCACCAGTACCTCGCCCTCGAAGTGGGTGACCGAACCGGCCTTGGAGGTGGGTACCCCGGCGGCGTCGCCGATGGCGAAGATGTTCGGTTTCGTCTTCGACTGCAGGGTGCGTTCGTCAACGGCCACGAAGCCGAGCTCGTCGCCGAGGCGGGGCGAGCGGCTCACGTAGTCGGCGCCACCGTGCAATGGGACGACGACCGCCAGGTCGTACGGCACCTCGCGTTCGTCATAGGAGACCAGCCGGCCGTCTTCGACCGAGCCGGTGTTGAACTCCGTCACCAGCTCGATGCCCTTCTCCTCGAGCAGGCCGCCTAGCGTCCGCGCCGCCACCGGCTTGGTGAAGGCGGCGTCCAGTGGGGTCACGTATGTCAGGTCGACGCGGTCGCGGATGCCCCGCCGGCGGAAGTACCAGTCGGCGAGGAAGCAGAACTCCAATGGCGCCACCGGGCATTTGACCGGCAGATCGACGACATTGACCACCAACCGGCCGCCGTCGAATCGCTCCAGTGCGTCCCGCAACGCGACCGCGCCCGGCAGCGAGTAGAAGGTGAAGACCTTCTCCATCCACACCGGTCCGGTCAGCCCCTCCGTCTCCTCCGGCACCAGCGTCGACCCGGTGGCCACGATCAGCACGTCGTAGCCGAGCACGGCCCCGTCGCTCAGGTGCACCTCGTCGGTGTCGAGGTCGACCCGATCGATCCCCGTCTGGCGGAATGCGATCCCCTTGTGCAGCTGGCGGTGCCGGGGCCGGACGATCTCATCCGGGTCGGCGAGCCCGAACGGGACGAACAACAGGCCCGGCTGGTAGACGTGGTCATCGTCCTGATCGACCACCACGATCTCGGCCTCGTTCGGACCGTAGGCGCGGCGCAGCCGGTTGGCCGCCAGCGTCCCTCCGGTCCCCGCTCCCAGAATCACGATCCGCTTCCTCATAGCTCCACGCTGCGCTGGACCGGTCCAACGCCCTAGAGACGTAGGTCCTGTATCAACGGCACCAAGGGCACGTCAGAGGCCACGCAGGTGAGTTGCGGATGCCGTACGGCTCCCGGAGGTTCTGGTACGGCGGAAGTCCCGCGGCCAGGGGACCAAGGACCGGCGACGAGCCGGGTGCCGACGGGTGAATCTGAGCGTATGGGGATCGACCAGGCAGGGCGCATAGAAGTGGGCGGACCGCCGACGTCGCCGCTGCTGGAGCGGATCCGCCGCGGCATCATCGGCGACGATGAGGTGCTCGATGGTCCGTACGGCCCGCGTCGCATCATCTACGCCGACTACACCGCTTCGGGTAGGTCGCTGGACTTCATCGAGGACTTCATCCGAGACCAGGTGCTGCCCGGCTACGCCAACACCCACACCGAAAGCTCCGGCACCGGGCGGCAGACCACCCGGCTACGCGAGGAGGCGCGCCAGATCATCCGGGACGCGGTCGGCGGCGGCCCGGACGACCTGGTGATCTTCTGCGGCTCCGGGGCGACCGCGGCGATCAACAAGCTCATCGGCATCCTGGAACTACGGCTGCCGGCCGGACCGGCCGAGCGTTACCGGTTGCTCGAGCAGATCCCGGCGGCCGAGCGGCCGGTGGTGTTCGTCGGGCCGTACGAGCATCACTCCAACGAACTGCCGTGGCGGGAGTCGATCGCCGACGTCGTCGTCATCGGCGAGGACCGCGACGGTCACATCGACCTGCACGACCTGCGCGCCCAACTGAAACGCCACGCCGGCCGGTTGCTAATCGGCAGCTTCTCCGCGGCCTCCAATGTGACCGGCATCCTGTCCGACACCGACCGAATCGCCGCGCTCCTCCACGCCCACGGCGCCTTGTCGTTGTGGGACTACGCCGCGGCCGGGCCGTACATACCGATCCGCATGGCCGCCAGCGCACCCGGCCGCGCCGACCACAAGGACGCGATCTTCCTATCGCCGCACAAGTTCGTCGGGGGCCCGCAAACCCCCGGTGTCCTCGTGGTCCGGCGGGAACTGGTGCGCAATCAGGTGCCCACGGCGCCCGGCGGGGGCACGGTCGCCTTCGTCGACCCGATCGGACATCGCTACCTCGACGACCCGATCGCCCGCGAAGAGGGCGGCACCCCCGCGATCGTCGAGTCGATCCGCGCCGGGCTGGTCTTCGGACTCAAGCAGGCCGTCGGCACCACACTGATCCAGGCCCGCGAAGAACGGTTCTGGCGCCGCGCCCTCGACCGATGGCGACGCAACCCCGGCATCGAGATCCTCGGCGACCGCCATGCCCGCCGCCTGTCGATCGTTTCCGTCCGCATCCGGGCCGGGCACCTCTACCTGCATCACAATTACGTGGTCGCACTGCTGAACGACCTGTTCGGCATCCAATCGCGCGGTGGCTGCTCGTGCGCCGGCCCGTACGGCCACCGGCTGCTGGCCATCGACCAGCGGCATTCCCACGCGTTCCGCGACGAAGTCGGGCAGGGCTGTGAGGGCGTCAAACCCGGCTGGGTCCGCATCAACTTCAACTACTTCATCTCCGACACGGTCTGCGACTACCTCATCGACGCCGTCGACCTACTCGCCACCTCCGGCCACCGGCTGCTCACCGACTACCGCTTCGACCCGCGCACCGGCCTGTGGCGGCACGTCCGCGGCCCGGCCGAGCCACCTCTCCACCTCACCGATCTGCGGTACGGAGTGGACGGTACTGTGCGCTTCCCGCGCTCACATGCCAACGCCGGCGAGGACGTACTGGCCGGCTACCTCGACCAGGCCCGCACTCTACTGAGCTCCCGACCCGACCAGATCGACCGACGCCCACCCGGCCTGCCCGCGGACTTCGAGAAACTGCGCTGGTTCTTGTTGCCTGCCGCCTGCCTGACACAGCAACCCACCACACCGGCGAAAGCGCTCTGCCCCGGGGGGACTGTAGTTTCAACGGCACCTCTCTGCTCACCACCCCTTGACACAGAGAGGTGCCGCAGACTGGACAGACCCCCCATGAGTCCTGCCCGCTGACGGCCGGCTCCGGGCAAGTACACCCTGGCCACCAAGGCCGGCCAAAACACGGCCGGCTTCGTCCCCTGGCTGTGGCCGTCGGGACGGCTGTCTATCGGTGGTCTGAACTTGGCTGGGCGGTGCCGCCCGAGGTCGTTTCGGTTTTGGTGTAGAGGACTTCGCGGGCCTGCTGGGCGGCGCGGGTGAGGCTCTCGGTGACGAAGTCGAGGAAACGGGCGATGTTCTCGAGGCGGGCGGCGGCCGGGGTGCCGGGGCCGAGGATGGCGACGCCCTGCCGTGCGGTCTCGGCGAACCGGGCGTTGTCCCGGACGCTGCGGATCATCGACTGGTACCAGAGATCGTCGTCGACGACGTAGCGCTCGCGGCGGCGTTCGTCGCGTTGGCGGCGGACGAGGTCCAGGCTGTCGAGGAACGTGATCGCTTTGGAGACGGACGCCGGGCTGACCTGGAGACGCTGGACGAGTTCGGCGGAGGTGAGGCTGCCGGAGTCAGTGGTGTAGAGGCAGGCCAGCACCCGGGACATCATCTTGGGCAGGCCCGAGCCCATGAGGACGGTGGTGAGCATCTCCGCGTACTCGCGTACGGCCTCGGCGTCGCGTCCGTGTGGCTGGGGGATTGACTGCGCCCCTCGGGAGGAGGCGGGCCTGCGCCGGTGGGCGCGGCGTTCGGTGGCGCGGTGGGCCAGGTCGGCGCGGTAGCCGGTGGGGCCGCCATTGCGCATCACCTCACGCGTGATCGTCGAGGTCGGGCGATCCAGACGTCGGGCGATCTCGGCGTAGGCGAGGCTGTCGGCCAGCCCGAGGGCGATCTGCTGGCGGTCCTGCTGGGTGAGCCTGCCTCCGGGCATCGTGATCTCCTTCGTGTTGCTCTGCTGCCTCCACTCTAGCGTTCACTCTCAATCTGTTGCAACGAGCGGACGCGGATAGTTGCATTATCTCTCAGAATCATCGCAACGATTTTCTAGCCTTTACCTGCGTTGATGTCAATCGTGCGCAACGAACTAGGTGCAGAATTCTTGAACGCAACGTAGCATTTCCAGTGTTAGAAAATACAAGCTCAGGGAGCATACGATGCAGAAGTTCGACACACCGGCCCCGATCTCCGCCGTCCTGGACACCCCCACGGGACGCGTCCGGTTCATCGCCGCCAACCGGGCCGACACCACGGTCGAGGTCCTGCCCGCGGACGCCTCGAAGGGTCGCGACGTGAGGGTGGCCGAGCAGACCATGGTCGCCTACGGCGACGGCGTTCTGCGGATCGAGACCCCGGCGGCGAAGAACCAATACTTCGGCCCGTCGGGATCCATCGAGGTGACGGTTCAGCTGCCTGCCGGTTCCCGGGTCGAGGCGACGGCGGGCGGCGCGGAGTTCCGGGGCGTCGGCCGGTTCGGCGATGTCGCCTTCGAGGGCGCGTACGGCTTGATCAAGCTGGACGAGGCCGCCAGCGCCCGCCTCACCGCCTTCGACGGCGACATCTCGGTCGGCCGCCTCACCGGCCCCGCGGAGATTAGCACCGCAAGGGGCGACATCCGCATCGCCGAGGCCACGCGCGGCACGGTCGTGCTCCGCACCCAGATGGGCAACGTCTCGGTCGCCGCCGCCCACGGCGTCTCGGCCTCCCTGGACGCCGGCACCACCTACGGCCGCATCAGCAACGCCCTCAAGAACGATGGCACTGCCGAACTCGACATCCACGCCACCACCGCCTATGGCGACATCGACGCCCGCAGCCTCTAACGGAGCAGCACCATGACGAACACCACCACCATGACGAACCCGGCCATCGCAGCTCAGGGGCTGCGCAAGTCCTACCGCGACAAGTACGGCGACAAGGTCGTGCTCGACGGCATCGATCTGCACGTCGCCGAGGGAACGGTCTTTTCCCTGCTCGGCCCGAACGGGGCCGGCAAGACCACCACCGTCCAGATCCTGTCCACTCTGATCGGCGCCGACGGCGGCGACGTGACGGTCGCGGGGCACGACATCGCCCGCGACCCACAGGCGGTACGCGCGTCCATCGGCGTCACCGGCCAGTACTCGGCCGTCGACAAGCTCCTCACCGGCGAGGAGAACCTCCATCTGATGGCCGACCTGCACCACCTGCCGCGGCGCGAGGGCCGTCAGCTCACCGCGCGGCTGCTGGAGCAGTTCGACCTGGTCGAAGCCGCCAAGAAGCCGGCGTCCACCTATTCGGGCGGCATGCAGCGCCGACTGGACCTCGCGATGACGCTGGTCGGGAACCCGCGCATCATCTTCCTAGACGAGCCCACCACCGGCCTGGACCCGCGCAGCCGCCGCACCATGTGGCAGATCATCCGCGACCTCGTCGCAGATGGCGTCACGATCTTCCTCACCACCCAGAACCTGGACGAAGCCGACCAACTCGCTGACCGCATCGCCCTCCTCGACCACGGCACGCTAATCGCCGAGGGCACCCCCGAGGAGCTCAAGCGACTCATCCCCGGCGGGCACGTCAGCCTGCGCTTCGCCGACGAGCCCGGCGTCCAGTCCGCACTCAGCGCCCTCGGCACGGGCTACATCACCGACGACGCGCTCACCCTGCAGGTCCCCAGCGACGGCAGCGTCCGCGACCTGCGGCACATCCTCACCCAGCTAGACGACCAGGCCGCCGACGTCGAGGACCTGTCCGTGCACACCCCCGACCTCGACGACGTCTTCCTCACCCTCACCGGCAACCCCAAGGACAAGGACACAGTTCGATGAGCACCACCGCCGTCCGCACCACCACCGTCCGCCCCCACACCCTGGCCGACTCGGCGACGATGATCCGCCGGAGACTGAAGCACATGCTCCGCTATCCGGCGATGACGGTGCAGCTCATCGGCATGCCGGTCGTCTTCCTGCTGCTGTTCGTCTACGTTTTCGGCGGCACGCTGGGCAACGGGCTCGCCGGCGGCGGAGGCCGCGGCGAATACCTCAACTACGTGACCCCCGGCATCATCTTGATGACAACGGTCGGCGCCGCCACCAGCACCGCCATCTCGGTGGCCATGGACATGGCCGAGGGGATCGTCGCCAGGTTCCGGACCATGGCGATCTCCCGATCGTCGATCCTCACCGGGCACGTCATCGGCAGCATGATCTCCATCGCGATCAGCATCGTGGTCGTCACCGGCGTCGCCCTGGCAATCGGCTTCGGGCCCAACGCCAACCCCGCCGAGTGGCTCGCCGCCGCGGGCCTCCTCGCGCTGTTCGTCTTCTCGCTCACCTGGCTCGCGGTCGCGCTCGGCCTGGCGGCCAAGAACCCCGAGGGCGCCAGCAACGCACCCCTGCTGCTGATGCTCCTGCCGTTCCTCGGCAGCGGCTTCGTGCCCACCGACTCGATGCCCACCGCCCTGCGCTGGTTCGCCGAATACCAGCCGTTCACCCCCACCATCGAAACGCTGCGCGGCCTGCTGATGGGCAACCCGATCGGCAACAGCGCCTACCAGTCCATCGCCTGGTCAGCAGGCATCACCCTGGCCGGCTTCCTCTGGTCGATGAAGCTGTTCAACCGCGACCCCAGCCGCTGACCGAGCCCACCCTCGGTGCGCGACGGTACGCCGCCGTCCCACGCCGTCACAGCCCGAGCCGGTAGATCCGCCAGAAGCCGGTGTCGGTGACATCGAGAGGGTCAGCGCCGGTGAAGCCGGCCGCGACCGCGTGGGCGGCCAGCGTGTCCGGTCGCATGACGGCCCCGGTCGCCGCGGAGCGTGGATGGCTCAGCGAATCGGGTAGGCAGATCAGCAGGCTGAAGCCGTACAGCAGGCGCTGTATGTCGTCGGCCGGCGCGGCGAGCACGGGGTCGGCGGCCTCGTCGATCACGATGGTGACGGCATCTGGGGCCGCGGCGCGTCGCATCGCCGAAAGGACTTCGACGGGGTGTGGCATGTCGTGCAGGCATTCGACCGCCATCAAGATGTCGTAGGGTCCGCCGAGCCCGGTGGCCACGTCGGTTTGGTGGAATCGCACCCGGTCGGCAACCCCGACGTCGCCGGCGTTCTTGCGGGCGGCCGCCAGCGCGGTCTCGTCGACGTCGAACCCGTCGACCTCGATGTCGGGGAATGTCTGGGCCAGTCCCACGGCGGACCAGCCGTGTCCGCAGCCGATGTCGGCCACGCGGGCACCGCGGACGAGCCGGTCCTGCAGGTCAGGGATCTGCGGCACCCAGTCGCGGGCGAGGGCGTGCAGCAGTACCGGCCGGTTGATGTCGCCCTGGGCGAGCGACATGTCGGCTCCGTACGCCTGCCACGACACGCCGCCGCCCGATCGATACGCGTCGGCTATCGCGGGCAGCTGCAGGATCGCGGTGAGGACCTGCCGGACCAGCGGCTCGGTCCAGGCGAGGCTGTCGCGGTCCAGCAGCGCCTCGGCGTGTCCCGCGGGCAGTTCGAAACGCCCGTCCCGGCGGGTTTCCACGATGCCGGCGACGGCCTGCTGCTCCAGCCATTCTTGGGCCGCCCTTGGTTGTGTTCGGGTCCGTTGGGCGAGCTGGTCCGACGTGACCGGCCCGTCCTCGCTCAGAGCCGCGTACCAGCCAAGCCGCTGGCCGAGCCATACCGACCCGGCCTCCATGGTCATCGCTGCCTGTGCGAACAGCCGTTCCGACAGAGCACTCGCCGTATGTTCGGTCATGAGTGCCTCCTTTCGTCACACTATGGAGTAGGCCCCGGCGCGTGCAGCGGCCTTGCAGCGGCCTTGCAGGTCTCCTGCGCGCCACGCGGGCGCAGACGACGGGGGTGCACACGATGGAATTTCAGGTGCTCGGCCCCCTCACGTTGATCGATGACGGACGGCTGCTCCCGCTGACCAGCCCGCACCAACGTCGGCTGCTCGCGGCTCTCCTGCTCGAGGTGGGCCGGTCGGTGTCGGTCGGCATGCTGGTGGACGCGTTGTGGGGGGAGGACCCTCCCGCATCGGCGACGGCCACCGTTCAGTCCTATGTCTCCCGGCTGCGCCGCCGCCTCGGTGGGGGCGTGCTGAAACGCAGCCCCGGCGGGTACGTTCTGGCTGTCGCGCCGGACACGGTCGATGCCGTGCGGTTCGCGAGGCTGGCCGCCGAAGCGCGGTCGGCGGCCGATCCCGGGGAGCGGGTTGGCCTGCTCGAACAGGCTCTCGCCCTGTGGCACGGGGACGCGTTCGCGGATGTGGCGCACTATCCGCCCGGCCAGGCTGAGGCAATCCGGCTGGCGGAGTTGCGCGTCGCGTGTCAGGAAGAGCGGGGCGGTGCCCTGCTCACGCTCGGACGGTTCGATGCGGCTGTCGCCGAACTGCGTGCGCTGACCGTCGCCCAGCCCTTGCGTGAACTGCCGTGGCGGCTGCTCATGCTCGCGCTGCACCGCTCAGGACGGCAGGCGGAGTCGGCGGCGGCGTTTCTGCGCTACGGGCAGGTGCTTGCCGAGCAGGGCCTGGAGCCGTCCTCGGCAATCAAAGCCGTCCATGCCGCGATCCTCGCCGACCCTGAATCGGTGCGGCCGCCGGGGCCGGTATCGGTGCCGTTGCCCGAGACGCCGGCCATGGCGCCGGTTCGGGTGCCGTTGCGGCCGTCGCGGCCGGCGACCTCATTGATCGGACGAGACGAGGAATTGGCGGTCGTGCTGGCCTTGCTGAAAGAGCATGCCCTGGTCACGCTGACCGGGCCGGCCGGGGTGGGTAAGTCGCGGCTGGCGGTCGAGGCGGCCGGGGCCGAGACGGCCGTACACCTCGACGGTGCCTGCATCGTGTCGTTGGCGGCGGTCGCGGACGCGGGCGACGTGTGGCACGCGGTGACGGAGGAACTGCGCATCGCGCCGTCCGCCGCAGCGCCGGGGCTCGACCGGCTTGTCGGGGCACTGGCCGGTTGGGATCTCGTTCTCGTCCTCGACGGAGCCGAGCATGTGCTGGAGGCAGTGGCGGCACTGGCCGCGCGGCTCGTCAACAGGTGTCCCGGCGTTAGTGTGCTCGTGACCAGTCAAGAGAGGCTGGGCGTCCCCGGTGAAATCGTCTTTCCGCTGACCCCGCTCCCCACGGACGGGCCGCACAGCGCCGCCGTACGACTGTTCGCGGAGCGGGCGACCGCGGTCAATCCGGCTTTCGAGCTCGGCGCCGATGACCTGCCCGCGGTCACCGCGCTCTGCCGTCATCTGGACGGCCTGCCGTTGGCCGTGGAGATGGCCGCCGCGCGTGCGTCCTCCTATACGCCCGGCGATCTGCTCGACCGTCTGGACCGGCGGTTCACCCTGCTGCATGGTGTCCGCGCCGCCGAACCCGGACGGCACGAAACGCTCCGCGCCGCGCTGGACTGGTCGTTCCGGCTGCTCACACCCGCGGAACGGGATGTGTTTGCGACGCTGGCCGTATTCCCCGCCGCCTTCGATGCCGCGGCCGCCGCTGCGGTCTGCGACGCCGACCCAGACGCCGACCCAGAACTGGTCCGGGGCATCCTGGCCCGGCTGGTCGACCGTTCCATGGTCACCGCCGACCTGCGCGGTGGGCGGGCGCGCTTCAAGCTGCTGGAAACCTTGCGCTCCTACGGCGTAGAGGTACTTCGCGGCCGGGGACACCACGCCGCCGCCCGAACCAGGCATGCCGTGTGGGCGCTGGCCCTCGCCGAGCAGGCCGACGCCGGGCTGCACGGGCCGGACGAGGGCCAGTGGGTCGCGCGATTCGACGCGGCGCTGCCGGATCTCCGTGCCGCCCATGATTGGGCCGTGACCGAGCGAGACGCGACCTTCGTGGGCCGGCTGGCATCGGCGCTGTTCACCTACTCCTACAACAGGCTCGTCCTCGAGCCCGCCGACTGGGCCATGACCGCCCTGGCGACATTCGGCTCCAACACGCCGCCTGCCACATACGCCCTGGCCGCGGTCGGCCCAACGGTACGCGGTGAGCTGGCGGCGGCACAGTCACTCGCGCAAGCCGGACTCGCCCGTGCCGCCACCGGGGATCCGGCCCGCCACATGGCCGGCCTCATCCTCGCCGACTGCGCGATCTACGCCGGCGAACTCGAGCAAGTGCTGCCACTCAGCACCGAGAGCCTGCGCAGCGACGATCCGTACACCAGAGGGCTGGCGCACCAGACGATCGGAACGGCGCAGGCCTACCTCCGACAGATCGCCTCCGCCCGTTCGCACGTCGCCCAGGCGCGATCTGAGCATGAGCGCTCGGGCTCGCCGACCATCGCCGCCTGGGCCGACTACGTGGCCGGCGAGATACTGGCCGTGGATGATCCGGCAACAGCGCTACATCACCTCGACACGGCGATCCGTACCGCCCGCCAGGCGGGAAACCGGCTCATCGAAGGCGTCTCACTGGTCGCGGCCACCGCGTGCCGCAGTCGCCACGGCGAACCCGACGCGGCCCTGCCCGCAGTCGCCGCGGCGATCGGCCACTGGCAGCACCAGGGCGACTGGACCCATCAGTGGCCGACCCTGCGTACGGCGGCCATCCTGCTCTCCCGGCTCGGCGACCATCACGCCGCCATCACCATCGCCGCCGCCGTGGCAGCGTCCGGTCCGCCGGCCTATGGGGCGGAAGCGGACGATCTCGCGGCCATGGAGGCCACGGCCCAGTCGGCGCTCGGATCAATGACGGTCGACAAAACCAAAGCGGCCGGCGAGGCCCTCAGCCATGCCGACGCCGTTCTCTACGCAATGCAGGCCATCACCGACCGGCTACCCGCCACGTAAGTGGGGGTGTAGTGATAGGCGCCCGATCCTTCAAGGGTCGAAGATCGGCCTTCCACGCTGCTGAAGCCGGCCCTAGCGGCGTAGCTGCCGGAGCACGGGGATGGCCGCGATCTTGTCCTGGTCCAAGTGGTCCCACAAGATGCCGGGCGGTCGGCGCGGCGCGGGCGTCCGGATCACTTCCTCCGGCGTGACGATGAGGTCCACCCGGAAGTCGTGATCGGTCTCGGCCAGCGGTTCGCCGGTCACGATCTGGAGGGGGTGGCCGGTGGTGGCGATGGCGGTATCGCTGTCGACCAGGCCGGCCTCGGTGAGCAGCCCGAACTCCAGGTCGGAGAAGCCGCCGCCCTTGCCGATCCGGCTGCCGTCCGGGCCCACGGCGACCGTGCCGCGGACGGCCGGTCCTGAGCTGTGGGCTGCCGGCCGGGTCGCCGCCCGACCGTCTGGTGACGGAGTGTGGACCACGGCCAGGTCTTGACTCAATCCCTACTGAAGCGTTTCACTGAAACGGATAAGTGAACCGCTTCAGTATGTCGGATCCATGAGTGGCAGACCGGGCGAGCCAGCCGCCGATCTTGGCCTCGGCGCGGCCGCCCGCCATGCGATCCGCGTGACAAACCCGGCTCGACTGCTTCGGGGGTGACCCGCCCCATGGAAGGGCCGGGAACCGACCGTTCAGCAGAAGGAGAGGAGCGACCGCAGTGACCTTTTCCGCGCTACCCGCCCGGCATCTGCACAGGCGCGAACTGGCCGAACTCGTCGAAGACCTGGCTGACAACCCGGATTTGTGGAGCGATCAGGTTGCCCACTCCGAAGGCCGGCGCCACTACGCCTCCATCCACCGGGACGCGTACACCGACATCTGGCTGATCTGCTGGTCCTCAGGAAACGACACGGGCTGGCACGACCACGACATCTCCTCTGGGGCAGTCCGCGTGGTTCAGGGCGCACTCCTGGAGGCCCAGCCCCGAATCGGAGGCGTCCATACGCAAACGGTCATCACCGCAGGCCGCTCGATCTCCTTCGGGCCCGACCACATTCACCGGCTGACCGGCCAGGTCGAGCACACCGTGTCCTTGCACGCCTACTCGCCCCCGCTGTGGCGGCTCGGCCAGTACACCATCGACGAAGACGGCGTGCTGCGCCGCGTATCGGTCTGCTATGCGGACGAACTCCGCCCGCTCGACCCGCCACCCGCCATCCGGGTCGCGTAGCGCACCCGCGGTCGATCTGCCGGTCAGTGGCCGATCAGGACGAGGCGGACGCTGCTGTGCCGGATGTTAGCGCCGCCTGGACGATGCGGACCGCCTCGCCGACGTCGATGCCGACACTGGCGATCACGGCCGCATAGTCGGCTGCGGCTTGCCGCGCCCGCTCGCGCACCTCCTCGCCGGACGCCGAGACGAACGAGCCGGCCCGCCCTCGGGTCTCGATCAGCCCCGCCTCCTCCAGCTCCCGGTAAGCTCTGGCGACCGTGTTGACGGCCAGACCGAGATCGGCCGCGAGGTGGCGGATCGTCGGCAGCCGAGTGCCCACGGCCAGCGTGTGGTCTTGGATCTGTCTGGCGAACTGGACGCGCAGTTGCTCGAAGGGCGGAACGGGCGAGACCGCGTCGATGACGATCATCGGGCGGTCATGGCGCGCCGCGCCACCGTCACATTCGGCGGTGTCCTCGCCTTGATCACGCAATGCGCGATCAGGCCGGTGGCCACGAAGGTGAGCGAGGCGGCATTCCACCATCCGGCACCCGGCAACGCTTCGCTCGGCATGACATCTCCTATGTCGCAAGATTTGTCTCAATAGAATGCGTCATCAGTTACGACAAAGTCAACCGATCGGCGTGTCGCGTGGCTCGATGAATCGTGCCGTGGCATCGGGGGAATGCCCGCCCACGGCAACGGGGTTGGTACGCCTTGGGGCCGAAACAGCATGAACCATGATTGGCCGACGTGACGGGAGAAGCCATGTTGAACAGGACGCTGGGAAGTCAGGGACTGGAGGTATCCGCGCAGGGGCTGGGCTGCATGGGCATGACGTACGCCTACGGCTCGGGCGATGAGCAGGCGGGCCTGGCAACGATCCAGCGTGCGCTCGAGCTGGGCGTGACGCTTCTGGACACCGCCGAGGTGTACGGCCCGCACACCAACGAACGGCTCGTCGGCCAGGCGATCGCCGGGCACCGCGACGAGTACCAGATCGCCACCAAGTTCGGCTTCTCGTTCGACCCGGACGATCCGTACGGCCCGCGCGGGCTGGACGGCACGCCCGAGAACGTGCGGCGGGCCTGCGAGGGCTCGCTCGAGCGCCTCGGCACCGACCACATCGACTTGTACTACCAGCACCGGATCGATCCGGATGTGCCCATCGAGGACACGGTCGGTGCGATGAGCGAGCTGGTACAGGCCGGGAAGGTCCGTTACATAGGCCTGTCCGAGGCGGCCCCGGAGACGATCCGCCGTGCCCACGCCGTCCATCCGCTGAGCGCCGTGCAGAGTGAGTACTCGCTGTGGACCCGCGACCCCGAGGAAGAGGTACTGCCGACGCTGCGCGAACTGGGCATCGGGTTCGTGGCGTACTCACCGCTCGGCCGCGGTTTTCTCACCGGCCAGATCCGCTCGCTCGACGACCTGCCGGCCGACGACTGGCGACGGACCAACCCCCGCTTCCAGGAGCAGGCGCTGCGCGACAACATCACGTTGGCCGACCGGGTGCGCGCGCTGGCCGAGGAGCGCGGCGTCACCCCGGCGCAGCTGGCGTTGGCCTGGGTGATGGCGGCGGGCCGCGACATCGTCGCGATCCCCGGCACCAAGCGTCCCGAGCGCCTCGAGGAGAACGCGGCCGCGGCGGAGCTTGCACTGTCCGACGAAGACGTCGCGGCGCTCCGCGAGGCCGTCCCGGCGGCAGCCGTCACCGGCACCCGCTACCGGGACAGTGACATGGAACTGCTCGGCAGGTAGCGCTCGGCCGAGGTTTCGGCACGGCCGGGATCTCGGCCGGACAATGCGGGGGGACGAAGACTCGCGGCGGAACTGACCCTGCCCGCCGACTGACCGTAGGTGCCGCGACCCCGCCTATCCGGTGGGCGCGTCCGGCGGTCCCCGCTCGACGATCTGCCCGCATGATGGGGGCGTGGATGGATGGTTTCGGCGGGGGATCAACTGATGGCCGCGCCGCACACCCAACGGGACCGTTTTGTGGCGCTGTGGCGGCAGATCGCCGCGCGCTACGCAGAACGCGGGCCGCAGCTGTACTTCGAGCTGCTCAACGAGCCGCGCGACGCGATGACGGGGCAGGCGTGGAACGAGCTGGTACCGGTGGCGCTGGCGGCGGTACGGGTGTCCAACCCCGATCGCGTGGTGGCCGCCGTCGCACCCGGCCAGCCACGGCATCGTGGCGTCCGGTTGCATATTCTCCCATGACTAAATTGACCAATGACTAACTAGGACGCCGATGGCGCTCTGTAATACGACCGTTCGCCTGCGATTCGCCAGCCGCGGTCGAAGAAGGCGTCGAGCCAGTCGCAGACCTCTTGGGCGAGCCTGGTCGGGTTGTTGACCTGGCAGTGCGCGTCCGCGCCGGAAGCGGCGTCGAACTCGATCAGCGACTTGTGGGCCACCGGCAGCCCGGCGTGCCACCGCCTGGCCTGGTCGATGAGAATCGGCGACTCGCCCGCGCCGGCGATGGACAGGAACGCACAGCGCACCTCGGCCGGATCGGCCCGGAAAGTGGCCAGCAGCTTCGCGAACTCAACCGGCGTGGCCAGTCCGGAGCGCCACAAATACATCTGGAAGGCCGAGCTCATCGCGCCCTCGGCGGCCATCGCCTCGACCACGTCGACGGGCAGGACGCTGCCGAAGTCCGATACGGGCGTACTCGCGATACACGCGGCGATGCGGCGCTCGGTCATCGCGGCCCGGCTGACCATGTAACCGCCGCCGCTCATTCCCATGATGGCGAGCCGCTCCGGGTCCTGGTAGTAGATGTCGAAGAGATGGTCGACGATCGCGCCGATCGGACGTTCGGTCTCGGCCATGAAGTGCAGGCCGCGCAGCGGAGTGCTGCCCTGGCCGGGCAGGTCCACGATCACGGTGGTGTAGCCGCGCCGCCATGCGTTGAGGCCGATCAGGTGAAACATGTCCTCCCGGCCGGTGTCCCCGCCGCCGTGCACGATCAGGGTGGGCGCGCCAGGCCCGGCATCCAGGCGCAGGCCGGGCAGCGACGCATCCTCGAATGGGATCTCTAGGTAGGTCAGCGGCAGATCGAGCAGCGCCACCGCGTCGGCGAACGCGGCTTCGTACTTGCCGATCAGCCGCTCGAACGCGTCGGTGCGGCCGGCGAACTGCCACGCCTGCCGGTAGCAGTGGTAGGCCTTCATCAGGATCTCGCCCGCGCTGCGGCGCCGGCCACGGCCCTGCAGGTCGCCGGCCAGTCCGCGTTGTGCGTCGCCGTACGACTCGAACTCGCGAACCCAGCTCGCGATGTCGCCGTCGTCGATGCGGGCGGCGATGTAGAACAGCTCGCCGGCGTCCAGGCCGCCGGTCTTGGCCGCTCCCGCCGACCACTGGAAGATGAAATCCATGTCCCGGTCGGCGAAGCGGTATCGGATCTGATTGCTGCGCTGCAGCTTCTCCTCGGCCATGCGATCAAGCTAGGCGCGGCGTCCGCTGCCGGTCGTCAGCCAGAGGTGCCGTTGCGGGTGGAATCTGGCGGGGACGGTGGGCGCCGGGCGGTGGCCGATGGGGGAATCGAGCGGAGCGTCAGGGCAGCAGGCCGAGCTGGCGGGCGCGGGCGGTCGCCTGGGTGCGGTTGACCGCCCCGAGCTTGTCGAGGATGTGGGTGACGTGCTTCTTGACCGTGCTGAGCGCCACCACCAGCTCCTCGGCGATCTCCCGGTTCTGCCGGCCCGCGGCCACCAGACGCAGCACCTCGACCTCCCGGCTGCTCAGCGGCTCCACCAGGCCCGGTACGACCACCGCCGTACCGGGTCCCGCACCTCGGCCGGCCAGCTGTCCGGCCGCGGCGGCGTCGCGCTCGAACGTTCGCGCCAGCCGGGCGAGATAGTCGTACGGGAGGGTCGGTTCGGAACGCTGGGCCGGGAGCAGTTTTCCGAGCAATGCGGCCAGCGGCGGGCCTTCGTCGGCGAAGACCCGGACGTACCGCCGCGGGCAGGCTAGCTCCAGCGCGGCGGTGAGCGCGGCCGGCGCGGCGGCCTCGTCGCCCCGCGCGGCCAGCGCCAGCGCCTGCAGCACCTTGATCTCGATCAGGCTGCCCGGCCGCCGCTGGGCCGTGGCGAGCGCGTGCAGCCGGTCCAGGAGCCCGAGGGCCTGGCCGGGCCGGTCCTGGGCGATCAGCACGCGCGCCAGCACCAAATACGCCGGCTCCCTCGGATAGCTCGGCTCATCGTCGGCGCGCAGGCCGCGCTGCTCGATCCAGCGGGCGGCGGCGGAGACGTCGCCCTGGGCGAGCAGCAGCCGCGCCCGTTGCGCCAGGACGGGGTTGAGCAGGCTGGCCACGTTCTCGCCGGGCGCGATGCGCGCCGCCTCCTCGATGGCGTCGCGGGCGGCGCCGGTATCGCCCCGGGCCTGGCGAACCCAGGCCAGCGTGGCGAGCCCCGTGGCCGCGGGCTGAGTGAAGATCAGCTGCCGCGACGGCGCGATGCCATCAGTGAGCTGCCGCAATGCGGCGTCGAGCTCGTCGCGCTGATAGGCCACTTCGGCCATGCCCACATATGCCACGCCGACGGCGGGCATGGCCGGCTGACCGGACGGCGCGGCGATCTCCAGCGCCCGCCGGTAGGTCTCGAGCGCCCCGTCGAGGTCCGCCAGCGCGCGCTGGACCTGGCCGAGGTGCTCGCTGACCCGTACGGCCAGGAAGCGCTCGCCGATCGCGTGCAGCCGTACGATGCTCGACTCCAAGGTGCGGGCGGCCTCGGGCAACCGCCCGCTGACCCACTCGGCCACGCCGAGGTGGCCGCCGATGATCGTGCTCAGCGTCCGGTCGCCGGGACCAGCCTCGGCCAAGGCCTGCCGGCCGAAGGCGGCTTGGCGTTCGGCGTCGCCGTACAGCTCGGCGAGGAACGCCCGCTCCAGCGCCATCAACGCGGGAACGTTGGCCAGCAGGCTGCCGGCCCGGCCGACGGACGGCTCGAAGGGCTCGTCGCGCACGGTCCCGGCCAGTGCGCGCTCCGCGCCATCGAGCAGGCCGCCGACCTCTTCCGTACGACCGCCGACGAGTGCCGACAGCGCCTGCGCCAGCAGCAGCCGCGGCCTGACCTCGACCACTTCGGCCGGCAGGGCGGCGAGCCAGCGGGCCAAGGTGGCGCGCTCGCTGCGGGTCAGCAGCTCGTCGGCGTGCCGCTCCACCAGCCGCGCCGCCCAGGCAGGATCCCCGGCGGCCAGTGCATGGCGGACTGCGTCGTCGCTCGGCCCGTGCACCTCGCACCAGGCGGCCGCGTTGTGATGCAGCTCCCGGACCCGCTCGGGCTGCTGCTGCCGCAGGCGGGCGCGCAACAGGTCGGCGAACAGATGGTGGTAGCGCCACCAGCCCCGTACCTCGTCCAGCGGCACCAGAAACAGGTTGGCGCGCTCCACCCGCTCCAGCATCGCCTGGGCGCCGTTCCGCCCGGTAACCGCGTCGCACAGCTCACCGCTGAGCCGGTCCAGCACCGAGGTCTCCAGCAGGAAGGTGCGGACCTCGGGCGACTGCCGGTCGAGCACCTCCTCGGCCAGGAAGTCGAGCACGAAGCGGTGGCTGCCGGAGAACGAGGCCACGAACCCACCGACGTCTGCCTGTCCGCGCAGCGACAGCCCGGCCAGTTGCAGCCCGGCCACCCACCCCTCCGTACGCGCCGTCAACGCGGCCACGGCATCCTCTGGCAGGTCCGGACCCACCGCCGCGCGCAGCAACCCCGCCGCCTCCGCGGCGGTGAAGCGCAGCTGGGCGGCGCGCAGCTCGACAAGCTGCCCGCGGGCGCGCAGCCGCGCCAGCGCGAGCGGCGGGTCCGCACGGCCGGCCAACACCAGCCGCAATCCGGGCGGGCGGTGCGCCAGCAGGAACTCCAGCGAGGTATGCACCGGCGGCGCCTTGACCTCGTGATAGTCGTCGAGGATCAATATCGTTTCGCCGTCGACGGGCTGAGCGGCCAGGTGGTTGATCAGCGTTGTCACGAGCCCTTCGTACGAAACGGGCCCGGACCGGTCGAGCAGCGGCGCGACCTGATCGGCGAGCCCCGGCCGCCGCTGGTCCAGCGCGGCGACCACGTGCCGCCAGAACCGCGCCGGGTCGTTGTCGCCGACGTCGAGTGACAACCAGGCGACCGGCCGGCGGCCGCTCCGCGCCCAATCGGCCAGCAGGCTCGTCTTGCCGAACCCCGCGGGCGCGCAGACCAGCACCACCCCGCGTGTCAACCCATCAGCGAGCTGCTCCGCCAGCCGGGGCCGCGTCACGAAGCCCGGCTGCTGCCGAGGTATGTGCAGCTTGGTGGCCAGCAATCCGTCCGTCCGGCCAGAGATCGCTGCAGGGTCACCGGCGGGCGGCTCAGCCATCGCGCATCGTTCCAGTCATCGGCAAGCCACCAAAGATCACCTACCACGGCCGCGTTTCATTGTAGGACTGCGCGGGCACTCGTCCCGAGGCGCGGCCGTACCGCGATTCCACCTTCGGCTACCCGGGAGACCCGACGGGCGCGCGGGATTCACCCTCGTACGGCACCTGCGGCTGACGACCGCTTGACCGGCGGCTCCGTACCGTAGCGGCACTGGCGTCGCGACCGGAGCCGCAGCGTCTGCCACCGCGGGAAGGCGCGACAGCCAGTCGATGGCGAGTCGATCGGGGGTCGTGACGGCGCGTCGCGACAGGGGAGGAGCCGGGATGGGCGTTGGGGCGCAGCGAGTGGCCGGCGGGACGTGACGTGCGGTACGAGATCCGCATCGACGGCATCCTCGACCCGCGCTGGTCCGACTGGTTCGATGGAATGGAAATCAGTAACGAGGCGGACGAGGTGACCGTTCTCGCAGGTCCGGTCACCGACGTAGCGGCCCTGCACGGTCTGCTCGACCGAATCGGCGACCTCAACCTGTCGCTGATCTCCGTACGTCGCATCGAATCCGAGTTATCTCAGGGGGGCGCCATGTCCGAATCCCGCGGCCGACAGCGAATCGTCATCGTCGGTGCCGGCTTCGCCGGGTTCCACGCGACTCATCGGCTGGCCCGGCTGCGCCGTCATCGAGGCGGACGCGACGGCGCGGTCGAGATCGTGTTGATCAACCCGACCGATTACTTCCTTTATCTGCCGCTACTGCCTGAGGTGGCCGGAGGCATCCTGGACCCGCGCCGGGTCGCGGTGCCGCTGGCGCGCGCCTTCCCCGGAGTACGGCTCCTGCTCGGCACCGTAGACGAGATCGACCTTGCCGGCCGGCGGCTCGAGCTGGTGGACCCCGAGGGCACCCGCCGCACCGTGACCTACGACCGCCTGCTGCTCACCGCGGGCAGCGTCAACAGGCTGCTGCCCATCCCCGGCGTCGCCGAGCACGCCCACGGCTTCCGCAGCATCGCCGAGTCGCTGTACCTGCGCGACCACCTCCTACGCCAACTCGAGCTGGCCGACATCGCCGACGACCGCGACGTACGGGACGCACGCTGCACCTTCGTCGTGGTCGGGGCGGGATACACGGGCACCGAGGTCGCCGCCCACGGCCACTTGTTCACCCGTTACGCCGCCCGTCACCACCCCGGCCTGCGTGAGCAGCGGATCCGCTGGCTACTGCTCGATCTCGCTCCTCGCGTACTGCCCGAGCTGAACCCCCGGCTGTCGGCAACCGCGCACCGCGTGCTGACCCAACGGGGCGTCGAGATCCGCACCGGCACCTCGGTCACCGAGGCGACCACGGACGGGGTGCGGCTGTCCGACGGTGAGTTCCTCCCCACCCGCTCGCTCATCTGGTGCGTCGGAGTGCGGCCCGACCCCCTGGTCGAACGGCTCGGCCTGCCCACGGAACAAGGTCGGCTGACCGTCGACGAATACCTCGCCGTGCCGGACCATCCGGAGATCCTCGCCTGCGGCGACCTGGCCGCCGTCCCCGACCGCACCCGGCCGCGGCAAATCACCGCCATGACCGCCCAGCACGCCGTACGGCAGGGCAAGCTCGCCGCCCGCAACATCGCCGCCTCGCTCGGCCACGGCCGACCACGCGCCTACCGTCACCACGACCTCGGGTTCGTCGTCGACCTCGCCGGAGTCAAGGCCGCGGCGGACCCGCTCGGCATACCGCTGTCCGGCCTGCCCGCCAAGGCCGTAACCCGCGCCTACCACCTCGGCGCCATCCCGGCCAACCGGATCCGGATCGCGAGCGACTGGCTACTGGACTCGGTCGTGTCCCGGCAGGCCGTCCAATTCGGCTTGGTCCGAGCCGCCACCGTCCCACTCGCCACCGACAGCGACGCCGCGGCCTCCGCCGGCCCCAAGGCCAGATAGTCAACGATCTCCGCTCGACCAGCCCGTAGCCCCCGGATGATCGAAAGGGCAGTCAGGCGGCTCGGTTACCGCAGGGGGAAGGGAACGCCGTGTTCGGCCTCCGGGCGGCGGCCGAAGATCCGCCGATCGCCTTCGGCGATGCGGACGTCGTTGATGCTGGCCTCGCGTCGGGCCATGAGGCCGTTGTCGTCGAATTCCCACAGCTCGTTGCCGTAGCTGCGCCACCACTGACCGTCGGCGTCGTGGCACTCGTATTGGAACCGCACCGCGATGTGGTTGCCGTCGAAGGCCCACAGTTCCTTGCGCAGGCAGTAGTCGAGCTCCCGCTGCCACTTCTCGGTCAGGAACTCCTCGATGGCCGCCCGGCCGGTGACGAAGCGGTCGCGATTGCGCCAGACCGAGCCTTCGGAGTAGGCGAGGGCGACCTTATGCGGGTCGCGCGTGTTCCACGCATCCTCCGCGGCCTGGACCTTCTGCGCCGCGGTCTCTCGGGTGAACGGCGGCAACGGTGGGCGACTGGTCACATCGGTGTCCTTCCTCCGGCCGGAAACGGCGTACCAAGTCTTCCCCCGCGGCTGCGCCACAGTCATCGCCGTGGGCAAAATGATCTGCCTCGGCGATCGGGGACTAAGGCCGGACGGCCGGGGTAACAAGCGTCCACCGCGGGAGGTGTTGGATGGGCGTACGTAATGGGTGGGTACGGTTCGGCGGACGGCGCCGGATTCGGCGGGTGGCCAGGGAAGTCTTCGACTGGCGACAACTGCGGCCCGGTCAGGGCGAGGCGATGGAGCACCTGCTGGCCGGACACGATGTCCTGGTCGTCATGCCGACCGGCAGCGGCAAGTCCGCCGTGTATCAGGTGCCCGCCCAGCTGCTCGACGGTCCGACCATCGTGATCTCCCCGTTGATCGCCCTGCAGCGCGACCAGATGCTCTCCCTCGCCGACCGGAACGCGGGCGGCGCGGTCGTGGTCAATTCCGCACAGTCCGCCGGCTCGAGCGAAGACTCGCTGGAGCAGATCCGGGCGGGCCACGCCGAGTACGTCTTCCTGTCGCCTGAGCAGCTGGCCAAGCCCGAGATCGTAGACCGGTTGGTCGCGGCCCGGCCCTCGCTGATCGCCGTTGACGAGGCACACTGCGTCTCGGCCTGGGGCCACGACTTCCGGCCCGATTACCTGCAGCTCGGCCGGGTCATCGAACGCCTCGGCCATCCGCCGGTGCTCGCGCTGACCGCGACCGCCTCTCCACCGGTACGCGAGGACATCGTCGCGGCGCTCGGTCTCCGCCGCGTACAGCAGGTCATCCGGGGGTTCGACCGGCCCAACATCTTCCTGGAGGTCCGCCGGTTCGCCGACGAGTCGGCCAAACGACGGGCGCTCGTCCAGGACGCCGCCGAACGCACGGGGCTCGGCCTGGTGTACGTCGCGACCCGCCGCGACGCCGAGGCGTACGCCAAGGAGCTGACCGCGGCCGGCCTGCGCGCCGAGGCGTACCACGCGGGGATGCGGGCGTCGAAGCGCGAGCGGGTGCACACCCTGTTCTCCGACGACGGCCTCGACGTCGTCGTTGCCACCTCGGCGTTCGGTATGGGAATCGACAAACCCAACGTGCGCTATGTCCTGCACAGTGCCCCGCCCGAGTCCCCGGACTCCTATTACCAAGAGATCGGCCGAGCCGGACGCGACGGCGAACCCGCCGATGCCGTCCTGTACTACCGGTCAGAGGATCTGGGCCTGCGCAGGTTCTTCGCCGCGGGGAAACCGGACGAGGACATGTTGAGCCGGCTCGCCACGCTCGTTCACGAGCACACCGGCGCCATCAAGGCACGCTCGGCGCGAGAGGCACTGGGCATCGGCCCGTCCAAGTTGACCAGTCTGGTGAACCTGCTCGAGGAGACCGAAGCGATCTCGGTCAACGGCCGGGGAGACCTGCGGTATGCCAAGCACGGCCCGCCGCCCCTCCAGGCGGTGGCCGATGCCATGGACCTCGATGAGAGCCGGCGTCGAGTGGACAACTCACGCATCGACATGATGCGCGGCTACGCCGAGACCACCCAGTGCCGGCGCCGCTACCTGTTGGAGTACTTCGGTGAACCCTGCCCGCGAACCTGCGGCAACTGCGGGAACTGCGTCACCGGAACGGTGGAGGCCGCCACGCACTACGAGGGCCCGTTTCCAGTCCACGCCGAGGTGGTCCACGCCTCTTGGGGCCCAGGAACGGTGATGAGCGTAGACCCCGACCGGATCACCGTCCTCTTCGACGAGACCGGCTACAAGACCCTGTCCCTCGATGCCGTCCAACGCGATGCCCTGCTCACCCTGGCACCCGCGGTCCGGCGCGATTAGTCAACTCGTCCGGCTCGGCCGCCCCTCGGCGCGGCAAATTCGTGCGTCAGCTGGCCTTGGGGTGCTGGGCGGCCGTGTGCGCGGCGGCGCAACGTCCGCAACGAATGACGCGGGCGGTAGGGGTGACGGGTTCGCGGACTGTCACCATGCCGCCCAGCGTCTGGTGGGTCAGCGGCTGGTCTGCCATGTCGGCGTGGTCCGCGCATACGGCGGCCCCGCACGTAGTGCAGGTCGCCACCGCGGTCCGCTCGATGTTGTCGCTCAGGCAGTCGAGGCAGTTCATGATCTTTCTTCCTCTATATCTGCTCCCGGCGTAGTCCGCCGGTGGACATCGCTCCGTCCGTTGTCTCGCGTCGAGTTCACTAACCCCTTCGACCGCCGGCTATGCGCGGCCGGCGATGCGCCGGCACCAATACGGGTGTCGACTCGGCCATCTTGGTGGTGTCACGACAGCGAGCGGTGGAGGCCCTTGCGGCATAAAGCCGAGCGCGTGGGGGTAGTCAGCACTTTGCCCAATGACGAGGGCGACCGGCGACACAGCGAGTGCCGCCGATCGTGCTTCGCCGCGATACAGGGGCGCCGGGTGACTGCAGTTGTTCGGTCGCTCGCCTCCCCGCTCGCCGGAGGGAAGCGTCATGGCAGGTGTGACGGAAAGGCGGCTTCCACGCAGCACACCGTTTACGCGGCTGCGGGCCACGCTCGGCGGAGAGATGCTCGCCGAGTTCTTCGGGACGTTCATTCTGATCCTGATCGGTGACGGCTCGGTCGCTGTCGCGGTCGCCGGTCTGCCCGGTTCCGGGCGCCAAAACCTGGGCATTGACCCGTTCGGACCGGGCAACTGGCTCATCATCGCCTTCGGCTGGGCATTCGCGGTCACGTTTGGCGTGTACGCGGCCGGCGGCGTAAGCGGCGCGCACATCAATCCCGCGGTCACGCTGAGTTTCGCGATCCGCCGCGGATTTCCCTGGCGCAAGGTCGTCCCGTACTGGTTCGCGCAGGTCGCGGGCGCGCTAACCGCGGCTGCGGTCGTCTATGCGACGTACTGGGGCGCGATCAACTGGTTCAACGACACCCATCACACGACCAAGAGCCAGTCGCTCGATACGTTCGCGATATTCGCGACGTTCCCTGCGAAGTACTGGAATGGAGACTGGCCCGGTCCGTTCGTCGACCAGATCGTCGGCACCGCGCTCCTCGTGGCGATCATCGCGGCGTTGATCGACAGTCGCAACATCGCCCCAAAGGGCAACACATCCGCGCTGATGATCGGGTTGCTCGTGGCGGCGATCGGGCTCTCGTACGGAACGAACGCTGGATATGCGATCAACCCGGCGCGTGATCTCGGACCGCGTCTGTTCACCTATGCGACCGGATGGGGGCCGATCGCTTTTCCCGGCAGTTTCCAGTGGTTCAGCAATTATTGGTGGATACCGATCGCCGGGCCGCTGATCGGCGGGGTGCTAGGCATCTTGATCTATGACTTCTTCATTGGTCAGGTGCTCATAGCACGTGAGGCGGCTCCGCTCGACCCGACTCCCGAACCGGGCAGGGTGCCAGAGCCCGCGCCCGCGGAAGTCCACAGCAGGGCCACCGGCCGTGCCGGTGAGGGCACATCCGGAGGATCGGCCGAGGCCCGCACTTCCCGTGAGCCGCCAGGCGCCGAACCGGACCGATGAGCGGGCGCGCCACGCCACGCGTCGTGCCCGGATACGGCCTGATCTCCAGTTGACTCCTGTCTCTTGCGCCTCTGGCGTAGGAGCGGTCCCGCCGGGTGGTGTGCCCGGACCCTCGTGATCTCCTCGATTTGGCAGCGTTTCGGCTGGTCAGGCGTAGTCCGAAAAAACGTTGCATTGTGCGGGAATCGTCCCATGGGATTTGGGGAAAGGGCGTGGGTGAGCACCTCCGCATCGGGGGCGCGGGCGGCGGGCGCGTCCAGACCGCAGACACGCCCGTGCAGTCACCCTGCGCGGCCGACCGCAGACAGCCGGAAAGGGAGCCGGCCAGATGACTGTTTCGATCCAGGAGCGAGCGCAGCCTGGTCAGTCCGAAGTCGCTTGGAGTGAGGTCGACGACCAGTCGATCTTCCTGCGGCTCGGTGAGCTCCCCGAGCGTGACGGTCGCCGCGACCGGCTGCGAACAGAGCTCGTAAGGCGGCATCTGCGGCTGGTGGATTCGCTGGCCGCCCACTACCGGGGCCGCGGCGAACCGCTGGAAGACATCGTCGGAGCGGGCCGGGTCGGGCTGATCAAGGCCATCGACCGGTTCGATCCGGCGCGGGGTCATAGTTTCGCCGGCTACGCCACGTGCATGATCGTTGGCGAGATCAAGCGGCATTTCCGCGACACCACCTGGGCGGTACATGTGCCGCGGCGGCTGCAGGAGCTTCGCGGACGCCTCCGGACCGCGGCGCGGGAACTCGCTCAGGCCGGTATCGCGGACCCGACCGCTCGTCAGCTGGCCGCCCATTTGGCCATGGACGAGGAGGAGGTCCGCGAAGCCTGCGTGGCCTCGAACGCCTACTCCAGCCTGTCGCTGGACGCACAGATTTCCGGAGATGCCGGCATCGCCTGGACGGAAACGCTGGGGGAAGCCGATTCCAAACTCGACCGAGTCGTCGATTTCCAAGTGCTGCGCGGATTGCTCGCCAACCTGCCGGAACGCGACCGGACCATCATCCTGCTGCGCTTCTACGGCAACAGAACCCAAAGCGAGATCGCCGACCAACTGGGCCTGTCGCAGATGCACGTGTCCCGGTTGCTGAGCCGCACGCTGGAATCGCTGCGCCAGGCCTTCACCGGGGAGGACGAGACGGTGGCAGCCGACGAGACTTCGGCGCGCGTCCGACCGGGCCCCGGCCCGGAAGCCGCGGGCCCCAGGTCAGCGCCGGCCTGCGCGAAGCAGACCGACGGCGAACGATCTTCCGAGTCGCCGCATTCCGAGTCGCCGTCTGTGGTCGAGCCGGCTGCGCCCAAGCCGTCTGTGGTCGAGCCGTCTGTAGTCGAAAAGGAGCGCGTGCCGCCAGACCCCGACGGGACGCGTCACGCTGCTGGGGGGAGCTCCGCGATCCGCCGCCGACCAATACGCCAGCCACGTCAGCGGAGACGTACGCGCCGATCGCGAATAAGAATCCCCGCCCTGACTCAAGCGCCTCACATTCGGCCAAGGGCGCCGCCCAAATCCGGCGACCGGGACTCGGACCTTGAGGCACGTAGTCCCCCCGGCGGACCTGGCGGGGTGAGTCAGTGCCAGTGGAGTGAGATGGCGTCGTGCGGAGACGTCTCCACGGCCGGTTCCCCGCCGGCCTCCGTAAAAGCGCTCAGCGCGTCGATCAGACCATGCCGCTGAGATCCGGGCATGCGCGCCACGATGTCGGCGATCTCCGCGCGCCGACGGGCGGTGACCTCGTCGACGACCTGCCGTCCCGCAGCCGTCAGCCGCACGAGTACCTCACGCCTGCTGGCCGGATTGACTCGCCTGGTGATGAGACCTGCGGTCTTGAGACGTTCGGACATTCGCATCGCGGTGGAGGGGTTGACCCCCAGGTCTTCGGCGAGCGCGATGAGCTTGGTCTCGCCATGCGTTGCCAGCACCACAAGCATCCGGAACTGCGGCACCGTCACTCTCTCCCGTACGGCGTTGAGCGACCGCACGGAGACGGCGACCAGCAGCCGGGACGCGGTCAACACCGCAGAGGTCACCGCATCGACGTCCTCCGCGGCCACGTCGTCCACCGCCACGTCCTCGGTGTCCATGATCTCCGAACGTACATCTGCCGGGTCCATGTCGTCGCTCATGCCAAGCTTCTACCCGACGATCAGCCCGGGGGAGTCGCCGGCCACCGTGCACCTTCCGGTACGTGAGGTCGAAGTCGGTCTGCCATGTGGATCCGTCCTCCGCAATCTCCCACCGGCCGGCGATGGTGCTGCCGTCGTCGCTGAGGGTACCGCTGAAACGCTGGGGGCCCGGTCCGGCGCGTCTCGCCATAGCTTCCGCGCACCTTCGTCCAGGGTCATCCCGGGCTCTTGACAATTGATACCATCGGTATTAAATACTGTTGGTATGAAATCTGGACTGCGCCGGGCGGAGAAGAACGAGCAGACCCGCCGCCGTCTGCTGAACGCGGCGCGGCGGCTGTTCGTGGTGCACGGATTCCACGGCACCTCCCTCGACGCCATCGCCGAGGCGGCCGGGTTTTCGAAGGGCGCTGTCTACTCCCAGTTCGACAGCAAAGCGGACGTGTTCTTGGCCCTGCTCGCCGACCGCATCGACGACCGCATCGCCCAGATCCGCTCCGCACTGGGCACCGGGTCGGTCACCGGCGATGTGGCCGCCACCATCCGGCAGTGGGCCGCGGTCCTGCGGACCGACCTGCCGTGGACCCTGCTGGTCATCGAGTTCCGCATCCACGCCGCCCGCGACTCGGCACTCAATGCCCGATACGCCGAGCTGCACGCACGCTTCCGTGACGCGATCACCGAAATGGTCACCGGCGTGGCCACCGACGCCGGCCTCCGGAGCGGCGAGATCGCCGACTTCGTCGCCGGGCAGCTGGCGCTGGGCACCGGGGCGGCCCTCGAACGCGCCGCAGCAGGTGAGGAGTTCTCCGACGCGCTCACCGAAAGGCTGTCCGTGGCGCTGGCCGAGGGCCTCCAGACACCCGGCGGCAGGCCGGCACACGACACCTAGCGCTTCACCAGCACCTCACCAGCACCTCACCGGCACATCGCATCGCACCAAGGGGGACGTGATGCCCATCCACGATTCGCAGACCCGCGATGGTCTGCGCGCCCGACATCGCGCCGATTTGCAGGCCGCGCTGCCCGATCACCTCGCCCGGCTGGGCTGGGACCGGAGGCGGATCGCCGCCCACCAGCGCGACGCGCTGCGGCGGCTGCTCGCCACGGCGATCAAGGGTTCGCCCTTCCACGCTCACCGGCTGACGGGCGTCAATCCGGACACCATCGAGCTGTCCGATCTGCGCCGGCTGCCGACCATGACCAAGACGGAGATGATGAGCGAGTTCGACGACCTGGTGACCGACCCGCGGCTGTCGCGGCGGCTGGTCGAGACGCACCTGGCCGGTACCGGCGCCGAACCAACGTACCTGCTCGACCGCTACATGGTGCTCGCCTCCGGTGGCAGCTCCGGCGAGCGCGGCGTTTTCGTCTTCGGCTGGCAAGCGGCCGTCGACTACATCCTCGGGCTGAGTCGCCCCGGGCTGGCGCGACTCGCCGCGCTCGGCGGGACGCCGCCGGGCGGCCTCACCATGGCGATGGTCGCCGCGGGGAGCGCCGTCCACGCCACCCGTGCGTTGTCCGCCATCTTCACCGGCGACCCCATCACCGCCACCTCGATTCCGGTCACCCTGCCCACTGACGAAATCGTCCGCCGCCTCAACGCCCTCCAGCCCCAACTGCTGCAGGGCTACCCGTCGGCCCTCGCCGTACTGGCCGAAGAACTCCGGACGGGCCGACTGCACATCGCGCCAATGGCGATCACGGCCAACAGCCAGCAGCTCACCCCGGAGACGCGGGCCCGCGTCGAAGACGCCTTCGGCCTCCCGCTCGCCGACCAGTTCGGCTCCACCGAAGGAGTCGTCGGCGTCAGCGCACCCGGCGACACCGCCATCACGCTGGCCAGCGACCTGGCCATCACCGAACTGGTCGACGACGACAACCAGCCGGTCCCGCCCGGCGAGCCGTCGGCCAAGGTGCTCGTGACGAACCTGTTCAACACCGTCCAGCCGCTGATTCGCTATGAGCTCACCGACCACTTCACGCTCCGGCCCGACGCCGCCGCCCACGGCCACCTGAACATCACCGCCGATGGGCGGCGCGAGGAGGTGCTGCGCTGGGGGCCGGTCCTCGTCCATCCGCTGACCATCAGCTCCGTGCTGGTCAAAACCCCCGAGATCATCGAATACCAGGTACGGCAGACCGCCACCGGCGTCGATGTCGCCGCGGTCGTTGCCGGGCCGATCGACCCCGCCGGCGTGGCCGGACAACTCACCCGAGCCCTCCAAGACGCCGGTCTCGCCACCCCCGAGGTAGCCGTCGCGGCCGTCGACCGGCTCGACCGCGACCCGCAAACCGGGAAGGCCAAGCGCTTCATCACCAACGCGGCGTAACTGCCGCGAACCACCCTGGGCGCCCGTTCGTCGGTGCACCGCGACAGCGGGTCCCGTACGCCGCGAGCGAGCGTTCCGGCGAAGCCGTCCGTCACTGCCGTGGTGATCGGCTACGACATCGCCGGCAAACGGCTATGGCGTACCAAGCTGTGATTTCATCCGCGCGGGTGGCCTATCGCAGCTCATCGCTGCCTTGATAGGCGCTCCGACTGCGGCTCATCGAGTAGGCGCCGCCGCAGGAAGGCCAGCTCGGCGTCGACGGCCTGCTCGTGTGCGTCCAGGAAGGGGGCATAGTGCCCGCCGGGCAGGCGGACCACCTCCGCGTGCGGCACACGCCGGGCCGCCCGGACGGCGGGCTCGGCAAGTGCCGTCTGATCCTGGTCGCATACGACGACGAGCAGCGGACACCGTACGTTCGATGCGTCGCGGCCGGGCCGGTAGAGCGTGGTGCGGAGCGCGGAGCGGGCGGCGATCACCTGCGGCCAGTCCGGATACCGGTTGCCGGGATTGAGTGCCCTGTTCCCGTCGAGGCCGTCCGGCGTGGTGAGCATCGCGACGGTGCCCGGCTCGCCGGCGAGCGGCACCACCAGGGGTCGCCGGCCGAGCATGCCGCCGGCCGCGTCCAGGATGCCCCGGCCGGTGAGCCGCAGCAGCGCGATCGGCTTTTGGTATCGCCCGGCCGTGCGGGTGGCGGCCGGGCCGTCGGCGAGCGGCGTCTGCGCGATCGCCGCGGCCGGCGGCGGGGTGCGCGACGCGACGCGGAAGATGTGACCGCCGGACAGGGAGAATCCCCATACCGCGATCTTGGCCGGGTCGACTCCGGGCAGGGTTCGGGCGTACGCGATCGAAGCCTGCCAGTCGGTCAACTGCTCGCCCATTCGTACGACCTGGCGCGGCCGGCCGCCGCTCTCCCCCAAATGGCGATAGTCGAAGGCCAGCACACCAAACCCGGCTTCATGGAACCGCCTCGCGAATGGATCGGTGCCCGGTTCCTTGGTCACCGCACCCCCGGCCGCCATGATCACGCAGGCGCCGTTGGTTCCCCGGTAGTGCCAGGCGGCGCAGTCGACGCCGCCGCTGACGAAACGTACCTTCTGGCGTTCCATCGACTTCATGGACACCGCACCCCGATCCCCGAGTGGACTCCCTTCCAATGAAGTGAACCATGTGGTTCACAACTTGTCCACGGCGGAGACGCGGCTAATCGCCGGCGGCTTCCTCACGCTCCAACGCGCGGACCAAGGCCTCGAACCCCGCACCGACTCCTGAGGCATCCCCAGTGGTCGCCCGCTCCACTACAAAGCCGCGGAGCGTCGCCAGGATCATCTCGGACACCTCGAGCTTGCGCTGGTCGGACCAGTCCTCTGGGCACAGGGACACCAGCATCGGCAGATACTGCCCCGATGCCTCCCGTCCGAGGTCGCCATAGCGGCCTGGGTCGTACATTGCCAAGCCGATCGCCTGATCCAGCGCCCGCCGCAGCCCCATCTCCTCTTCCCAGACGGTGGGCCAGAACGCCCGAACGCGATCCGCCAGCGTCCGGCCGGCGGGTACCCCGTCGGCGGCCAGCGCGTTGCTGATCCGCCGTTCCCGCAGCTTGAAAATCACCCGCCGCAGCAGGTCCTCGGGTCCGTCGAAGTAGTACAGCAACACCTTGTGCGTCGTACCGGCCGCCCGCGCGACGCGCCGGAGCGAGAAGTCCGCGAGGCCATTGAGCGTAAGGTCCTCGGTGACCCGATCCAGCAGCTCTCGGCGTCTCGCTTCGCCGCGCGGCGACCCCGTCGACCGCCGGTAGCCCGCTCGCCCTGGCGAGCCTTCGTCGGTTGAGGTGTCCATACCCACAGCTTCCCCGCTCACGGCCCCCACCGCGAAACCCCGATGTCGGTTTTCAGCTCGGCGTCCCCGGCCTCGGGCGGGTTTCGTCCATGCGCGCGGCGACGAGAAGGCCGGAGGCGGCGGTGAGGGCGGCGACCGTCCAGATGGCGGTGGTCAGTCCCCAGGCGTCGGCGAGCGCACCGGCGAGGAGGGCGCCGATGGCGAAGCCGCCATCTCGCCAGAGCCGGTAGACGCCGACGGCGCGGCCGCGCCAGGCGGGGTGGGCGACGTCACCGATGACGGCGAGCAGAGTGGGGTAGACCAGGGCGGTGCCGGCGCCGAGGAGGATCTGCGCAATGGCCCAGACGGAGAAGGTAGTGCCGACGGCGACGGCGGCGATCGCGGCGGCCTGCAGCAGCATCCCGGCGGTGATGAGGTGCTTGCGGCCGATCTGGTCGGACCACCAGCCGGTGAACAGCTGCCCGAGGCCCCAGACCGCGGGGTAGAGGGCGCCGAGGACGCCGATCTGGGCGATCGGCAGGCCGTGGGCGGCGAACAGCAGGGGGAAGATGCCCCAGGCGAGGGCGTCGTTGAGGTTGTTGACCATGCCGGCCTGGCTGGCGGCGGACAGGGACTTGTCGCCGACGCTGGTGATCCAGGCCGTGCGGCCGGTGGTGAGGTCGCCTTGATCGTCAGCGCCGGGGCCGGCCGGATGGCGGGCTGCTTCGGCGTGCGCGTGGCCGCGGGTCTCGCGCACGATCAGGGCGGAGGCGCCGAGGCCGAGGGCGGCATAGGCGATGCCGAGGTAGAACGGCTCGGGGCGGAGCCCGGCGTGGGCGGCGATAGCGCCGGTGGCCATGGCGGTGGCGGCGAGGGCCGCGTAGCCGGCGGCTTCGTTGAAGCCCATCGCCAGGCCGCGGCGAGCCGGGCCGGCCAGGTCGATCTTCATGATGACGGTCGTGGACCAAGCCAGGCCTTGGTTGACGCCGAGCAGGACGTTGGCGAACACCACCCAGCCCCAGGCGGGCGCCCAGATCAGCAGGAGCGGGACAGGCAGCGCGACGAGCCAGCCGGCGACGAGCACGGGTTTGCGGCCGTAGGCATCGGAGAGGGTGCCGGCGAAAAAGTTGGTGACGGCCTTGGTGGCGCCGAAGGCGACGATGTAGGTGAGCGCGGCGGTGTAGGCGGACAGGTGAAAGACCAGGCCGGCGAGCAGCGGCAGGGTGATGCGTTCCTGCCCGAGCATGCCGCCGACCAGCGCGTTGACCGCGACCAGCAGGGTGAACTGCGCGAGGTTCGCGCGCAGCCCGAGCCGGACACCCGAGTGCACATCGGAGTCGCCGGTCACGTCCCGTCCTGGAGGCTGTGGCCGGTGGCCTTGAACCACTCGGCGGGTCCGCCGACCAGGACCGCCAGACCCCGTCGATGGGCGCGGCGCAGCACGCTGGCGGCGGTCATGGCGCGTTCGCCGTGTTCGCAGTGCACGACGATCCCGTCCGGGACGTCGGGGTGTGCGGGCAGGTCGCCGAGTTCGATATGCGTGGCGCCGGGGATGTGGCCGGCCGCGTATTCGGCGGTCTGGCGTACGTCCAGGACGGGGCGTCCGGCGAGGCGGTCGGGCGTGATCAGCTCGATCGTCTCCTGGTCGCCGCCGGCGGCCGTCCAGGCGTCCATGCCGCCCGTCAGGTGTCCGGCCAGCCGTTCGTATCCGATCTTCAAGGCCTGCCAGGCGACCTCCGCGTCGTCTTGGCCGGGGCCGACGACGAACACGAGGGGGACGTCGTCGGGCAGCAGCCAGCCCAGCCAGCTGGCGAACGCGTCGCGGAGTGGGATGGAGATGGCGCCGGGGATCTGTCCGGCGGCGAAGTCGGTGGCCGGGCGCACGTCGACGAGCCGGGCTCCACGGGCGAGCATGTCCCGTACCTCGGCGGGGGTGCGCGGTGTCAGGCGGGGCGACGTGTCGAGCACGGCGGGACCACGCCGGTTGGCCTCGGCGAGGCGGTCGAAGTACGCCGGGTAGCTGCCGAGGCCGGTCAGCAGGAGCCGTACGAACATGTCGGCATCGGGCGCGGCGAGCAGCGGATTGCCCGCCTTCTCGGCCCCGATGGTGGTGACGCGGCGCGTGCTGGGCGGCGCCGCGCAGTACGACCCGGCGCCGTGAGTGGGCCACACCTCCACCTCGTCGGGTAGTTCGGCGAGCCGCCGCAGCGAGCGGTACTGGGCCCGGGCCAGCTCCTCGGTCCTGGCGGGGTCGACCAGGTCGGTGCGGGCGGCGGACCCGACGATCAGCGACCCGCCGGTGAAGACCCCCAGCGGTGCCGGGCCATCGAGCAGCACGTAGGCGAGGTGCTCGTCGGTGTGGCCCGGGGTGGCCAGCGCCCGCAGCGTCAGCCCGCCGAGATCGACCTCGTCGCCGTCGGCGAGCGGGGCGTGCGGGTAGGCGCGCCCTCCGGTGGCGGAGGCCAGCACGGTGGCGCCGTCGTCGTGGGCGAGCTGGAGTGCGCCGGTGAGGAAGTCGGCATGCAGGTGGGTGTCGGCGGCGAACGCGACGGTGAGGCCGCAACGGCCGGCGGCGCGGCGCAATGCGCGCAGGTCTCGGCTCGCGTCTACGGCCAGCGCCCGGCCGTCGCTCAGGTCGACCAGGTAGGCGTTGTTGCCCAGGCCCTCGTCGGCCAACGGAACCAGATGCTCTTCGGCTACGTCGGTCACAGTGCTCTCCCACAATCGGCGCCGGGGCTGGTGGCGCCCTCGCTACACAGGTCCTACAGTATTCCAAAAAGTCTTGGAAGATAGAGATGGCTGGGAACGATCGCCGCAAAGCAACGATGTACGAGCAGTTCGCGCGAATCGGGAAGGCGCTGGCCAACCCGGTCCGGCTGGAGCTGCTGGACCTGCTCGCCCAGGGCGAACGCAGCGTGGAGGAGCTGGCCGGAACGGCGGGCATGAAGGTCAGCAACACCTCCGCCCAGCTGAAGGCGCTGTCCACTGCGGGGCTGGTGGCCGCGCGGAGGGACGGGGTGAAGGTGTTCTACCGGCTGGCCGACGAACAGGTCGCCGCGCTGGTGGAGCAGGTCGAGGAGTTCGCCGCCACGCGGCTGGCCGACGCGGAGCGGGCCGCCCGCGACTATCTGGGTGACGTGGCCGCGCTAGAGCCGGTGGCCCCGGCCGAGCTCGCCCGCCGCCTGGACGAGGAGGGCGTGGTCGTGGTGGATGTGCGGCCGGCCGCCGAGTACGCCGCCGCGCACATCCCGGGCGCGGTCAGCGTGCCGCACGATCAGCTCGCCGCCCGGCTCGCCGAACTCCCGCAGGGCGCCGACGTCGTCGCCTACTGCCGGGGTCGGTACTGCGTGTACGCCCCCGATGCCGTACGGCTGCTGCACCAGCACGGGTACGCGGCGCGGGTGCTGGAAGGCGGGCTGCCGCAGTGGCGGCACGCCGGCCTGCCGGTACGGACAGGAGAACCAGGCGACGTAGCCTGACGGCCGGCGGGGGAGGGCTCCTTCATGGTCGAGAACCAGGCACCAGGCGTACCGTCGGCGCCATGAACCGCATCCATCAACGGCTGTGCAGCTCCGACGGCTGGGCCCGGCGCGTCAGGGAGGAACTCATTCCGTGGGCGCTCCGGGGCGTCGACCTCGGCTCCGACGTACTCGAGATCGGCCCCGGCTACGGCGCTACCACCAGGGTTCTTGCCGAGCGAATCCCCAAGATCACCGCGTTGGAGGCGGACCCACAGCTGGCCGTCCAGCTCGCGGGCAAGATCGACGCCGCCGAGGTCGTCACCGGCGACGGCGCCGCCATGCCGTTCGGCGACGCGACGTACAACACGGTCGTGTGCTTCACGATGCTGCACCACCTCCCGTCGGCCGAGCTGCAGGACCGGCTGTTCGGCGAAGTTCATCGCGTGCTCCGGCCCGGCGGGACGTTCGCCGGCAGCGACAGCCCACTCAGCCTGCGGTTCCGGCTGCTCCACCTCTTCGACACCATGGTGGTCGTCGACCCGGACTCCCTCGGCGACCGGCTCACCTCGGTCGGCTTCACCGACGTCAAGGTCGGACGGGCCAGCCGCGCCTTCCGCTTCTCCGCCCGCAAACCGGCCTGACCAACGGGACCGGGGCGGACGCCGTTGTTGTCACCTGTGGTGATCATCCCTATGTTCGCCAGGCATGAGCGATCTGTTCGATGCCGAGGCGATGTACGACGAGGATTACCTGCATTTCTTTGCCGCCCCGCGGGACGTCAGCGAGTTCGCGGCGCACGGACCCACAGTCCCGGGAACCGACTCCACGGCTGCGGCTGCCGCGGACCTGACCTGGCGACTGCTGGATCTGCGACCGGACATCAGCGTGCTGGACCTGGCCTGCGGGCACGGCGAGATGGCCAACCGGCTGGCCGCACGCGGCTGCCGCGTCACCGGCCTGGACTCCTCGGCGGTCTTCCTGGAGCGGGCCCGGGCCGACGCGGACGCCGCCGGGGTCAGCGTCGAGTACGTCGCCGGGGACATGCGGCGGCTGCCTTGGACGGAGCGCTTCGACCGAGTGATCAACTGGTCCACGGCGTTCGGGTACTTCGACGACGCCACCAACCGCGCCGTCCTGGAGCAGATGGTGCGGGCTCTGCGACCGGGTGGCCGGTTGGCCATGGACCTGGACAACCTGACGGCCTTCCTCGCCTCCTACGTTCCGTCGCGGGTCGTGGCCGCGCGGGAAGACGGCGACATGCTCGTCGACCGCTACCACCTCGACGCGCTGACCGCGCGGTTCGAGGCGGAGCGGACGGTCGTCCGCGGCGGCCAGGCCCGCCGGCTGACCTTCGTCAAGCGGTTGTTCGGCTTCCCCGAGCTACGCGACTGGCTACTGGCCGCCGGGTTCGCAACGGTAGCCGGCTACGGCGAGGACGGACGGCCGCTGACCGCCGACCACAAGCGTATGGTCGTCGTCGCCGACCTGCCGTGAGGCTGCGTCTCCTCATCTCGACTGCGTCAGCTCGTCCGCGGGGCGAAGGTCGGGTTGCCCGCCCGTGGTCGTAGTCGGGATGAGGCAGGCCCGGGGCAGCTGGAACAGCCGCAGCCGGTCGAGCGGCTCGCCCAAGATGGCCGGCGGCTGATCCGCGGCGGCCGGGTGGGCGGCGCAGATGGCCTCGGCTTGGCGCAGGTAGGCGGCGAGGTCGCGGTCGGAGACGTACGGCCTGGTACGGATCCGCCGGACGCTGCCGTCGAAGGGAAGTTCGGCGAGGTCGGCCCGCGGCGCCGGTGCGTCGCGATGGCGCCAAAGGCCGGAGCACGGATCGAAGCGGTAGTCCGCCAGCAGCCTGGCGCCGTGCGTGGCGACCAGGTGTACGGCCTGGACGATGTAGTGGAACTCCGGTTCGGACAGGTAGCAGCTGAAGCTCAGCCGGGTCCAGCCCGGTCTGATCCCGAGCCAGCCCTGCACCGCCTGGTCTGCGAAGTCGCGGGCGTCGTCGAGGTCGATGTCGAGCAGCCGGTGGGCGTACGGCCCGGCGCAGGAGCATCCGCCCCGGCTTTGGATGCCGAACAGGTCGCTGAGCAGGCCGACCACGAAGTTGTAGTGGAGGCGGCGGCCGCCGGGCGGCTGCACGAGGAAGGAGACGATCGGCAGCCGGTCATCCTCCAGGTCGCCGAGTAGCTTGATCGCTGGGTTGGTGCGCCAGGACGCGATCGCGCGGCGTACGAGGCTCCGCTCCCGCTCGACGATCGTGTCGGTGCCGACGGCCTGGTTGAGCCGGAAGACCAGGCCGGCTCGGATCGATTCGACGATCGCGGGGGTACCGCCCTCTTCGCGACCGGCCGGGTCGGCGAGGTAGTGCTGGCCGGCGGCGTGTACGTAGCTGATGGTGCCGCCGCCGGGCACGGTCGGGACAGGGTTGCGAACCAGGTCGCGGCGGACGACCAGGACACCTGGGGTGCCGGGGCCGCCGGGGAACTTATGCGGGGAGAGGAACACCGCGTCCTTGCGGGTCAGCGGGCCGGCTCCGGGGGCAGGGCGCATCCTGATCGGCAGATGCGGGCCGGCGGCGGCGTAGTCCCAGCAGGCGAGGGCGCCGTGCCGGTGCAGCAACTCGGTGATGGTGTCGCTGTCGCTGATCCGGCCGGTGACGTTGGAGGCGGCGCTGAAGGAGCCGATCCGCAGCGGCCGGTCGGCGTACCGGATCAGTTCCCGCTCCAGGTGCGCGGTGTCGATCCGCCCACGTGAGTCCTCGGCGATGGGCACGACGTCGGCGACCGACTCGCGCCAGGGCAGCTCATTGGAGTGGTGTTCGTATGGTCCGACGAAGACCACCGGACGCCGGCCGGCCGGGATGGCGACGCCGAGTTGCCCGTCCAGCCGGGAGGGGATGCGCACGCCGAGGATGCGCATGAACTTGTCGATCGCACCGGTGCACCCCGATCCGGCGAAGATCACCACGTGCTCGTCGTCGCCGCCCACCGCGCGGTGGATGATCTGCCGCGCCTGCTCGCGCAGATGGGTGGTATGCCGGCCGGTGGCCGACGACTCGGTGTGGGTGTTGGCGTACCAGGGCAGCACCTCCTCGCGGATGAGGTCTTCGATGAACCCCAGCGACCGGCCCGAAGCGGTGTGATCGGCGTAGACGATCGGGCGCGGCCCGTACGGCCCGGGCAGCGGCCGGCCGTCGCCGATGACCGACTCCCGGATGCGGCGCAGCAAAGCGTCCGGCGGGGCCTGCGGCCCTCGGCTGCTGCCGGTCAGGTGGCCTTCCCGCGCCCTCGTCGGCGTGGGCCTGACCGGTGGGCTGTGCTGCCCGGGCCGGGCGAAGGCCAGCCCGGCTGTCAGCATGAGCAATGCGGCCACCGCCAGCAGCCAGCCCACGGTCCAGGCCGTACTGCCGGACATCGGACCGAACGCGCCGACGACGACGATCGCCGCGACCAGCAGGCAGATCGTGTCCAGCCGCCCTGGTCGGCGGCACGGCCGCGGCTCCTGATTCCCCGGACGCTCGGGCCTCCCCTGGCCGGCGTTGAATGGTGCGGTCATGAATGCCTGGAATGCGCGCATGCCGGATTCCCCCTGAAATCCCAAGATCCCCCGGCCGTGGCGTGCGGGGTCCCCCGACCACGACGCCCGGCTGGTCCACGACGGTAGGAGACAGGCGTCAACCACGCGTCAACGGTGCGGCGGACCCGGAGTGACGGCGGCTGCCGTCTGTTGTCTCCCGGTACGGCATGGGCCTAGCCACCTGAGGCCATGTGCGAGCTTTCTGGTGATTTGCGTGTCACCGTTCGGAGGTGGACCGTCTGCGTGCGCTCGCCGTCGTTCCCCGGCCGGTGGACGGCGAGGTTTCGCGGCTCCGGCTGCTGGAACGGCTGCGCGGCCGTTTCGAGCACCCGGTGACCGTCGTGGTGGCGGGGGCGGGATTCGGCAAGACGACCGTGCTGGCCCAGGCCGTACGGGAGAACCTGCTCGCACCGCGCGGGATCGACGCGTGGGTCTCCTGCGAGCCCGACCACCAAGATCCGGCTCGTCTCGCCCGGTCGATCTTGGCGGCGCTGGGCGTTCTGGCCGGCGAGGGCGGTGAGCCGCTGCCCGGAGATCCGCTCCGGTGGGTGCTGGAGGGGATCCGGCGGCATGCCCCCCTCGACGTGTGCGTGATCATCGATGACGCCCACGGCATACAGGCCGGTACGGCGTCCGGGGCGTTCCTCGCGGAACTGGTGCGGGCGCTGCCGTCCACGGCGCATCTCGTCCTTGCCGGCCGGTGCCTGCCGGACCTGCCGCTCGCCCGGCTCCGCGCGGCCGGACAGGTCTGCGACCTCACCGAGACCGAGCTGACGTTCACCTCGGCCGAGGTGGCGGATCTGGCGCGGCGGCTGGGGCGGGAGGACGTGGGCGCCGCGCGGTCGGTCGGCGGCTGGCCCGCGCTGGTTCGCCTGCTGCTCAGCGCGCGTCCTTCGGTGGCATGGCGGTACGTACGGGAGGAGGTGCTGGGTGCCCTCTCGCCGGCGGATCGGCTCGCCCTGGCGGCGCTTGCGTACGTCGGCCCGGCGACCGAGGAGCTGGTGGCGTCGGTCGCAGGCGATCCGGTCGATCTCGACGGTCTGGCCGAACGGGCGCCGCTGGTGGATGTACTCGCCGATGGCCGGTTCCGTGCGCACGCGCTGTGGGACGCCGCGCTGTACCGGGTCGTCCCGGCGGAGGCGGCCGCCGAGCTGTGCTCCCGTGCCATCCCGAGCCTGGCTCGCGATGGCCGCTTCGTGCAGGCCGGACAGTTGGCCGTACGTGCCGAGCAGTGGGACCTGCTGGGCCGGCTCGCGGTCGACATGGTGCACGGGAGCCTCAGCGTCACGCCGCCCGCCGTCGCCGAGCAATGGCTCGCGGCGGTGCCCGCCAGGCACCGGGCCGAGCCCGCCTTTGTACTGCTCGAGGCCGCGGCCCGGCATGGGCGCGACTACACCGACCTCGGCGTGGACGATCTCGCCGACGAGGCGTACCGGCGCTGCGCCGAGCGCGGCGACCTCGAGGACGCGGCGGCCGCGCTCGCGCTCGCCGTCATCGCCGCGCACAGCCGGGCCGACGTGGGCCGGCTGGCGGAGCTCGCGGAACGGGCCGCGGCGCTGCCGGCACGGCGAATGCCGCCGGTGCTGCGGTTGGCGGTGCGCGGGACCGCCGCCGTCCTCGCCGAGCTGAGCGGCGACCCCGAAGGCGCGCTCGAGGAGCTGGCCGCCGCGCCCGTCGACGCGGTCCCGCCCGCGTTGGCGCTGTCGCTGAACCGGATGCACGCACACTGCCTCCTGCTCGCCGGCCGGGCGGACGAGGCGGTCGGGCTGGCCGACCGGACGCTCAAGGACGTCGGTGACGCGCATTCCCGGCTGATGCCGCCGCTCGCCCGCTGGTGTGCGGGAGATCCGTCCGGCCTGGCGGACCTGCGGCCGCAAGACCTGCGCGCCAGTGGGATGCGGGACGCCTTCGTCGAGGCGGCGATCGGCACAGTGATCGGCTGCTGCGTCGGCGACCCCGCGGCGTCGTCGATGCTGCCCTTGTCCGGTGGCGCCGAGCCGCCCGGCAACCCGCGCGACGCCGCGCTGGCGGCGAACGCGGCCGCCGCGCTCGCCGTGCTGGACCACGACGAGGTGCGCGCCCGCGCGGTGTTCGCCGACTACTTGGAGCGGTATCCGCTGGATCCGGCCGGGTCGCCGCTCGGCGAACGGCATCTTCGCCGGTTCCTGGCGATCGGCTATGCACTCAGCCCAGAGCTGCGAGCACACTGGGACGCCGCGCCGCTCGGCCCCTCGCACCAGGCCGTACGGGAGACGGCGCGGGCGCTGCTCGCAACCCGGTCGGGGGCGCGGCCCGCCGCCCCGCAGTGGCCGGCGATCCAATCGGCGCTCTGTTTCCTTCCGCTGCCCTGGTCGGTCGAGCTCGCCGCACGGCTGACCCGGCTGGGCAGTGCCGCCGGCCCCAAGCTGGCCGGCTGGCTGACCGACCACCTCGGACCGGCCGTACACAACGAGCTGCGGCACCTCGCCGCCGGCGGCGTCGACGGCGCCGCGCGGCTGTTGACAACCCTGCCGAGGCCGCCCGCCGCCCGATGCGAGCTGCGCGTCCTCGGTCCGCTGCGGCTGTCGTGGGACGACGGCGATCGCGACCAGCCCGAACTGCGCCGGGCGCGCGTCCGTGAACTGCTCTGCGCCCTGGTGCTGCGGGGTCCGCTCACGCGGGACGGCCTGGTAGATCTGCTCTGGCCGGACCATCACGTCGAACGCGCCCGGCACAACCTGCGGGTCACCCTCACCCATCTTCGGCGGCTGCTCGAATCGGATCGTGCGCCCGGCGAGGCCAGCTATCACCTGCGCGTCGACGGTGAGGTCGTGCGGCTGTTTTCATCCGCGGCGATGTGGGTCGACCTTTGGGAGTTCCGGCGGCTGACCGCGGAGGCGGCGGCCGCGACGCGGGCGGGGGACGCCCACCGGATGGGTGAAATGCTCGCCGCCGCCGTCGACCTGTGGCGCGGTGAACCGCTGCCGGACCTGCGCAGGGTGCCCGGGCTGCAAACCGAGATCGGCGCGCTGTCGATCCGGCACGTCGAGGCAATGCTCACGCTGGGGGAGCTGCGGCTGGTGGAGGGAGCCGCGGCCGAGGCGCACGGCTGCGCGGAGCGGGCCCTGGCCCTGCACGCCTACGACGAACGCGCCCATCGGCTCGCGGTGGCCGCCGCGCTCCAGCGCCGCGACCACGCGCTGATCGACTCGGCCGTCGCCGCGGCGCGCGAAGCCCTGCGGAACCTCGGCGCCCGGCCCGACCCCGCCACCCAGGCCCTGCTGCGCCAAGCCGCCACAAGCGGGCTCGGCGCCCGCCGCGCCGCCGAGAACCAGCCGTCCTAGCGGCCGGTAGCATGGCGGGTGGCGGCCGTCCGCGCCCAACCTCCGTACGACTCGCCCCAGCCGGGTCAGCCCAGGAGGCAAAGGGGGGGTTCACCTCTCGGGCGGGGAGGATCTGTCGTTGGTCGTGCGCCCGCCGTACCGGGTCGCTGGGGGACGCGTGGACGGCGCGCGGGAGACATCCATGACCAAGCAGGCAGACTTCAAACGGCGGGTGCGCGCCCGCATGGCGAAGACCGGCGAGTCGTACGCGATCGCACGCAGCCGGCTCCTCGGCCTCGGCGAGCGGCCCGGCCCCATCGCGGATCGGATGGCCGCGGCGCTGCACGTCAGCAACGGTGACGCCACCGACCTGCCGGGGACCGGGCTGGCCCGGCACATCGTGTACTGGCGTGACGTGCTACATGAAGGGCCGGTGCCCGCGGTCGGGCACGAGGAACTGCGCGAGATCAGGGCCGCGTTCCTGATCGGAGCGGACGCGGATGACCGCGCAGAGGGCATGCGCATGTTCCGGGAGCGCGACGCCGCCCTGGAGGGCAATCGCGACGGCGAGTACGTCTTGTGGTTCGAGGCGGACCTCTACGATCAGTTGCAGATCGTGGAGATCCTGTCCCGCCTCGCCGAGATGGCGGTGCCGGCCGAGC
>DATBKU010000021.1:0-1977 GCA_036555725.1 Streptosporangiaceae bacterium | reverse complement strand
GCTTCCAGGGTGGCGCGGGCCAGGTGCGCGCGGGTGTGGAAGCGGGACAGGCCGACGATCGCGCCCCTTGCGTCGGCTCGCCAGTACGGCGCGAACAGCCCGGAGAAGGCCGGCACGAAGTAGACGCCGTCGGTGTCGGTGACCGAGGCGGCGAGCGTCTCGCTCTCGGCCGCGTCGCTGATGACGCCGAGCTGGTCGCGCAGCCACTGCACGGCCGAACCGGTCACTGCGATCGACCCCTCGAGCGCGTAGACGGCCGGATCGGCGCCGAACTTGAAGCACACCGTGGTGAGCAGCCCCGAGCCGGACCTGACGATCTCGGTACCGGTGTTCAGCAGCAGGAAGTTACCGGTGCCGTACGTGTTCTTGGCCTCGCCCGGGTCGAGACAGACCTGGCCGACGGTGGCCGCCTGCTGGTCGCCCAGGGCCCCGGTGATCGGCAGACGGGCGCCGAACGGGCCGGTTTGTGACGTGAGCCCGTAGGGTTCGGGGGCCGAGGACGGCACGATCCGCGGCAGCATCGGACGCGGCACGGTGAAGAAACCGAGGAGCTCGTCGTCCCAGTCCAGGGTCTGCAGGTTCATCAGCATGGTGCGGCTGGCGTTGGTGACGTCGGTCACGTGCACGCCGCCGCTGACGCCGCCGGTGAGGTTCCATAGCAGCCAGGTGTCGACGGTGCCGAAGATGGCCTCGCCGCGTTCGGCGTCGGCACGCAGCCCGTCGACGTTATCGAGCAGCCACTGCAGCTTGGCGCCGGAGAAATAGGTGGCCGGGGGCAGGCCGGCCTTGTGCCTGATCACGTCGCCCCGGCCGTCCCGGTCCAGGGCCGCGGCGATCCGGTCGGTCCTGGTGTCCTGCCACACGATCGCGTGGCCGTACGGCCGCCCGGTGCGCCGGTTCCACACCAGCGTGGTCTCCCGCTGGTTGGTCAGGCCCAGGGCGGCCAGGTCACTGGTGCGCAGGTTAGCTTCGTTCAGCGCCGTCCCGACGACGGTTCTGGTCCGCTCCCAGATCTCGGCGGGGTCGTGTTCCACCCAGCCGGGCCGGGGCAGGATCTGCTGGTGTTCCAGCTGGTGCCGGGCCACTTCGGCGCCGGAATGGTCGAAGACCATGAACCGGGTGCTCGTGGTGCCCTGATCGATAGCGCCGATGAAATCGGACACTCAATCTCCCTTTGGTGGCGGTTCACCGGAATGTCACGGCAGGCGGGTAACGTTGACGATGTACATACTCTAGAACTGCGGCCAAGGCGAAAACTGGGGGACGGGTGATGGCGGGTAACGGCGCTCTCGACGCCCGCGACCGTGGCGCGATGCTCAGCAGGCTGGCGACCGAGCGGTTCGACGTGCTAGTCATCGGCGGCGGCGTGACCGGCGCCGGCACGGCCCTGGACGCGGCGTCCCGCGGCCTGCGGGTGGCCCTGGTGGAGGCGCGGGACCTGGCCTCGGGCACCTCGAGCCGGTCGAGCAAGCTCATCCACGGCGGCTTGCGCTACCTGGAGCAGTTCGACTTCAAGCTGGTCTACGAGGCGCTGCGGGAACGCGACCTGCTCGTGTCCAAGCTCGCCCCGCACCTGGTCAAGCCCGTCTCGTTCCTGTACCCGCTCTACAAGAAGGTCGTCGAGCGGCCATACGTGGGGGCGGGCCTGGTGCTCTACGACTCGATGGAGGGCACGCGGCGGCCGGTGCCGCGGCACCGCCACCTGTCGGCGCGCGGCGCGCTCAAGCGCGCCCCCGCCTTGTCGCCGGACCGGCTCGCCGGGGCCATGCTGTACTACGACGCGCAGGTCGACGACGCGCGGCACACGCTGACCGTGGCCCGCACCGCGGCGGCGCACAGCGCGGTGATCGGGACGCGGCTGTCCGTGGTCGGGCTGCTGCGTTCGGCGGAGCGGGTCACCGGCGCCCGGGTGCGGGACGAGGAATCCGGGCGCGTCCTGGAGGTATCCGCCGAGGCCGTGGTGATCTGCGCCGGGGT
>DATBKU010000020.1:0-3286 GCA_036555725.1 Streptosporangiaceae bacterium | reverse complement strand
CGGGATCGGCTTGGTCGACTCGACGTACTGGTCCATCTCGCCGACGTAGTTGTAGTCGTACTTGAGCTTGCCGTCCTTGATGTACAGGGTGTGGCCGCCGAACCGGCATCCGTGCGCGAACAGCACGCCCGAGGCGCCGGCCGTGTCGATCGTGACGTCGGCCGTGATCGAGTAGGAGCGGTTGCGGATGTTCACCGCGGACGACTCCGGCACTTCTTCGCAGCCCGGGTAGTAGGTGTACTGGTCGCGCGCCTTGGCGAGCTGCGGCCGCTCGGTGTCTAGAATCGCTATCGCGGTCCGGGTTTCGAGCGGCAGGGCGTTGTACATGCCGGCTTGCGACCACCAGAGCGCGACCAGCTCCGCCAGCTTATCCGGATACTGTTCGGCCAGGTCGTGGCATTCGCTCGGGTCGGTCTCGGTGTTGAACAGCTCCCACCGCTGGGTCGCGAACTCACCCCATGCGTCCGGTGTGGCCGGGGTCACCGACGCCGCCTTCCAGCCGTCGTGGTAGATCGCGCGGGTGCTGAGCATCGAGTAGAACTGGGTCTGCCTGCCCTTGGCCTTCTCATCGTGCAGGATCGCCTTGAAGCTTTCGCCCTCGAGCGGGATCTGCGTGGCACCCCGGTAGACCTCGGGCATCTCGACGCCGAGGCAGTCGTAGATCGTCGGGACAATGTCGATCGCGTGCAGGTACTGGCGGCGGATGCCCGCCTTCTTGATCTGCGCCGGCCAGGAGACGATCATCGGGTCGGCCGTGCCGCCCTGGTAGTTGGCGTAGCGCTTCCACATCTTGAACGGCGTGTTGAACGCCCACGCCCAGCCGGTGGGGTAGTGGTTGTAGGTCAGCGGGCTGCCGAGCACGTCGAGGTACTTGATGTTGTCTTTGATCGTGTCCGGGATGCCGTTGAAGAACTTGTTCTCGTTGACCGAGCCGTTCGGGCCGCCCTCGCCGGAGGCGCCGTTGTCGGACACCAGCACGATCAGCGTGTTGTCGAGCTGCCCCGACTCCTCCAGGTAGTCCAGCATCCGGCCGAGCTGGTGGTCGGCGTGGCTGACGAACCCGGCGTAGACCTCCGCCATCCGGGAGAACAGCTTCTTCTCCTCGGCCGACAGGGAAGCCCACGGGCGCACGACGTCGAGTGCCGGCCAGTCCTGACCCTTCGGGCCCTTCAAGTCGGTGTACGGGTTGATCGGCGAGAGCTCCGCACCGTCGGGGAGGATCCCGAGCTTCTTCTGGTTCTTGAACACCAGCTCGCGGTAGGCCTCGTAGCCCATGTCGAACTTGCCCTTGTACTTATCCGCCCACTCCTTTGGCACGTGGTGCGGCGCGTGCCCGGCGCCGAACGCGTAGTACAGGAAGAACGGCTTGTCCGGGGCGACCGCCTTCATGTCCCGGATGAACGAGATCGCCTTGTCGGTGATGTCGACCGAGAGGTGGTAGCCCTCCTCCGGCGTCTTCGGCGGGTCCACCGGGTGGTTGTCGTAGACCAGGTCGGGGTACCACTGGTTCGTCTCCGCGCCCAGGAACCCGTACCAGCGGTCAAAGCCGCGGCCCGACGGCCACCCCTGCCTCCGCGAGGCCAGGTTCTCTTCGTCCTCGGCGCACAGGTGCCACTTGCCGACCATGAACGTGCTCCAGCCGCGCTCGCCCAGCACCTCGGGAGCCATCGCGCACTCCAGCGGGATGTGCCCGTTCGCGTTCGGGAAGCCCGACGACGCCTCGGAGATGCACGCCATCCCGTTCGTCGTATGGTTACGGCCGGTCAGCAGGCACGACCGGGTCGGCGAGCACAGCGCGGTGGTATGGAAGTTCGTGAACTTCAGGCCCTTGTCGGCGATCCGCTTGATGTTCGGCACCTCGATCGCCCCGCCATACGGCTCCAGCGCCGAGAAGCCGACGTCGTCTAGGACGATGTACACCACGCTCGGCGCGCCCTCCGGCGGGACCGGCTGGGCGTACGGCGCCCAGTCCGGCGTCGAGTCCTGGATATCGATGTTGATCGTGCCCTTGAACGGCTTACTCATGGCCCTCTCCTGCTCTCGTCTTTCCGTTTCGTCTTGCTGTGGCGGCTGTTGTCGTCTTGGCTGTGGCTGTCACCGGGGTTGCCGACTCTCCGGCTTGGTGGCGGGAGCGTCGTTGGCTGGCTGCCGGCCGGTTCGCCCGGCCGCGACCACGGCGTCGACCTGGCGGAGGAAGTCGATCAGCGAGATCGCCAGGAACCCCGCGCCGATCAGCGACAGGATCTGGGCCTCCGGTCGCCCGGTCCAGCGGGCGACCACCCGGGCGACCGGCTGGGCGGCCCTCCTGGTCTGACCGGTCAGGCCCACCTGGCCCATCGCCACGAAGTTCCATTTCGGCATCTGCGGCGCTCTCCCTTGATGTCGCGTGGCGGTCTCCCGGTGCATCCGGCGGGCGCTGGTCACTGGCACGTGCCTTTCACGGCGCTCTGCACGTTGTCTGCCGCGGTCTTCACCTGGGTGACCGATGACACGACCGCCGCGACCGTGGTCACGGACGGCTGGCTCATCGCGGACTTGACCGCGGTCTCCAGGCTGGACACGGAGTTCTTCAGGGCCGTGGTCTGCGACGGGTACGCCGACTTCGCGTCGGTGGCGAACTTCTCGGCATCAGCCTGAACTTTGCTCACCGCGGTGTCCACCGAGCTGAGGTCGTGGACATTGATATTGACATTCCCCAGATCCTGGACTGAGGTCTTGAGCTGGCTGGCGTCGGTGCAGTACGCCGGCTTGCTGCTGCCGCACCCGGCCGCCAGCCCGGACAAGGCCAGGACCAGGACGGCGGCCGGAACCAGCCCCCGTCTACGCGGGCCAGGCCGATGTGCTGGTCTCACGTGTGGTCTCATGTGCCCTCCTGCTAGCCGGCGTTCCGGCCCGCGCGGCGGAACTCCCGCATCTGGCCGGGACCGGCCGGTCAGCTGACCTCGCCGGCAGCTTCCCGGATGGCCTTGTCGATGTCCCTCGGCTTGACGTCGAGTTCCTTGGCGACCTGCTTCTCGGCCTTCAGCGCGGCCTTGTCCACCGCCTGCTCGATCGTGCTCTCCCCGACGATCACCAGGGCGGCCTGCCCGTCGTCGATGATGTCCCCGAGCTCCTTGCAGTCCTTGCGGGACATGCCGCGCCACAAGTGGCCGCTCACCGCGCCGACGACCGCGCCGGTCGCGGTGGCGGCGATGAACGCGGGCGGGAACAGGCAGCCGATCAGCGCGCCCACGGCGGCGCCGCCCCACCCCCCGTGCCGGGTGGCCATCTCGTCCTTGTTCTCGTG
>DATBKU010000019.1:0-44514 GCA_036555725.1 Streptosporangiaceae bacterium | reverse complement strand
ACTAGACATGAAAAACGTTTCGGCGGCCACAGCGGCGGGGAAACACCCGGACCCATACCGAACCCGGAAGTTAAGCCCACCAGCGCCGATGGTACTGCACGGGAGACCATGTGGGAGAGTAGGACGCCGCCGAACACAAACCAACAAAGAAGGGGTCGCCCGACGACAAAGGGCGGCCCCTTCTTTCAGTGCGCGAGTTAGCACTTTGCGCGCGTCCCTGACCTTTAGGAATTATTCAGCGGTCTCCCTAGGTGAGGCCTGCACGGTCGGCCTCTTGAGAGCTTGGTCTTGAGAGGTGGACTGCCGTACCGGGGGGAGCAAAACCAGTCGGGGTCGTATACCCGGCGTGACAACGCAGACCACTACCCCGATTAAAGTGCGAGATGTGATGAGCGGACAGCAGGACGACCAGGGCGAAGAGGGCCGCGACCGGCGCTCCGGGCCGGAGCGCCAAGGCAAAGGCCCCCGGGGAGGCAATCCGCGCGGAAGTAACCGCCGAACCGGTGCACCGAAAAGCGGTCGCGGCGGGCAGCCGCGGAACGAATCGCGCGGTGGGCGTACCGGTGGTCCGCGTTCGGACCGCGGCCGCGATGAGCAGGGTCGCCCAAGCGGGCGGAGTGGCAGCGGCGGCTGGTCCGCTCGCCGTACCAGCGGCGGCGCACAAGGCTATCGCCGTTCCGCGTCAGGCGGGCCTGGCTCGCGGGCCCCGCGCGCTGGTGCGCCCCGCGGAGGCCGTGACCGCGAGGACCGCCGCGAGTGGAATCCCCGCGACGGCGAAAGCTCTGGCGGCGGTTCGCGTCAGAACCGGCCGCCACGTGGCAATCAGCAGGAAGGCCGCGGCGAACGGCGTTTCGACGAAGGCAGGCAAGGCCGTCCGGGCGGCCCGCGGCCCGGTTGGAATCGGTCGGGACGGGGGCGCGACGGAGCCTCGACCGACAACCGCCGTGAAGGCTGGTCCCGGGATCAACAACGGGGACAACGGCGTGATCAATCCAGCGGTGGCCGGCGGCGCGAAGAGCGCAAGGACAGCTGGTCCGGCGGCCAGAGGCGTGACCAGTCCGGTAGCGGTCGGCGGCGCGAAGAGCGTAAGGACAGCTGGTCCGGTGGCCAGAGGCGTGACCAGTCCGGTAGCGGTCGGCGGCGCGAAGAGCGTAAGGACGGTTGGTCCGGTGGCCAAAAGCGCGGCCAGGGGTGGCGTCGGGATGATCCGCCTCGCAGCGATGAACGACGGGATGACCAGCCTCGAGACGACCGGCGTCGGTACGAGCGCGATCGCCCGAGCTCTCGCGGTCTGGCGCCCCGTGGGCCTCGGCCGGGGCGGTACGGCGACAAAAGAGACAACCGCGGTTCCCGTACAGACGACCCGACCCGTGGCCCGCGTGACCGATCCGCCGTACGAAAGATGGCGGAGAACCGAGAGCGGACCGCCCAGGGCCGGACGGACCGGGAGCGAACAGACCGGCCGGCCGACCCGGTCCTGCCCGGCGATGTGACAGGCGAAGAGCTCGACGCCGAGACGCGCGAGGAGCTGCGGTCCCTGCCCAAGGAATTGGCGACCGTCGTGAGCCGCCATCTCGTTATGGCCGGACGTCTGGTCGACGAGGATCCGGAGACCGCCTACCTGCACGTCAAGACGGCACGACGACTGGCTTCGCGGGTAGCCGTCGTACGAGAGGGTTGCGGGGTCGCCGCCTATCAGACCGGCCGGTGGGCGGAAGCGCTGGCCGAGTTGCGGGCAGCGCGACGGCTGTCCGGGCGCGAGGCGTATCTGCCCATTCTGGCCGACTGCGAGCGTGGTCTGGGCCGCCCGGAGCGCGCGTTGAGTCTGGCGAGGTCGGCCGAGGCCGAGCGGCTCGACAAGGCCGACCGCATCGAGCTGCGCATCGTCGAGTCCGGGGCCCGCCGCGACATGGGGCAGTATGACGCCGCCGTCGTGACCCTGCAGGTTCCGGAACTGAAGGAAACACGGCTGCGGCCTTGGTCGGCTCGGCTGTTCTACGCGTACGCCGAAGCCCTGACCGCGGCCGGCCGCGAGGAGGAGGCACGCGACTGGTTCGCCCGGGCCGCCGCGGCCGATCGCGACGGTGATACAGACGCCGCAGAGCGGTACGCCGAACTCGAAGGCCTGGAGATCATCGACACCGAAGAAGATGAGGACATAACAGAGGAGCTCGACATCGATCGAGCCGGCGAGACCCCGGCGAACGATACCTCCTCGGCTGAGGCCAACCACCCGGCGCCTGACCCGGCCGACGCCGATTCGACGGACCCCGCCAACACCGAAGCACCGGGCTCTGCCGATGATGAGGCGCCAGGTTCTGCTGGCGGCGATGTGGTCGACAAAAAGGCCGCAATGCTCGGTGAGGAAGGCATTAGCGGCGAGGCGGTCGATGACGAGGCGGTGCCTGGCGAGGAAGGCGCCGGCGGCGATGTGGTCGATGACGGGGTCGCAGTGCGTGTCGAGGAAGACTTCGGCGGCGAGGCGTCGGATGACGAGGTCGCGGCGCGTGGCGAGGACGGCGCCGACGACGAGGATTGATCAGGCGGACGGCTTCCGCTCCAAGGAGTGCATGATCCCGGCGACGTTGCTCTCCATGCCGTTGAGCGCCTCGTACTTTTCGGCCAGTTTCGGGTCGGCGTCCGGGCCGTACGCCTTGTATCGGCCCCGCGTACGGTCCCGTACCATCGCCACGGCGTGGTCGAGGTCGCGCCCTGCGTCGTGCGCCTCTCGTACGGTCCCGACCCACAGCTGTAGCTCCTCGCCGGCGCGGTCGAGCGTTTCCGGCACCTCCGCGACGGGGCCGTAATGCGCGAACAGCAGTCGCTGCGGCGCCAGGGCCCGGAACTTCTCCAGCGAGTCGAGGGCCGTGTCGAGATCGAAGTCGGGCGGCGGCGTGGCCGGGCGGATGTCCGCCGTCTCGGGGATATAGACGCCCACCGCGTCCCCGACGTAGAGGTCGCCGGTCGCCGAGTCGAGCAGGCCGACGTGATGCTTGGCGTGCCCGGGGGAGTAGTGCGTCGCGAGCCGCCGGCCGCCGCCGAGGTCGATGACGCCGGTCTCCTCGACCGATCGGATTCGCCCGGCGGCCGTGGGCTTCAGCTCGCCGAACAGCGTGTCGAGCCGATCGCCGTACACCATGCGCGCGCTCCGCATCAACCGGGACGGATCGGCGAGGTGCCGGGCCCCCTTTTCATGTACGACTATCTCGGCCTCGGGATAGAGGTCGGCCATGTCGCCGACCCCGCCGGCGTGGTCGAGGTGGATGTGCGTGACGACCACGGTCGCCAGGTCGGCGGGCCCGACCCCGAGTGTGTCGAGCGCCTCGCGTACGACGGGAGCCGAGCCGGACGTGCCGGGCTCGACGAGGCAGGGCCGGTCGGAGGCGATCAGATAACCCGCCGTGATGCCGGTGTAGCCGGCCATCCGGGTGTCGATCTCGTAGACGTCGCCGCCGAGCGGCCTGATCGTCGTGTTCGCCACGGAACGACCTCCGGTTATCCACAGATTTGGCTGGGTCTTCTGCGGTGTTCGGTGTTCCGTCCATCGTAGAGACGCAGTGAAGGGAGAGCTGGAAGGGAGTACGCCGTGGAGGACTTCCCGTACGTCAACGAGGTGCTGGTCGTCGGCAGGCTGTCGGAGGTGCCGGTCGTGAAGACCTTACCCAGCGGCGACCCGATCATGATGTGGCGGATCATCGTCGACCGGCCGGAGGAGGAGCGCCGCTCGTCTCGGAAGGTGGTCGACACGTTCAACTGCGCCACCTTCGACAGCCGGCTCTTCGGCTCCGTCGAGGAGTGGCAGGCCGACGACATGCTGGAGATCCGCGGCACGCTGCGTCGCCGCTTCTGGGTCGGCGGTGGCAGCAGCTACGAGATCATCGCTCGCCAGGCCGTCCTTAGCCATCGCGAAGCACCAGAAGGGAGCCACACGCCATCAACTCCCTAGCACCCGCTCGCCGTACGCGACGGCAAGCCGCGCCATGGGCCGAGGGCGGTGCGGGCCGACCTGCGCGTGACTTGCTCGGATCGGGTCTGGCGCGGGGGCGGTCGTCGTGTTACGTGGTCAGTCCGGGTTGAAGAGGCGTAGGACCAGGCCAGTTCGGGGCTTGGGGCCGAAGGAGGTGGATTTGCGGGGTACGCGCTCGCCGCCCGCAGCGACGGCGAGAACGTCGGCCATGGGTAGCGGGTTCATGATCACGGCTGTACCGGATGATCGGCCGGCCTTGGCGAGGGCGGCGAGCGCGTCGTGGTGGACGATCTCGACGGTGTTCTCGTTCTCGGTGATGCCCCAGGCATGGCTGATCAGCAGCTGGTCGAGCACGGCCGTGTCGAGCCGGCGCCATCGTTCGGAACGGTCGGGTGACATGGCCTCGGACAGGGCCGTCGGATTCGGGTCCGTGAGGAGATACCTGTTGTCGTCGGCGCCGAGCAAGAACGCTGTGCCGGGGGCGGTCCGCAGCTTGTCGAGGGCCACCGGCAAGGGCCCGGACACGTCTGTCACACGGAAGACGGCTTTGGCGTGCTCTACGGCCACGTCGAGCGGCAGGCCGGGGAGCACGCGGTGGATGGCGCCCAGCCGCGGCGGGTAGTGCGCGGAGTCGACGAGTAGCGCGAGGCCGTAATCCCACGGGCCCGGGCCGTCGCCGGCCATGCGGTGCCGGGCCTGCAGCGCGCGGTAGGTGGCGTACCGGTGGTGTCCGTCGGCGATGAGGGCCTGCCGGTCCTTCAGGTCGGCGGCGATCTCCGCATGCAGGGCGCCGTCCGAGACGCGCCACAGCCGGTGGGTCAGTCCGTCATCCGTGGTGGTGTCGAGCAGCGGCTCGTCGGCGACCGCCGCCCCGTCGACGATCTGGCCGGTCGCACCGCCCCCGTCGTACACGAGGAAGATCGGTTCGAGATTTGCGCCCGTCGTGCCCATCAGCCGCAGCCGGTCCCGTACCGGGCCGGGAAAGACGTCTTCGTGGGGAAGTACGATCCCGGCCGCCTCCGAACGCAACCCGACGGCTCCGATCAGGCCGCGTTGCAGGAGGTCCGCGCCGCGTTGCTCGTAGACGTACAGGCTCGGCGACGGGTCGTTCATGAGCGCTCCCGTCGAGCGCCAGGCCCGCAGGGTGTCGCGCGCCTGGGCGTACCGCCCCTCCGGGTCGCCGACCGGCAGGATCAGCCGGACGATGTTATGCGGGTCGGCGGCGAGCAGCCGGTGGATGGCCTGCTCGTCGATGAGGTCGTACGGCGGGGAGGTGACGGCGGCGAGGTCCACGACGGGCCCATAACGTACGCCGCGGAAAGGCTCCACGACCAGGCCTGCCGCCCGTTCGCCGGCGTCCGCCGAGTCGCTGCCGAACGCCGTGGCGCTGAACTCCGGCGGTGTACGCCCCTCGCCCCAGGGAAGGTCGAAGAGGAGGTCGTCATTCACTATGGGCATGGTAGGCGACGGCACGCCGTTGAACCCGACGGGCCTGAGTCGTCGCCAGTGGTCAGATCGAGTGCGACGGGAGGCTAACAGGCTCCTTCGACGCGTCCGGTTCGTCGCCTGCGGGCCGCGGGTCGAACCCGGGTCGAGTCGGATCGGTCGGCTCGGGCGGGTCGTCCGGCCGCCGCCTGGGCCGGTCGAGGCGCGACGGGTCGGCGTCTAAGGGGGTCGGGTTGGACGAGCCGGGTCAGACGAGCCGGGTCAGACGAGCCGGGTCAGACGAGCCGGGTCAGACGAGCCGGGTCAGACGAGCCGGGTCAAACGAGCCGGGTCAAACGAGCCGGGTCAAACGAGCCGGGTCAAACGAGCCGGGTCAAAGGGGGTCGGGTTGGACGAGCCGGGTCAAAGGGGGTCGGGTCAGACGAACCGGGTCAGATGTCGGGCGGAGCTTCGCAGAGGCAAGGTGGACGAGCCGGGTCGGGGGTTGGGACGGAGTTCCCCCGGCAGGGTTGGGCGGCGAAGAGGGAGGTCTGAATCATGGGGCAGGCGGAACCCACGGGCGACGTCTATGACTGGTACACGCGCGGCCTCGATCTCCTGAAGACGGGAAGCCCCGCGGCCGCCCTGCAACTGCTGCAGCGGGCCGCGGACGCCGAGCCCACGTCGCGCAGCATCCGCGAGGCGCTGGCTCGTGCGCAGTTCGGCGCCAGGCGGTACGCCGACGCCGCAGACAGCTTCCGCTTGATCGTCGAGGACAACCCGTCGGAGGACTATGCGCTGTTCGGGCTCGGGCTCGCGCTCAGCCGCATGGGCGAATTCGCCGACGCCGTCGAACACCTGGCCCTCGCCGCCGCGATGCGCCCCGACAACAAGGATTACGCCAACGCACTCCGGCAGGCCCGCGCCACCCTCAACTCGCGCAGGTAGCCCACTGTAGCGAGCGGGAGGCTCATCCGGCCGGTCCCGATCCAGCCCGCATGGAGGGACGGCCGACCGCCGAATCCGGCCGCGCCGTACACGATCACCGAGGTCGGGGTGTGCCAGCGGAATGCCGGATGGTCCGGCTGAGGCAAGACCCGCGATGATGGGATCAGGGCCGGCCAACGGAGCCTGGCCAGAAGGCACGGACGATCTTGGGACGGAACTGAATGAGCCTGCAGGGGAGCGCGAATCCGCTGAGCGAGACGTACGACGTCGCCCTGCTCGACCTCGACGGCACCGTCTACATCGGCAGCCGAGTGATCCCGGGCGCGGGCGAGGCGCTCGGCAAGGCCAGGGCGGCCGGGATGCGGCTGGCCTTCGTCACCAACAATGCTTCACGCACGCCGAGCGCGGTGGCCGCCCTGCTCCGAGATCTCGGAGTACCCGCCACGGCCGACGACGTCGTCACCGCGGGGCAGGCCGCGGCCCGGCTGCTGGCCGAACGGCTGCCGCCCGGCGCGCGGGTGCTGGTCGTCGGCGGCATAGGGCTGCGACACGCCCTGCGCGCCGTCGGGCTGCGCCCGGTGTCCACCGCCGCGGACCGGCCCGCCGCCGTGGTGCAGGGGTACACGCCCGACCTTTCGTACGGCCTCCTTGCCGAGGGTGCGGAGGCGGTCGGCGACGGCGCGCTGTACGTCGGCTCCAACGGCGATCTCACGATCCCGAGCGGAACGGATCGTCCGCCCCGTCCCGGAAACGGCTCGCTGCTGCAGGTCATCAAGACCGCCACCGGCGTGGACCCCATCGTGACGGGCAAGCCGGAGCAACCCCTGCACCGCGAATCCGTCCTGCGCACCGGCGCCGAGCGCCCCCTGGTCGTCGGCGACCGGCTCGACACCGACATCGAGGGCGCTTACAACGGCGCTGCCGACAGCCTGCTGGTGCTCACCGGCGTGACCGACCCGCTGACTCTGGTGACCGCCGAGCCGCAGCGGCGTCCCACGTACGTGGCGGCCGATCTGGCGGGCCTGCTGACGCCGCATCCCGCCGTACGACAAGAGAACGGCGCGTACGAGTGCGGTGGGTGGCGCGCCGTACGAGACGGGGACGAATTCGAGCTCGCCGGTGATGGCGACTCCATGGACGGCCTGCGCGCCCTCTGCACCGCGGCCTGGAGTACGACCAGCCCGCCACGCCCGGAGGCCGTCAGGGCCGCGCTGGACCGGCTGTAGGGGCCGTACAGAAGGGCCACCGGGCTGCGGGCGTCCTTCAGAAGGAGCGGGCGCCGTCGACCAATACCGGCTGTGGCGGTGTAGTACCGGCTCTGGGGCTCGCCTCCAAAGCAGGGGCCCGGGGCCGCCATCCAAGAGGGGGACCAGGCCTTCCGAAGGGGGATTGGGGCTGGGCCCCGGCTAGAGGAGCCGCCGCAGCCGGAACAGGTCGAAGATGCTCACCTCGATCTTGAGGCGGCCGCTGGCCCACGCCCTGGCCGCGTTCAGCTCGTCCTTCGACAACGCCACGAGATCGTCGCTGTTCACCCTGACCCGTACCTGACCGGCTCGCCAGTTGTCACTCGGCGTGAACGGATCCAGTCCTCCTTCGTGGATCCGGCTCCGCAGCACCAGCCCGAGATCGGTCACCTGGCAGGTGATCGTGCGCTCGACGACGTGCTCCCTGAACTGCTCGGGCTCGACCTCGCTGAGGCGCTCGACGATGCGGTCGAGGGCCGCGCGAGATTCCTCCTCGGTCGCCATGGTTGAGGGTCTACCCCGTTCGAGTCGACAACGATGGTGTCTTCGGACGGTAGCGTTTCTGTTGAACGGGAAGCGACCGGCGGCGCGTATTCGCCGGGCGAGCGGCAGTACGCACGATGCCGTCAGTACCGGCGGTGCGGGACGGGGCCGCGAGGGAGGCTACAGACAGTGTTCGGCGTCGAGGAGTCGTACGACCGCGAGGGGACCGGTCCGGCCGACGGGACGCAGCCACCGGCACCGGCGGCGCCCCCGACCCAGGACGCCGTATCCGAGGATCAGCCGAGCCAGGCCCCGCAGCCAGGTCCGTCGCAGCCTATGCCCGCGCAGCCCCCGCAGGCCGAGCCACCGCAGCCACCGCAGCCCGCCCCGCCGACCTCTCCGCAGCCTGGGCCGACCGGGCATGAACGGGTCGACGCCGCCCTGGCGCGGCTCGACGAGCTGGCGGCCGCCCCGGTGGCCGATCACGTCGAGGTCTTCGAGGACGTACAACGCGGTCTCCAGGACGCACTCGCGTCGATCGACCACGACGAGACACGCGACGACGACGCCCCGGGCGGCGGATCGTGACCCACCCGACGGCGCCTACGGCCGCCGAGCGGAGGACGCGGTGACCCGTCGCCGCCTCGACAGCGAGCTCGTACGGCGCGGACTGGCCCGCTCCCGAGAGCAGGCGGCCGAACTCATCGGCGCCGGGCGGGTGCGCGTCGGAGGCCGTACGGCGGAGAAGGCGGCCACGCAGGTGGAGACCGGCGCGCCGATCGTCGTCGCGGCGGCGGACACCGACCCGGACTACGTCTCGCGAGGCGGCCACAAGCTCGCCGGCGCGCTCGCGGCGTTCGGCGACCTCGACCCGAAGGGCCGCCGCTGCCTCGACGCCGGCGCGTCGACGGGCGGCTTCACCGACGTACTCCTGCGGGCCGGCGCCGCACAAGTCGTGGCGGTCGACGTCGGCTACGGGCAGCTCGCGTGGTCGCTGCGAACGGACAGCCGGGTCACGGTGGTGGAACGGCTCAACATCAGAGACCTCGGCCCCGAGCACGTGGCGTCCCCCGACACCGGGGAGCTGCCGAGCCTCGTCGTGGCCGACCTGTCGTTCATCTCGCTCCGCCTGGTCCTGGGGCCGATCCAGCGGTCGGTCACCCCGGATGCGGACTACGTCGCGATGGTGAAGCCGCAGTTCGAGGTCGGCAAGGAGCGCGTCGGCGCCGGCGGCGTCGTACGAGATCCAATGCTGCGCGCGGCGGCCGTACGAGACGTCGCCGAGTACGCCGGCACGCTCGGCCTCGGTGTCCGGGGGGTTACAGCCAGCCCGCTGCCCGGCCCGTCCGGAAACGTGGAGTACTTCCTCTGGCTGCGCGCGGGTACGCAGCCACTGAACGAGGACGATCTCACCCGAGCCATCACGGAGGGTCCCCAGTGAGCGGAGCGAACGGTTCAATTCTGCGAATTTGCTCACCCGCCGACGCGCCGCCAGACGAGGAGGGCGCCGCGTGAGAATTCGGGTGACGGCGGGGGTGCAGCCCAGTGCCCACGTCTGAACGATCGGTACTGGTCGTCACGCATACCGGGCGGCCAGGGGCGGTCCGCAGCGCGCAGCTCGTCATCGAGCGGCTCACCCAGGCCGGCATCGTCGTCCGCGTACTCGATGAAGAGGCCAAGGAGCTGGCCTGCCCGGACGTCGCCGTCATGCCCGCCACCGAGGATGGGGCGCCGGCCGGCAACCCCAGCCGCGACGCCGAAATGGTGATCGTGCTCGGCGGCGACGGCACGCTGCTGCGGGCCGCCGAGCTGGCCCGCCCGGTCGGCACGCCGCTCCTCGGCGTCAACCTCGGCCACGTCGGTTTCCTCGCCGAGGCCGAGCGCGAGGACCTCGCCGCCACCGTCGACAAGGTGGTTACCCGCCGGTACGACGTCGAGGAACGCATGACGATCGACGTGGCCGTCCGGCAGAACGGCGCCGTGACCGCCACCACCTGGGCGCTCAACGAGGCCAGCGTCGAGAAGGCGTCGCGCGAACGCATGCTGGAGCTCGTCGCCGAGATCGACGGACGGCCGTTGTCGCGCTGGGGCTGCGACGGCGTGGTGTGCGCGACGCCCACCGGGTCGACCGCGTACGCGTTCTCGGCGGGCGGGCCGGTGGTCTGGCCCGAGGTCGAAGCGCTGCTGGTGGTGCCGATCAGCGCGCACGCGCTGTTCGCCCGCCCGCTGGTGGTATCGCCGCGCTCGGTCGTGGCGCTCGAGGTGCTCCCCGACACCCCGCGCGCGGTGCTGTGGTGTGACGGACGTCGCAAGGTGAGCCTGCCCCCGGGCGCCCGGATCGAGGTACGGCGAGGGACGTCCTCCGTGCGCCTGGCCAGGCTGCACCGCACGCCGTTCACCAACCGGCTGGTCACCAAGTTCGGCCTCCCGGTCGCCGGCTGGCGCGGTCGACCCGCCCCACATGTCACTGAGGACCGCTAACCTCACGTTCAGGCACACGCTCGAAATCGCCCAAAGGCGAGCCGGCGGGCGCGATCGAAGGTGGCCAAGAGAACGGTCGGGGGGCGGGCTCCTCCGGCCAATGCAGTGGGTGATCGTGGAGGCGCGCGTGCGGCCGATGGTCGAGGAGGTAACGATCCGGGGCCTCGGGGTGATCGACGAGGCCGTCCTCGAGCTCTCCCCTGGGTTCAATGTCCTCACCGGCGAGACCGGGGCGGGCAAGACCATGGTCGTCACCAGCCTCGGCCTGCTGTTCGGCGGGCGGGCCGATCCGCAGCGGGTACGCCCGGGAGCCGACCGCGCCAGCGTCGAGGGTCGCATCGTCGTCGATCCGGCGAGCAAGGTCAACGAGCGGGTCGAGGAGGCCGGCGGCGAGCTCGACGACGGCGCGCTGATCGTGACCCGCACCGTCTCGTCCGAGGGCCGGTCCCGGGCGCACCTCGGCGGCCGGTCCGTACCGGTCAGCATGCTCATCACCATCGCCGACGACCTCGTAGCGGTACACGGGCAGTCCGACCAGCAGCGGCTGTTGCAACCGGGGCGGCAGCGGGCCGCGCTGGATCGCTACGCGGGCGACGCGCTGACCAAGCCGCTGCGCGCCTACACCGCCGCCTACCAGCGGCATCGTCAGGTGACCGCGCTGCTCGACGAGCTCACCACCCGATCGCGGGAGCGCGCCCAGGAGGCCGAACTGCTGCGCTTCGGGCTCGAAGAGATCGAGAAGGTCGACCCGAAGGCGGGTGAAGACGTCGAGCTGGCGACGGAGGCGGAGCGGCTCGGCCACGCCGACGCGCTGCGCACGGCGGCGACCACGGCGCACGAGGCGCTGCTCGGCGACCCCAGCGCGGCGATGGCGGCCGCCGACGCCGCCGGCCTGCTGGGCGCGGCCCGCAGCGCGCTGGAGGTCGTACGAGACCATGACCAGGTCCTCGGGGCCCTCGCCGACCGAGTGGCCGAGGCCAACTACCTCGTTTCCGACGTCGGCACGGAGCTGGCGGCGTACGCCGAGTCCGTCGAGGCCGATCCGGCGCGGCTGGCCGCCGTACAAGAGCGCCGCGCGGCGCTGACCGGGCTTACCCGCAAGTACGGCGTGAGCGTGGCCGAGGTGCTCGCCTGGGCCGAACGGTCTGCGCGGCGGCTCACCGAGCTCGACGGCGACGACGAGCGGATCGAGGAGCTGCGGACCGAGCACAACGAGCTGACCGAGCAGCTCACGGCGCTGTCCGGAGAGCTGACCGGAGTCCGGCAGGAGGCGGCCGAGCGGTTCGCGGCGGCCGTCACCGAGGAGCTCACCGCGCTGGCCATGCCGCACGCCCGCATCGTGGCCGCGGTTACCCAGACCGACGACTTCGGGCCGTACGGCCGCGATGAGGTGGAGCTCCGGCTGGCCGCCCATCCGGGGGCCCAGCCGCTGCCGCTCAACAAGGGCGCATCCGGCGGCGAGCTATCCCGCGTGATGCTGGCGATCGAGGTCGTGTTCGCCGGCGCGGATCCCGTGCCGACGTTCGTGTTCGACGAGGTCGACGCCGGAGTGGGCGGCAAGGCGGCGGTGGAGATCGGGCGGCGGCTCGCCCGGCTGGCCCGTAGCGCGCAGGTGATCGTCGTGACCCACCTGCCGCAGGTGGCCGCTTTCGCCGACCAGCACCTGCTGGTGGAGAAGTCCGACGATGGCACCGTCACCCGCAGCGGGGTCACCGCGCTCGACCAGGACGGCCGGGTACGGGAGCTGTCGCGCATGCTGGCCGGTCTCGAAGACTCCGAGCTGGGCCGGGCGCACGCCGAGGAGCTCCTCGCCCTCGCCACCGCCGAGCCTTGAGCCAATTCAGGGCCATGCCTTGGGTCCTGGAACCATGCTGCGGAATCGGTGGTCAAACGGTCAGTGAAGGGTATGGCAAAGAGCGGCCGCCGAACGCGCCAATTCCCGCTGGTAGGGAAGGTGTCCACGACGGCTCTGGCAGTATGGCAGGCGATGGACGACCCAATCCCGGCTTCTGATCGCCGGCTGCGGCTGCCGAACATGCGGTGGCCGAACGTGCGGTTGCCGAACGTGCGGTTGCCGAACATGCGGTTGCCGAACGTGCGGCTGCCGAACGTGCGGCTGCCGAACGTGCGGCTGCCGAACGTGCGGCTGCCTCGAGGCGGCGTGTTCGGCATCCGCCGGGACCGGGACGTCGAGGGCGCGGGGGTCATCGGGGTGGTACGGCTGGATCGCCGCACCAAGCGGCTCACCAAACGGCTCCACCCCGGCGAGATCGCGGTTATCGACCACGTCGACCTCGACCGGGTGAGCGCCGAGGCGCTCGTCTCCTGCGCGGTGGGCGCCGTGATCAACGTGGCGCCGAGCATCTCCGGACGGTACCCCAACCTCGGGCCGCAGATCCTGATCGAGGCGGGTATCCCGCTGGTCGACGACGTCGGCCCGGAAATCTTCGCCAAGATCTCCGATGGCGACACGATACGGGTCGACGACGGCGTCATCTACCGCGGCGAGGAGCTGGTCACCAAGGGCTGCGTCCAGACCGCGGAGACCATCGACCTGGCGACGACCGAGGCCAAGGCGGGCCTGTCGCTCCAGTTGGAGGCCTTCGTCGCCAACACCATGGAGTACCTCAAGCGCGAGCGCGACCTGCTCCTTGAGGGCGTCGGCGTACCCGACATCGAGACCAGGCTCGAGGGCCGCCACGCCCTGATCGTGGTGCGCGGTTACCACTACCGCGAGGACATCGCGGCGCTCCGCCCGTACCTCCGGGAGTACCGACCGGTGCTGATCGGCGTCGACGGCGGCGCCGACGCGTTGCTCGAGGTCGGCTACCGGCCCGACATGATCGTCGGCGATATGGACTCGGTCTCCGACGAGGCGCTGACCTGCGGCGCGGAGCTGGTCGTGCACGCCTACCGCGATGGGCGGGCACCCGGGCTCAAGCGCGTGCACGAGCTGGGCCGCGAGGCCGTTGTCTTTCCGGCCACCGCCACCAGCGAGGACGTTGCGATGCTGCTCGCCGACGACAAGGGCGCGAGCCTGATCGTCGCGGTGGGCTCGCATTACAACATGGTGGAGTTCCTCGACAAGGGCCGGGCCGGCATGGCCAGCACGTTCCTCACCCGGCAGCGGGTGGGCAGCAAGCTGATCGACGCCAAGGGGGTCAGCCGGCTGTACCGCAGCCGCATCTCGACCTCGTGGCTGCTGCTGTTGCTGCTGGCCACGGCCGTCACCATCATCATCGCGGTGCTCGTCTCACCGGCCGCCGGCCCGCTTACGCCGTTCCTGGCCGACAAGTGGCACAAATTCATCTTCTGGCTTACCGGACTCTTCACGTGATCGATTTCCGCTATCACCTCGTCTCCATCGCCGCCATCTTCCTGTCGCTGGCGATCGGCCTTGTCGTGGGCGCCACCGCGCTGTCCGATCCGTCGCTCAGCCTGCTCAAGAGCGGCAACACCCAGCTGGCCAAGGACAACCAGGCCTACCGCCAGCAGGTGCAGCAGATGCAGCGCCAGCAGGACGGCGAGAACCAGTTCGCCCAGCAGCTGAGCCCGCAGATCCTGCAGGGCCGGCTGAGCAACGAACGCGTCGTGTTCATCGTCACGCCCGGCGCCAGCCAGGCGATCCACGACCAGGCCACCAAGATGGTCGCGCAGGCCGGCGCCACGGTCAGCGGGCAGGTGACGATCCAGAAGAAGTATCTCGACGACGACCAGGTCACGGTGCTCGACCAGCTCGCCGAGACGGTCAAGCCCTCCGACGTCACGTTCCCGGCGAACGCCACGCCGTACGACAAGGCGGCGACCGTGCTGGCGGGCGCGGTGCTGACCAACCAGCTGGCCCGCGCGGGCAGCGAGGACGCCTCCAGCGGCGAGATCCTGAGCGGATTCAAGGATCAGGGTTTCGTGACTTTCAGCGGGAAGCCCGGCGGACGTGCGACACTCGCCGTCGTGATCGCTCCATCGACGCCTTACCAAGGTCAGGGCGTGGATACCGACAACCGCGCGCTCGTGTCGCTCGCGGCCGCGCTCGACCTCGCCGGCCGCGGCACCGTCATGGCCGGCCCGGTCACCGCGGCGCAGGACGGCGGCCTGATCGAGGTGCTCAGGGGCACCGCCACGGCCGAGAACGTCTCCACGGTCGACACCGCCGACGTGCCCTCGGGGCAGGCCGTAATGGTCCTCGCCCTGGAGAGCGAGCTGAACGGCAAGTCCGGCAAGTACGGCATCGGGTCCGGCGTCAGCGGTTACCTCCCCAGTCCCGTACCACCTGTGAAGGCGCGCTGATGAAGCGACTCCTCATCGGCGGCGTGCTCGGCGCCGCCGCCGCACGTGCGGCCTATATCGCGCTCTCCAAGCGCCCACCCGGGCTCAACGGCCTGCCCGGCGACGAGGTGTGGGGCCGGACGAACCATCGGGGCGAGCCGGTCACCCTGCTCGAGGGCCCGGCGTTCGTCGCGGGCGCCACCGCCGCCGGCCTCGTCACTCCCGGGCTGTCCAGCCGGATGCGCGCCGCCGTTTTGGTGGCGGGCGCGGGCGGGGGCCTCCTCGGCGCCTACGACGACCTGGCGGGCTCGGGCGCCTCCCGCGGCTTCAAGGGGCACCTGGCCGCGCTGGCCCGCGGTGAGCTCACCAGTGGTTCGGTGAAGCTGCTCGGCATCGGCGCCGCCGGGCTGGCCGCCGCGGCGATCGCCGGCACCGGGGCCGGGTCCAAGCCCGGCGCCCTCGTCGACATCGCGATCAACGGCGCGCTCGTCGCCGGCGGGGCCAACCTGTTGAACCTGTTCGACCTGCGCCCGGGGCGCGCGATCAAGGTCGGCCTGCTCGCCGGCGCGCCGCTGGCCGCAGGGGCTTCGGCGGCCGTGGTGGCCGCCCCGCTGGGCGCGGCCGCGGCCCTCCTCCCCGAGGACCTGGGCGAGCGGGCGATGCTCGGCGACGCGGGCGCCAACGCCCTGGGGGCGCTGCTCGGCCTGGCCGCGACCAGGCTCAGCCGGAGCGGCCGCCTCGCCGTACTCGGCGCGGTGGTGGGGCTGACCGCCGCCAGCGAGTTCGTGAGCTTCACCAAGGTCATCCAGTCGACCCCGCCGCTGCACTGGCTCGACATGCTGGGCCGCCGGCCGGCGCCGGCGCCTCGGGAGCCGGTTGACGCGGCGCGGTGACCGCGCCGTGCCACAGGGTCGGCCGGAGCCGACCATGGTAGACAGACCCCCCGGACGAGCCGGCTCCCTGGCCGGCGGCCTGGCGAGCGCCGCGGTCCTCATCGGAGCGATCACGGTGCTGGCCCGCGTCGCCGGCTTCGGCCGTACGGTCACGTTCTCGCAGACCGTCACGACGTCGTGCCTGAGCCAGGCTTACTTCACCGCCAACCAGATCCCGAACATCGTCTTCGAGATCGTGGCCGGCGGCGCCCTGGCCAGCATGGTCGTGCCCGTCCTGGCGGGGCCGGTGGAACGCGGCGAGCGGGACAATGTACGCCGTACCACGTCGGCGATGCTCACCTGGATCGTCGTCCTCCTGCTGCCGCTGTCCGTTGTCGCCGCGCTGATCGCGGGCCCGCTGATGCGGCTGCTGGTGCGCGGCGCCGCGGCCCCCTGCGTACGGGGCGACATCATCGACGTGGGCACCAGCATGCTGGTCGTGTTCACGCCGCAGATCGTGCTGTACGGCCTGGCGGTCGTGCTGTACGGCGTGCTGCAGGCACATCGGCGGTTCACCGGCCCGGCCGTGGCCCCCCTGGTGTCGAGCCTCGTTGTGATCTGCGCCTACCTCGCGTACGTGCCGGTGATGGGCGGCGCGAGCCCCGACGACCTGGCGGGGCTGCCGAAGGCGGCGGAGCTGACGCTGTCGGTGGGCACCACCCTGGGTGTGGTCGCGCTCGTCGGCACCGCGCTGGTCGCGTCCTTGCCGCTGCGGCTCAGGGTGCGACCGGCCCTGCGGTTCCCACCGGGCGTCGCGGGCCGGGTCCGGCGGCTGGCCGCCGCGGGCCTGGCCACCGTGGTGGCGCAGCAGCTCGCGATGCTCGCGGTCGTCGTGCTGACCAACCGGTATGGCACCAAGGGCGCGCTGGCCGACTACAACTACGCCTGGGCGATCTACCTGCTGCCCTGGGCGATCCTGGCGGTGCCGATCGCGACGAGCGCGTTCCCCGTGCTGTCCGCGCGTGCCATCCCCGACAGTTCTTCCCCAACCGCGCCGCCCCGACCTGCTCGCCCCGACCAACCTGCCCCGCCGACCGCCACGGCCGACCCCGCCGACCGCCAGGGCCGGCGCCCGCCGACCGCCAGGGCCGCGCCCACCGACCACCCGGCAGGGAATCGCGCCGCGTTCGACCGGATCACGGCGGCGACCACCCGTGCCGTCGTCCTCGCCTCCGCCGCCGGCGCCGCCCTGCTGATCGCGATCGCGTTCCCGGCCGCGCACTTCTTCGACGCGGGGCCGCAGGCCCGGCCCGAGGTGCTGACCCGCGCCGTGCTCGCCTTCGCGCCCGGCCTGCTCGGGTACGGCCTCGTCGCCCACACGGGCCGGGTGCTGTTCGCGTGCGGACGGGGCCGGGCGGCCGCGGTGGCGACCGTGCTCGGCTGGGCCGGCGTGCTCGTCGCCGACGTGGCCCTGGCGCTCGTCGTCCCCGCTGACTGGCTGGTGGCCGCGCTCGGCCTCGGCAACTCGATCGGGATGACCGTCGCCGGGGTGCTGCTTCTTGCCGCGCTCTTCCGGGCCCGGGGCCGCGCCCCGCTCGCGGGACTGGCCCGTGCGACGCTCGCCGGGCTGTTCGCCGGGGCCGCGGGCGGCCTGGCGGGCTACGGTTGTGCGCAGGCTCTGGGAACCGGCGGCCGGTTGCACAGCATTGGCGCGGCCGCGGTGGCGGCGGTGCTCGCGAGTGCTGTCTTCCTGCTGATCGCTTTCCTGATCGATCGGCGTGATCTGCGGGCCCTGCTGGGACGAAGAGTGACCGACGACGCTGAGCCCAGGGCCAACGAGAGGGGGAGGAGCGACCGATGAGCGCGGAGGAGCCGCCGGACTTCCCCGGCGTGAGCGCCGGTGAGCGCCGGGAAGCGGCCGGCCTCGCCGGGGTGAGCGGCCGATGAGCACGGAGGAGCGGCCGGACCTCGCCGGGGTGCGGCTCGCCCTCGTCCTGGCGACGAGCGCGGGCGGGGTCGGCCGCCACGTCAGATCGGTGGCCGCGGGGCTGGCCGCCCGTGGGGCGCATGTCGCGGTGCTGGGCCCGGCGCCTACTGATGAACTGTTCGGGTTCGCCGCCACCGGCACCAGGTTCGAGGCGGTCGACATCTCCGACCGGCCGCGTCCGGTCCAGGACGCCAGGGCGGTGACCAGGCTGCGCGCGATGCTGTCCGGCGCCGACGTCGTGCACGCCCACGGCCTGCGCGCCGGCGGCCTGACCGCGCTCGCCACGAAGTCGCGGCGGTCGGGTGCGCCGCTGGTGGTCACGCTGCACAACGCCGCGCCATCGGGCGGCGTGAGCGGCGCCGCGTACGCCGCGCTCGAACGGCTCGTCGCGCGCAGCGCCGCCGCGGTCCTCGGCGTGTCACCCGATCTCGAACAGCGGATGCGCGATCTCGGGGCCCGGTCGGTGCGGCGGGCACTGGTGCCCGCGCCGCCAACACCCGTGCCCGGTCCGGCCGCCCGCGAGCACGTACGGATGGAGCTCGGGGTCGGGCAGCGGCCGCTGGTGCTCACCGTGGCCCGGCTGGCGGACCAAAAGGGCCTGCCGACGCTGCTGGACGCGGCCGCCGGATGGGCCGGGCGCGACCCGGTTCCGCTCGTCGTGATCGCCGGCGACGGGCCGCTCGAGCGCACGCTGCGTGCCCGGATCGAACAGGAGCAGCTGCCGGTCCGGCTGCTGGGCCGCCGGTCCGACGTGCCCGAACTGCTCGCCGCCGCGGACGTGGCCGTGCTGCCCAGCGTCTGGGAGGGCCAGCCGCTGATCCTGCAGGAGATCCTGCGCGCCGGCCGTCCGCTCGTCGCGACCAGGGTCGGTGGGGTGGCGGCCATGCTCGGCGAGCCGGTGGAGTCCACCGACGGCGAGGTCGGGTTGCTGATCCCGGTCGGCGATGCCGCGGCGCTCGAGGGCGCGGTCAGCCGGATCCTGGACGATCCTGGACTCGCCGTACGGCTGGGCGCGGCGGCGGCGCAGCGGGCCGTCGAGCTGCCGACGGAGGCCGACGCCGTAGATCAGCTGGTCGCGGTCTACCGAGACGTCATCCGCCGCTGAGCGTTCGTCGATCTAGTGGATGGGCGACGGCCGCGCACCTTGGTTCTTACGAAGCCTTGACGGCGAATCATTTAAGGTATGCGGCTCGGCGGGCTATAGTCGGCGTTGAGGAGGGGAGTATCCCCTAGCGGCAGTGTCGTCATCACGGTCGGCCACACGCACCATGGTTTGGCCCGGGGCTGTCGGTCCTCACCGTTGTGGTGAGGGCGGGAGAGACCTCCGGCGATGGTGTGTGCTCGCCGGAGGTTAGTTGTGGAAGTCTCACTTTGGGCCTGGGGCCTCACCCTCGTCGGTCTCGTCGCACTCATCGTCATCGACCTGCTCGTCGTCGATCGGGGTGAGCCACGCGAGTTCACCCTCCGCCAGGCTGGTGCCTGGGTCTCGTTCTACGTGACCCTGGCGGTGCTGTTCGGAGTGGGGCTGTTCGCGGTCGCCGGGGCGACGTACGCCGGGCAGTTCTTCGCCGGTTACCTCACGGAGTACAGCCTCAGCGTCGACAACCTCTTCATTTTCTACGTGATCATGGCGCGCTTCGCCGTGCCCAAGGTCCACCAGCACAAGGTGCTGCTCATCGGCATCATGCTCGCACTGATCATGCGCGGCGCCTTCATCGCCGCCGGCGCGGCGGCCATCACCAGGTTCGAGTGGTTGTTCTTCCTCTTCGGCGGCTTCCTCATCTGGACCGCCTACGGCCTGCTCCGCGGCGACGGCGACGCCGACGAAGAGGAGTTCAAGGAAAACCTCCTGCTGCGGTGGAGCGGCCGCGTGCTGCCCACCACCGACAAGTACGACGGCTCCCGGATCATCACGAAGCAGAACGGCCGCAGGCTGGTGACTCCGCTGCTGATCGTCATGATCGCGATCGGCACCACCGACCTGCTCTTCGCGCTCGACTCGATTCCGGCGATCTTCGGTCTCACCAAGGAGCCGTATCTCGTCTTCACCGCCAACGCGTTCGCGCTGATGGGCCTGCGCCAGCTGTACTTCCTGCTGGGCGGCCTCGTCGAGCGCCTCGTCTACCTGAGCAAGGGCCTGTCGGTGATTCTCGCCTTCATCGGCGTGAAACTGATCTTCGAGGCTCTGCACACCTACCACGTATCGTGGGCGGCGGAGATCCCGATCTGGCTTTCGTTGACCGTGATCGCGGCGACCATGGCGGTCACCATGGTGGCCAGCCTGATCAAGGCCAGGCGCGACCCGTCGGTGATCCGGCACCGGATCCGCCAGGACCACGAGGCCGACGAGGCGCAGGGGCCCGCGGGGGGTCGCGACGGCGGCTCGGCTTCGACCAAGGTCGCCCGCGACCACGCCGACCAGCACCGCTGACCCCCGCGACCACGCCGACCAGCACCGCTGACGCCCGCGACCACGCCGACCAGCACCGCTGACGCCCGCGACGCCGTACGGCCGAGCGACGCCGCTTGGGCGACGCGCAGCGGGGCGTGGGGTACCCAACAGCCTCTGGGACAGTCCAGAGAGTGTGGTCCGAAGCCGAGGTGAGTAAAGTCACCTCGCGGCATAACCTGAATGCCATTCTAGAATCGTCGTCGGTACAGGTGTGAGAACGTGGCCGGGGCGGCGGACCCGGCAGGGAAGGGTGTCGAATGGCCATCGGGCTGACCGAGGAGCACGAGGCGCTGGCGGCCTCGGTGCGCGGGTTCGCGGAGCGCAACATCACGCCTGACGTCGTACGGGCGGCGCTGGACGCGGACGCGCCGCAGGGCGGAGCCGGCGACCGGCCGGCCTTCTGGGCCGCGCTCGCCGAGCAGGGGCTGCTGGGCCTGCACGTCGCCGAGGAACACGGTGGCCAGGGGTTCGGGCTGCTGGAGCTGGCCGTCGTGCTGGAGGAACTCGGCCGGGTCGCGGCTCCCGGGCCGTTCCTGCCGACCGTGCTGGCGAGCGCGGCGCTGTCCGCGTCGAGCAACGCCAAGGCCCGCGGCGAGCTGCTCCCGGGTCTGGCCGACGGCTCCAGTACGGCCGCGGTCTCCCTTGCTGCGCTCACCCGACCGTTCCCCGACCATATTTCCCCGACCAACCAACCCCGCCGACCTCCTCGGCCAACCTCGTCGACCTCCTCGGCCGACCCCGCCGACCCCCACGGCGGGCTCACCGGCCGCCGCGAGGGCGGCAACCTGGTGATCAGCGGGACCGTCGAGCCGGTACTCGGCGCGGGGGGCGCCGACCTCGTCGTGCTGCCGGTGACCACCACCCAAGGCGAGGAGTGGGTGGCCGTCGACGCCGCCGACCTCACCATCACCACGCTGCGCAGCCTGGACCGGATCCGGCCGGTCGCCAGGGTCGAGGCGGCCGACGTCACGGTGGTCGCCGACCGCGTGCTCGACGGCCTCGAAGGCCCGCAGGTCCTCGACCTCGCGGCCCTGCTGCTGGGCGCCGAGGCGGTCGGCGTGGCCGCCTGGTGTGTGACGACGGCGGCCGAGTACGCCAAGGTCCGTGAGCAGTTCGGCCGTCCGATCGGCCAATTCCAGGGCGTTAAGCACAAGTGCGCCCGGATGCTGATCGCGCTGGAGCAGGCCAGGGCCGCGGTCTGGGACGCCGCCCGCGCCATCGACGACCCCGCGGACGAGTCCGCGTTCGCGGCCGGCGTGGCCGCGGTGATCGCGCCCGACGCCGCCGTGCAGTGCGCGCGCGACGCCATCCAGGTGCTCGGCGGCATCGGTTTCACCTGGGAGCACGACGCGCACATCTACCTGCGCCGTGCGTCCACGCTGCGGCAACTGCTCGGCTCGGCGGACGAGTGGGCCGGGTCGGTCACGCAGCTTGTGCTCGGCGGCGTCCGCCGCGCGGTCGAGGTCGAGCTGGACGAGGACACCGAACCGCTCCGGCAACGGATGCGCGCCGAGATCGCCAAGCTCGCGGCCATCGAAGACCAGCAGGAACGCTGGACGACCATGGGCGACGGCGGCTGGGTGACCCCGCACCTGCCCGCGCCTTGGGGCAAGGACGCCTCGCCGCTGGAGCAGGTCCTGATCCAGCAGGAGCTGCGGGCCGCCCAGGTCAAGGGCCCGAGCCTCGGCATCGGCGCGTGGGTTCTCCCCTCGCTGGTGGCATACGGCACGGAGGAACAGCGGGAGCGGTTCCTGCGGCCGACGCTGCGCGGCAAGGTGATCTGGTGCCAGCTGTTCAGCGAGCCGGGCGCCGGCTCCGACCTGGCGTCGCTGAAGATGAAGGCGGAACGGGTCGAAGGCGGCTGGCGGCTCACCGGCCAGAAGATCTGGACCTCGGTCGCCGCCTGGGCCGAGTGGGGCATCTGCCTGGCCCGTACCAACCCCGACGCGCCCAAGCACGAGGGCATCACGTACTTCCTGGTCGACATGAAGGCCGAGGGCGTCGACATACGACCGCTCCGGGAGCTCACCGGCGAGTCGATCTTCAACGAGGTCTTCCTCGACGGCGTCTTCGTCCCCGACGACCGCGTGGTCGGGGACGTGAACGACGGCTGGAAGGTCGCCAGAAACACCCTCAGCAACGAACGGGTGTCGCTGTCCAGCGGCAGCGGCGGGCTCGGCCTCGGCCTGAAGGACCTCATCGAGCACGTGTCGGGCAAGAAGCCGGACCCGGTCGCCGCGACCGAGGTCGGCGAGCTCATCTGCCAAGGCCAGTCGATCGAGCTGCTCAGCCTGCGCACCACGCTCAAGCAGCTGTCCGGGCTGACCCCCGGCGCCGAGGCCAGCGTGCGCAAGCTGCTCGGCGTGCAGTTCAACCAGAACGTCGCCGACTACGTCTGGGCCGGTCAGGGCGCGATCGCGGCCGTCGAGGAGAAGTCCGGCGAGACCGGCACGTCCGCGCGCCACATGCTCTTCAGCCGGGCGATGACGATCTACGGCGGCACCACCGAGGTGCAGCTCAACATCATCGCCGAACGCCTGCTCGGCCTGCCCCGCGACCCCGAGCCCGGCAAGTAACCGAGGAGCCCGCGGTCATTGGGGGCGGCGGACGGCGTTGGCGAGGTTGATCAGGACGATGCCGGTCCAGATGATCACGAGGAAGGCGAGGCTGTGCAAGCCGGCGGCGATGCCTGTCAGCGGGATGGCGACGCCGAGCGAGACGATGGCGACCGCGGTCCGGACCTTGCGCTCGCCCCGGGCCTGATCCTGCTCGTACTTCAGCCGGACCATGGAGTCGAGCTCCGGTCGCGGCCCGAGCTGTCCGTTCAGCCGGGCCTGCACCATCTGCTCGACCCGTTCGACCAGAGAGTCCGCGAACGCGGCGTCATAATCGGGGCCGAGCTCCCGGCGTGCCTTGAGGGCAGCCGCGACGTCATCGCGCGGCAGCTCTGGTGTTGTCATATCTCGGTTATACGTGCGGGTATCTGCCCAGCACATCCGCCTCCGGTCGGAAAACCCGCCTAGTACGCCGGTATGACATGACCACTCCGGATAAACTTGCCGACTCGTACAGTGACAGGCCACCAGTTCGGAGGTGCCACGTGCCGGCCCGTACGTCAACGGTCTGGACGGCGCGCGTGGCGGCGTACGTTCTGTCGGCGGTGGCGCTCGCCCTTGTCGTCAACACGGTGGTCACCAACTGCCAGGGCCGCGACGCGGGCGCCGGGCAGACCCCGGCGGGCGCGTCAGGGCGGCCCCCCGCGAACCCGGCCGCGCCTCCGGGAGCCGTACCGAACGGCGGGCAGAGCGCTGCGCCGCACGCGGCCGCTCCGGGCGGCCGGCAGCAGCCGCAGGCCGGGTCGCCCGCCCAGCTGCGGCTGCTGGTGGGCCGGTGGCTGAGCACCGCTAAGGCCAAGGACTACTTCGTCTTCACGACCACCGGCCGGGGCGCCTGGATGGTCCGCGGCGGCCGCGTCCTGTGGAAGGGCCGGGCGACACCCGCCGGCCAGTACGCCTTCCGGCTGTCCTGGCAGACCAGCGCGGACTATACGGCGGCGTACTGGCAGGTCAAGCTCATCGACGGGGGCAGGCGGATGGTGTTCTCCGGCACCCGTCAGGTGTACCGGAAGGTCTGACGCCAGCTCCCTGTCATGTGACGCCAGACCTCCCGGCGTACGAACCGTCCGGCAGGCCGCCCCTAGGGACTACTGCACGACGCGGACGGGAGGGTGGTGCCGTTCGAGTTGGCCGTGAACCCGAACGTCGTGGACGCGCCCGCCGCGAGCGACCGGTTCCAGTCGACGCTGCGGACCGTCGCGAGATCCCCGGCCGGGGCGTAAGTCCCGTTCCACACGCTGCCGATCGTCGTTCCGCTCGGCACGATGAAGCTCGCCGTCCAGCCGAAGAGGGGCGACGTGCCGGTGTTCGTCACCGTGCCCTCGCCCTGGAAGCCGCCGGGCCAGGAGTTGGTGACCCGCAGCGAGGTCGTGCACGTCCCCGGCGTGCCGGGATTGCCGTCGCCTTGGCCGACGCCGGTTACCTCACCGTTGCCGCCGTCGAAGACCACGTCGGAGCAGCCGTAGAAGGTCTCCATGCTGTCCGACCGCGTCCACACCGAGTAGATAAGGTGGCGGCCGGTCTTGCCCGACGGGAGGGTGGCGTTCCAGTGGTAGTACGCCTCGACGTTGCCCGGGGAGCCGACGCTCGGCGGGTCGACGACCTCGGAGAACGGGGTCGGCTCGAGGTCGGCCCAGGTGAGCGGCCTGGTCGGGCTCCAGCTGTCCTTGGTGATGTACTCACGGAAAGACCCGGGGTGGGCGGCCCACTTGTTGTACCGGAACTCGATGGTGGCGCCGGAGGTCAGGTGGGTCACCGGCCAGTCGTCGCGGGCGAGGTTGAACCCCTCGAAGTCGTACACCGTCGCCGCACCGCTGCAGAGCCGTCCGTCCGGGATGTACCCCGACGTACGTCCGCCGGCGTCGGAGCGCAGCACGGCGAACCAGTTGTACATGGAGTTGGTGCCGCTCTGCGCCACGGCCGCCGCACAGGCGGGGTTCTTGGGCACGATCTGACCTGTCGACGTGAGGCCGTCCTCCCAGCACAGGAACGTACGGCTGCCGGGCACCATGGCCGCGCCATGGGCGGTGGCCGGGTTCGCCACCAGCAGCGTCACGAGCAGGGTCGGCAGGGTGAGGACAACGGTGGCGAGGGCAATCCTCCGTCGCTTTCGCACAGCATTCCTTTCGCTCGGTCACGATGGGCACCCATGCGGCGTTCACCAGCCTCCGGCGGCGCGGGCCGATGGAGGGCCGGCGAACTGGCTCCGCCGTGGATTCCTGGAGCAACGAACTGCTGGGGCCGTTGATCGCTGACCAGTACTGACGAAAGCGCTTTCGTCGCCCGGGACGTTAACACGCCAAGGTCGTCCCGCGAATAGCCGTGCCGCGGCCCTTGCCGATGAAGATCGTTCTACGCCGGAGAAAGGGGCTCTTTCGCAGGTCGGACAGGGTGTACGGCGGGCGTCTGCGGGCCACCGGCAACCGGGCCTCGTGAAAATCTTTCACGGCCCGCCGGGGGCCTACAGCCAGTCGCGGCGCTTGAAGACGACGTACAGAGTGAGGCACACCGCGCCCATAAGCGCGAGCGCGAACGGGTAGCCGAGGAGCCAATGCAGCTCGGGCATCTTGTCGAAGTTCATGCCGTAGATGGTGCCGATGAGGGTCGGCGCGAAGAGAATCGCCGCCCACGCGGAGATCCGCTTGACCTCCTCGTTCTGCGAATAGCTCGACTCGGTGAGGTGCTTCATCTCCTCGTTCTGCTGCTGGTTGACCAGGGTGGCGTTGACCGCGAGGATGTCGGCGAGGTTCTGCCGGAACCCGGCGACCCGCTCCGACACCGTGGTCGCGTGGTCGGCGACGTCGCGCAGGTAACGCTGCAGCTCGTCATCGGTGCCGTACTTGGCGAAGCCCGCGGTGAGCCCGTCCAGCATGCCGAGCAGCGGCGCGGTGGACCGCTGGAACTCGATGACCTCGCGCGACAGCTCGTAGATGCGTCTGGACACCGTCGGATCGCCGCGGAACACCTCGGTCTCGATCTCGTCGATGTCGTTCTGCAGCCCGGCCACCACCGGGGCGTAGCCGTCGACAATGGCGTCGAGGATCGCGTAGAGGACGGCCTCGGTGCCGAGCCGCAGCAGGTCCGGGTCGTCTTCCATCCGCCGCCGTACCTGGGCCAGATCGGGTGCCTCGCTGTGCCGTACGGTGAGGACGAAGTCGGGGCCGACGAACACGTGCAGCTCGCCGAAGTCGACCTCTTCGACGTCGTCCAGATAGCGGGCCGCCCGCAGCACCACGAACAGCGTGTCGCCGTAGCGTTCGAGCTTGGGCCGCTGGTGGGCGACGATGGCGTCCTCGACGGCCAGCTCGTGCAGCCCGAACTCCTCGGCGAGCGCGAACAGCTGCGACTCCGCGGGCCGGTACAGCCCGATCCACGCCATGGAACCGGTCTTTTCCCGCAGCCGTTCGAAGGTGTCGGACAGCGTCGTGGGAGAGTCGATGCGCCGTCCGTTGAGGTAGATGGCGTTGTCGATAATGCTGTTCTCCACCGGTGGCGGCGCCTGCGCCGCGCGGGGATCCATCGAACGCTCCGGGGGACCGTCCGGCTCGCCCGGCGATCCGGCGGACCGGACCGGGCGCCGCATCCGGGGCCGCAACGCGCGCATACGTCGATCAGCCACAACGAACCTCCCAAACGAGTCTTGTTGTCTGGAGTCGGCTGGATTCACAGTCGCCGTCCGCGGCGGTGCCGCCCGCCGGCGGGACGATGTTCAGCGGGGACTCGGAGGTTGGCCACGCATCGTCAGCCTCACCTCCCGCACCTCGACTCGTTCGGCTCTTGCGCAGGTTACCTCACCCAGGCGGATCTACCCGGTCATGCGCGGTCATCACCTTGACCCGAGTCAAGGTCGGCCAAGACCTCCGGCGCATCAGAGGACTTTCGTCTCTGGCGCGTGCCGTGATCACCGGGCGATCCTCCTTGGGATCGGTTGGGGAGCGGCAGCGCCCTCGGCTCGATCGGCGCCGGACGGAGGAGGGACCCACCATGGTCGACTACGTGACGATCGAGTCGGTGCAGATGGAGACTCGGGGCCCCGTACCGGAGGGCGCCGTCGATCTCGCGCGGGACAGGGTCGTGGCGCTGCTTCGCCTGGCGAAGGAGCCCGTGGTGTACGCACGGGTCAAGCTCACCGTCCTCGACGACCCCGCGATGCCGCGGCTGGCCGTGGCGCAGGCCAATCTCGATGTCAACGGCCGCCCCGTACGGGCCCAGTCGACCGCGGAGACGATGTGGCGGGCGGTGAACGAGCTGCGCGACCGGCTGCTGATCCGCCTGGCCCGGGTGTCGCTGGACTGGCCGCACCGGCGCGGCGGCCGCGCGCTGACGAACCCCCGTGACTGGCGGCCCGCCGGAGTGCCGGCGCGCCGTCCGCCGGACCTCTGCCAGACGCACGGCAGGCACTACGTGGTGCGGCACAAGACCGTCAAGCCCGTCATGGTGACGCCGATCGAGGCGGCGCTCGACATGGAGCTGCTCGACTACGACTTCTACCTCTTCACTGACATGGTGACCGAGCGTGACTGCGTCGTCCGCCGCAACGGGGTCCGCTACCGGCTGGCCCGGGTGGGCGCGGCAGCGGAACGCCGCAACGGCGCCGATCGTCCAGGGCGGGGCGGCGGCGCGTTCGTGGTGGACGAGCGGCCGGCGCCCGTGCTCACCCCGGTCCAGGCCGTCGCGCTGCTGAACACCCGCGACCTGGCCCTCGTGTTCTTCGCCGACGCCGAGACCCGCTGCGGCCGGATCGTCTACCGCCGCTACGACGGGCACTACGGCATGATCTCGCCCAGCGAGTACTAAGGCCTGTTTCATAAGCCGCTGTCCTGCTGCGCGTCGCCCAGGCGCCGCCTCGCTGCGTTGTCCTCAGTCGACAGCCAAACCCGGGCTGACTCCTTCGTCCGCCTTGCGAGGCACCACCTGGATCGCCGCTCGCGACGGACGGGGCTTATGAAACAGGCCCTAGGTCGCTTCTAGTAACCCCGGGCCCGCCACTCGGGGATGCTGCGCCGCTCCTTGCCGAGCGTCGTGTCCTTGCCGTGCCCCGGGTAGACCCAGGTGCCGTCGGGCAGCCGGTCGAAGATCCGCTCGACGACGTCGGTGAGCAGCTGGTTGAACAGCGTGGGGTCGCCCCAGGTGGCCCCGACCCCGCCGGGGAACAGGCTGTCGCCGGTGAACAGGTGCGGTGTCGCGGCGAGCTCGCCGGCCGCGTCGTACAACAGCGCGATGGAGCCGGGCGTATGGCCGCGCAGGTGGATGACCTCCAGGGACGCCTGGCCGACCCGCACCACGTCGCCGTGCACGACCTGCTCGGCGACCGGGACCGGCAGCACCTCGGCGTCGTACGGGTGCGCGACCACGGTCGCCTGAGTCGCGTCGGCCACCGCGTTCAGCGCCTGCCAGTGGTCTTGGTGCCGGTGCGTCGTCACGATCCGGTTCAGCGGCCCGTCGCCGGCGAGCTCGAGGAGCCGGGGGGCTTCGTTGGCGGCGTCGATGAGCAGCTGCTCGCCGGTCGCGGTGCAGCGCAGCAGAAACGCGTTGTTGTCGTAAGGGCCGACCGCGACCTTGGTGATCATGAGACCGGGCAGCTCACGCGCATCGGGCCGGCCGCCGACCTTGACGTCGCCGGTGTAGCTCATTCGGCTCCTCGGAGAGTGGACGAGTCGCTGTCGCTATCTTCCCCCATCGCCCCGCCGATCAAGACCCGGGGCGGGGCGGCCTGGTGCGTTGTCCTGACACCGGGCCGGCGGCGGGCGCCGTGTGCCTTGGGACGCATCCGCTGTGCGGCACCCATCACGGCGCGGTTGTCCGGTTTCCGGTTCCCTGAACGCAGGGCCCCGTAGGCCCATGGGACGGCAGAGGCGGGGGTGACCGGATGAGGACAGGGGCGCACGACTACTCAGGCGAAGCGGCGGGGTCGGCGTTCACCACGGTGAGCGACCTGGCCCGGCAGAGCGCGCAGGACGCCAGAACCGCGGGGGTGTTCCTGGTCATCGTCCTGGTCGGGGTCACGAGCGAGCTGGCCACCGGGGTGTCGTTCCACGGGACCGGGCTGGTGCGGCTGCCGCTGCTGGCCTCGGTGCTCGCGTCCTTCGCGGTGTCCGTGACGCTGGTGGCCCGCTCCCGCGTCGCCCTCCTACGGGCCCTGGGCGAATTGCGCAGCCGGATCGGCGCGCCGGTCGACCCATCCGCGCCCTGGACCCCGTCCACGCTCGACGCTCCCATCACCGCGGCCGTACTCGATCGGGAGCTGCGGCGGCTGACCGGCGCCGCGCATCGCTGCTGCGCGCTGGCGGCCAAGGCGCAGGCGTGGGCGGCGACGACGGGGCTGCTGTTCGCCTTCTGGACGCTCGCCTGGGTCATCGGACACTGACCAATCGGACGTTCGGCGGTTCCGGTGGCGACCGCGCTTCGAACACGTGTACGGTCCATTGGCGGGGGTCGTATGGCCCGGGCCGGTTCCGGACTATTTTGTCGGCGTCCCTCGTTAGCCTGTCGATGACCTGTTGCTGCATGGCCAAGGGGATAGCGGGAAACCGTGCATGATCGACTCATCGTGCGTGGAGCGCGCGAGCACAACCTGAAGGACGTCTCGGTTGACCTGCCGCGAGACGCCCTGATCGTGTTCACCGGGCTGTCCGGGTCCGGCAAGTCGAGCCTCGCGTTCGACACGATCTTCGCCGAGGGGCAGCGGCGCTACGTCGAGTCGCTGTCGGCGTACGCACGGCAGTTCCTCGGTCAGATGGACAAGCCCGACGTCGACTTCATCGAGGGCCTGTCCCCGGCGGTGTCGATCGACCAGAAGTCGACGAGCAAGAACCCGCGGTCGACGGTCGGCACGATCACCGAGGTCTATGACTACCTGCGGCTGCTGTACGCACGGATCGGCAAGCCGCACTGCCCGATTTGCGGGCGGCCGATCACCAAGCAGACCCCGCAGCAGATCGTCGACCGGGTGCTCGAGCTCGACGAGGGCGCCCGGTTCCAGGTGCTCGCCCCGGTCGTGCGGTCCCGCAAGGGCGAGTACGGCGAGCTGTTCCGCGAGCTGCAGACCAAGGGCTTCTCGCGGGCCCGGGTCGACGGCACGGTGATCCGGCTCGACGAGCCCCCGAAGCTGAAGAAGTACGAGACGCACGATATCGAGGTCGTGGTCGACCGGCTCAGCGTGAAAGACTCCGCTCGGCGCCGGCTCACCGACTCGATCGAGACCGCGCTGGGGCTGTCCAGCGGCCTGGTGGTGCTCGACTTCGTCGACCTGCCCGCCGACGACCCGCACCGCGAGCGGATGTACTCCGAGCACCTGGCCTGCCTGTACGACGACCTGTCGTTCGAGGAGCTGGAGCCCCGGTCGTTCTCGTTCAACTCGCCGTACGGCGCCTGCCCCGACTGCACGGGCCTCGGCACCCGCATGGAGGTCGACCCCGACCTGGTGGTCCCCGACGTGGAGAAGACGCTGGGCGAGGGCGCCATCCAGCCATGGTCCAACGGGCACGTGAGCGATTACTTCCTGCGACTGCTCGGCGGGCTCGGCGAGGCGCTCGGCTTCGACCTCGACACCCCGTGGGAGAAGCTGTCCGCCAAGGCGCGCAAGGCGATCCTGTACGGCCACGACGAGCAGGTGCACGTCAGCTACCGCAACCGCTACGGGCGGCTCCGGTCCTACTACACCAACTACGAGGGCGTCGTGACGTGGGTGCAGCGGCGCCACTCGGAGTCCGAGAGCGACGCCACACGCGAGCGGTTCGAGGGCTACATGCGGGAGATACCGTGCCCGTCCTGCGGCGGGGCCCGGCTCAAGCCGGTCGTGCTCGCCGTGACGATCGACGGCCGGTCGATCGCCGAGATCTCGGCCATGCCGATCGGGGAGTGCGCCAAGCTGCTGCTCAGCCTCGACCTCAACGAGCGCGACCGGCAGATCGCCGAGCGGGTGCTCAAGGAGATCAACGCGCGGCTCGGCTTCCTGCTCGACGTCGGCCTCGACTACCTCACGCTCGACCGGGCGTCCGCCACGCTGGCCGGCGGCGAGGCGCAGCGCATCCGGCTGGCCACCCAGATCGGCTCCGGCCTGGTCGGCGTGCTGTACGTACTCGACGAGCCCTCCATCGGCCTGCACCAGCGCGACAACCACCGGCTGCTGGAGACCTTGATCCGGCTGCGCGACATCGGCAACACGCTGATCGTCGTCGAGCACGACGAAGACACCATCAGGTCCGCCGACTGGGTCGTCGACATCGGTCCCGGGGCCGGCGAGCACGGCGGCGACATCGTGGTCACCGGCACGGTCACCGATCTCCTCGAGGCCGAAGACTCCATCACCGGGGCCTACCTGTCCCGGCGGCGGGAGATCCCGATCCCGGCCATCCGGCGTCCCCGGCAGAAGGGCCGGGAGGTCGTGGTCAAGGGGGCGCGGGAGCACAACCTGCAGAACATCGACGTCACCTTCCCACTCGGCCTGTTCACCGCGATCACCGGGGTCTCCGGGTCGGGCAAGTCGACGCTGGTCAACGACATCCTCTACAACGCGCTCGCCAAGCAGCTGCACGGCGCCCGCACGGTGCCCGGCAAGCACAAGAAGATCACCGGGCTCGACCAGCTCGACAAGGTCGTGCACGTCGACCAGTCGCCGATCGGCCGCACCCCGCGGTCCAACCCGGCCACCTACACCGGGGTGTTCGACCACATCCGCAAGCTGTTCGCGCAGACCACCGAGGCCAAGATCCGCGGCTACCAGCCGGGCCGGTTCTCGTTCAACGTCAAGGGCGGGCGCTGTGAGGCGTGCGCCGGCGACGGCACGATCAAGATCGAGATGCAGTTCCTCCCCGACGTCTACGTCCCCTGCGAGGTCTGCCACGGCGCCCGCTACAACCGCGAGACGCTCGAGGTCCACTACAAGGGCAAGACGATCGCCGAGGTCCTCGACATGCCGATCGAGGAGGCCACCGGCTTCTTCGAGTCCATCCCGGCGATCCACCGCCACCTGCACACCCTCAACGACGTCGGCCTCGGGTACGTCCGGCTCGGTCAGCCCGCGCCGACGCTGTCCGGCGGCGAGGCGCAACGGGTAAAGCTGGCCTCGGAGCTGCAACGCCGGTCGACCGGGCGCACCATCTACGTGCTCGACGAGCCGACCACGGGCCTGCACTTCGAAGACATCCGCAAGCTGCTCGGCGTGCTCGGCCGCCTGGTCGACGGCGGCAACACGGTCATCGTCATCGAGCACAACCTCGACGTGATCAAGACCGCCGACTGGGTCATCGACATGGGCCCGGAGGGCGGCTCCCGGGGCGGCACCCTGGTCACGTCCGGCACTCCCGAGCAGGTCGCCGAGGTCCAGGAGAGCTACACCGGCCAGTTCCTCGCCAAGATCCTCCACGAGTGACACCTGTCGCAGCGTCACCGTAGGTGACACGGAGAGTGGTCGGCGGGGCCCGGGCGATACGGGTGGGATCATTGTGGTAACGGATTGTCACAACGTGACGAAACGTGACGACGACGAAGCAGCGGCTGAACCGAGCGCAACCCCGTTCCGTACCAAGGGTGTCGGTCGACGCACCAGATTGAATGCCTAGGAGGACGCATATGCCACAGGAGCCCGCACCGGTTGTGGAGCCTTCCGAGGTCCAGCCCACAGCACCCATCCCGGATCCAGCGCTGCGGGGAAGCACCCGGCGCGGGCTCCTGGCCGGGGTCGGCTTGGTCGGGATCGCCGGAACGATCGCCGCATGTGGCTCCGGCTCGGACTCCGGCTCTGGCAGCGGCGGAGAAGGCGGCGACTCCGGCGAAGGGGCGGGCGGCACGCTGACCTCGACGAGCGACATCCCGGTCGGCGGCGGCAAGGTCCTCGAGGATAAAAAGCTCGTCGTCACGCAGCCGGCCAAGGGCGAGTTCCGTTGCTTCAGCGCGGTCTGCACCCATCGCGGCTGCACCGTCGGCTCGGTGTCCAACGGCACGATCGACTGTCCCTGCCACGGCAGCAAGTACTCGATCAAGGACGCCTCGGTCGTCAACGGCCCGGCCACCAGGCCGCTGTCCCAGAAGACCATCAAGGTCGAGGGCGGCAGCATCGTCCTGGGCTGACCGCCGCCCGAAGCACATCCAAGGTCCGCGCCGATAAGGGCCGCCTCCGCCGCGGGGCGGCCCTTACCGCGTGCCCCTCCCACGCTCGTACGGCGGCTCGCCGGCACCCCGCGCCGCGTTTGTCCGGCGACCGGCAACGCCCGTTCGGCGCGGACTTTTCGTCACCCGCGCCCACTAGGCTTGATGACGTGGCAGATCCGGCGAACTATCGGCCCGCTCCCGGGTCCATCCCGGAGTCGCCGGGGGTCTACCGATTCCGTGACGAGCGCGGCCGAGTGATCTACGTGGGCAAGGCCAAGAGCCTGCGGTCCCGGCTGAACTCCTACTTCGCCGACTTCTCCACCCTGCATCCGCGTACGCAGACCATGCTGCAGACGGCGGCCGGGGTCGACTGGACGGTCGTGGCCACCGAGGTCGAGGCACTGCAGCTCGAATACTCCTGGATCAAGGAGTTCGACCCGCGTTTCAACGTCCGCTACCGCGACGACAAGAGCTATCCCTACCTCGCGGTGACGCTGAACGAGGAGATCCCTCGGGTCATGGTCATGCGGGGCGCCAAGCGACGGGGCGTGCGCTACTTCGGGCCGTACTCCCACGCGTGGGCGATCAGGGAGACGGTCGACCTGCTGCTGCGCGTCTTTCCGGTACGGACCTGCTCGGCGGGCGTGTACAAGCGGGCCCATCAGATCGGCCGCCCCTGCCTGCTCGGCTATATCGAAAAGTGCTCGGCGCCCTGCGTGGGCCGGGTGTCCGAGGCCGAGCACCGGCTGCTCGCCGAGGACTTCTGCGACTTCATGTCCGGCAACACCACCCGGTTCATCAAGCGCCTCGAACGCGAGATGCGCGGCGCGTCCGACGCCATGGCGTACGAACGGGCCGCCCGGCTCCGCGACGACATCCGGGCTTTGGAGCGGGCGCTGGAGAAGCAGGCCGTCGTGCTCGGCGACCGCACCGACTGCGACGTCATCGCCTTCGCGGAGGACCAGCTGGAGGCGGCCGTCCAGGTGTTCTACGTCCGCGGCGGACGCATCCGCGGGCAGCGCGGCTGGGTGGTCGACAAGGTCGAGGCCGTCACGACGGGTGAGCTCGTCGAGCAGTTCCTCACGCAGATCTACAGCGAGAGCGATTCCGTCCCTCGCGAGGTGCTGGTGCCCGAGCAGCCGCCGGAGCCCGCCCCCATGACCGAGTTGCTCTCCGAGCAGCGGGGCGGGCCGGTACGGCTGCGCATACCGCAGCGCGGCGACAAGCGCTCACTGCTCGAGACCGTCGAGCGCAACGCCAAGGAGGCGCTGAAGCAGCACAAGACCCGGCGGGCCAGCGACCTGACCACGCGCAGCAAGGCGCTGCAGGAGATCCAGGAAGCCCTGGAGCTCGACCAGGCGCCGCTGCGTATCGAGTGCTACGACGTCTCCAACCTGCAGGGCACCAACGTGGTCGCCTCGATGGTCGTGTTCGAAGACGGCCTGGCCCGGAAGAGCGAGTACCGCCGGTTCTCCATCAAGGCCGTTGCGGGGCAGGACGACGTACGGTCCATCCACGAGGTCGTGTCGCGCCGCTTCAGGCGCTACCTGGAAGAGCGCGAGGCCACCGGCGAGCTCGATGCCCTCGGTGAGCCCGAGACGGGCGGCCCGATCGATCCGGAGACGGGCCGGCCGCGCAAGTTCGCCTACCCGCCCAACCTGCTCGTCGTCGACGGCGGCGCGCCCCAGGTGGCCGCCGCGCAGCGAGCCCTGGACGAGCTCGGCATCGAAGACGTCGCGATCTGCGGGCTGGCCAAGCGCCTGGAAGAGGTCTGGCTGCCCGGCGACGACGAGCCGGTGATCCTGCCGCGCACCAGCGAGGGCCTCTACCTGCTGCAGCGCATCCGCGACGAGGCGCATCGGTTTGCGATCACCTTCCACCGCGCCAAGCGCTCCAAGAGCATGACCGTCAGCGAACTCGATAACGTTCCTGGTCTGGGTCCGACGCGCCGCACCGCGCTGCTGAAACACTTCGGTTCGCTGCGGCGGCTGCGGGAGGCGTCGCCGGACCAGATCGCGGAGGTGCCCGGCATCGGGCGCCACACGGCCGAGACCATCGCGGCCGCACTGCAGGCAAACGGGGGTAGCTGACGGTGGGCGAGCCGTGCCTAACGAATGAGGGCGAGTCACGATGACTCTAAGTGGGACGAGCGGCTCGGTGCCGGAGATCGTGATCATCTCGGGGATGTCGGGAGCCGGGCGGAGCACCGCGGCGAAGTCGCTGGAAGACCTCGAGTGGTTCGTCGTCGACAACCTGCCGCCGGGGCTGCTGGCGACTATGGCCGACCTGGCCGGGCGGGTCAAGGGCGCGGTGCCGCGCATCGCGGCGGTCGTCGACGTGCGCAGTCGCGCCTTCACCACCGACCTGCACTCCTCGATCGCGGAGCTGGAGGCCCGCGGCGTGCATCCGCGCGTGGTGTTCCTCGAGGCCGGCGACGACGAGCTGGTCCGCCGGTTCGAGAGCGTACGGCGGCCGCACCCGCTGCAGGGCGACGGTCGGCTGGTCGACGGCATCGCCCGCGAGCGCGAGGTGCTCCTCGAGGTACGCGGCGAGGCCGACCTGGTCATCGATACGACTGACCTCAATGTCCACGAGCTGCGCGCCAAGATGGTCGGCTTCTTCGGTGACGAGACCCGCGAGCCCGGTCTGCGTGCGACGGTGGTGTCGTTCGGCTACAAATACGGCCTGCCGGTCGACGCCGACCTTGTCGTCGACTGCCGGTTCCTGCCCAACCCGCACTGGGTGCCCGAGCTGCGCCCGCTCACCGGGCGCGACGCCCCCGTCCGCGACTACGTCCTCGGTCAGCGCGGGGCCAAGGAGTTCCTCGACGCGTACACCGAGGTGCTGCGGCTGCTCGCGCACGGCTACGAGCGCGAGGGCAAACATTACGTAACGCTCGCCGTGGGGTGTACCGGGGGCAAACATCGTAGTGTGGCCATGGCCGAGCAATTCGCCGCCCGGCTGCGAGACGACGGTCTCGACGTCCAGGTCGCGCACCGCGACCTGGGCCGGGAGTGACCTGGACGGCGAGCGACCACGCCCGGGCGGCAGGGGACAGCGAGCAAGCCGGGGGCGACCGGCCGGGGAGGGTGCCGTGACCGGATCCGGGCCAGTAGCCGGGCCTGCGGTCGTCGCGCTGGGCGGCGGGCATGGGCTGTACGCCTCGCTGTCCGCCCTGCGCAAGGTGACCGAGCGGCTCACCGCGGTCGTGACCGTCGCCGACGACGGCGGCTCCAGCGGGCGGCTGCGGCGTGAGCTGGGCGTGCTGCCGCCGGGCGACCTCCGGATGGCGTTGGCCGCCCTCTGCGACGACGACGAGTGGGGCCGCACCTGGAGCCGGGTCATCCAGCACCGGTTCCGCAGCGAGGGCGAGCTGCACGGGCACACCGTCGGCAACCTGCTCATCGTGGCGCTGTGGGAGCTGCTCGACGATCCTTCGCCGAACGCCGGAACGCACGCGACCGTGGCCGGGCTCGACTGGGTGGGACGGCTGCTCAAGGCCCGCGGCCGGGTGCTGCCGATGGCGTCCGTACCGCTCGACATCGCCGCCGAGGTCGAGGGCGCCGACCCGGCCCGTCCATACGACATCACGATCGTCCGCGGTCAGGTGGCCTGCGCCAGCACGCCGGGCAAGGTGCGCGGCGTGTCCCTCATCCCGGCCGACCCGCCCGCCTGCCCGGAGGCGATCGCGGCGATCGAGGACGCCGACTGGGTGGTGTTCGGGCCAGGGTCGTGGTTCACGAGCGTGTTGCCGCATCTCAAGGTGCCCGGGCTGGCCCGCGCCCTGACAACCACCCGGGCCCGGCGCGTCGTGGCGCTCAACCTGGCCCCGCAGCCGGGGGAGACCGACGACTTCTCGCCGCAGACCCATCTGGAGGTGCTGCAGGCGCACGCGCCCGAGCTCCGGGTCGATGTCGTCCTCGCCGATCGAGGCATTGTCGATGACGCGGACGCGCTGGAGAAGTCGGCGCAGGCGCTCGGCGGCACGTTGACGCTGGCCGAGGTGGCCGCCGACGACGGGTCGCCACACCATGATCCGGAACGGCTCGGCCAAGCCTTCGCACAGATCTTCTCGACCGGCGCGACCTGACCGGCGTGGATCGGCGAGACTGCAGGAAGCGGTGTCACTATTGGGGGAGGGGTTTCGTCTATGGCGATGACCGGTGTGGTGAAGGACGAGCTCAGCAGGCTGTCCGTGCTGAAGCCGTGCTGCCGCAAGGCCGAGGTGTCCACGCTGCTGCGGTTCGCGGGCGGGCTGCATCTCGTCAGCGGCCGCATAGTGATCGAGGCGGAGCTCGACACCGGAGCGGCGGCGCGTCGCCTGCGCAAGGACATCGCCGACGTCTTCGGGCACACCTCCGACGTGGTCGTGCTCGCGCCGAGCGGGCTGCGTAAGGGAAACCGCTATGTCGTACGGGTGTTCCGCGACGGGGAGTCGCTGGCCCGCCAGACCGGCTTGATCGACAACAACGGGCGGCCGGTGCGCGGCCTGCCCCGGCACGTTGTCGCCGGTGCCGCCTGCGACTCCGAGTCCGCCTGGCGCGGGGCGTTCCTCGCCCACGGCTCGCTGACCGAGCCGGGCCGGTCGATGTCTCTCGAAGTCACCTGCCCAGGCCCGGAGGCGGCCCTTGCCCTGGTCGGTGCCGCCCGGCGTCTCAAGATCCACGCCAAGGCGCGCGAGGTGCGCGGCGTCGACCGCGTGGTCGTCCGCGACGGCGATGCCATCAGCGCGCTGCTCACCCGGCTGGGCGCCCACGACAGCGTGCTGGCCTGGGAGGAGCGCCGCATGCGTCGCGAGGTGCGGGCCACCGCCAATCGGCTGGCCAACTTCGACGACGCCAACCTGCGCCGGTCTGCCCGCGCCGCGGTGGCGGCGGGCGCCCGGGTGGCGCGCGCTCTGGAGATCCTCGGCGACGACGCGCCCGGCCACCTGGTGGCCGCCGGGCGGCTGCGGCTGGAGCACAAGCAGGCGTCGCTGGAGGAGCTCGGCCAGCTCGCCGACCCGCCGCTCACAAAAGACGCGATCGCCGGCCGCATCCGCCGGCTGCTGGCCATGGCCGATAAGCGGGCCGGCGACCAGGGCATCCCCGGCACCGATGCCAACCTGACCCCGGAGATGCTGGCCCCCTGACGTCGATGCCCGGCGGCCGCCGGGTCAGCCCTGTGGCGGGTAGCGGCGTTGCTGGTTGAACGGATCGTACGGATCCGGAGCGCCCTGCGCCCGCTCGTACGACGCCTGCTCGTCCTGCGGCTGCGCGTAGGGCGGCTGGCTGTTCTGTTGCGCGTTCGGGGACTGGTTGCCCTGCTGTGCGTACGGCGACTGGCTGTCCTGCTGCGCGTACGGCGACTGGCTGTCCTGCTGCGCGTACGGGGACGGATCGCCCTGCTGCTCTTGGGCGTAGGGCGAGGGGGCGGCGTGCCGTCCGTACGACGCCTGCGCCTGCTGCTGCGCACCGTAGGCCTGCCGCTGTCCGTAGCCCGGCTGTTGCCCATTCGGGGAGCCGTAGGGGGACTGGCCGTACGGCGCCGGCCGGTCCTGCGCCGACCCGTACGACGGGGTTGCCTGCGGCGTCGATGGCTGGGCGTACCCCTGTCCGTGGCCCGGCTGCTGCGCGCCGTAGGCCTGCTGCTGTCCGTACGCGGGCCGCTGTCCGTATGCCTGGCCGTAACCCGGCTGCTGGGCGCCGGGGGAGCCGTACGAAGGCTGAGCGCCGTACGGTGACTGGCCGGGCCGGGCGGCGTACGGGCCCTGCCCCTGATGTGCGCCGTAGGCATGCGCGGCCGGTGATGGACCGGCCTGCCCCTCCTTGATGCGGCGGAACGTCACGCCGAACGCGGCCACGGCGCCGATAACCCAGAAGAGGTAGGACTTCCCGTCGAGGGAGTTGAAGTAGAGCTCCTTCGGATGCTGGAGCTCGAGCTTCAGCGCCTGGCCGACGCCGATGCCGGCCTCGTGCCCGCCGACGAAGGCGATGGCGAGGAACTCCCCGAGCGCGCAGCCGATGATCGTGAGGACCGCCGCGACGACCGCGATTCCGATGCTGGTCGGCCGTGCCGCGTACATGGCGACGCCGATGAGCGCCCCGATGCCGATCGCGACAAGGCTGAATTCGTGCTTGGTCACGGCGCCGATGAGTGCCCATCCGATCGCGCCGAGGAACATAACGCCGACGCCGAAGGCGATGGCCTTACCGTTCCCCCCGCCCGCCGGCGCAGACGTTTCGTACATAACACCTACTTCACGCGTGTTAATGCTGGTAATCCGCGACGTTAGCAGTGATTTGTCGCTTGCGTAGGCCTTTGCGAAGGCACGTCTGATCTGGCGAGATTGGTCGCCGCACGACCTGGTGTCATGCCTTCGAGTGATGAGTGCCCGGCGAACCTTAAGAGGCATTGTTCATTCGTGCGTAACCGTGTTGTCACCCGCCGGACTTCGACATGCAGTGGGGTCCGGCGCGTGCTCACTATTCCGACGGAAACGCTGCGTCGCACCGCGACGGCTCTGCAGCCGGCGAGCGGTCGCCTCGGCCGGTACGGGCCGCCCACCGTTCTCGTCGTGGCCTGGCTGGCCTGCGCGCTGACCCACCTGCGCCTGCCGTACCCGTCCGACCAGCTGCACTACCTCGACGCTGCACCGTACTTTCCGCGGCCGATCCCGGGCTCGACGATCATCCACCAGATGACCCGGTTCGGCCTGACCGGGCCCACGCGGCTGGTGATGACGGTCGTCGGGTACTCCGAGGCCTCGTATTACTTCGTGCCGCTGCTGGCCGGTGTGCTGCTGTTGTTCGGCACGTACGCGATCGGCACGCTGTTGTTCTCGCGGTGGGTCGGTGCCGCGGCCGCACTCGTCCTCCTGACATACACGCCGGTCTTCTACGACGGCACCGAGCTCATGCCGGACCTGTTCGCCACCGGCCTGTTCACCTGCGCGGTGGCGCTGGCGGTCGCGGTACGGATGGAGCGGCTGCCCGCCCGGCCCTGGGCCCTGCTGCTGATCGGGTTCCTGCTCGGCTGGTCGTACCTGGTCCGCGAGTTCATCGTGTTCGTCTGGCCGCTGATCCTCGCGCTGCTGTGGGCCCGGCTGCGGAAGGACCGCCCGCTGTGGCGCGGGCTGCTGTGGGTGGCCGCGCCGATCGTCGTGCTGGTGGCGGGGGAGACGCTGCTGTGCTGGATCGTGTACGACGATCCGCTCGCCCGCGTCAGGGCGGTGGCCGGACACGGTGAGCAGGTGCCGGCGGCGGTCGCCGAGACCTTCCACAACAAGCCGCGCCGGGTCTACGCCGGACGGCTCTGGGCCGCGCTGAACGGCAGCGAGAACGTCTACTACCCCGAGCACTGGATCGTCCGGCCGCTGCTGTTCGCCACCGTCGTGGGGGCGCCGGCCCGGCCGCGCCGGCTGGGGATCTTCGGGCTCTGGCCGGCCCTGATGTGGGTGCCGCTGACCCTGCTCGGCGGCGTCATCGACCCGAGCGCGCCCAAGCTCCGGATCCAGCTGATCCGGTACTGGTTCCCGGTCTTCCCGGCCTTCGTGCTGGGCGGCGTCGCGGCCCTGTGGTTGATCGTGGGCTATCTGGCGGGGCGTCGGGCGGCCGGCCGTACGGTCCTGCCCGCGGCCGCCGTCGCCTGTGTGGCCGCCGCGTCGGTCTTTCTCGCGGTCGGCAACTGGGGGCGCGACCCCGATGTGGGCCGCGGGGAGCGCGACATGGCCGCCTTCCGGACCTGGATGGCCGGCCACAGCGACGGCGTCCGGTACGTCTGGACCGACGGCATGACCGGCCACGTTCTCAAGGTCTTTCAGCAAGGCCCGTTCGGCGGCCGCGCCTGGCCGGCCGAGATCCGGGCGCTGCGGTTCGGCGCTCCCGGCCCGGCCTCCGGCGACATGGTCGTGCTGTTCGATCCCGGCGGGACGATCTGCGGGCAGTGCCGCAAGGCCGCCGGGGTGGCGCTGGGCGGGCCGGTGCAGTCCGCCGTGAGCTGGCACGAGGTGTACGCGACGCGCGACGGCGTGCTGCGCGTCTACTCGGTCGGCTGACAGTGGTCTAGACCATCATGGTCTAGACCAATATGCTGACCCTGGCTTGCCGCCTGCTGAACCGGGAGGCTCAGGGCAGGGCGGTGGGCCTTCCGCTCGCCCTGCCATAACGGGCGTCGCCTGCGAGGACGACCCTCGTTGTTCGGTAGGGTCGGCTGTGGGGGCATCCCCCGGATATCTGGTTGGCGACCCGGCCGTGGCGGCCGGGCGCACAGGACACGCGAAGGACGACGGACGAGGAGATAGGTGCCGTGACCATCCGGGTAGGCGTCAACGGGTTCGGCCGCATCGGCCGTAACTTCTGGCGCGCGGTCAACGCAAGTGGGGCTGACATCGACATCGTGGCGGTCAACGACCTCACGGACAACGCCACACTTGGTCACCTGCTCAAATATGACAGCATCGTCGGCCGGCTGGCCGAGGATGTGAAGGCCACCGCCGACGAGATCGTCGTGGGTGGCAATACGATCAAGGTCTTCGAGGAGCGCGACCCGGCCAAGCTGCCGTGGGGCGACCTTGGCGTCGACATCGTCGTCGAGTCCACCGGGCTGTTCACCGACGCCAACAAGGCACGGGTGCACGCCGACAACGGCGCCAAGAAGGTGATCATCTCCGCGCCGGCCAAGAATGAGGACTTCACCGTGGTCATCGGCGTGAACGACGACGCCTACGACCCGGCCGCGCACACGATCATCTCCAACGCGTCCTGCACCACCAACTGCCTGGCGCCGATGGCCAAGATCCTCAACGACGCGCTCGGCATCGAGCGCGGCCTGATGACGACGATCCACGCCTACACGGCCGACCAGAACCTGCAGGACGGGCCGCACAAGGATCTTCGCCGGGCTCGCGCCGCCGCGATCAACATCGTGCCGACCTCGACCGGGGCGGCCAAGGCGATCGGCCTGGTGCTGCCGGAGCTCAACGGCAGGCTCGACGGCTTCGCGCTGCGGGTGCCGGTGCCGGACGGCTCGGCCACCGACCTGACCGCCACGGTCAGCCGCGAGACCACGGTCGACGAGGTCAAGGCCGCTTTCAAGGCCGCCGCCGATGGCCCGCTGCGCGGCCTCGTCACCTACACCGACGACCCCATCGTGTCGGCCGACATCGTCGGCGACCCGGCCTCCTGCATCTTCGACGCGGGGCTGACCAGGGTCATCGGCGACCAAGTGAAGATCGTTGGCTGGTACGACAACGAGTGGGGCTACTCCAACCGCCTCGCCGACCTCGTCACCCTCGTCGGCTCCCGCCTCTAGACCCCAATTTCCCATCGTGATCATGACGGAAAGCCGTTGCATGATCACGACGGTGTTGTAGGGAAGGATTTCGATGCGGACGATTGACGATCTCGAGGTGGGCGGCCGGCGGGTGCTGGTCCGCTCCGACCTCAACGTGCCGCTCGACGGACCGACCATCACCGACGACGGCCGGATCCGGGCGAGCCTGCCCACGATCAAGAAGCTCGCGGATCGCGGCGCCCGGGTGATCGTCTGCGCCCATCTGGGCCGTCCCAAGGGCCAGGTCAAACCCGAGTTTTCGCTGGCCCCGGTGGCCGCCCGGCTCGGCGAGCTGCTGGGTGCCGAGATCAAGTTCGCCGCCGACACGGCCGGCGAGTCGGCCCGTACGACCGCCCGCTCCCTCGCCGACGGCGAGGTGGCGCTGCTGGAGAACCTGCGCTTCGAGCCGGGCGAGACCAGCAAGGAGGAGGCGGAGCGCGGCGCGTTCGCCGACCGGCTCGCAGCGCTGGCCGACCTCTACGTCGGCGACGGGTTCGGTGCGGTGCACCGCCAGCACGCCAGCGTCTACGACGTGCCCCGGCGGCTGCCGCACGCCGCCGGGGGGCTGATCGTCGCCGAGGTCGCGGTGCTGCGGCGGCTGACGGAAGACCCGGCGCGGCCGTACGTCGTGGTGCTGGGCGGCGCCAAGGTGTCCGACAAGCTCGGGGTCATCGCCAACCTGCTCACCAAGGTCGATCGGCTGCTCGTCGGCGGCGGCATGGCGTACACGTTCCTCAAGGCGCAGGGCTATGAGGTCGGCGGCTCGCTGCTCCAGGAAGACCAGCTCGACCAGGTGCGGGGCTTCCTCACGGAGGCCGACAAGCGCGGCGTCGAGCTCGTCCTGCCGGTCGACGTCGTGGCCGCCACCCACTTCGCCGCCGACGCTCCGCACGACGTCGTCGACGCGACCGCCATCCCGGCGGACCGGGAGGGCCTCGACATCGGCCCGCGCACGCGGGAGCTGTTCGCAGGCAAGCTCGCCGACGCGCAGACCGTCTTCTGGAACGGCCCGATGGGCGTCTTCGAGTTTCCAGCGTTCGCCGCCGGCACCCGCGCGATCGGGCAGGCGCTGATCGACTCCGCGGCGTTCACCGTCGTGGGCGGCGGCGACGTCGTGGCGGCCGTGCGCTCCCTCGACCTGCCGGAGGATCGTTTCTCCCACATCTCCACCGGCGGCGGTGCCAGCCTGGAGTACCTGGAGGGCAAGACCCTGCCCGGCCTTTCCGCACTGGAGGACTGACGGTGGCTGCCGCCAAGCCCGCCCGCAAGCCGCTGATGGCGGGCAACTGGAAGATGAACAACAACCACCTCGAGGCGATCGCGCTCGTCCAGAAGCTGGCCTTCGTCTTCAAGGACGCCGACTACGAGGCGGTCGACATCGCGGTGCTCCCGCCGTTCACCGACATCCGCAGCGTGCAGACCCTGATCGACGCCGACCGGCTGCGCATCGCGTACGGCGCGCAAGATCTCTCGGCCCACGAGAAGGGCGCCTACACCGGCGAGATCTCCGGCGTCATGCTGGCCAAGCTGGGCTGCTCGTACGTCGTCGTCGGGCACTCGGAGCGCCGCGAATACCACGCCGAGGACGAGCCGCTGGTCAATGCCAAGGTCAAGGCCGCGTTCGCCGTCCGGCTGACCCCGATCGTCTGCATCGGGGAAGGCCTGGAGATCCGCCAGGCCGATGAGCACGTCGCCCATACGCTGGCCCAACTCGACGGCGCGCTGGAGAAGATCCCGGCCGACCAGGCCCGTACGCTCGTGATCGCGTACGAGCCGGTCTGGGCGATCGGGACCGGAAGAACCGCGACGCCCGAGATGGCACGGGAGGCCCACGAGACGATCAAGGCACTCCACGACACCCGGGTGCTCTACGGCGGCTCGGTGAAGCCCGAGAACGCAGCCGAGCTGATGGCGCAGCCCGCGATCGACGGCGCGCTCGTCGGCGGCGCGTCGCTCGAGCCGGAATCGTTCGCGGTGGTCTGCCGCGCCGCCCTGCGATGAGCCGCGCGGGACTGCCCCTCGTCACGCTGGTGATCCTCGATGGCTGGGGCATCGCGCCACCCGGCCCGGGCAACGCCGTCGACCTCGCGCGGACGCCCGTCTTCGACGACCTCGCGGCCCGATTCCCGAGCACGGAGATCCGCGCGTCCGGCCCGGCGGTCGGCCTCCCCGAGGGCCAGATGGGGAACTCGGAGGTCGGGCACCTGACCATCGGCTCCGGCCGGATCCTCCTCCAGGACCTCGTGCGCGTGAGCCGTGCGGTCGAGGACGGCTCGCTGTTCTCGAACGAGGCGCTCGCCGACGCTTTCGCGCGGGCGCGCGAGCGCGCCGCCGACGTCCACCTGCTCGGGCTCGTCTCGAGCGGCGGCG
>DATBKU010000018.1:0-185214 GCA_036555725.1 Streptosporangiaceae bacterium | reverse complement strand
CGGCTTCGGTGGCGGCTGCCTGCCCAAGGACATCCGCGCCTTCATGGCCCGCGCCGGCGAGCTGGGCGTCGACCAGGCGCTGTCGTTCCTGCGCGAAGTCGACGCGATCAACATGCGCCGCCGCGCCCGCATGGTCGACCTGGCAAGGGAGCTGGCGGGCGGCTCGTTCCACGGCTGCACCGTGGGCGTGCTGGGCGCCGCGTTCAAGCCCAACTCCGACGACGTACGGGACTCGCCCGCCCTCGACGTGGCCGCGACGATCCGGTCGCAGGGGGGCAGGGTCACCGTGTACGACCCGGCAGCGCTCCACAACGCCCGGCGGGCCCAGCCCGCGCTCGACTTCGGCGAGTCCGCGCTCGACGCCTCCCGCGGCGCGCACGTCGTGCTGCTGCTCACCGAATGGGCCGAGTTCCGCGACATGGACCCGGAGACGCTCGGCCAGGTCGTCGCCGAGCGCAACATCGTGGACGGCCGCAATGCGCTCGACCCGGAGCGCTGGCGCGACGCCGGCTGGCATTACCGCGCCCTGGGCCGGCCCTAGGGGTTTTCTCACTGCGTGGGAACACCGGCGTGCGCCGCGCGTTGTAGAAGGACATGGATGATCGGTACACCGACATAGGCGTTATCCGGCGGGTGCTGACCGACTCGAAGACCTGGGCCTTCGTCGGCCTGCGCGACAATCCCGGCCGTACGGCGTACGACATGGCGCAGTTGCTGCAGTCCAGGGGCAAGCGCATCGTCCCCGTACACCCGGACGCCGAGCCCGTGCTCGACGAGATCGGGTACCCGACGCTGTCGGACGTGCCGTTCCCGGTGGACGTCGTGGGCGTCTACCGGCGGTCCGAGTACGCCGGGGACGTGGTCGATGAGGCGATCCTGATCGGCGCCAAGGTGGTCTGGATGCCGCTCGACGTCATCGACGAGGCGGCGGCGCGGCGGGCCCAGGAGGCCGGCCTCGACGTGGTGATGAACCGCTGCCCTGCCATCGAGTGGGCCAAGCTCGACCTGCCCCGCTGACCGAGCAGGCCAGCCGGGGCAGACCTGCCGCCCGGTGCGGCTGGGGCCCGTCCGCTCGGTGCTTCGCGCCTTGAGACGGGCCCCAGCACACTTCGTTCAATAGCGCACGCAGTCGGTGGTGTCGTCGGCGTTACCAGCTTCTATGCCGCCAATTCCGAATGTTCGATTGATACTCACCGTACACTCGCCCTGTTCCGGGGAGATGGGGTTATCCAGCGTTATGTGAATCTTCGCTTTGATGCGGGCTTTGTCGGCATTGTAATATCCATCCGGCTCCAGCGTCGGTGGCGTGCCATTACCCTCGGGAAAGTCCCAGTGCAGCCTGCTAGCGTCGTCGAAGTAGCGCGTGACCTCGAGCGCCTGGGTATCTCTGACTTCGAAATAAGCCGGGTTGATTCGCCAGCACCACTTGATGCGTGGCTTTATCGTTAGATGTGGCTGCGGGATGCCCGAGGCGTGCTTCATGTTATGGGGGTAGACGCTTATGCTGTACTGCGCCACTTTGCATGGGAGATCGGTCCCCGTAGGCGACGGCAATGGGTCTCCTCCGCCGACGTCCGTGTCGGTCGGCGTGGGCGTGCTGCTCGTCTGGCCCCCGCCGCCGGGATCACCGCCGCCCCCGCCCGTGCATATTGGGTCCCAGGGGTGTTCTTCGCAGTAGCCGGGAAAGTTCGTCGACGCGGTGGGCAGCGTGATCGTGAATTCGGGCGAGGACTCATCGGCCAATGCGATCCCGTGCGGGGTACCGGACGACGAGGCGACGAACACGGCGACGCCGGCGACCACTATCGCGATCGTGACGCACAAAAGCCCCGAGAGGAGGCCCGTTCGGGTGGCGCGGGTAAGCCGGATTCTTTGGATCGGGATCCGTCGCATCAGAATTGGCCTTTCTGGAAGGCGGTCTCATTGGTCGTCTATATCGAACAGTGAATAGACGGTAATGGAGTCCCAGCCGAGGGGGGTGCCCGCGGCGACGGTGCTCCATTTGACGCCGAACATGAATCGCCCGGAGGCGGCCACGTGCATACCCCGAATGGCGGCGCACGCGAAGAAGGAGCCCTGGTACTCGCAGTCGGTCCGCTGATACAGCGGAGCCCCGGAGTCCCCCGGCTGCGCGGGCAGCGGTGCGTTGATGTCCGCGGGCCGGTACGCGGCGAGATTGCTGGTGCAGGCGGCGCCCTTTTGACACAGTTGCGCGCGGTCGCTGTAGACCTTGAGGTCGCAGTACTCGAAAGTCTGGGCTCCGCTGGTGCAGTAGTCCTGGCTACTGGTAACCGGGTCGCCGGCGTCTCTGTCCCGGCCCACCAGCAGGATGTCGTCGGCGTCGTTCTCGCCGACGAAGAACGCTCCTTCGAACGGGTAGGTAGGTTGGACACCCGTGTTGAGCAGTTCCATGTCGTACGACGGGTACGAGGCCCTGTCGTTGACCCTTCCATAGACCGTGTTCGTCCCGACCTGTGGGGTCCAGTTCCGAAGCGTCTGCCCGACGTCGGCACAGTGGCCGGCCGTCAGCATGAAAGACTTGGCCGGGTCGTAGCCCGGGAATTCGTCACGCGTGTGCGCCTGCACCGTGAAGCCGCTGGTGCATTTCATAGGCGCGTTCTTGTTTTCGATCAGGTCGGAGTTCGGCACCAGGGCCGCGCCGCCGTACAACGGCAACTCATCGGAGTTGTACCGGTTGTTACTGTTGCGTTGGATTTGGTGTTGCTCGTAGTCGATCGCACCGGGATATTGGTCCAGCAACGACGCCATCACGTCAGGCGGTGCGTCGGAGTCGAGCACGGTCTTGCCGCGCTCGATGTCGAAGAAGCTCGCGTACGAATACTGGTCGGCCGCCGGGTCCCAGTCGCGTTGGGAGATGTCATCCGTGACGGCGTTGATCTGCTCCTGGGTGTAGTCGCTCTGCTCCACTCGCAACGGCAGGCCCAGGTCGGCGAAGTCGTCGGCCGTCAACTCCGACCCTGGCCCGCTGGCCGGAGCGACCACTACATATTCCGATTCCGCGCTGTCGTAGTAGGCGCCGAGCGCCGATCTTGCGGCGGCGGCGGTCTGGACGCGGCTCAAGTTCTGTTCCAGGCCCGGATCGAGCGTCTTTACCGGCGGTGTGGCGGAGCCGGTCACGCCGAGCAGTACCGGCGGCTTCGGCGGGGTCGGGGAGCTGGCTTTGGCCGGCGCGGCCGACAGCAACAGGCTCAACACCGCCAGGGTGAAACAGCTGCCCGCAGTGCGGCGATTTCGTGCCATCACATCGTCTCCTAACGACGCAGGGGTGTGCTGCGCTGGGCTTGCCGGAAATGGCCGTCGCACACGTTATGTGATCGGCGACCCCTATAGAGCCGCAGCCGTCGCTGTCGCTCGTGCTGCCCGCCAGATGCTATGGGCGTGGCTCCGGTACGTCTTGAGTAAATGGCTACTCAATCCACGAAGACTCGACTCACAGAAGTTACTCAACACGTGCATTCGGTACTCAAGCCATCCTGTTCGGCGCGCGCCGATCGCATGCGCCGGCAGGGCGAAAGACTTGGCCGGAATACGGCGAAAGGCCGCTCGATCGCCGCGCTCGGCGATATTTGGGTAATGGTTACTCAAGACGCGTGGCGAACCCGGAACTTATGGTGCGGATGCTAGGCGACGTGCGCATCACGAAACGTCGCCTTCCGTTCACCGCTCTGGCTCACCACCTCCGAGGATGTGATGCGGGATGCGTGTTCTTCGTCGCTCGGCGCGCCGTCGCGGAAACCGGCGGCGGGTCGGATCCGCGCTTTCGGCGCTGCTGTTGGCAGCGGCCGGCGCGGTCGTTTCCCTCGCACCGGCGCAACCCGCCCGCGCGTACTCCGCTATCCAAGTGGCACTGGGATTTGACGCCTGCGCGGCTCCTACGATGGCGCAGATGCGCACCTGGTGGGACAACAGTCCGTACTGGGACATCGGCATCTACATCGGTGGTACAGCGCGGGGGTGCGCACAGCCGAACCTCACGGCGCAATGGCTCGACGATGTTCAGGACATCAATGTCGGCGGGGCGTGGGGATTGCTGCCGATCTGGGTGGGACCGCAATCGCAGTGCGTGCAGCAAGCCACCATCCCGGCCACCAAGCGTTTTTCAAATGTCGCCCAGACCGCCTACACGCAAGGCACGCAGGAGGCCCAGTCGGCGGTGGTGCAGGCCATCGCGCTCGGGTTCGAGCTCGATGAGCTACCGCTTGTCTACGATCTCGAGGGTTTCGACGCCCAGAACCCCGCCAACGCCACCTGCCTCGCGGCTGCCCAGCAGTTCATCCAGGGCTGGACCGAAGGCCTCCACAATGGTGCCAACTACCAGTCCGGGGTGTACGGGTCGACGTGCAGTTCAGGATTGTCCGCCCTCGCCGATCCGCCCGTGCGGGGAACCTCGATCCCGGACTTTATCTGGGGGGCGGATTACGACGGGAACCCCAGCACCTCGGCCATGCGGTGCGTCCCCTCGGGCAAGTGGCCCCTGTTCAGCCGACACAAGCAATTCATGGGTCCGCACAACGAGACCTACGGCGGATTGACGATCAACATCGACACCGACTGCTCGAACGGACCGCTCTACTACCCCGAAGACCGCCTCCAGATCAACGACGAATGCATCTGATGGCGGACAGGAGCCAGACGATGAAGCATTCACTGTTGCATTCGCCCACGCTGGCGGCCTGCGGACTGGCACTGCTCGCCGGGTGCGGAACCGCCACCGTGGACAGTGCCGCCGGAGCGGGCCCGCTTCGTGCCGCCCCGGTCGAGGCCGCGCTGGCCACCGAGAGTTTCGGCTGGGTGCTCACCGGCAACCAGCTGCTGCTGACAGATGACGCGGGGGCGTCATTCCGCGACGCCGGACTCAAACTGCCCACACAGGCCCGTACCGCGTTCTTCGCGGACGCCGACCACGGCTGGGCGGCGGCCCTGGCCGGCCCGAGGTCGGTGGCGGTCGCCCGCACCGCAGACGGGGGGCGCAACTGGCAGACGTCGACAGTACCGACGAAGACCGAGGTCGGCGGCCTGCACCTGAGCTTCGGCGACGCGAACCGAGGTCTGCTGCTGGCACGGACCCGCACGAGCTCGAACTTCTCCGCCGCCGAGATCTTCGCCACGGAGAACGGCGGCGCGACATGGCGGGCGCGGCCGGCCACGGTGGCGGGCGAGATCACCCTCGCGCGGGATGGCCGGGCGTGGCTGACTGGTGGTGCGGCGGGCGACGAGCTGTACTCCTCCGACGACCAAGGACGGCACTGGACCCGAGCACGGCTGAGCTTCGCCGCTCCGGTGGACAGCGCCGCGGTGGCACCGCCCGCCGCGGGGCTGCTCCCGGTGACCGTGGTCCGCGGCGGACGCTCCCAGCTCGCGTTGCTGAGCACGGCCGACGGCGCCCGCAACTGGCGCGAGGTGAAATCGGTCCCGGTGCGCGAGCCCACGGGTCCCGGCGCGCGTGTGCCGGCCGCGGCCACGACGGCCGGCCCAGTTGTGGTGGACGCCCTTGGCGGGACATTGCTTCGCACCGCCGGCGGAGCCGATGAGAAGGCGCCGGCGACCGTCGCGACCTCCCACGCGGCCGGGCTGCCCGCAGGCGTCGTGACGGTGGACTTCGCCGGTCAACGGGCCGGGTGGGCGCTGGCCTCGGATGGCAGCTGCCGGAGCGGAAAGACGGACTGCACGCGCACCACGACCGTCGTGGCCACCAGAGATGGTGGGGCCACGTGGCGCATGTTGCTGCGCTGGCAGGCTCGCGTCGGTTAAGCCGTGGGCGGCGGTCACCCACGAGCGGGCCGGCCACCGTTCATCCGGCCCAACAGGGCGGTGAGCCCGGCTCGATTAGTGACCCCGAGCTTGGCGTAGGCCCGGCCGAGGTGGTTGTCGACGGTCCGCGCCGACAGCATCAGCCGCTCGGCGATGACCCTGCTGGACAGGCCCGCGGCGGCCAGCACCGCGATCTCGCGTTCCCGCCGCGACAGCGCGGCGATCGTAGAGTCACGGTCGATCTTCACCAGTGGTGTGGCCGCGCCTTCGCAAGAGTCGAGGAGAACCATCATGCGCGTTCGCGCTGCCGACGCACGCGCGGGATCCCCCGCCGCCAGGTGGGCATGTCCGGCGGCGGCCGCCGTTTCGGCGGCGTGCAGCAGGAAACCGAGGTCATGCAGTGCCGTCGTTGCCTGGTCCAGCGCCTCGCCATCGGAGCCGGCCAGGGCGGTCGCCGCCATGCCCAGCGTCGGAACGAGCCGGCCGTCGACGGTTTCGGCGAGTTCGGTCAGCCGCCTCACGACAGTCCGTGCCTCGCCGAGCCTCGCGGTGTCGTACAGCGCGATCGCCTCGACCGGGTACTGTTCAACGGCGTTCGCGAGGGCGGCGGCGTGTTGTGCCTGTTTGGCCGCCTCGGTCCCATCGCCGTTCGCCGCCATGACCCAGGCCCGGTTCAGCTCGATGAACGGATCGCACATCTGGTTCGAGCCGTCCCGCAGTTCGTCGGCACGTTCCATCCATCGCGCCGCGATGGTCGTGTCTCCCGACAGCGCCGCGGCACCCGCCAGGTCGGCCAGCAGGTGCCGGGTGAGCTGGAACGCGTCGCGTCCGGCCAGCGCCGCCACCGCCTCCCGGAACGCCGCCTGGGCCGTGACCACCCGGCCTTGTGCCTTGGTCAGTCCGCCGCGGAACCCGGCCCAGCCGAGGGCCACCTCCCGAGCGCCCTGGGCGACAGCGGCGGCGTACCCTTCCTCGGCCATCGCCACGGCCTCGTCCAGCCGGCCGGCCAGTTGCAAGGCCAAGCAGCGAGACCAGCCGAGCAACGTCGGCCCCCAGCGAACGGAGCCGTCTTTCGTCCCGCTCGGCGCCGCTGGGCTGCCGGCCACGGCGAGGGCGTTATCGAGTCGGCCGAGGAAGGCGCTGGCCAACACCACCACGGGTCGCGCATACCGCGCGGTGCGATCGCGACGATCCGGCGCGGTCACGTCGAACGGGATGCTCTCCAACGCGTCCCGGAACCTGGCTTCGCTCAGCAGGGTCCACGCCCGGAGGACGTTCGGCAGAGCGCAGTCTTCCCTCCGGGCAGTGATCTGCGGCGCCTTCGACGGCGGCTCGTTGTCCGCGCTGGATGGCGTGACTTCGGCCGAGGCCCTGGATCGGCCCGAGCCGCTCGATTCCGCCGAGCCCATAGCGCCCGTTGAGCCCCAGTAGAGACTGAGCGCGCGCATCGCCGCCCCTCGCGAGCGTGGCAGGTCGGCGTAGGTTGTGGTCTCGCCGGGAGTCTGCCCGTCCGCTGCGGCAGGGCCGTCGGGTCCGTTCGGATCCGGGGGGCGCGCCTGGAACCGGTCTGATAGCGGACCTGCCTCGGCGTCTTGCGCGCCCTCGACCAGTCTCGCGGCCAAGGTGAGATCCACGCGCTCGGTGGCCTGCCGCGCCGCGTCGAGCAGCTCCTCCGGCGGCGTCGCCGCGCCGGCCTCCAGTTGGTACCTGGCAAGACGCAACGCATCATCACGGCGCCGTTGCGGCTGCCCGTACCGGCCACGAGCAAGCCACCCCCAGATCTTCCGCCCTCGCGTCTCCGTCAGGATGCCGCGTACGACCTCGCCATGGAGCGGATGAGCCATGCGCAGGACCCGGCGTCGCCCGGAACGCTCACAGACGACCAGGCCGGTGCGTTCTGCAGCCTCCACCGCGCCCGGCGGAAACGGAACGGCGGCTGCCACCCGATCGAGCTCCGTGGCCGGCAGCGGCTCGCCGCAGGCCACAACCTCCACGACCACACGCGTCGCGCCGTCAAGCGTGCGCAACCGTGTTTCGACGAGTTCCACCAGACCGGTTCCGCGACTCGGCGTACGGTCGAGGATCCATACGCCTTCCCGTCGCACCAGCGCACCGTCCTCGTACGCGCCGATCAGCAGTTCGCGCAACAACAGCGGATTGCCGGCCGCCAGGTCGCGCAGCCGGCAGCGGGTCACCCCTTCGATCTCCGGGCCGAGGGAACGTTCCAGCAGGTCGTTGATCGCCGATGACCCGAGCGGACGGACCCGCATCCGCCGAACCACGCCGTCCTTCCACAGCGCCGTGATCGCGTCCGGTGCCGGTTCACCGCTCCGCACCGTGGCGAGCAGCGAGACGAGCCCGCGCACGGTCAGTTGATGAATCATGGACGCCGACCATTTGTCCAGCAGATGCGCGTCGTCGAGACCGACCACCACCGGCAGTTCCTCGGCCCGAGCGGCCATGCGACCGGCTGTCCGCCGAATGAGCTCCGCCGGTGTCGTGCCGAGCGGCTCATCCTGGGCCAGCAACGGCGCCACCGTGCCGAACCGAATCGTCGTGCTCTCCCGGGTCGCCGCCAGCCACTCGGTGTCGCGACCATCGCCGCGGGCATGTGCCATCGCCTCCCGAGCCAGCCGGGTCTTGCCCACCCCGGCTGGACCCGCCAGTACCACTCCGCCCCCACGCAGCCCAGCCGCAATGTCGGCGAGCACGGCAGACCGGCCCACCAGCGGCCAGTTTGTCGCCAGCGGATCGGACTCCACCACCGGTCTCCTCCTTGGCCTCCTTGACGTACAAATTCACCACCGGTGGTGGATTCGAATGAGACGGCGAGGCGGATGGGTACCGCTAATTACGGTCCTGCTTCGGCCACCGGGACGCCCCGTCACGCTGGTTTAGTGCACCCGTTCAGACACCGCTGGGACGACCGAATCCCCAACGCGGCGACACGCACCGTGCCGAATGTCGCGAGAGGCCCGGATCAGGCGATCGAGCGCGTCGGACTTCAGCGGCAGATCTGCTGGGTGGCCGTCTTGACCTGGACGCCCTGGCTCCCGGACTGACCGGGGCTCGCCGCGACCTTGACCTTGCGTACGCCAGTCCACGACGAGCCCACGATCACTTGGATCTTGTTGCCGAGCGCCGGCAGCACCTTGAGCTTCGCGCCCGGGATGGCCGCCGCGAGCGTCCTGGCCGAATCGCCGCGGCCCAGTCCGTACTGGATGACCGTCGACTTGAGGCCGATCTTCTTCGCGGTGCCGGGGACCACGACCGGCACGAACCCGGCGGCCCGCAGCTGACCCGCGGCCTTGCGGGCGATGCCGGGCGTACCGACGCCGTTCACCACGCGCACGTTGATCTGGCTCGGCGGCACGGTGAGCGCCGGCTTGCTCGCGGTCGCCGTTGGCGCGGGGGCCGGCTTGATGACGGGCTGATCCTTCCTGATCTGGCCGAACAGGGCGGCGGCGGCCCGGCCGTCCCACAGCACGGTCGACTGCAGTGCCGAGCCGTTGATCGAGGCCACGTAGTTGGGGTTGGCCAGCGGTACGTCGGCGAACGCGACGCTGTCGGTGGTCAGGCCGCTCATCTGCCGGGCTAGCGCGTTGACGTTCTTCGCCAGCCCGGGGTCGACCCGAATGGTCTTGAGCGTGGCGTTGAGGAACCTGGTGAACTTGACCGGGTCGGTCAGCGTCGACGTGCTCAGCGCCTGCTGCATCATGGCCGCCATGAACTGCTGCTGCCGCCCGATCCGGCCCAGGTCGCTGCCGCCGGTCAGGGTGTAGCGGGCCCGGGAGTACGCCAGCCCCTTCAGGCCGTCCAGATGGTTCTTGCCCGCCGGCAGCCGCAGCCCCGACTTCGGGTCGTTGATCGGCTGTTCGGTGCAGACCGTGACGCCCCCGAGGGCGTCGACCATCTTGACGAAGCCGAGGAAGTTCACCTCGACGTAGTGGTCGATCCGGACGCCGGTGGCCCGCTCGACCGTCTTGACCGTCAGGCTCGGCCCGCCGAACTGGTAGCTCCAGGTCAGCTTGCCCTGCCGGTCGGGGATCGCGGCGGCGCGGGGGCCCTCCGAACCGTTCGACTTGTGCGCGGGGATGGTGACGAGCGAGTCGCGCGGCAGGTTGACGATGGTCACCTTGTCGTGGTTTGACGACAGGTGGACCAGCATCATCGTGTCCGAGCGCGCGCCCTGATCGCGGCCGAGGTGCAGCCGGTTGATCTGGTCCGGGGACAGGCCTTCGCGCCGGTCGACCCCCGCGATCAGGATGTTCATCGCGCTTTTGGGGCCGCTGTTGGGCCGGCCGCCGAGCCCGGAGAACGGGTCGACCTTGTTGATGTTGCCGGTTACATAGCCCTGGAACGCCCAGGCCACCCCGGAGGTCGCCAGGATCATGCCCGACAGGGCGGCGGACACGATGAGCGTGCGGCGCTGCCGCCGGGCGTCGCGGGCGCCGCGCGGACCGAGCGCGGTCTCCGCCGGCTTGGCGCGCTTACCACCACGGGACCGGGGCACCGCCACGTGCGGCGCGCGTTCCTCGTCGATCGAGATCCCGTCGACGGCGTCGTCCTCGGCCTCGTCACCCGGCCCGTCGCCGTCGTCCGCGGACTGTCCTGCGCGGCGCGGCCGAAAATAGCGTTCGAACGAGTCCGAGTCGTCCACCTGACAGCCGCCTCCCGAGCGCCCCCCGAGGTATGACTTCGGCCGCGGTAAAAGACGGCGGAAGCCGCACGTTCGATGCCTGAGACTTGGATAAGTACAGTAGCGTGACGCCGAGATGAATCCCTCCTCCCACGCTCAGAACGCTGCAGACCGCACCACATGGCCCGCGGTCTCCGTGATCATGCCCGTGCTCAACGAGCAACGGCACCTGGCCGACGCGGTGGGAGCCATCCTGACCCAGGACTATCCGGGCGAGCTGGAGATCGTGCTCGCCGTCGGCCCCTCCCGCGACCGCACCCAGGAGATCGCCGAGAAGCTGGCCGCCGAGGACCCCCGCGTCATCGTCGTCGCCAACCCGTCCGGCCGCACCCCGCAGGGCCTCAACATCGCGATCAAGGCCTCGCAGTACTCCATCATCGTCCGGGTCGACGGCCATTCCCTGCTGCCCCCCGACTACGTACGGGTCGCCGTCGAGACCATGGAGGAGACCGGCGCCGACAACGTGGGCGGCATCATGGCCGCCGAGGGCGTAACGCCGTTCGAGAAGGCCGTGGCCCGCGCGATGACGTCCAAGCTCGGCGTGGGCAGCGCGCCGTTCCACGTCGGCGGCGGCGCGGGCGAGGTCGAGACGGTCTACCTCGGCACGTTCCGGCGCAGCGCGCTCGACCGGGTGGGCGGCTACGACGAGACGTTCGTCCGGGCCCAGGACTGGGAGATGAACCACCGCATCCGGCAGTCCGGCGGCAAGATCTGGTTCACCCCCCGGATGCGCGTTACCTACCGGCCCCGGCCCAACTTGCGCTCGCTGGGCAGGCAGTACTTCGTCACGGGCCGCTGGCGCCGCGTCGTCGGGCGCGAGCACCAGGGCACCCTGAACCTCCGCTACCTCGCGCCTCCGCTCGCCGTCGTGGCGATGGTCATCGGGGTCATCGCGGGGGCGGTGGGCTTCTGGCCCGGCTGGTTGCTGCCCGGCGGCTACGCCGCCGCCATGATCGTGGGCGCCGCGCTGACCGGTCGCGGCCTGTCGGCGGCGGCCCGGGTACGCCTGCCGTTCGTGTACGCCACGATGCACATCTGCTGGGGCCTGGGCTTCCTCACCAGCCCGCCGGGCCTCGGTCAGCCGAAGCCCTGAGCCTTACGGCTGGTTCGGGTCGCGACGCGGGGTGCCCCAGTCGGGCGCGGTGCTGAAGCCGGGCTGCTCCACCGTGGTCTGTGAGCCGAACGGCGGTGGGCCCTCGTCGGGCTGGCGGCCGTACTGCGGGGTGTGCTCGTAGGAGGCCATCGGGTCGGTCGCCTGCTGGCTCTCGTACTCGAAGGACGGCTGGTACTCCTCGCGCGGCCGCCAGCGCCCCGGGAACAGCGAGGCGAACAGCAGGATGACGCCGATCATCAGCAGCACGCCGGTGGCGCCGATGCTCTGGTAGCCCGCGTCGAGCTTGTCGAGGCTGCCCGGCAGCTTGCCGGCCGTGTGCTTGGCCGCCCACGTCGGGGAGGCCGCCCACACGGCGCCGAGCGCGGTCAACGCCAACCCGGGAAGCAGCGAGGCCAGGGGCGAAAGCCGGGAGCCGACCGCGAAGGCGATGGCGATCCCGGTGACCGCGAGGCTCGCCAGCCCGATGCGGTACTCAGTACTCGTCGGCCCGAACTGTTGCGCGCCCGACAGCGTCCGCCATGTCCCGTATGCCAGCCCGGCCGCGATGGCCGGGGCCAGGACAAGGCCCGCCAGGACTCCCCACCAATGCCGCGCACCGTTGGACATTGCTCCACTCCTCACCCACAAAAACCCGCTGACATGGCAGCACGCTACCGGCTCAGGATGGACATGAGACCCCATAGCGGGATTTAGGGCTCGAATAGCACGCACCCTTTCCGGTTAGGGAGGGTGCTGAATGACCCGCCGCCTGGGCGACGCGCCGCAGGACATGGATTATTCAGCGCCCTCCTGGAGCGCGTCCCGAAGGCGGGCGCCCTTCGCCTTGGCCTGAGCGTGCAGTTCGTCCTGGAACGCGGTCATCTTGTCGCGGAACTCCTCGTCGGCGGACGCCAAGATCCGTACGGCCAGCAGCCCGGCGTTGCGGGCGGCGCCGACGGCCACGGTCGCGACCGGCACGCCGGCGGGCATCTGCACGATCGACAGCAGCGAGTCCATGCCATCGAGGTACTTCAGCGGCACCGGCACGCCGATCACCGGCAGCGGCGTCACCGCCGCCAGCATGCCGGGCAGGTGGGCGGCGCCACCGGCGCCCGCGATGATCACCCGCAGGCCTCGCTCGTGGGCGGACGAGCCGTACGCGATCATGTCGCGCGGCATCCGGTGCGCGGAGACGACGTCGGCCTCGTACGGCACGCCGAACTCGGCCAGGGCATCGGCGGCGGCCTTCATCACGGGCCAGTCCGAGTCGCTGCCCATGACGACGCCGACGAGCGGGAAGGTCATCACGTGCCTCGCAGGTAGTCGGCGGCGTGCCGAGCCCGGTCGCGAACGTCGTCGAGATCGTCGCCCAGGGCGGTGACGTGGCCGATCTTGCGGCCCGGCCGTACCTCCTTGCCGTAGAAGTGCACCTTGACGGCCGGATCATGGGCCATGACGTGGATGTAGCGGGAGTACACGTCGGGGTCGGACCCGCCGAGCACGTTGGCCATCACGGCGTACGGCGCGGTGGGGGTGGTCGCGCCCAGCGGCAGGTCGAGGACGGCCCGCAGGTGCTGCTCGAACTGCGAGGTGCGGGCCCCGTCGATCGTCCAGTGCCCGGAGTTGTGCGGCCGCATCGCCAGCTCGTTGACCAGCACGCCGTCGCCGGTCTCGAACAGCTCGACCGCGAGCAGGCCGACGACGCCCAGCTCGGCGGCGATGTCGAGGGCCAGCCGCTGCGCCTGGATCGCCACGTTCTCCGGCAGCCCGGGCGCGGGCGCGATCACCTCGCGGCAGATCCCGTCGCGCTGCACGGTCTCGACGATCGGGTACGCGGCACCCTGGCCGTACGGAGACCGGGCGACGAGGGCGGCCAGCTCCCGCCGGAACTCCACGTGCGGCTCGGCCAGCAGCCGTACGCCCTCCGCCGCGGCCCGCGTGACGACCTCCCCGGCCTCGGCGATGGAACCGCAGACCCAGACGCCCTTGCCGTCGTAGCCGCCGCGTACCGCCTTGAGCACTACCGGCCAGCCGGTCTGCTCGGCGAACGCGGCCACCTCGGACGGTTCCCGTACGGCCGCGAACCGCGGGCAGGGCACGCCGTGCGCGGTGAGCCGCTCGCGCATGACCAGCTTGTCCTGAGCGTGCAGGAGCGCGGCCGAGCCGGGACGACAAGCCACCCCGGCCTCCTCCAGGGCCTGGATGTGCGGGCCCGGCACGTGCTCATGGTCGAACGTCACCACGGCGCAACGCCCTGCTTCACCCCCAGGGCTACGCCCCGCCGCATCCAGCGCGAAGTCGCGCAGATCGGCGAGCGAGGTGTGCTCCCCGATCCGTACGTCCGCGCAGACCCGGGCCGCCGACGCGTGCGCCGAGTCGCTCAGCACCCGCAGCGACACCCCGAGCCCGATCGCGGCCTGGTGGGTCATGCGGGCCAGCTGCCCGCCGCCGACCATGCCGGCCACCGGCATGCCGCTTCCGTCCCGGTCACTATCCGCTGTCACGCCCGAAATCGTATCCGGGTCATAGACCGAGGTCGCGGGCGATGAGCATGCGCTGGACCTCCGAGGTGCCCTCGCCGATCTCGAGGATCTTCGAGTCGCGCCAGTGGCGAGCGACCGGGAACTCGTTGATGAAGCCGTACCCGCCGTGGATCTGGGTCGCGTCGCGGGCGTTGGTCACCGCGATCTCCGAGCAGTAGAGCTTGGCGATGGACGCCTCGCGCTTGAACGGCTCGCCGCGCAGCATCAGCTCGGCGGCGCGGTACCAGGCGAGCCGGGCCGTATGGGCGCGCACCTCCATGTCGGCGATCTTGAACGCGATGGCCTGGTTGGTGGCGATCGGGGCGCCGAAGGCCTCGCGCTCCTTGGCGTACTTGAGCGACTCGTCGAGGCAGCCCTGCGCCAGCCCGGTGGCCAGGGCGGCGATGGCGATGCGGCCCTCGTCGAGGATCGACAGGAAGTTCGCGTAGCCGCGGCCGCGGCGGCCGAGCAGGTTGCCGGCCGGGACCCGTACGTCGGTGAAGGACAGCTCCCTTGTGTCTGAGGCGTGCCAGCCCACCTTGGAGTACGGCTGCGACACCGCGCAGCCGAGCGCGGGCAGCGGCACGATGATCGACGAGATCCCCCTGGTGTCCGAGTCGGTGATCGCGGTCACCGTGACCAGCCGGGTGATCTTGGTTCCGGAGTTGGTGATGAAGCTCTTGGTGCCGTTGATCACCCATTCGTCGCCGTCCAGGCGTGCGGTGGTACGGGTGGCGCCGGCGTCGGAGCCGCCGCCGGGCTCGGTCAGCCCGAACGCGCCAAGGGCCTGCCCGGCCGCGAGATCGGGCAGCCAGGTCTGCTGCTGTTCCTCCGTGCCGAACCGGAAGATCGGCATCGCACCGAGCGATACCGCGGCCTCGAGAGTGATCGCGACGGACGAATCCACCCGGGCCAGCTCCTCGATCGCCAGGCACAAGGCAAAATAGTCGCCACCCATACCCCCGAACTTCTCAGGGAATGGCAGGCCGAACAGACCCATGACGCCCATCTGACGGACAATGTCGTACGGGAACTCTCCGGAGGCGTCCAGACGTTCGGCCTCTGGCGCCACGACGCGCCGGGCGAAATCTTCGACGGTCTTGCGGAGGCTTTCGTGCTCGTCGTTGAGCCGGTAGTCCATAACTTGTCATGCTGCCACGCGGGCCCCGTATCCTCACTGTCGTGTGTCAGCAGCGGTTGGGGGTGGGCCCCCCTTCAGGGGGTCGGAGAAAGCGCAGCGTAGCAGCCGGAAGGGACGGTCAGTCTTGGTGAGGTTCGCCGTATCTGTGTACCGGCGGTTCGCCCATCTCGTGCACGAGCTCGCGAAGTTCGGCAGCGTCGGTGCGATCGCGTTCGTCATCACCATCGGCACCGCCAACATCCTGCACGGCGCGCTCGGCGTGGGGCCGCTGACGTCCAACGGGGTCGCCACCATCGTGGCCACCACATTCGCCTATTTCGCCAACCGTTACTGGACGTTCCGGCACCGCGACAACTCCGGCCTGGGGCGCGAGTACGCCCTGTTCTTCGTCCTCAACGGCATCGGCCTGGTGATCACCGAGCTTTTCATCGGTTTCACGCACTACGTGCTCGACCAGCGGAGCCTGATCGCCTTCAACATCGCCCAGATCATCGGCACCGGCGTGGCCACGCTGTTCCGGTATTGGTCGTACAAGAAATGGGTATTCCTGCCGGCCAGCCTGCCGTCGGTCGACCCGCACACCGGGCTGCCGGAAGCCACGCGCGGCCCGGAGGGCAATGGCGCGGCCCGGCACACCGGGAACGGCCGGGTGCACGGCATCGAGTCGAGCCCCGCGGGGGCCGATCAGACCAAGGCAGACTTCACGCGGGCCCGCTGACCACGCGTTCCTCCGCCGGCCACATGTCGTCGACCTTGGTGGGGACGGCCCCGCCGTTGCGGTCGTGCCGGGCGCGGGCGAGCAGGGCGCGGACCCGGGCGAGCAGCTCGGCGAGCCGGAACGGCTTGGTGACGTAGTCGTCGGCGCCCGCGTCGAGCCCGACCACCGTGTCTACTCGTCCGCGCGTGCGGTCAAAATCAAGATGGGCATGCCGTGGCCCTCCGACCGGACTCGGCACGCCACCTCGAGCCCGTCGAGCTCGGGCAGGCCGCGTTTCCCGGCTACTACTACGCCCTTGACCTGCGGTTTGCCATTCATGGGGAATTCTCGAATGTGACGGTATCAATACCAACTAGAGGTAATCCCCCAGTGACACGGCGCGTTTGGGCGGCTGTCAGACCGGAGTTACGCCGTGCCGGCGGCGCGAGAACGAACGGTCCTTGCGGCGCGCGGCGGCGAACCGCCGGACGAGTTCGGCCCGAAGGTCCTCCGGCTCGACGATCGCGTCGACGACGAGCTCCCCCGCCAGCCGCACGATGTCGATGTCCTCCTCGTACTCGGCGCGGAGCTTCTCGACGTAGGCTTCGCGCTCCGCCGGGTCGTCGATCGCGGCGATCTTGTTGTAGTAGACGGCGTTGACCGCCGCCTCCGCGCCCATGACGGCGATCTTGGCCGTGGGCAGGGCGAGGGTGGCGTCCGGCTCGAACCCCGGGCCCGCCATGGCGTACAGCCCGGCGCCGTACGCCTTGCGGACGACCACGCAGATCTTGGGGACGGTGGCCTCGGACACCGCGGTGATCATCTTGGCCCCGTGCCGGATGATCCCGTCCTTCTCGACCGCCGTGCCGACCATGAAGCCCGGCACGTCGGCGAGGAACAGCAGCGGCACGTTGAAGGCATCGCACAGCTGGATGAACCGGGTGGCCTTGTCGGCGGAGTCGACGAACAGCACGCCACCCTTGAACATCGGGTTGTTGGCGACGACGCCGACGACCTGGCCGTCGAGCCGGCCGAAGCCGATCGTGAGCTCCTTGGCCCACAGAGCGTGGATCTCGAAGAAGGAGTCCTCGTCGAGCAGGCCCTTGACGTACCGGCGCATGTCGAAGGCCACCCGCTCGCTGGCCGGGACGAGTTTCCGCAGGTCGGCGGGCTTGGGTTCGGCCGCCTCGCGCGACGGGGGCGGCTGCTCCCAGTTCGACGGCAGGTACGACAGGTACGCCTTGGCCGCCGTCAGCGCCTCGGGTTCGTCCTTCGCCAGGTGGTGCCCGCAGCCGGAGACCGAGCAGTGCATCCGGGCGCCGCCCATCTCCTCCAGCGTGGTCCGCTCCTTGACCACCATCTCGACCATGCGCGGGCTGCCGAGGTACATCGAGGCGTTGCCGTCGACCATCACGACGTAGTCGCAGAACGCCGGGATGTACGCGCCGCCCGCCGCCGACGGCCCGAACAGCACGCACACCTGCGGGATGGCGCCGGACGCCCGCACCTGGGAGTGGAAGATCTTCCCCGCTCCCCGCCGCCCGGGGAACATCTCGACCTGGTCGGTGATGCGCGCGCCCGCCGAGTCGACCAGATAGATCATCGGCACGCTGGACTCGTAGGCCCGCTCGATGATTCGGATGATCTTCTCTACCGTCCTGGCCCCCCACGACCCGGCCTTGACAGTGGAGTCGTTGGCCATCAGCGCGACCGGCCGGCCATCCACGGCCGCGACGCCGGTGATCACCCCGTCGGCGGGCAGGTCGCCGGCCAGCGCGTTCGCGTACAGCCCGTCCTCGACGAACGACCCCTCGTCGACCAGCAACCGGATGCGCTCACGCGCGAAGAGCTTGCCCTTCGCGGCGTTGGCCTCGTGATACTTCGCCACACCGCCGCGCTCGATGGTGGCACGCAGGTCCGCCAGGTGGGGGTGGCCGGGATCGCCCAATTGCTCCGTCACGATTCGGAGCGTACCCACCCGCGCAGCACGGCCATCGACTCGCCCGGCAGCTCTAGCCCGGCCGCGTCCAGCCGTACGGCCGGATCGGAGGCCAGCAGCAGGTCACCGGAGGCGGGGAGGCGCACCGGCTCGGGGTCAAGGTTGGCGGCGACACGCACCGGCCCCCGGGTCAGCACCAGCCGGCGAGCCGTCTCGCCGAAGTCCACGCTCACCTCGGTCAACCGCGGGTCGGTCAGCTCGGGGCGGGCCTTGCGCAGCGCGATCAGCGCCCGGTACCAGTCGAGCAGGTCCGCGTGGCCGGGCTTGCCGGGCTCCGCCCAGTCGAGGATCGAGCGCCGGTAGGTCTCCGGGTCCTGCGGGTCGGGCGCGTCCGTCCAGCCGTGCTGGGCGAACTCCTGCCGCCGCCCCTCCGAGACCCGGCGGGCCTGCTCGGGGTCGACGTGATCGGTGAAGAAGCACCACGGCGTCTCGGCGCCCCACTCCTCGCCCATGAAGAGCATCGGTACGTACGGCGCGGTGAGCAGCAACCCGGCGCCGACCTTGCGCAGCCCGGGCGAGAGCGCGCCGGAGATCCGGTCGCCGACGGCGCGGTTGCCGATCTGGTCGTGGTTCTGCAAGTAGCCGACGAACCGGTGCGCCGAGGTGCGGGTCACGTCGACCCGACGGCCGTGCACGCGGCCGCGAAACGTCGAGTAGATCCCGTCGTGGAAGAACACCCTCGTCAGCGTCTTGGCCAGGGCCGCCATCGACCCGAAGTCGCCGTAGTAGGCGGTCCGCTCGCCGGTCAGCGCGGCGTGCAGGGCGTGGTGGAAGTCGTCGCTCCACTGCCCGGCTAGCCCGTACCCGCCCGCCTCCCGAGGAGTGACCAGCCGCGGATCGTTCTGGTCCGACTCGGCGATCAGGAACAGCTCCCGGCCGAGGTGCGCCGACAGCGCGGCCACCTTGGTAGCCAGCTCCTCCAGCAGGTGTACGGCCCGGCAGTCGACGATCGCGTGGACGGCGTCGAGCCGGAGCCCGTCCACGTGGTAGTCGCGCAGCCACATCAGCGCGTTGCCGACCACGAAGTCACGCACGTCGTCCGAGCCGGGCTGGTCGGCGTTGATCCCCGGTCCCCAGGGCGTGCGGTGGGCCTGGTTGAAGTACGGGCCGTACCGGTCCAGGTAGTTACCGGTCGGCCCGACGTGGTTGTAGACGACGTCGAGCACGACGGCGAGGCCGAGCCCGTGGCAGGCGTCGACGAACCGCTTCAGCCCGTCGGGCCCGCCGTACGGTTCGTGCACCGCCCACAGATCCACCCCGTCGTACCCCCACCCGTGATGCCCGGGGAAGGGGGCGACCGGCAGCAGTTCGACCGCGTCGACGCCAAGCTCGACGAGGTGCCCGAGCCGTTCGATCGCGGAGTCGAACGTTCCGGCGGGCGTGAAGGTGCCGATGTGCAGCTCGTACAGCACGGCGCCGGGCAGCGGGCGGCCGCGCCAGGCGGCGTCGTGCCACGTGAACCGATCATGGTCGTAGACCCGGCTGCGGCCGTGGACGCCGTACGGCTGCCACGGCGATCGCGGGTCGGGCAGCGGCTCGCCGTCCTCGGTGCCGGCGCCGTCGAGGAGGAAGCCGTAGTCGGTGCCGTGCCCGGCTGCCGGCAGGTCCGCGACCCACCAGCCGGCGCGGCCCGGGGCCGGTCCCGGTTCAGCGGCCATCTCATGGCGTACGGCTGAGCCCGATGGACCGGCCTCCACCTCGACCCGTTCCGCCCGGGGGGCCCACACTTCGAAGATCGTCATGGCTTCACCCTCGTGAGGAGCGCGACGGGCAGCCCCGCCAGGACGTCGACCAGCGGCAGCTCTAGGCCGCGCTGGGTCCGGTCGGTGAGCACGTCGTACCAGTCGCCGCCGGCCGGCAGCACGGTGTCCCGCCAGCCGCCGTCCCGTTCCAGGCCGGCCGGGCAGCGGGTGGCCACGGTGAGCGCGTCGCCGCGCCGGAAGGCGACGACATGCCCCGCGGCCGCGCCCTGGGCGGACAGCGGCTCGTACCCGGCGGCGAACCACGCCGGGTGACGGCGGCGCAGCCGCAGCGTCCGCGCCGTCACCAGCAGCTTCTCGTCGTCCAAGTCGCGCGGCGGCCCGCCCTCGTCGAGCCGGGCCAGCCGGGCGTGCCGCCTCCCGTAGTCGACGGGGCGCCGGTTGTCGGGGTCGACCAGGGCCAGCCCGACCAGCTCGCAACCCTGGTAGAGGTCCGGGACGCCGGGCATGGTCAGCTGCACGAGCTTCTGGCCGAGCGTGTTGACCCGCGCGTACGGCGCGAGCCGGGCCACGAACTCGGTGAGGTCCTCGATCAGGTCGGCGTTCGCCATGATCGCGCGGGCGTGCTCGGTCACCGCCTGCTCGTACGCCGGGTCCGGTTGCTCCCAGGACGTACGGGTCTTGGCCTCGCGCATCGCTTTGGCGAGGAACTCCTCCAGGCGATCGGGCACCAGCGGCCAGGCCCCGGCGAGGATCTGCCAGAGCAGGTAGTCGAGGTCGGGCTCCAGCGGCGACGTCCCCGCCATGGCCCGCCATCTCGGCACCGCCGCCGCCCACTCCGCGGGCAGCTCGGCGAGGACGGCGAGGCGGGCCCGTACGTCCTCCTGGCGTTTGGTGTCATGGGTGGACAGCGTCGTCATGGTGGCCGGCCAGCCGGCGGCCAGCCGGGCGCAGAATGTGTGGAACGCCGCGAGGTCCGCGGCGAACCGCCCCGGCTCCCCGCCCACCTCGTTCCTGGCCACCAGCCGCGACCACCGGTAGAACGCGGTGTCCTCGACGCCCTTGGCCATCAGCGCCGACGAGGTCTGCTGGAAACGTACGACGAACTCGGGGTGATCGCCGAGGGCGAGCGCCGCGACGGCGGCGAGCGCCGCGTGCCGGTCGGGCGGGAGGCGGTCCCGCGCCTCGGTGGCCGCGCGGTCGATCAGCTCACGCGTCGCCGGGGCGGGCGGCTCGCCGGGCAGCGCGTACGCCCGGTAGACCGGCAGCGCGACGAGCAGCTCGACAAGCGCGCCGGCCAGCGCGTCCTGGTCGTACCCGGGCAGGGCGTCGCACAGCACGCGGTGCAGGCGGGCGACCTCGGGGCGCAGGCCGTTGGCGGACGCGTGCCATTTGCCGTCGCGTTCGACCGGCGCGAAGGTCGCCGATCCGCCGGTCAGCCCGGTGTACGCCTCCGTGAGCGGGCCCTCCCCGGCCGGGTCGGTGAACAGCCCGCCGACCGCGTTGAGGGCGTCGTAGCCCGTGGTCCCGGCGCACGACCAGTCGGCGGGCAGCCGTTCGTCGCCGGTCAGGATCTTCTCCACGACCACCCAGACCCTCGGCGCCCGCTCGGCCAGCCGGCGCAGGTAGCCGCGCGGGTCGGCCAGGCCGTCCGGATGATCGATCCGCAGGCCGTCGATCAGCCCCTCGGCCGCCAGCCGCAGCAGCAGCGCGTGGGTGGCCTCGAAGACCTCCGGCTCCTCGACCCGCACCGCGATAAGTCCGGAAATATCGAAGAATCTCCGGTAGTTGGGCTCGCCCTGGCCCGGCAGCACGATCCGGCCGTCGCCCGCCGCCCAGTCGATGTCGAACCACGAGGCGTACGGCGAGTCCGGTCCATCGCGGACGACGGAGGCCAGCGGGCGGTTCAGCGAGATCGGGTCCGGGATCGCCATGTGGTTCGGCACCAGATCGACGACGACCCCCAGGCCGGCCGTGCGGAACCGCTCCACCATGGCGCGAAAGCCCTGCTCCCCGCCCAGCTCGGCGGAGACGGCGCCGTGATCGACCACGTCGTACCCGTGCGTCGAGCCGGGGGCCGCCTGCAGGATCGGCGACAAATAGACGTGCGAGACGCCCAGCGCCGCCAAGTGCTCGGCCTGCACCGCGGCCGCCGCGAAGCCGAAATCTGGGCGCAGCTGCAGCCGGTACGTTCCCGCGGGTACGGCGTCAGACACGGCGCAGGACCTGGACCGACCTCGTCTCGACGGAGAACGACTCGTCGGCCTTCACGGCGGGGGCCATGTCCTCCTCCAGGTCCGGCTCGGCGGTGTCGAGCACCTTGACCCACTGCGCGCCGTACTGCGCGGGCGGCATGGTGAAGGTCAGATCCTCGTCGTCGGCGTTGAACAGCAGCAGGAACGAGTCGCCGCGGATCGGCTCACCACGCCGGTCCGGCTCCTCGATGGCGTCGCCGTTGAGGAAGACCGCCACCGAGTTGGCGAACCCGACCTCCCAGTCGTGGTCGGACATCTCCCGCCCGCCTGGGGTGAGCCAGGCGATATCGGTCAGCTCCCCCGGCATATCCCCGGCCCCCCGGATCGCCTTCCCGTGGAAGAACCGGCGCCGCCGGAAGGCGGGGTTCTCCGCGTGCAGCCGGGACAGCCGCCGGACGAAGTCCGTCAGGTCTTCGTCCACGTTTTTGCGCGACCAGTCGACCCAGGCGATCTCGTTGTCCTGGCAGTAGGCGTTGTTGTTGCCGCGCTGGGTGCGGCCCAGCTCGTCGCCGTGGGACAGCATCGGCACGCCCTGCGACAGGAACAGCGTGGTGAGCAGGTTGCGCTGCTGCTTGGCCCGCAGCGCGAGGACGTCGGGCTCGTCGGTCGGCCCCTCGTACCCGCAGTTCCAGGACCGGTTGTCGTCGCTGCCGTCCCGGTTCGCCTCGCCGTTGGCGTCGTTGTGCTTGTAGTTGTACGAGACCAGATCATGCAGCGTGAAGCCGTCGTGGCAGGTCACGAAGTTGATCGAGGCGATCGGCCGACGGCCGTCGTCGGCGTAGAGGTCGCTGGAGCCGGTCAGCCGGGACGCGAAGTCGGGCATGGTGGCCGGCTGGCCGCGCCAGAAGTCCCGTACGGTGTCGCGGAACTTCCCGTTCCACTCCGTCCACAGCGGCGGGAAGTTGCCGACCTGATAGCCGCCCTCGCCGACGTCCCATGGCTCGGCGATCAGCTTCACCTGCGACACCACCGGGTCCTGCTGGACGAGGTCGAAGAAGGCGGCCAGGCGATCGACGTCGTGCAGTTCGCGGGCCAGGGCCGAGGCGAGGTCGAAGCGGAACCCGTCGACGTGCATCTCCGTCACCCAGTACCGCAGCGAGTCCATGATCAGCTGCAGTACGTGCGGGTGCCGCATCAGCATGCTGTTGCCGGTGCCCGTCGTGTCGAGGTAGTAGCGCGGATCGTCGTCGAGCAGCCGGTAGTACGCGGTGTTGTCGATGCCCCGGAACGACAGCGTCGGGCCCAGGTGGTTGCCCTCGGCCGTGTGGTTGTAGACGACGTCGAGGATCACCTCGATGCCCGCCTCGTGCAGGGCCTTGACCATGGCCTTGAACTCCAGCACCTGCTCGCCGAGCTGCCCGGCGGAGGAGTAGGCGTTGTGCGGGGCCAGGTAGCCGATCGTGTTGTAACCCCAGTAGTTGGTGAGGCCGCGCTTGATCAGCGTGCTGTCGTGCACGAACTGGTGGACCGGCATCAGCTCGATGGCGGTCACCCCGAGGTCGCGCAGATAGTCGATCATCACCGGGTGGGCCAGCCCGGCGTACGTGCCGCGCTGCCGCTCCGGGATGTCCGGGTGCTGGACCGTCAGCCCCTTGACGTGGGCCTCGTAGATCACCGTCTCGTCGTACGGCGTGCGCGGCCGCCGGTCGGAGTTCCAGTCGAAGTACGGGTTGATGACCACCGAGCGAACTGTGTGCGGCGCGGAGTCGTCGTCGTTGCGCGAGTCCGGATCGCCGAAGTTGTAGCCGAAGCAGGCCTGGTCCCAGTCGATGTCGCCCTCGACCGCTTTGGCGTACGGGTCGAGCAGCAGCTTGGCGGGGTTGCATCGGTGACCGTGCGCCGGGTCGTACGGCCCGTGCACGCGGAAGCCGTACCGCTGCCCGGGCACCACGCCGGGCAGGTAGCCGTGCCAGACGAAGCCGTCGGTCTCCGGCAGCGTGACCCTGGTTTCGGTGCCGTCCTCGTCGAACAGGCAGAGCTCGACTTTGTCCGCGACCTCCGAGAACAATGTGAAGTTGGTACCGGCCCCATCGAAATGGGCCCCCAGCGGATACGCGTCACCAGGCCACAGGTCGGTCATGGACCCCAGTCTTTCTTCCGGACCGCGCCCTGTGCGCGACCTCAGTGGGGAGTTCCCTGCTCATGGTCGGCCACACGTGGCGCAACACACACATAGCTGGACTGGCCAGACCCGGTTACCTTTGATTTACTAAGGCCAGCCTTACCTAAAGCCCACCTCGAAAGGCCTCCTCTGCCGATGTACGTCTGTGTCTGCCACGCCGTCACCGAGAATGACGTGCGAGATCACGTGGCGGCCGGGGCCTGTTCGGCGAAGGCAGTCCGCGCGGCCTGCGGCATGCGGCCCGGCTGCGGATCCTGTGTGAACCGGATCTGCGCCCTGCTCACCGAGTGCCAGGCGGAGCAGCCGGTGATGGAGGCGGTCGTGGAGGCGGCGCCGGCGGCATAGGGGCCCGCGACACGCGCCCCCCTGCGGGATGGTCACGGCGGCGACCCATGCCACCATGACCCAATGGAAGGCGATCAGGACGTCATCGCGCTGCTGAACGAGCAACTCACCGCCGAGCTGACCGCGATCAACCAGTACTTCTTGCACGCGAAGATGCAGGAGAACTGGGGTTACACGCGGCTGGCGAAGCACACCCGCGACGAATCCATCGACGAGATGCGGCACGCCGAGGTGCTGACCGACCGCATCCTGTTCCTCGAAGGCCTGCCGAACTACCAGCGGCTCAATCCGTTGCGCGTCGGCCAGACCATCCCCGAGCAGCTCCGCTCCGACCTGGCGATCGAGGTGGAGGCCATCGACCGGCTGCGCCGCGGCATCGATCTGATGCGCTCGCGCGGCGACGTGTCGTCCGCCCGGATCTTCGAGTCGATCCTCGAAGACGAGGAGGAGCACGTCGACTATCTCGAGACCGAGCTCGCGCTCCTGGAGCAGCTGGGCGAGCAGCTCTACCTGCAGCGGTACGCCGAGCCACCGGGCGATTGAGGGTTTCCGCACGGGAGACGTCTGCCCGAAATGGGTAGTTAACTTCTGGGTGGCATGCTGTTCGCCGGCTCGTAACCTTTGCGCGAGAGGGGCCCTGGCGTGGCAGACATTGTGGAGATCGAGCGTAAGTACGACGTCGATCATGATTTCACTGTCCCGGATCTCCGCGAACTGCCGAGCGGCTCCAGCGTAAGCAGACCTGAGACGCACCTGCTGGTGGCCAATTACTTCGACACCGATGACCTGCGGCTGGCCACCCACGGCATCACGTTGCGCCGGCGTCGCGGCGGCGGCGACGCCGGCTGGCACCTCAAGATCCCGGCTGGACCGGACGCCAAGAACGAGCTGCGCGCCCCGCTCGGCAAGGCGCAGACCGTCCCCTCTCGGCTGACCGCCCTGGTCACCGCGTTCACGCGCGGTGAGAAGCTGCGGCCCGTGGCCCGGCTGGAGACCCGCCGTACGGTCGTCCGAGTGTTCGGCGACGACGGCCGCGTGCTCGCCGAGGTGGCCGACGACTCGGTCTCCGGGCAGCGGCTCGACCAGGTCGTCGACGACACGACCGTGACCGCCTGGCGCGAGATCGAGGTGGAGCTCGTCGAAGGGTCGTCCGAGCTGCTCGCGGCGGCGGGCAAGCTGCTGCTCAAGGCGGGGGCGCGCCGCGCCGATGCGACCTCCAAGCTGGGCCGGCTGCTGAAGGTGCCGACGAATGCCGGGATACCGCGCGAGAAGTGGTCGACGGCGGGCGACGTCGCGGTCGGCTACGTCAAGGACCAGCTGGCCGCGCTGCTGCGCCACGACCCCAAGGTGCGTCTGCAGGAGTACGACGCGGTGCACAAGATGCGGGTGGCCGTCCGCCGCACCCGCAGCATCCTCAAGAGCTACGGCGCGGTGCTGGACCGGGAGCGGACCGACCCCCTGCAGCCCGAGCTGAAGTGGCTGGCCGACGCGCTCGGCGAGGTGCGTGACCTGGAGGTGCTGCGGGAGCGGTTCACCGCCCGGCTGGCCGAGCTGCGCGGCCTGGTCGGCGATGGGACGCATGCCTGGCTGGACGCGCTGGCCGAGGAGGAGCAGGCGGCGTACCGGCGGCTGTTCGCCATCCTGAAGGAGCCGCGCTACTTCGCACTGCTCGAAGCGCTCGAGAGCCTCGTCGCGGCGCCGCCGCTGACCGAGCGCGCCGCCCGCCCGATCGACGACGAGGTGCCGCGGCTGGTGATCCGCTCGTGGCGGCGGCTGGCCAGGGCGTACGCCTCGATCGAGGACGCCTCCGACCACGACGCCGCCCGGCACGAGACGCGCAAGGCGGCCAAGCGGGCGCGCTACACGGCGGAGGCGGCGGCCACGGCGCTCGGCAAGCCGGCGGCCAACGTCGCCGCCCAGGCGGAGAGCCTGCAGGAGGTTCTGGGCCGCTTCCAGGACGGCGTGATCGCGCAGGAACGGCTGGCCGGGACCGCCGCGACGGTGACCGACCCACGGGAGGTCTTCACCCTCGGCGCGCTGTCCGGGATGGAGCACTGCGCCGCCGCCGAGGCGCTGCGCGAGGTCGACGCGGTGTGGCAGCGCGCCTCGGACCCCAAGTACCTGCGCAGGCTGCGCGCCTGATCTGCTACCGCACCAGGGTGCGGTTGGATGGGCGGGTGACGTCCCCGTACAACGATCTCGAGCGGCCGCCGCTGAACGAGCGGGCCCTCGCCCGTGCGCTCGTCCGGCCGGGCACGTTGTGGCGCGAGATCCAGGTCGTGCCGGAAACGGGGTCGACCAACGCCGACCTGGCCGCCGCCGCCCGCGCGGGCGCGCCTGAGGGCACGGTGCTGGTGGCCGAGGCGCAGACGACCGGCCGGGGCCGGCTCGGCCGCACCTGGCAGGCGCCGCCGCGGTCGGGACTCACGTTCTCGCTGCTGCTCCGGCCCCAGGTCGCGGGCGTCCGGCAGACCTGGCTGCCGCTGCTCACCGGCGTGGCCGTCACCGGCGCGGTGGGGACGATGATCGCGCGGGCCGATGCCGGCGACTTCGGTTCCGCGACCGGCCTGCGGACGCCGCGACTCACCTTGAAGTGGCCCAACGACGTGCTCGCCGGCGACCGCAAGCTGGGCGGGATCTTGGTCGAGCGGGCCGGCGACGCCATGATCGTGGGGGTCGGACTGAACGTCAGCCTGCGCCCGGACGAGCTGCCCATCGAGACGGCGACATCGCTGATGATCGAGAACGCGGCGTTCACCGACCGGGAGCCGCTGTTGCGCGCCGTCCTGCGCGAGTTCGACCGGTGGTACGCCGAATGGCAGGGGGCCGGCGGCGACCCGGAGCGGAGCGGCCTCGGCGCGGCATACCGGGCCGTGTGCGCCACGCTCGGCCGGGACGTCCGGGTCGAGCTGCCCGGCGAGCGCGCGATGAGCGGCGTCGCGTACGGCGTCGACGACAGCGGACGGCTCTTGCTCCGCACTCGAGAGGGCGACGAACGGGCCGTCAGCGCCGGGGATGTCGTGCACGTACGCGCCGGTATGTGAAGCGCGGCGGAGCGTAACGCGTTTTGCGCTCTCGATCACCAACCCGGGCCCATTTCTGCCACGATATGCGCCATGGGCCAACCTGAGCAGCAGCAGCAAGAACCGGCTGAAGGCCGGATGATTCTCAGCGATCATCCGCATTGGATCACGCTGATCGACACCCTCCTTGTGCTCGTCGCGATTGTCGTCGTCGCCGGTGTAATTGACTTCTTCATGCCGGACGGCAGCGTGCAGACCCCGGCGCGGCTGATCGTCGCCGGCCTGGCGGTGATCATCGCGATCGCGTTCTCGTTCGTGCCGTTCCTCCGCTGGTTCTTCACTCGGTACGAGCTGACGGACCAGGGCATCGTCATCCGGACGGGCATTCTCAACCGATCGGTCAGGACCATCCCGATCGGGCGGATCAACGACGCCTCGCACTCCCAGCGGCTGATCGAGCGTGTGTTCGGCAAGGGCACACTGGTGGTGGAGTCCGGCGGAGAGCGCGGCCAGCTCGTCTTGAAGAACCTGCCCGAGGTCGATGAGTGGCACAAGCAGATCTACGCGCTCATCGACGACCTTGCGGACGGGGTACGAGACGGCCGATAGCGCCCGCCCGCCGGAGCGCACAAGCCGGAGCGGAGAGGGTGGCATGGCGTCGCGGCTGCCGGAGCCGAACGAGATCGAAGAACTTCTGCTCGGCGGCGAGCTGCGCTACACCAGGCTCGATGCCGTCCGGCTGACCGGCGTCTCCATGGAATTCGCCGAGCGGCTCTGGCGTGCCTTCGGTTACCCCCAGCCGGCCGACGACGCGGTCGCCTTCACCGAGGGCGACCTCACCGCGCTGGTGCGGATCCAGCAGCTCATGGACGAGGGCTTCCTCGACGAGGATCACGTCATCCGGATGGTGCGCGCCGTGGGGCAGACGATGTCCAGGCTCGCCGAGTGGCAGGTCGACATCATGCTCGGCGAGATCACCAACGCTCAGGAGCCGCCTCCGCCGGGTGTTGTCAAGGGCGTGCTCGAGGGCATTGAGGCGCATCTCGGCGACTTCGAGCCGCTCATCGTGCACGCCTGGCGGCGGCAGCTGGCCGCGTCCGGCACCCGGGCGATGGCGGTGGCCGCCACTGAGGACGAGGCCGTCCCGGTCCGCATGCACCTGGTGGTCGGGTTCGCCGACATGGTGTCGTTCACCCAGATGAGCCGGGGTATGGACGAGGACGGGCTGGCCCGGGTCGTGGAGGCGTTCGAGGAGACGGCGGCCGACCTCATCGCGTCGATCGGCGGCCGCCTCGTCAAGACGCTCGGCGACGAGGTGCTGTTCGGCGCCGAGTCGCCGCAGATCGGCTGCGAGATCGCGCTCGCCCTCGGCGAGACGATCGCCAAGCACGCCGATATCCCGGACGTCCGCGTCGGTGTGGCGTACGGCCCGGTGCTGCCGCTCATGGGCGACGTGTTCGGCACGACGGTCAACCTCGCCGCCCGGCTCACCTCGATCGCCCGCCCCGGCACCGTGCTGGTCGACGCCGGGCTGGCCGCCGAGCTCGACGGCGCGCCGCGGTACGAGGTGCACCGCCTCGTCCGCCGGCCCGCCCGCGGCCTTGGCATCATCCAGCCGTACGTCCTCCGCCGGCGCAGCACCCATCGGTAGCGTCCGCGCGGGCTCGCTAGGTTGGCACGCATGGATGGGGTGAGCCTGCGGGCGGATGGGCGTGTCGCGGAGATCGTGCTGGATCGGGCCGAGGCGCTCAACGCGCTGTCGACGGCGATGGCGGCGCGGCTGGCGACGGTGTGCGCCGAGGTCGCGGCCGACGACACGGTCCGCGCCGTCGTGCTGAGCGCCGCCGGCGAGAAGGCGTTCTGCGTCGGGGCCGATCTCAAGGAGCGCAACTCCATGAGCGACGCCGACCTGCTGCGGCAGCGCGAAGTGTTCCGGGCCGCGTTCGGCGGGGTGCGCGGCCTGCCGCAGCCGGTGGTCGCGGCGGTGCACGGGTACGCGCTCGGCGGCGGCTGCGAGTTCGCCCTCTGCTGCGACCTGATCGTGGCCGACGAGACCGCGGTTTTCGGTCTGCCGGAAGTGACCGTGGGGCTGGTCCCCGGGGGCGGCGGCACGCAGCTGGCGCTGCGCCGGCTGGGCCCGGGCCGCGCGGCCGACCTCGTGCTCACCGGTCGCCGGCTGACGATCGACGAGGCCGAGTCGTACGGCCTGATCAACCGCAGGGTGCCGGCCGGCAAGGTCCGCGAAGAGGCGTTCGGGCTCGCGAACGCGATCGCGAACAATTCGCCGGTGGCCGTCCGCGCGGCGAAACGGGCGCTGCGCAACGGGGCCGGTATCGGCCTCGCGGCCGGTCTTGACATCGAGGACGCCGCGTGGCGGACGGCCGCGTTCTCGGCCGACCGCGCGGAGGGCATCGCCGCCTTCGCCGAGAAACGGCCGCCCGCCTGGCCCGGCTCCTAAGCGCTGTTCCGGCCTCTGAGGTGCGCATAGCCTGATAACCGGGGAGAACTTGTTCGTACGAAGTTCACCTGGATCAGGGATCATTAGGTCATGAGCGTCGAATCTGGATATTTGGCGTTGTCGGGCGACGAACTCCCAGAAGATCGTTACCTTGACCGCGAAGAGAGCTGGCTGCGCTTCAACCAACGCGTGCTGGAGCTCGCCGAGAACCCAGAGCTGCCGCTCCTGGAACGGGTTCGCTTCATGGCCATCTTCTCCACCAACCTGGACGAGTTCTTCATGGTCCGCGTCGCGGGCCTGACCCGCCGGATGGCCACCGGCCTCGCCGTACAGTCGGCCAGCGGGCGGCAGCCACGCGAGGTGCTGCAGCGGACCGCCGAGGTGGCGCACGAACTGATGCTGCGCCATGCCAAGTGCTACCGCGACGACATCCGCCCGGCCACGGCCAAGGAGGGCATCGAGATCCTCCGCTGGGACGACCTCGCCGACACCGAGCAGGAACGGCTGCGCCGCCTCTTCCGCGAGCGCATCTACCCGGTGCTGACGCCGCTGGTCGTCGACTCCGCGCATCCCTTCCCGTACATCTCCGGGCTGTCGCTCAACCTCGCCGTGCTGGTCCGTGACCCCGACACCGAGGCGACGTTCTTCGCCCGGGTCAAGGTGCCGCCCGTGCTGCCGCGCTTCATCGAGGCGTCCCCGAACCGCTACACGCCGCTGGAAGACGTGATCGCCGCCCACCTGACCCAGCTGTTCACCGGCATGGAGGTCGTCGAGCACCACGCCTTCCGGATCACGCGCAACCAGGACCTCGAGGTCGACGAGGACATCACCGAAGATCTCATGCAGGCCCTGGAGCGGGAGCTGCTGCGCCGCCGGTTCGGGCCCATCGTCCGGCTTGAGGTCGAGGAGTCGATCACCCCCGAGGTGCTCGATCTGATCACCACCGAGCTCGGCATCGAAGAACGCGAGATCTACCGGGTGCCTGGCCCGCTCGACCTGGGCGGCCTGCACGCCATCGCCGACCTCGACCGCAGCGAGCTGAAGTACCCGCCGTTCGTTCCGTCGAAGACCGCGCTGCCGACTGATACCGACATCTTCACCCCGATCCGCGAGCACGACATCCTTGTCCACCACCCGTACGACTCGTTCACCACCAGCGTGCAGCGGTTCATCGAGTCGGCGGCCGACGACCCGCACGTGCTCGCGATCAAGCAGACGCTCTACCGCACCAGCGGCGACTCGCCGATCGTCGACGCGCTGATCGATGCGGCGGAGGCGGGCAAGCAGGTCGTCGTGCTGGTCGAGATCAAGGCGCGGTTCGACGAGCGCGCCAACATCACCTGGGCGCGCAAGCTGGAGGAGGCCGGCTGCCACGTGGTGTACGGCTTCGTCGGGCTGAAGACGCACTGCAAGCTGTCGCTCATCGTGCGCGAGGAGTCCGACGGCTCGATCCGGCGCTACTGCCACATCGGCACCGGCAACTACAACCCCAAGACCGCCCGCATCTACGAGGACTTCGGGCTGCTCACCGCCGACCCGGAGATCGCCGAGGACGTCACCGACCTGTTCAACCACCTGACCGGATACTCCCGGCAGATCTCGTATCGGCAGCTCCTCGTGGCCCCGCACACCCTGCGCTCGGGCCTGGTGCTGCGCATCGAACGAGAGGTGGAGCACCTCCGGGCGGGGCGGCCGGCCCGCATCAGGCTGAAGTGCAACTCCCTGGTCGACGAGGTCATCATCGACGCGCTCTACCGGGCCGCGCAGGCGGGCGTGCCCATCGACATCTGGGTGCGCGGCATCTGCGCGCTGCGCCCGGGCATCCCAAGCCTGTCCCAGACGATCAGGGTGCGCAGCATCCTCGGCCGGTTCCTCGAGCACTCGCGCGTGTTCGCGTTCGAGCGCGGCGGCGACCCCGAGGTCTGGATCGGCAGCGCCGACCTCATGCATCGCAACCTCGACCGGCGCATCGAGGCGCTGGTCCGGGTGGGCGACCGTGCCCACCGCGCCGACCTCATCCAGCTGCTCGACCGCGCGATGGACGAGGGCACCGCGTCGTGGTGGCTCGAGGGCGACGGCGTCTGGACCCGGCACCCGCCGGTGGGTACCGAGCCGCCGCCGCTCGACATCCAGAGCTTCCTCATGAGAACTCGACGCTGGAGGACCGTGGATGGGTGAGCCCGAAGAGATAACCCGCGCCGCCGGCGCGGTGCTGTGGCGCCACGACGGTGTGGGCATCGAGATCGCGGTCATTCACCGGCCGAGGTACGACGACTGGTCGTTCCCCAAGGGCAAGCTCAAGAGCGGCGAGCACCTCCTGGTCTGCGCGGTCCGGGAAGTGGAAGAAGAGACGGGGGTCCACCCCCGGCTGGGCCGGCGGCTGCCCGCCCGCACCTACCTCAAGGGCGGCCGGTCGAAGCGGGTCGACTACTGGGCGGCGACCGGCGAGGACCGGGGGTTCGTGCCGGGCGACGAGGTGGATCGGGTGGAGTGGCTGCCGGTGAGCTACGCCGAACAGCGCCTCACCTACGCCCACGACGTCGACCTGCTCCACGAGTTCGACGCGGGGCCGCGGTACACCACGCCGTTCATCATCCTGCGGCACGGCTCGGCCGGCGAGAAGGCCGACTGGCGTGGCGACGACGCCCTGCGCCCGCTCGACGCGCGCGGCGCGGCGGAGGCCGCGGCGCTGGTCGAGCTGCTGGCGGCATTCGGGCCGCTGCGCGTGATCAGCTCGGCCACCGCCCGGTGCGTCAACACGGTGATCCCGTACGTATTGCGTACCGGTACCCGGCTGGAGACCGAGCCCGCCTTCACCGTTGGCGCCTCCGTGCTGACCTCCCCGGCCGACGGTACGGACGGGGGGCTCCATGCCGACGTGGCGAACCTCGCGGACGCCCGGGCGGTGATGCTGCGACTGCTCGCCGAGCGCACCCCCACCGTGGTGTGCACCCACGGCGAGATCGTGTCCGATCTGATCGACGCCGTGTGCACCGAGCTCGGCGAGAAGACCCCGGACGATCCCAGCCTGCGGAAGGGCGGCTTCTGGATCGTCCACATCGGCAACAACGAGATCGCCGCCATGGAGCGCCACCAGGCCCTCCCCCGCGCCTGAGTACCACGAAGGGCTCAGCCGGTGTTCTGCAGGCCGGCCGCGACGCCGTTGACCGAGAGCAGCAGCAGGCTCTCCAGCTTGCCGCGCTCCGCGTCGTCGGCCACCCCGGCGCGCAGCGCGGTGAGCGCCCGCAGCTGCAGGTGGGACAGCGCGTCGACGTACGGGTTGCGCAGCTCGACGGCGCGCGACAGCACCCGCCGGTTGGCCAGCAGCCGATCGTGCCCGGTGACCGACAGCACCAGCGAGCGGGTCAGGTCGTACTCGGCGAGCACCTTCGCGGTCAGCTCCGCACGGCCGCCCAGTGCCAGGTAGCGCTCGGCGATGGCCCGGTCGGTCTTGGCCAGGCTCATCTCCGCGTTGTCGAGCAGTGAGGCGAACAACGGCCACGACTCGTACGCCTCCCGCAGCCCGGCGGCGTCGGTGACGGCCGCGAGGCCGCTGCCGAGGCCGTACCAGCCGGGCAGGTTGACCCGGGTCTGCGTCCACGCGAACACCCATGGGATGGCCCGCAGGTCCTCCAGCCCGCGGGCGGCCTTGCGCCGCGACGGTCGGGAGCCGATGCGCAGCTCCGAGATCTCCTCCAGCGGGCTCACCTGGGCGAACCACTCGGCGAAGCCCTCGGTCTCGACAAGATCGCGGAAGGCCGCGTGCGCGGCGGCGCTGAGCTGATCGGCCAGCGGGCGGAACCGGTCGGCGGCCTTGCCGGCCCGGTCCTGGACGGCGCTCGTCGAGGCCAGCAGCACGGCGTTGCTGACCTGCTCGAAGTGCCGCCGGGCGATCTCCAGGTGGCCGTACCGGGCGAAGATCACCTCGCCCTGCTCGGTGACCTTGAATCGTCCCGCCACCGAGCCGGGCGCCTGCGCCAGCACGGCCCGGCTGGCCGGCCCGCCGCCCCGGCCCAGCGCGCCGCCGCGACCGTGGAACATGGTGAGCGTCACGTCCTCGCGCGCGGCCCATTCGGCGAGCGCCGCCTGCGTGTCGTACAGCCGCAGCGTCGCGCTCGCCGGCCCGAGCTGCTTGGCCGAGTCGGAGTAGCCCAGCATGACCTCCAGCCGCCGGCCGGTCTCCGCCAGCCGCTTTTGTACGGCGGGCTGGGTCAGCATGCCGTCGAGCACGGCGGGCGCCCGGGCGAGGTCCTCCCCGGTCTCGAAGAGCGGCACCACGTCGAGCACGGGCGTCCGCCCGCCGATGGCGGCGTGGCTCGCCAGCTCGTGCACGGCGGCGATGTCGTCGGCCGATCGGGTGAAGGAGACGATGTAGCGGCGGCAGGCGTCCACCCCGAAGCGCTCCTGGATCCAGCCGACGACCCGCAGTGTGTCGAGGACCTCCTCGGTCTGCTCGCTCAGCGACCCGCCGCCCTGCGCCGCCGTGCCCCGCACTTCGGCGACGGCCTGCTCGTGGACCTCTGAGTGCTGCCGGATCTCCAGCTCGGCCAGGTGGAAGCCGAACGTCTCGACCTGCCAGATCAGGTGCTGCAGCTCGCCGTACGCCTGGCGGGCGGCGCCGCCGGCGGCGAGCGACTCCTGGACCAGGGTCAGGTCGGCCAGCAGCCGCCCGGCGTCAGCGTAGGCGAGATCGGCGTTCCGCAGCCGGGTGGCCCGGACGCGCTCGGCGGCGAACAGCAGCAGCTGGCGGTGCGGCTCGCCGGGGGAGCGCTTGGCGATCCCGGCGAGCAGGTCGGGGCTCTCGGCGCGCGCGGTGGCCAGCACGGCCCGCAGCGTGGCCGACGGCGGCGTGGTCGCCTCGTGGACGGTGAGGGTACGGCCGATCCGCGTGCAGGCGTTCTCCAGGGCCAGCAGCACGTGCTCCGCCTGGATCATGATCGCTTCGCGGGTGACCTGTGCGGTGACGTAGGGGTTCCCGTCGCGGTCGCCGCCGATCCAGCTGCCGAACCGGACGTACGGGCGGGCCAGCGGCGGCCGGGCCCCGGTCGCGGGCGCGAGGGCCTCGTCGAGCACTCGGTAGATCGCCGGGACGACGCGGAAGACCGTCTCGTCGAACATCGCCATCGCCGTCCGGACCTCGTCCAGCGGGTCCATCTGGGTGTGCCGCCGGTGGGCGGTCCGCCACAGCAGGTCGATCTCCTCCATCAGCCGCCGCCGTACCTCCTGCTGTTCGCTCGCCCCCAGCCCTCCGCTGTCGGCGCTGGTGAGCAGCCCGCTGATGCGCAGGATGGAGGTGACGACGGCGCGACGGCGGGCCTCGGTCGGGTGGGCCGTGAACACCGGGTGCAGCTCGAGACCGTCGAGCAGCTCACGCAGCCGGTCGTCGCCCGCCTCGCCCCTGATCTGCGCGACAGCGCCCGCGATCGACTCGCGCAGCGGCTCGGCGCCGGTGTCGCGCTCCCGGAGCGTCCGGATCCGGTGGTGCTCCTCGGCCAGGTTGGCCAGGTGGAAATACACGGTGAAGGCGCGGGCGACCAGCTCCGCGCGCTCCAGTGACCACGAGTCGACGATCGCGGCCACGTTGTCGATCGTGACCTCGCCGCGGCGGGCGGCGATCACCGCACGGCGCAGCCGCTCCACATCGTCGAGGAGGTCCTGACCGGCGTACTCGACGAGGACCTCGCCGAGCAGCGAGCTGAGCAGTCGTACGTCGCGGCGCAGCGGCTCGGGCATCTCCTGGCGCGCCGAGTCACGCTCCGCGGTGTCCGGTCGCGCCGGCCGACCAGCAGGTGGGGAAGCAGCCACACCGATCAGCCTAGTGGTGGGTTAGTCCTAGATGGGGGCGGCCGAGTCGTCGGCGATCCGGCCGTCGAGCAGGCGGACGACCCGGTCGCAGTTGATCGCGATCTCCGGATCGTGCGTGGCGAGGAGAACGGTGACGCCGTACTCGTCGCGGACGCGCAGGATCAGCTCGACGATCTCGCCGCCGGCGGCCGTGTCGAGCGCGCCCGTCGGCTCATCGGCCAGGAGCAGCCCGGGCTCACTGAACAGCGCCCGGGCCACCGCGACCCGCTGCCGGTCGACCGGGGGCAGCCGGGACGGCCGCTCGTCGCCGAGCCCGGCGAGCCCGACGGCGGCCAGCAGCTCACGGGCGCGGTCCCGAGCGGTCCGGGACCGGCCCGGCTCGAGGATCCGTACGTTGTCCAAGACGGTGAGCGCGGGCAGCAGCAGGTCATCTTCGAACACCAGCCCGATCCGGCGGCGATAGCCGGGCAGCGCGCGGGGCGGCAGCGACGTGATCTGCTCGGTGTCGACCGCGATCACCCCAGAGTCGGCCCGCTCGAGGCCGCCGACCAGCCGCAGCAGGCTCGACTTGCCCGATCCGGACGGGCCGGTGATGGCGGTGACGCTGGCGGGCGCGAGGTCGAGGCTGACGGCGTGGACCGCGGTGACCACGCGTCCGCCGCCCGCCGGGTAGGTCTTGGTCAGCTCGGCGATCGACACGATCACACCGGACTGTACGGCCGGGACCGGCTGCGGCTCGGTCATCGCGCTCCACTCCCTTCGGCCGTGGCCGTGGTCGGGGCCGGGGCGGGGGACGGCCGTCGCTCGGCCACCGGGCCCTCTCGTACGGCCTGCGCGAAGCATCCCGCGCCGGCCGCCGCCGCGAGCACGAGCGGTATCAGCGCGGCGGCGCCGACGGCGGCCGCCGTCCCGTCGATCAGGGCGGCGAGCGGTGCGGCGACGACCGCGGCGGCCAGCCCCGCCAGCCCGTATCCGGCGAGCACCAGCCGGGCCAGGCCCCATGGCGCCCAGCCGAGGATCGACAGCGTACGGAGATCGGGGTCCGCCAAGAGCGCGCCGGCGAGCACGTACAGCGCGCCCGCCAGCACGAACAGCGCGGACGGCTCGGCGAGCAGCCCGAGCGCGAGGGCGGCCAGCATGAGCAGCAGACCGCGCGCGGGGCGGTACCGCAGCCGCGACCAGGCCAAGGTGATCATCCGCTACCTCCGCTCCGCCAGGCGGCGGGTGCGCTCAGCGTATGCCGGGGAGGGGCCACCTGGGCAGGGGCGGTTACCCTGGCGCGCATGGCCACGCAAGCTCCCGAGCCGCCAAGCGAGTTCGATATCCACACCACCGCCGGCAAGATCGCCGACCTGGAACGGCGCCGGTACGAGGCCGTCCACGCCGGTTCGGCGCGCGCGGTGGAAAAACAGCACGCCAAGGGCAAGATGACCGCCCGCGAGCGCATCGACGCCCTGCTCGACGAGGGCTCGTTCGTCGAGCTCGACGAACTGGCCCGGCACCGGTCGACCAACTTCGGCATGGCGGCGAACCGTCCGTACGGCGACGGGGTCGTCACCGGGCACGGCACGGTCGACGGGCGCCCGGTCGCGGTGTTCAGCCAGGACTTCACCGTGTCCGGCGGCTCGCTCGGCGAGGTCTTCGGCGAGAAGATCACCAAGATCATGGACCATGCGCTGAAGACCGGCTGCCCGGTTATCGGGCTGAACGACTCCGGCGGCGCGCGCATCCAGGAGGGCGTCGTCGCCCTCGGGCTGTACGCGGAGATCTTCAAGCGTAATGTCCATGCTTCGGGGGTGATTCCCCAGATTTCCCTCATCATGGGTCCGTGTGCGGGCGGGGCCGTCTACTCTCCCGCGATCACCGACTTCGTGATCATGGTCGACCAGCTGTCGCACATGTTCATCACCGGGCCCGACGTGATCAAGACGGTCACCGGCGAGGAGGTCACGTTCGAGGAACTGGGCGGCGCGCACTCGCACAACACCAAGTCAGGGGTCGCCCACTACCAGGCGACCGACGAGTCGGACGCCATCGACTACGTCAAGGCGCTGCTGTCCTACCTGCCGTCGAACAACCTCGGCGACCCGCCCGCGTACGAGGTCCCGGCCGACCTCGCCGCGACCGGAGACATCCTCGACGAGGAGCTCGACACGCTGATCCCGGACTCGCCGAACCAGCCGTACGACATCCACACCGTCATCGAGCACGTCCTCGACGACGGCGAGTTCCTCGAGGTGCACCAGCTGTTCGCGCCCAACATCGTCTGCGGTTTCGGCCGGGTGGAGGGGCACTCGGTCGGCGTCGTCGCCAACCAGCCCCTGCAGTTCGCCGGAACGCTCGACATCGCCGCCTCGGAGAAGGCGGCCCGGTTCGTCCGGACCTGTGACGCCTTCAACGTGCCGGTGCTGACCTTCGTCGACGTACCGGGGTTCCTGCCCGGCACCGACCAGGAGTGGGGCGGCATCATCCGGCGCGGGGCCAAGCTCCTGTACGCCTACGCCGAGGCCACGGTTCCGCTGGTCACGGTGATCACGCGGAAGGCGTACGGTGGCGCGTACGACGTCATGGGTTCCAAGCACCTCGGCGCCGACATCAACCTGGCCTGGCCGACCGCGCAGATCGCGGTGATGGGGGCGCAGGGCGCGGTGAACATCCTGTACCGGCGCGAGCTCGCCGCCGCCTCGGACCCCGACAAGCGCCGCGCGGAACTGATCACCGAGTACGAAGACGCCCTGGCCAACCCGTATATCGCGGGCGAGCGCGGGTACGTGGACGCGGTGATCAAGCCGTCCGAGACGCGCGCGCAGGTGGCCAAGGCGCTGCGCGCCCTGCGCGAGAAGCGCCGCACCCTGCCGCCGAAGAAGCACGGGAACATCCCGCTATGACGTCCCCCGAGTTGCGGGTCGTGCGCGGCGACGCCACGCCCGAGGAGATCGCGGCGTTGGTCGCCGTGCTGACCGCCCGCGCCCGGGCCCGGCGGTCCGCCGCGAGCACGGCCCCCGCGCGGCGATCGGCGTGGGCGGACCGCGCCCGCGGACTGCGCACGCCGCTCGCGCACGGCCCGGGCGCATGGCGGGCCGGTGGCTCTCCCCGGTGACTTTTCTGCTGGTGAGGGGAAGGCAACACTGAACTGTTCCGCTCCCGCAGTGGGTTGGCGCGAATAAAGTGGAAGGCCCATGACTACCTCGGAGTTCGTTCCGCAACCCGCGCGCTACGCCGTCTTCGTCGACGCGGGATATTTGTATGCCGCCTCCGGGGCTCTGCTGCTCGAGGCGACCTCGCGCCGGGAGTACCGGGTCGCGGCAGAGAAGCTCATCCAGGCGCTGACCGATCACGCCGACCAGCTGCTGCTCGGCGAGCTGCTCCGGCTGTATTGGTACGACGCCGCGCCACGCCGCCAGCCGACCGTCGATCAGCGTGTGATCGCCAACCTGCCGCTGGTCAAGCTGCGGCTCGGCAACCTCAACGCCCAGGGGCAACAGAAAGGGGTCGACGCCCAGCTGCGCGCCGACCTGGAGGCGCTGGCCAGACACCGCGCGGTCACCGACGCCGTCCTGCTCGCGGGCGACGAGGACATGCTCCCGGCGGTCGAAGCCGCGCAGCGGTACGGCGTCCGCGTGCACCTGTGGGGCGTGGAACCGACGCACGGCTCCAACCAGGCCGAATGGCTGGTCTGGGAGTCCGACACGGTCGAGGTGCTGCCGGCCGACTTCCTCCGTCCCTACTTTGGCCGCGCCGGGGTCCTCACCGTGCCGGCGACGACCGCCGCCACGGCCGCGGAGGTGACGCCCGCCACTCCCCGGACGTCCCGGGTGCCGTCGCCGTCCCAGGTGTTCGCGGGACGGCCGCCCGTCAAGCAGCTCCCGCCCGCGGTCAAGCCGGCGACACCGCCGGCCGCCGCGAGTCTGGGCGCCGCGGCGATGGGCACCATGGGCGCCGGCACCGGCCCGGGCTCGCCGCCCGACGGCAAGCTGGGCCCCGACCGCGACCACATGCAGGAGATCGGCGAGCACGTCGCCCAGAAGTGGATCTTCGAGCGGGGCCGGGACAACATCCGCGACCTGCTGCCCGGCCCGATCCTGCCGCCGGTCATCGACAAGGAACTGCTGATCGAGGCCGAGAAGGAGCTGGGCAAGTCGCTGCGTCCCTACCAGGAGGCGCGCACGTGGCTGCGCGACGGCTTCTGGGAGCGCGTCTACCGCGAGTTCGGCATCGGCGTCGGCAAGTCCGTGGGCTGAGTCCCGCCGAAGGACGCCGCCGCAACGACCAGGTCGGTTTTCTGCCAGCCGGACGTCCTTGGCCCGGGGTTGAATCTGTGTAAGCGTCAACCGCCGCCGAAGGAACATTCCATGATCCACAGTATGGTGCTGACCACCCCGATCGGGCCGTTGTCGCTGCTCGCGCTCGACGACACGCTGGTCGCCTCCGGGTTCACCGCGGACCCCGTGGCGCAGTACGAACGCCTGCACCTGTCGTTGCGGAAGGAGCACGACCTGATGCCGTCGGCCGACCTCGGCGACCTCGGCAAGGCCCATCAGGCGTACTTCGAGGGTGACCTGACCGCCCTCGACGCGCTGCCCACCTACCATCCCGCGCCGCCGACGCGCGAACGGCTCTGGGCCGCGCTGCGCCGGGTGCCCGCCGGGGAGACCGTGACGTACGGCGAGCTGGCCGCCCTGGCCGGTCTCGAGCGCGGTGCACGGGCGGCCGGCCAGGCCTGTGCGCGGAATATGATCGCCCCCGCGATCCCGTGCCATCGCGTGGTGGCCTCCACCGGGTCGGGACGGCGCCGGCTCAACGGCTACTACTACGGCCTCGAGCGCAAGGAGTGGCTGCTCCGGCATGAGGGCGCCCTGCAAATATGAACGATTTGTGATTACTCGGGTACATAACGTCGCGATCTCGGTACAGTCCCTCGTGTGGATGCTGGGCTGGTGCGTGGCACGCTGGCCATCGCGATATGCCAGGTCATGCTGACCGGCTGCCAGTCGCCGATTCCGTTCCACGCCGCCCCGGACCCGGACGCGCCCGTGCTGGGCTTCGGCGGGTCGGCGCCGTACGTCAGCCTCGGCCCGCCATCGCCCCCTGCTGCGTGGCCGCCCGCCGCGGAACCGCGGCCCGGGCCGCCCTCGATCGCGTCGCGCACCGCCGGGCGCTCCCCCGACGTGTACGCCTACACCCGGCGCGGCATGCTCAGCCCGGCCGTACGGGGCATTCCCGGGCGGGTGTACGTCGCCAACTCCGATGGCAGCACGATCGACGTGATCAATCCGCGGACCTACCGCGTCATCGGACACGTCCGCGTCGGCGCGCAGCCGCACTACGTCATCCCGTCGTGGGACCTGCGGACTCTGTGGGTCAACGACAGCGGTGGCGACGACCTCGTCCCGATCGACCCACGCACCGGCCGGCGAGGCCCTGCCGTACCGGTCACCGCCCCGTACAACCTGCAGTTCACGCCGAACGGACGGTACGCGCTCGTCATGGTGAACCGGCCCGCGCGGATCGACGTCCGGGATCCGCGGTCGATGCGCCTGCGCCGCTCGATCCCGTTGCCGTGCGGCATCGCCCACGCGGACTTCTCCGCGGACGGGTCGTACCTCGTGGCGGGCTGCGCGGCGACCGGTTACGTGATCCGCGTCGACCTGCGCCGCGGGAAGGTGACGCGGGCGGTGCGGCTGGGCCGGCGGGCCATGCCGCAGGACGTCAAGATCGCCCCCGACGGCACGCTGTTCTACGTGGCCGACATGGCGAACGGCGGGGTGTGGACGATCGACGCCGTACGCTTCCGCCCGATGGGGTTCGTCCGTACCGGCCGGGGTGCACATGGGCTCATCCCGAGCCGCGACGCGACGGTCCTGTACGTCACCAACCGCGCCGAGGGCACGATCTCGCTGCTCGACTTCGCCACCCGGCAGGTCGTCGGGCGATGGCGGCTGCCCGGCGGCGGCTCACCCGACATGGGCGGCGTGTCGGCCGACGGGCGCGTGCTGTGGCTGTCCGGGCGCCGGCAGGGCGTGGTGTACGCGATCTCGACCCGGAGCGGACGGCTGGGGCGAGGTCCCGTCGTGCGGGCGGGGGAACTCATCCGCGCGATCCGGGTCGGCCGGAGTCCGCACGGGGTGTGCGTCTTTCCCCAGCCCGGCCGCCACTCCCTCGGCCACACCTACCGCTGATACCAGGCCCTAGGCGCCGCGGACGGGTACCTGGCGCCACTGCGGCATGAGCTCTTCGATGAGGGCGGCGGTCTGCGGCTGCATCTGGTCGACCGTCGGGTCGCGTTCGACCGTGTCGCGCAGGTCGTCGACGACCGCCCGCAGCTGGGCCACGTCGCCGGTCGCGTGCGTGGCCCGGAGCAGGTCGCGCCACATCGACTCGTCGTACGGAGCGAACCGCAGCCCGGCCTCGGCCGCCGCCACGGCGCCCCGGTGGTCGCCCTCGTCGAGCCGGAGCAGCAGCAGCCGGTGCGCCACGTCGGCCACCCGGGCGGCCGACTCGTACTCCAGGTCGTCGTTCGCGAGCCAGCCGTACCGCCCGCGCGGCCGGTCGGCGAGCAGCGGGCCGCGCACGAGATCGAGGGCGTACGACATGTACGCCGTCTCCGAGGCGGGCTCGGCCGCCGAGCGCCAGACGAGCCAGCGGAAGACCTGCCAGTCGACCCGCACCTCCGAGCCGAGCTTGATGCGGCCGCGGTCGTCGTAGTACAGGTTGGGCCGTCCGCGCGAGTCGCGGCCGAGCCAGTCCGATACCCGGGCGATCGTGGCGTCCCGCACCCCCGGGGCGGCGCCGCCCGGCCAGATCGCGCCGGTCAGCACCGTCGGGTGCACGCCGCCCGGGTGCGTCGCGAGGTAGATCAGCAACTCCGTGCAGACGTCGCGGCGGCTCTCCTCCAGCGGACCGGGGGCATCGACCTCGATCGAGCCGAGCAGCCGCATGTCGACGACCGGGCGCTGCTCGTTCATCGGGAACCCGGAGGCGAACCCGGGCTCATCCTCGGCGCGCTGCTCCGGCAGCGCGACGCTGTCCAGCCGTCCGGCGGTACGGAACAGCTCGACGACGGCGCGGTAGTGCTGCTCCGGTACGATCTGTGCCTCGACGTCGAAGCCGAGCACGCCGGCGCCGAGCCGGCCGTCGGCGGTGACGTCCCAGGTCCAGGTGGCCCCGGACACGTCGCCCGCGACGATGTACCCGGCGGCCATCCGCCGGCCGGTGCGGGCGAGCGCGACGAGCCGTTCGGCCTCCTGCTCGGTCGGCGGGTCGGCCATGATCAAGTAGTGCGGCATCCAGGCCTCGCCGAAGACGCCCCGGCACCGCCCGGTCAGCACGGAGTCGGCGCCGGACGCCGCGAGCGCCTGCTGTACCTCCTCGCTGCGGGCCTCCAGCTCCGGCAGCGCCTCGGCGAGCGAGGCGACCGAACGGATCCGGTCCGGCGCGATGAGCGAGAGCTCCTCGCCGAACCCGACGAGGGTGATCCGCATGTGGTCGGACCAGCGGTTCGTGGCCAGCTCGACCGCGACGGCGGCGAGCACCGCCCGGCGTACCTCGTCGGGGCCGCGCAGCGCGATCAGCCCGTGCGCCGCCTCGAGATCGACGAGGATGCGGCCGGTCTCGTTGGTGCCGATCGAGATGAGCCCGGGGTAGGGCGCCAGCACATCGCGTAGCTCGTCGACGTCGAACGTGCCATCTTCGTCCGAGCCGCCGGCACGGTGCCCGTCACGGGTCAGCCGGACCCGGTCGGCGCGCAGCCGCCACACCTGACCGTTGTCGTGCGCCTCCCAGGGAGCGGGGGCGGACCGGTCGGCCGGCGCAATCCACAGGTCGAGGCTCTCCGACCCCAGGTGCACGCCGTACACGGTGGGCAGGGTGCGGTCGTCGGCGGCCAGCGCCTTGGACAGCTGCCGGAGCCCGAGGTCCAGTAGCCGGGTCGCCTCACTGTCGGCCCCGATGCGCAGCGCCTGCTCGGCGAGGGCGGCCTCGCCCTGCGGCCGCTGGATCATCTGACCGAACGCGCGCTGCCAGATCTGCCGGCGGCGGCGCCGGCCGAGCGCGATGAGCAGCCCGGCGGCCAGCAGGGAGGCCACGGCGAGCCCACGCTGCCAGCTGACGTCATACCCGCCCTGGTCGCCGGTCGGCGCCTGCCGGCCCGGCTCTTGCTGGTCCGGCCCCTGCTCGGCGGGGGACAGCTCCGTGGGCGCCCGCTCCTTCGGCGGGTGCTGCTTGGGCGTCTCTTCCTTGGGTGTGTGCTGCTTCGGGGCCGGCTTGACCGGCGCCGGGGCCTTGGTCGGCGTCTCTTCCGGCGGGGGCGTCGGCTTGGCCGGCGCCGTCGTCGGTGGGGCCGGGGCCGCCTGGCCATTGCCCGAGTGCGAGCCGGCGCCGTGGTCGGGGATATGGTGCGGCTTGCCGAAGCGGTAATAGTCGTCGAGCTCGTGGCGCGGGATGACATGGGCGCCCACCGCGTCGGCCGGCATCTCCAAGATCCAGCCCGGCCGGATCAGGCTCGCGATCGTGAGCCGGGACCCGTCGGGCTGCTGCCGTCCCTTGTTGAGGTGGTAGATCTCGCGGTAGCGGCGCCCGTCGCCCAGGCACTTGTCGGCGATCTCCCAGAGGCTCTCGTGATGCCGGCCGGCGGGCGGGTGCACCCGGTAGATCTTCGTGACCTCGGACTTCTCGACGGGGCCGGCCGCGGCGTGGTCCCGGTGCGCGTCGCCGCGCACCGTCTCCATGGTCTGCGGCGCAGGCGGGACGTACTGCTGTGACTGCGTGACCGCGGGCCGGGCCGGGTGCAGGTCGCGCCCGAACGCCGGCATGATCAAGGTCGTCGCGGTGAACAGCAGCAGTGCGGCCACGACGAGCCGATGGACGACGGACTGGGTGCCACCGGCGAGCGGCACGCGCACGGGCACCCCGACGCCGCGCACCCCCGCGTACACCTCGACGACCACGCAGACGACCAGCTGCAGCCAGGCCAGCCAGACCAGGAACACCAGGATCGCGATCACCGAGCTGGGCCCGATGCGCTGGGTGAACGCGTCGAGGTCCGGCAGGTGGCCGGGGATCGGCGAGCCGAACCGGCTGTACAGGGCGTACGGCACCCCGGCGACGAGGGCGGCCAGCGCGGCGAGCGCCGCCATGCCAAGAAGGACATCGCCCGCGCTGCGCCTGCGCCCGGCCCTGACTGCCTGCCGCATTGCCATCAGCCCCCGTCACCACCGCGCTCGGGATGGGCGGTCGCCGTCGAAGTCATGGTAAACGTGCCGAGTCCCGGCAGGATATTGAGCAGCTGGGGCTGCACGGTGATCGTGATGGTCACGCTGACCTGGTCGGGGGCCGGCGCGCATCCCCAGCCCGACAGCTGGTCCGCGTACGTGTCCGCGAGCTGCCGCGCCTTCGTGCAGGCCGTCGCCGTGTTGACCGTGGGCTCGCCGGTCTGGCGCAGCGCCGCCTCGTCGATGTCGTCGGCGCCGGCCCGGGCCGCCTGCTCGGCGATGTCGGCGGCCCGTTCCCGGGCGCTGATGGCGAGGCCGCCGTCGACCAGCAGGCCCGCGAGCATGATGGCGAACAGCGCGAAGATCGCCGTGAACAGCGAGACCGTCCCCCGGTCGTTGACCTCCCGGCGCGCCGCGATCATGGCCCGGCCCTCCGGTAGGTGTCCAGCGGCGCGGTGGCCCGCCCGGTCATCTGCTTGGAGCCGGGCAGCCCGATCAGCGCGAGGCCGCCGAGGTCGGCGTCGCAGGTGACGGTCACCGAGACCTGGCCGCCCGGCGCCCAGGCGCTCGTATCGGTCTGCGTGGTCGGGCCGCCCTGGCACCAGTTGTACTGCTCCAGGCTGGCCCGAGCGGCGGCGTCGGCACGGCTCTGCGCCTCCCCGGCACTGCGGGCGACGGAGGCGTCGCGGACCGCGTCCCGGGCCGCGCTGTCGACCTGGCTCTGCGCGTTGACGATCCGGCCGACCCCCACCATCAACATCATGAAGGCGACCAGCACCGGCGTCATGATCGCCAGCTCCAGCGCCATGGTGCCGCGGTCCTCCAGGCCTCTCACTGTTCGGGTTCGCAACTCACACCGTCCCCTGTGTCCGGCCGGAAGCACTCCGTCGGCCCGCCCGCGCGCTGGTGCACATGCAGGCTGAAGAACGGGATGACCGTGATCGCCTGGCCGTCGACGTCGACGAACCGCTCGTCGGCGCCGCCGCTCGCCGTCGCGTTGACGCCGACGAGGATGCCGGGGCCGATCTGCTGGGCGTACGACTCGGCCCGGCTGGTCGCGGCGGCCTGCCAGTTGCCGGTCGCCTCGCCGCGGGCCACCCGAGCACCTGCGCGGGCGGCGGCCAGCGCGACGTGGCGCGCGTGGTAGACCATGGCGAACTGAACCACGAGCAGGATCACGAGCAGCAGGATCGGCGTGAGCAACGCCAGCTCGATCGATGTGGCTCCGCGACTCCGGTCCTGGGCCCGCCGCCGCCCGTGTGGCGTGGCGGGCATCCGTCACCCGCCGCCGCCGGTCGAGATGTTGTTGGCGGCCTCGCTGACCTTGCTGCGGATGATCGCGCCGACGGCGATTGCGATGGCGGCGAGGATGCCGGTGATGATGGCCCACTCGATGGCGGACGCGCCGCGGCTCTGGTCCTCGGTGCGCAGCCGGTGCAGGCGGGCCGCGAGGTGTGCCCGCAGGTAGACCACAACGGGGTCGCTGAGGGGATTGAGGGATCTCATGGTGCGTGCTCCTCGGGGATCTTGTCGGTCTGGGGTAGGGCGCCCGGGGGCGGCGGGGCGTAGCCAAGGGGGCGAAACACAGTCATGCCGCGATCACTCTCATCAAGGCGGGGAAGGACAGGAACAGCAGAAAGCCGGCGCACAGCAACAGCTGCGCGACCAGCATCGACTGGGAGCGTTCGCCCGCCTTGCCCTCCACATCGGACAGCTCCCGGGTACGCATGGACGCGGCTCGCGCGGTCAGCGACTGCCGCACCTTCGCGCCGTCGTCGGCCACCAGCGACAGCGCCGCCGACAGGTCGCGCAGCTCGGCGATATTGATCTCGTCACCGAGGCGGCCCAGCGCCTGCCACGGCGTCAGGCCGGTGATGCGGGCGTTGGCCAGAGCGTCCCGTATTCGCCGCATCGCCCAGCCGTCACCCACCCGCGACGCGGTCATCAGCGCCTCGGGCACGCCGCGGCCGCCCGCCAGGTTCATCGCCACCAGGTCGAGGAACGCCCCGACCACGTGCCGGAAGTCGCGCCGGCGCTCCCCGGCCTCCTGGCGCAGCTGTACGTCCGGCAGGAAGAAGAACAGGGCGGCGAAGGGCAGCACGATGTACACCGGCAGGGCGAGCGAGAACCCGAACCCGAGGATCGCGAGATAGGCCACGATCAACGGGGTGCACAGCAGCGCCGCCGCCGGCAGCAGGAACTTCGTGGCCAGGTAGGCCTCGTACGACTTGTCCACGATCGCCAGATCCGCCCGTACGGTGCGCTGCTCCCAGCCCCGGGACTCGTAGAAGGCGGCCAGCGCCTTGCCCAGCCGGCCGCGGATGCCGCCCGGCCGCTCCTGGGTCTCGCCCGTACGGTCGGCCCGCGCGTCCTCGGCCCGGCGCCGTACGGTCGCGTCGAAGGCGGCGAGGCTGGCGGCCAGCCCGGGACGCGGTGGGAACAGCGCGCGGACCAGCAGGTAGCAACCGACCCCGAACGCGATCCCGGCGAGCAGCGGCCCGGTCATCCGGCGCCACCTCCCCCGTCCATCGCGTGCCGGCCGCGCAGGCGCTGGTCGTCGGCGCCGCGCTGCCACGCCGCCACCGTCGCCGGGACGTCGCCCGGCACGCCCGCCGGCCGCGGGGGCTCGGTGGTGCCGAGGAACCGCTGCGGCATGTCGAATCGCGCGAGCCGGCGCAGCCAGATGAAGCCGAGCGCGTACAGGCCGATGACGACCGAGAGCACGAGCTGGCCGAGGAAGTCGTTGTACGGCCGGACGTACGGCCGGTTGAAGATGGCCAGCAGCAGCGACGTGCCGAAGGACACGCCGACCACGATCTGCACGCTGCGCCGGGTGATCCGGCGCTGGGCCTCGACCCGGCGGCGCATGTCGAGCTCCGCGCGCGCGGAGGTGGACAGGGCGCCGAGCATGTCGCGCAGGCCGGGGCCGCGCAGCTTCGCGTTGAGGATCAGCGCGCCGATGACGAGGTCGGCCGACGGGTCGTTAAGGTCGTCGGCGAACACGCGCAGCGCGTCCGGCATGGGCATCCGGGTGTGCAGCCGGTCGACGAGGGTGCGCAGCGGGCCCTGCAGCGCGGGCGCGGCGGCGCGCAGCGACGACGGGATGGCCTGTTCCAGACCGACGGCTCCGGCGATGGTGTCGCGCAGCGACTCGGTCCAGGCGGCGAGCCCCTCGAGCCGCGCCATGGCCTTGCGCTCCTCGGCCGCCCCGCCCACGACGCCGGGCAGGCCGAGGGTGAGCAGCGTGGCGCCGATGGCGGCCACCGGCCAGCGGGTCACGATGAGCGTCACCGCCCCGACGATGGCGGCGACCGCGCCCCGGGTCGACAATGAGCGCAGCAGCTCCTCGCGGCCCCGTTTGCCCGGCGCCGCGCCGGGCCGTACGGGCAGCCCGCGCAGCGCCAGGACCAGCAGCAGCACTCCGCCGCCCACCGCGGCCCCGGTGAGGATGGCCTCCAACGTCAGCGCGTCGTCCATCACCACATCACCTGCTGGCCGCCGTCGTAGCCGAACACCGCGAGCTCGTCGATACAGGAGATCGGCGCGTGCGGCACGGCCGAGCCGTCGGGACCGGGCGCGAAGATCTCGCTCGACAGCACCCGGCCGTCGCAGCCGGTGACCTCGCGCACGCTGGACACGAACCGGCGCAGCCGGCCGCCGTGCACGTAGTCGTTGCGCTTTTCGATGAAGACGACGAAGTCGATCGCGCCGGCGATGAGCATGTGGGTCGCCTCGATGGGCAGCCGCTCCGACGACTGGATGGCGTATGTCGCGACGCGGTTGAACACCTCCATCGAGGAGTTGGCGTGGATGGTCGACAGCGAGCCGTCGTTGCCCTGTGTCATCGCGTTGAGCATCGTGACGATCTCGTCGCCGAGCACCTCGCCGACGATGACGCGGGCGGGGTTCATGCGCAGCGACCGGCGCACCAGCTCGGCCATGGAGATGGCGCCCTGGCCCTCGGAGTTGGGCAGCCGCTGCTCCAGGGCGACCACGTTGGGGTGCAGCTCGGGGAACTGCTCGAGGCCGAGCTCGAGCGCTCGCTCGACCGTGATCAGCCGCTCCTGGGACGGGATCTCGTTGGCGATGGCCCGCAGCAGGGTGGTCTTGCCGGCGTTGGTGGCCCCGGCGATCATGATGTTCTTCCTGGCGTTCACCGCGGCCTTGAAGAACAGCCCGAGCTCCGGGCTGAACGTGCCGTTGCCGATCAGGTCGGACAGGAAGACCTTGCCGAGCCGGGCCCGCCGGATGGACAGCGCAGGCCGTACAGTCACGTCCATTACGGCCGACAGGCGGGAGCCGTCCGGCAGCCGCAGGTCGAGCTGCGGGTTGGCGCTGTCGAACGGCCGCGACGACAGTCCGGAGTAGGCGGCGAGGATCTGGATCAGCTCGACCAGCTCGTCGTCGGAGTCGGCGACCGGCTCACCCATGACCTCCCGGCCGTCGGCGTAGCCGATGAACACCCGGTCACAGCCGTTGACGTCGATGTTCTCGATCTCCGGGTCCTCGAGCAGCGGCTGCATGCGCCCCACGCCGAACAGCGCCGCGTGCACCCCGGCGGCCAGCGCCTCCTCCTCTTCGGCGTTGGGCGGCCGGCGGCCGGCGGTGATCTCGCCGCGCGCGAACTCATCGAGGACCTGGGAGATCAGGGCGCGCGCGAACTGCCGCTCGTCCTCTCCCGACATCGGGGCCAGGCCCGACGCGGCGTCGAGCCGGCGCTGCTGGGCCAGCCGATCGCCGACCTCCTGGCGCAGCCGCTTGACCAGGCTGTGATCCACCTACCGCCCCCTTCCGTCTCGTACGGCTGTGTCTTCCACGGCGGAGTCTCGGGCGGCGGGGGACGGGACCACCGGCGCAGGCTGTGCCGGGCCGCCCGTATGGTTTCCGTCCGGGCCCTGCGGCGGCGCCTGGGGGACGTCCTGGGACACGGGCACGTGTGGCGCCGGCCCCTGCAGGACTGGGCCGTGGGCAGCAGGCCCGTGGGCGGCGGCCAGGCGGCGGAGCAGGGCCGCGGCGAGCTCACGCGCGGACCGGATCAGCAGCGACCGGTCGAGCCGTCCGCCCCACTGGCCGCGCAGCATCTCGGCGCCCTTGGGATCGAGCGCCAGGCCACCCAGCACGGTGGCCGGCAGCTTGGCATTGGTGATGATCCGGTCGACCTCGGCGACGGACCCGTGGTACTGGCGTGGGTCGGCGAGGACCACGATGCCCAGCGGCGGCGCACTCGGACCGGTCAGCTCTCCGGCCAGGGCGTTGACGCGTTCGCGCAGGTGGGCGACGTGCTCCAGGGTCGCCCTGGCGAGCAGAACGACCATGTCGGCCTCGCGGAGCAGGTCGAGCAGCGGGCTGCCCGCGCCGAGCCGGCCGCAGTCGGCCAGCACGTCGATGCCGCCGGGGCCGGTGGCCCGGCCGGCGGCCTGGTCGGGGACGCCCAGGCCCTGGAAGGCGCGGCCCAGCGGCCCCCACAGCCAGGTCAGGCCCTGCGCTTGTTCCGCGTTGGTGAGCCCGACGAGAACGTCGAGCCCGCCGACGAGCCGCTGGCTGTGCTCGCCGATCTGGGCCGGGCGCAGCCCGCGCCGGGCGGTCGCGGCCAGACTGAGCATGCCGCGCGCCGGGTTGAGCATGCCGCCGCCGTCGGCGGGCAGCCGGTACACGAGGTCGCCGCCGGCCTGGTCGCATTCGGCGGCGAGGATCGGCCGCGGCCAGACCGCGCCGAGTGCGACGGTGGCCGTGGTGACGCCCGGCGCCCCCTTGTCGGCTGCCAAGGCGATCAGAGCCACGGTCAGCCACCGCCTGGCGTCGTGGGCTGCTGACCTCCAGGCTGCTGGCCACCTGGTGTCGTGGCCTGTTGTCCGCCGCCCTGCGCGGGCGCCTGCTTCGCCGGTTTGCCGTTCGCGTCGGGGATCGAGACCGAGGTGCCGGGCGGGACGAGCGCCACCGCGGCGGCGCCGGCCGAGGCGGCCTGGGCCAGCGCGGGCGCCTGCTCCGGCGGCACCGCCACCGACAGCCTCGTCTGGTTGGACTCCAACGTCCCCTCGCCCTGCTTGCGTACGTCCTGGACCACGGCGTCGTTGGCCAGCAGGGTGCCGCTCGGCACGCCGCTGCCCTGCCCGCCGACCGCGTACACGGCGACGTGATCGCCCTTGACAAGGTCTTGTGACGGCAGCTGCCCGGGTTTCAGCGACAGCCCGAGCGTCACCCGCCCGCGCGCGGCATCGGCGTTGGCGTCGGTCATCATCGCGTTCGTCAGCAGGGTGCCCGGCACCAGCGGGACCGCCGCGTACGCCTGGGTCACCTTGGCGCGCTCGGACCAGTTGAGGAACGGGATGCCGGTGTTGCCGATCTGCACCTCTTGCAGCGCGCTCGCCGGGATCTGCTGGCCGGCCGCCACGTTGGACCTGACCTGGATGGCCGACACTCGCTGACCGCTGGCCATCACAAGGTATGCGCTGGTCAGCGCGCCGCCGAGGATGAGCAGGACGGCGAGGGCGGCGAGGGCGGGCTTGCGTTCCCGCGGCGGTACCGGCAGCCGCTGCGCAGAACCGGATCGCAGACTCGAGTTGGCCGAGATGGCCGATCCGGTGCCGGAGTTCGCCGAGCCACCGGCGGTCGACTGACTTGTCCTCATGCGCGGCCACTCCCGGGACGCCTACGTGCGAAAACGGGCGGTGGCGAACCATGGTGTCGCCCTTGACAAGCTCCCGTCAATGGATGTGGACAACCGACGCCACATGGTAACCATCTGTACGCCGTTGACCATGGTATTTGTGATCTCTCCCAAGCAACACCAGCCAAGTAATTAGGCTGGGTCAATGCGAATCTCGCTCACGGCGCTGACCGGCCTTGGGCCGCGCGACGTTGTGATCAATAGCGATTCCGATATTTCGGTCGCAACCGTTGCGAGATCGCTATTCGCGACGTTGAGTGATGATTCTCGGGCGACAGATCGGGATCTTGACCGAGACGTCCGCATTTCTCCTTCACCAAGGGTGACCGGCGGAACACAGGTCGGGCTGTGGATGGACGGCCGGATGCTCGATCCGTCGGCCCCGGCCGTACGTGAGCTGCGGCCCGGCGCGATCGTGACCGTCGACCCGCGGATCGCGGCCGCGACCGTGCTGGCCGAGCCGAGCGGCCTGGTCGAGATCAGGGTGGCCGGCGGGCCGGTCGCCGGCGCCGTTCACCGGCTCGGGATCGGCAGCACCACGCTGGGCGGCGCGCCCGACGCCGACGTACGGCTGGCCGACCCTGGCATCCCGGGCCGCGCGCTCCAGGTCACGGCGGAGGGCGGGCGCACGACGGTGACCCCGCTGGGCGCCGTGGCGGCCGCGCTCGACGAGACGCCGCTGACCGCCGAGACCGAGTGGCCGATCGGCGGCATGCTGGTCGTCGGCTCGACCGTGCTCACTCTGGCGCCCAACGAGCCGCGCGGCGCCCACCTGTCTCCGTTGGACGACGGCGGCCTCGCGTACAACCGGCCGCCCCGCATCACGCCGTTCCATCGGCCCCGGCGGGTCGAGATTCCGCGGGCGCCCGAGCGCAACCCCAGAGAGCGGCTGCGGCTGTTCGGGGCGCTGCTGTTCTCGGCCTTCGGCCTGGTCATGGCCTTCGCCCTGCGCCAGTGGTATTGGGCGCTGTTCGCCCTGGCCTGGCCGGTCATGCAGGTCGGCGAGTGGATCGGCGACCGCGCGCACGGACGCAAGTCGTATAAGAAGGCGCTCCGGCAGTACCGGATCGCGACCGCGGAGTTCGGCCGCACGGTCGAGCGGCTGCGCCAGGAGGACGAGGCCGAGCGCCGCGCCGTCGCGCCGGACCCGGCCGAGGTGCTGCTGACCGCCACCGGGCCGCGGCGCCGGCTCTGGGAGCGCCGGCGGACCGACCCGGACACCCTTCGGCTCCGCGTCGGCCTCGCCGACCTGCCCGCCGACATCGAGCTGATCGGAGCCGAGGCCGCGGCACCCGCGGTGCCGACGGCCTGCACGGTGCCGGTGACGCTGGCGCTGCCCGAGCTCGGCGTCATCGGCCTGACCGGGCCCCGCGACCGGTCCCGGGGGCTGGCGCGCTGGCTGGTCGCTCAGGCCGCCGCCCTGCACAGCCCGCGTGACCTGGCCATCGTCGTGTTGTCGGCGGAAAAGGACGGCGGGGCGTGGAACTGGGTCCGTTGGCTGCCGCACTGCGCGCCGCGCGAGGGCGAGGACTGCGTCGCGCTCGTCGGCGCCGACCCCGATTCGGTGTCGCACCGGGTGACCGAGCTGGCGGGCCGCATCACGGAGCGGCAGCGCGCGGCCACCACGGCGCCGGCCTTCTTCGCCGACGGCCCCACCGGGACGGCCGCGCCCAACGTCCTCGTCGTGCTCGACGGCGCCCGGCTGCTGCGCCGGGTGCCGGGCATGCCGCAGGTGCTCGCGCAGGGGCCCGCACACGGGGTGTACGCCATCTGCCTCGACGACGACGAACGGCTGCTGCCCGAGGAGTGCGCCGTCGTGGCCGCCTGGGACTGGGACCGGCCCGAGCATGTACGGCTGCGCGGCGGCGACCTCGACGGCGTGGGCGCCGTCCTCGCCGACCAGGTGGGGACGGCCTGGTGCGACCGGCTGGCCCGCGCGCTGGCCCCCGTACGGGACGTGTCCAAGGAGGACTCCGCCGCGGCGATCCCGGCGTCGGTACGGCTGCTGGACCTGCTTGGCCTGCCGAACCCGGCCGCCGACCATCTCCTGGCCCGCTGGTCCCGCGACTCCCGTACGAGCCGTACCGGCCCGACGACCCGGGTGCCGATCGGGGTCGGAGCCGAGGGCGTCTTCGCCGTCGACCTGCGGGTGGACGGGCCCCACGGCCTCATCGCGGGCACGACGGGTGCCGGCAAGTCGGAGCTGCTGCAGACCCTGATCGCCTCGCTGGCCGTCGCCAACCGGCCCGACGAGATGACGTTCGTCCTGATCGACTACAAAGGCGGCGCCGCTTTCAAGGGCTGCGCCGAGCTGCCGCACACGGTCGGCCTGGTCACCGACCTCGACGGACACCTGACCGGACGGGCGCTGGAGTCGCTCGCCGCCGAACTGCGGCGCCGCGAGGAGATCCTGCTGGCCGCCGGCGCCAAGGACATAGAGGACTACCTCGACCTGCGGGCCGGCGAGCCGCTGCCGCGCCTAATGCTGGTCATCGACGAGTTCGCCACGCTGGTCGCCGAGCTGCCCGACTTCGTCGCCGGCCTGGTCGACATCGGGCGGCGCGGCCGGTCGCTCGGCGTCCATCTCCTGCTGGCCACCCAGCGTCCGGCGGGCGTCGTCACCGCCGACATCCGGGCCAACACCAACCTGCGGATCGCGCTGCGGGTCACCGACGCCGAGGAGTCCATCGACGTGGTCGACGGCCCCGAGGCCGCGCGCATCTCCAAGTCGACGCCGGGGCGCTGTTATGTACGGTCCGGGGTCGCCGCGCCGCAGCTCGTGCAGTCGGCCCGGATCGGCGGGCGCCACCCGGGCACCGCCGCCGCGGCCGAGGTGTCGGTGCTGCCGCTGCCGTGGGACCGGCTCGGCCACGCCCTGCCGGTCCGGGCGGCCGAGGCCGGCGACGACGCGATGATGGTCACCGACCTGGCCGTACTCGTCGAGGCCGTACGAGAGGCGGCGGCGCGGGCGCGGATACCGCGGCAGCCCGCCCCGTGGCTGGAGCCGCTCCCGGAGGCGTACGTCCTGGAGTCGCGGGTCGCGGCGGGCGGCTCGGCGGTGGAGCCGCCGCCGGTGCCGTTCGGCGTCACCGACCGGCCGGAGGCCCAGGAGCGCGCGCCGCTGACCCTGGACCTCGCCGCCGACGGCCACGTCTACCTGGCCGGCTCGCCGCGCTCAGGCCGGTCGACGGCGCTGCGCACGCTGGCCGGGTCGCTGGCGTCGCTGTGCTCGCCGTACGACGTCCATCTGTACGGCATCGACTGCGGCGCCGGGGCGCTGCTGCCGTTGGTGGCGCTGCCGCACTGCGGGGCCGTCGTGGGCCGCGACCAGCTCGACCGCATGGAACGGCTGCTGGCCGCGCTCGCCGCCGAGGTGGCCAGGCGGCAGCAGCTGCTGGCCGAGGCCGGGTTCGCCTCGCTGGCCGAACAGCGCGCGGCCGTCGCGGTGACCGAACGGCTGCCGTGGATGGTGCTGCTGCTCGACCGGTGGGAGGGGTTCGTCGCCACCTTCGAGAACTACGACTACGGGCGGCTGGTCGACGCGGTGCTCCGGCTGCTCCGCGAGGGCGCGGCCGTGGGGTTGCGCGGGGTGTTCGCCGGCGACCGGTCCGGGCTGCAGGGCCAGGTGGCGACGGTCTTCGACAAGCGCCTGGTGCTGCGGATGGCCAACCCGTCCGACTACGGCTTCGCGGGCTTCAGCGAGCGGGCCGTACCGGCGACGATGCCGCCGGGCCGGGTTCTGGAGCAGGTGACGGTGGACGGTCCGCTCCGCGAGTCGCAGATCGGGCTGCTGGCCGCGGACTCCTCGGGGACCGCCCAGGTGGCCGCGTTGCAGCAGATCGCGCGCTCGTGCGCCGGGCGGATCGGACGGCCGGCCCGGCCGCGCCGGCCGCTGCATGTGGACGAGCTGCCGGTACGGGTGACGTACGACGAGGCCCGCGCGCTCGACGCCGAGTTCATCGCGCCGTCGCCGCTGTGGGCGCTGGTCGGCGCCGGGGGCGACGAGCTGACGCCGGTCGGGATCGACCTGCTGGCCGACGGCCCCGGGTTCGTGGTGGCCGGACCGCCGCGCTCGGGCCGCTCGGCCTGCCTGCGCACGATGGTGGAGTCGCTGCTCGACCCGACGATCGGCACCGGGCTCGTGCCCGTCGTGCTCATCACCCCGCGCCGCTCGCCGCTTTCTTCGTTGACCGGGCGCCCTGGCGTGCTCGGGGTGCTGGACTCGACCGCGGAGTCCGCCGACCTCGACGCGGTCATCGGCACGGAGCACCGCTACGTGGTCGTCGTCGACGACGCCGAGCTGCTCGACGAGACCGACCTCGACGACGCGCTGGCGGCGGTGCTGCTCAGCGCGCGCGACGGCCGGCACGCCGTCGTGCTCGGCGGGACGACCGAGGACCTGGGCCGCGGCTACCGCGGCTTCCTGTCCGACGCCCGCAGATCGCGGTCCGGCGTGCTGTTGTCGGTACGGTCGGCCGACGACGGCGAGTTGCTCGGCCTGCACCTGCCGCGCAACGCGCCGACCGGCGGCCCGGTCGGCAGGGGCCTGTTCGTCGCCACCGGCCTCGCCACCCCGGTGCAGGTGGCGCTGACCGAGTCGACCGGCCTGCCCGGGCCCCGGTGGCCGGCCGAGGAGCAGGGCGTCAGCGGCTGAGCCCCGCGACCGTCAGCGGGTGGCCGCCTCGATGTTCTGCATGGACGTCCGGACGTCCTTGCTGCCCTGTTCGAGCGCGAGCGCCATCTTGTCGAAGGACGTCTTGGCCTCCTGCCAGGCGCTGCGGAACCGGTCGGCGCCGGGACCCCACCAGATCGCCGTGCTGTTGACGGTGTTGCCATTGAGGTCTTTGATCAAGGCATCGAGGTTCTTGGAGTGCTTGCTGAAGATCCGCGCGAGATTCTCCATCTCACCGATGCTGCCACCGCGCTTGTCAGCCATTGATCCATTCCCTTCGCGCCAGCCGTACATCGCCGAGCGACGTCCATTCCCTCACAATCGCATCAAAGAGCTGATTCCGCATCCGGTCGGTGCACGCGGCTTTGTTGCGGGACCGGCGGTCAAAGATCGTTCCGGCCCAATGGCTATTAGACGCGATTCTGACTTCGATGATCACCGGTTGTGACACGTGTTTTCGGGCGGGCACGCCGGGCAGGCTCCGGGTCGGCCGCCGGTGGGCGCCGGGCTCGATAAGGAGGGGCTTACGCAGGCCGGGGCCACCGGTTGCCTACACTTCATGCGGGATCGACCACTTCATGCGGGATCGACGGCGGAGACTGGGAGGGCGTGTGCGCAAGGTCTTGATCGCCAATCGGGGCGAGATCGCGGTCCGCATCGCCCGAGCCTGCCGCGATGCGGGTCTGGCCAGCGTGGCGGTGTACGCCGAGCAGGACCTCGACGCGCTGCACGTCACGATGGCGGACGAGGCGTACGCCCTGGGCGGCCAGACCGCGGCCGAGAGCTACCTCGACATCGACAAGCTCATCAAAATCGCGCAGCAGGCCGGGGCCGACGCCGTCCACCCCGGCTACGGCTTTCTCGCCGAGAACGCCGGCTTCGCGGAGGCCGTCCGAGCCGCGGGGCTGACCTGGATCGGACCGCCGCCGGAGGCGATCACCGCGCTCGGCGACAAAGTGCAGGCCCGGCACATCGCACAGCAAGTCGGCGCACCGCTCGTCCCAGGCACGCCCGACCCCGTGTCGGGGGCCGACGAGGTCGTGGAGTTCGCCCGGGAGCACGGCCTGCCGATCGCGATCAAGGCGGCGTACGGCGGCGGCGGGCGCGGCCTCAAGGTGGCCCGCACCCTCGAGGAGGTGCCGGACTGCTACGAGTCGGCGGTGCGCGAGGCCGTCGGTGCCTTCGGCCGCGGCGAATGCTTCGTCGAGCGGTACCTCGACCGGCCGCGGCACGTCGAGACGCAGTGCCTGGCCGACACCCATGGCAACGTCGTGGTCGTGTCCACCCGCGACTGCTCCCTGCAGCGGCGGCACCAGAAGCTGGTCGAGGAGGCGCCGGCGCCGTTCCTCAATGCCGAGCAGGTCACCCTGCTGTACGACTCGTCCAAGGCGATCCTCAAGGCGGCGGGCTATGTCGGGGCCGGCACCTGCGAGTTCCTCGTCGGTCAAGACGGCACGATCTCCTTCCTCGAGGTCAACACCCGGCTGCAGGTGGAGCACCCGGTCACCGAGGAGGTGACGGGCACCGACCTGGTCAGGGAGATGTTCCGGATCGCCGACGGCGAGCCCATCGGCTACGACGACCCGCCGCTGCGCGGCCACTCGATCGAGTTCCGCATCAACGCCGAGGACGCGGGCCGGGGCTTCCTGCCCGCCCCCGGCACGGTGACCCGGTGGAGCCCGCCGTCCGGCCCGGGAGTCCGGCTCGACGCCGGTTACGTGCAGGGCCAGACCGTGCCGCAGGCGTTCGACTCGCTGGTCGCCAAGCTCGTCGTGACCGGTGCGAGCCGTGAGCAGGCGATCCAGCGGGCCCGGCGGGCCATCGGCGAGTTCGAGATCGCGGGCATGCCGACCGTGCTGCCGTTCCACGCCGCCGTCCTCACCGACCCGGCGTTCACGTCCGAGCCGTTCAGCGTACACACCCGGTGGATCGAGACCGAGTTCGACAACAAGATCCCGCCGTACGACGCCGCACCGGAGGAGGCGGCGGAGGCGGGCGAGCGGGAGCGGGTCACCGTCGAGGTCGGCGGCAGGCGCATCGAGGTCGTGCTGCCCGCCGGGTTGGGTGCCGGCGGGCCCGCGCCCGGCCAGGCGCCGCCCAAGCGCGGCCGCGGCGGCAAGGCCGCCGCGCAGGCCGGCGGGGACGCGCTGGTCAGCCCGATGCAGGGCACCATTGTCAAGATCCTCGTGGAGGACGGCGCCACGGTGGCCGCCGGCGACACCATCGTCGTGCTCGAGGCCATGAAGATGGAACAGCCGCTCACCGCCCACAAGGACGGCACCATCACCGGCCTCACGGCCCAGGTCGGCCAGAGCATCTCCAGCGGCGCCCCCATCTGCGAAATCAAATCCTGACCCGCACCCTGGCGTCGCACAGGTGGAGATGGGGTTGCGAGTCGGCCAAACGCGTCCTCCGGGGCGTTTTGGGTCGGATAAGGTAAGCGACCCATGAGCCGCCGATCCCTCCCGGTCCTGATCGCCGTACTGTTGACGGCGGTCGGCTTCGCCGCGCCCTCTGCGTACGCCGCGCCCATCGACCCCGCCGTCGTGGCCGAGTCGATCTCCGAAGACGGCTACTACATCGACTCGAGCGCGAAGTACCTGCGCAGCGACGCCGCCCAGGACCAACTCCGCACGCAATTGGAGCGGGCCAGGACCCCGGTCTTCGTCGCGGTGATCCCGGCGGGCAGCGGCCTCTCCCCGGTCCAGGTCTACCACCTGGCCAAACGCAAGGGTACGTACGCCGTACTCAGTGGCGGCACGCTGCGGGCCTCGTCCAACACCCTGTCGGCCGCCCGGGTGCAGACCGCCGTGAACCAGGCCGTACAGACCCATCCCGGTGACCCTGCCGCGGCCGTCGTCGCGTTCGTGGGCCTGACCAACGGCACGAAGCGTGCCCCGGCGTCCAACAAGAACAAGGCCTCCACGACCCCCGCCAACAGCGCACCCGCCGATGAGTCCACAGCCGGCGCGGCCGGCCCCTCGCAGGCCCCCGCCGCCGCGCAGCACGACGGCGGCAGCCCGCTCCCGTTGCTCATCGGCGGCATCCTGGCGATGCTCCTCGCCGCCGGCGCCGGTTACCTGGTGTATCGCAAGGCACGCGGGTCGAAGAAGTCCATGGTCTGAATCCGGAACCACCCGGCGTTCGCGTTCGTCGGTGAGGGGAAAGGGAGGCAGACTGAAGCCATGAGCTCCGCGTCAAGATCAATTCTCGGCGGCGGCGTACGCCGTATCGGGATCACGGCCGCGTTGGCGGCCGTTGTCATACTGCTATTCGGACTCGCCCAGCCGGCGCACGCGGACAACGAGACGCAGATCGCGAAGGGCCTGCTGAGTTCGAAGCTCTATGTGACGACGGACGCGCGAGCGACCGTATCCCAGTCAGCGCAGGCCCAGATCCGATCGGCTCTGGACAACGCCCACAACACCGACATCCGCGTGGTCATCGCCAAGCCCGGCCCAACCAAGCCGCAGCTCGGCAGGATGCTCCAGTCGGTTCAGAAGCGGGTGGGCAAGGGCGACACCTACCTCGCCGTCACCACGGACGGGCAGGTCGCCGCGATCTCCAAGAAGTTCTCCAGCAACGAGATCAACCAGCTCGTCACCCGAGCCAGCGGCGGCGGCGACATAACGTCCGGGATCGTGCAGTTCGCGGACCTGGCCGATCAGAAGGCCGCCGACAAGAGCAAGTCCAGCACGACGACCAGCCTTGTGATCCTGGGTGTGCTGGTCCTCATCGCCGTCGGGGTGGTCGGCTTGATCTTCTCCGCGCGCAGGCGGCGCCGGGAACGCGAGGCGCAGCAGATGGCCGACCTCAAGCAGAGCGTGCAGGAGGACATCACCCTGCTGGGCGAGGACATCGACGAGCTCGACCTCAACCTCACCGACCCGCAGCTCGACCCCGCGGCGCGCGAGGAGTACACCCATGCGATGGACTCCTACGACGCGGCCAAGGCGGCCGTAGACGCGGCGCGGCGCCCGAGCGACATGCAGAACGTCACCAAGGCGCTCGAGGACGGCCGCTACTACATGACGGCCGTTCGCGCCCGGCTGGCCGGCGACCCGATCCCCGAGCGGCGACCGCCGTGCTTCTTCAATCCGCAGCACGGCCCGTCCGTGCAGGACGTGACCTGGGCCCCGCCGGGCGGCGCGCCGCGGTCGGTCCCGGCGTGCGCCGACGACGCGGCCCGCGTGCTGCGTGGTGAGGACCCCGACGCCCGGCTGGTGTCCGTCGGCGGTCACCGCCGGCCCTACTGGGATGCCGGGCCCGCGTACGCCCCATATGCCGGCGGCTACTACTCCGGCTTCGGCGGAGGCGACCTGCTCGGCGGCATTCTCATCGGCACGGCGCTGGGCTCGATGTTCGGCGGCGGCTGGGGCTGGGGCGGCGGCTACGGCGGCGGCTTCGACGGCGGTGGCGGTGGCGGTGGCGACATGGGCGGCTTCGGCGGCGACGGTGGAGACATCGGCGGCGGCTGGGACTTCGGTGGAGGCGACTTCGGCGGGGGTGACTTCGGCGGAGGCGATTTCTGATCCGGCTCCCCGGTGACCCGGGCCTGTGGCGGCGCGTACGCTACGCGCTCGGGTTCCGGTTGCCCGCCGAGAATCTGGACTGGGTCAGGCATGACCTGACGGACGCGGGGTGGCGAGGCCGCATGATGGCCCGCCACCTCGCGATCATTATGCCGTGTTGCGTCGCCCTCGCGGCGCTGCCGGCCGAGTGGTGGATCCGCGTACTGGTGCCGGCGCTGTTGCTGTCCGCGAGCAGTTTCGTCGTCTTGGTAGCCGCCGGAGAGCTGCGCGCCGCCCGCCTGCACCAGCACGGTCTGCGCGCCCCCGGCGACTCCGGAGGCCGGGACTTCTAATAGGCGGAGTCCTTCATGAGGCGGCGGGCGGCCTCAGTGATGCTGCCCGACAGCGAGGGATAGACCGCGAACGTGTGGGCCAGCTGGTCGACGGTCAGGTGCTGCTGCACCGCGATCGACAGCCCGAGCACCAGCTCGCTCGCCCGCGGCGCGACGACCACGCCGCCCAGCACGATGCCGGTGGCCGGCCGGCAGAACAGCTTCACGAACCCGTCGAGGAAGCCCTGCATCTTGGCCCGGGCGTTGGTGGCCAGCGGCAACGTCACCGTGCGGGCCTCGACCTCACCCGAGTCGATCATCTGCTGCGACACCCCGACGGTGCCGACCTCGGGATCGGTGAAGATGGTGGCGGCGACCCAGCCGAGCTTCAGCGGCTGCACGGCCTCGCCGAGCGCGTGCCACATGGCGATCCGGCCCTGCATGGCCGCCACCGAGGCGAGCATCATGATCCCGGTGCAGTCGCCGGCGGCGTACACGTTGCCGGCCGACGTACGCGAGACCTTGTCGACGATGACGAACCCGTTGTCGTCGAGCCGCACGCCCGCCTCCTCGAGGCCGAGGCCGTGCGTGTTGGGCACCATGCCGACGGTCATCAGGCAGTGCGTGCCGGTGACCATGCGGCCGTCCTCGAGCGTCACGATGACGCCGTCGCCGGACCGGCTCACCTTGGCCGCCCGGGACCGCGACAGGACGTTCATGCCGCGGCGGCGGAACACGTCTTCGAGCACCCCGGCCGCGTCCGGGTCTTCGTGCGGCAGCACCCGCTCGCGCGAGGACACCAGCGTGACCCGTGAGCCCAGCGCCTGGTAGGCCGAGGCGAACTCGGCCCCGGTCACGCCGGAGCCGACCACGATCAGCTCTTCGGGCAGTTCGGGCAATTCGTACAGCTGCCGCCAGTTCAGGATGCGCTCGCCGTCGGGCTCGGCACCGGGCAGGATCCGCGGGGTCGCGCCCGTCGCGATCAGCACCATGTCGGCGCGGATTCGCTCGTCGCCCACGGCCACCACCTGCGGGTCGACCAGACGCCCGTCGCCGTGCACCACGGTCACCCCGGCGGCCTTGAGCCGCTGCTCGACGTCGGTGGACTGGGCCCAGGCCAGCTCGCGCACCCGCTTGTTGACCAGTGGCAGGTCGACCACCGCGCCGCCGACCTTGCCGTCGGGCCCGCCGGAGAACTGGATGCCCAGGGACGCCGACTCCGACAGCACCGCCATGCGGGTGGAGGTCGCGATGAGGGTCTTGGACGGCACGCAGTCGGTCAGCACGCACGCGCCGCCGGGGCCATCGCGCTCGACGAGCGTCACCTCTCCTTCGAGCTGCGCTGCGACGAGGGCGGCCTCGTAGCCGCCTGGCCCTCCTCCGATGATGGCGATGCGTGTCACGTTCCTCATTCTTACTCACGTTGCGCTGTGCGCGGTCCCTGGTCGGGTAAGGGCCCGCGAGACGCCGGAAGGTCGTACGCTTGCAGACCGTGGCTCTGTACGCGGCGTACGCCTCCAATATGGACCCTGAGCAGATGGCTCAGCGGGCTCCGCATTCCCCACTGCAGGGGACCGGCTGGCTGCCCGGCTGGCGGCTGACGTTCGGCGGTGAGGACATCGGCTGGGACGGTGCCCTCGCCACTGTCGTCGAGGACGCCGACGAGCACGTCTTCGTCGCGCTCTACGACGTGCCCGAATGGGACGAGCAGGCGATGGACGGCTGGGAGGGCACCGAGCTCGGCGTCTATCGCAAGATCCGCGTGCGCGTGGAGACGCTCGACGGCGACGCGCTGGCCTGGCTGTACGTCCTGGACGACTACGAAGGAGGTCTGCCGTCGGCCCGCTACCTGGGCATCCTCGGCGACTCCGCGGAACGGGCCGGCGCGCCCGACGACTACGTCAAGGACCTGCGCTCCCGCCCCTGCAAGTCCCTCGGCGACTGACCCCGTAACGTATGGGCGTGACATCTGAAGCCTATGAGCTGGCCCGGGCGGCGGCCGATGAGCTGCACTCCCGGACCGGAACGGAGTCGTTCGACGTCGCCCTGGTGATGGGCTCCGGGTGGGTGCCGGCCGCCGACGTGCTGGGCGCGCCCGCGACGGAGTTCCCCGCGACCGACTTGCCGGGCTTCGCACCGCCCGGGGTCGAGGGCCACGCCGGCCGGGTCCGCGTGGTCGAGATCGGCGGGCGGCGGGCGCTGGTCTTCCTCGGCCGTACGCACCTGTACGAGGGCCGCGGCGTCGACCCGGTGGCGCACGGGGTCCGGGCGGCGGTGGCAGCGGGGGTGCGGACCGTCGTGCTCACCAACGCCGCCGGGGGGCTGCGCCCGGAATGGCAGCAGGTCGGCGACCCGGTGCTGATCTCCGACCACCTCAACCTGACCGGGGCCAACCCGCTGACCGGCGCGAAGTTCCTCGACCAGACCGAGGCGTACTCGGCGCGGCTGCGGGCGCTCGCCCGCGAGGTCGACCCGGGCCTGCGCGAGGGCGTCTACGCGGCGTTCCGCGGGCCGACGTACGAGACGCCGGCCGAGATCCGCATGCTTCGTACGATGGGCGCGGACCTCATCGGCATGTCGACCGTGCTGGAGACGATCGCGGCGCGGGAGGCCGGGGCCGAGGTGCTCGGCGTCTCACTGGTGACCAACATCGCGGCCGGGCTGGCCGGGCACCCGCTCGACCACGAAGAGGTGCTCGCCGCCGGCCGGGCCGCCGCCGAGCGCATGGGCCGGCTGCTGGCCACGGTCATCTCCAAGCTGTGAGCCAGGGGGGTGCGCTGATGGGGTCGTACCGAGACAGGGCGCAGGAGTGGATCGCGCAGGATCCGGATCCGGAGACCCGCGCTGAGCTGTCCGGCCTGCTCGACGACGAGGCGGCGCTGGCGGACCGGTTCGGCGCGAAGCTGGAGTTCGGCACGGCCGGGCTGCGCGGCGAGCTGGGAGCCGGGCCCAATCGCATGAACCGGGTGACCGTAATGCGGGCCGCCGCCGGGCTGGCCACGGTCCTTTTCAGGCCTGCCGGCCATCTCCCATCAACCGATGCCACCCTGAGCGCCGGCGCGTCGGTGGTGATCGGGTACGACGCCCGGCACGGGTCGGCGCGATTCGCCGAAGATACGGCGGCCGTGGCGACGGGGGCCGGGCTCACCGCGTGGCTGCTCCCGGGGCCGCTGCCGACGCCCGTGCTCGCCCATGCCGTACGGCACCTGGGTGCGGACGCCGGGGTCATGGTGACGGCCAGCCACAACCCGCCCCGGGACAACGGCTACAAGGTGTACTGGAACGACGGGGCGCAGATCGTGCCGCCGCTCGACGCCGAGATCTCCGCCGCGATCGACGCCGTCGGCCGGGTCGACGAGCTGCCGCTGGGGTCCGGCTGGACGGTGCTCGGCGACGACATCGTGGAGGCCTACCTGCGCTCGCTGGCGCGCATCCCGCTGGGGGCCGACCGCGACGTCTCGATCGCGTACACGCCGCTGCACGGGGTGGCTCGCGACGTGCTGCTGCGGGCCTTCGCCTGGGCGGGCTTCCCGGCACCCCAGGTGGTGCCCGAGCAGGGCGCGCCCGACCCCGACTTCCCGACGGTGGCGTTCCCCAACCCCGAGGAGCCGGGGGCGATGGACCTGGCGCTGGCGCTGGGCGCGGCCACGCACGCCGACCTGGTGCTGGCCAACGACCCGGACGGCGACCGGTGCGCGGTCGGCGTGCCGCTGCCGGATGGCGGGTGGCGGCTGCTGACCGGCGACGAGGTCGGCTGCCTGCTCGCCGAGCACGTCCTGCGGCACACGCACGGCCCGGATCGCCTGGTGGTGACCACGATCGTGTCGTCGACCCAGCTCGGCAAGATCGCCGCTCGGTATGGGGTGCGCTACGCCCAGTCCCTGACCGGCTTCAAGTGGATCATGCGCGGCGGGTCGCCGAACGACCGGCTGGTGTTCGGTTACGAGGAGGCCCTGGGCTACAGCCTCGGCGGCGACGACGGCGTCCCGGTGCACGACAAGGACGGCATCGGCGCGGCCCTGGCGGTCGCCGCACTGGCCGCCGCGGCCAAGCGGGCCGGCCGCACGCTGCTCGACCTGCTCGACGACCAGGCCCGGCAGGACGGCCTGCACGCCACAGCCCAGATCTCCTTCCGGGTCGACGATCACCTGCTGATCGCCGAGGCGCTGGCCAGGCTGCGCAAGTCGCCGCCCTCGGCGCTCGGCGGGCGCGAGGTGGCGGTGGTCGACGACCTGTCCCTCGGCGTCGACGGGCTGCCGCCCACCGAGGGCCTACGGCTGCGCCTCGCGGGCGACGCGCGCTTGGTCGTCCGGCCGTCCGGCACCGAGCCCAAGCTGAAGTGCTACCTCGAGGTCATCGTCCCGGTCTCCGCCACCGTCGCCGAGGCACGGTCAACCGCAGCCGACCAGCTCACCTCCCTCCGCACCGACCTCACCACCGCCCTCGGGCTGGCTAAGAGCGCCCGGCAATAGGGGTGCCGGGTCAGCGAGCGGCGTCGCGAGCCCGGCAGTTCCTATAGCCGGGCGCGCTAGGCGAGCACCGCGACCACGATGGAGACGGCCAGGAGGACGGCGGGGAGGGCAAGCGCGATGACGGCTGGCCACCAGAGGGAGACCGACGCCGCAGCCGTCGTGCTCTCGGCCAAGCCGCCCCGCTTCTGCTCGGCCAGCTGGTTGAGCTGATCGGCCGCGAAGTCGGTCGGCATCTTGCCCTTCAGATGCTCGGCGATCTTGTCGGGCACCGAGCTGTCGAGGTCGGCCCCGCGGCGGGCCTTGGCCTCCGCCCGTAGCCGGGCGCGCGGCGAGGTCTGCAGCGCCCAGGCCCGGTACACCTGGTCGTCGCTGTGGACCTCGATGGCGTGCGTGGCTTCGACCTTGTCGACCTTATGCCAGGGCAGCCTGATGTCGCGTAGCGGGTTGTGCAGCCGTACGCCCTCGTCGTCGGCGACCACGCGCGGCCGCAGGCCGACCACGTAGGCGACGCCGGCGCCCAGCAGCAGCGCACCGGTGGCGATGACGGCCGCCGCGTCGTCTCCGCGCAGCGCGATGTCGACCAGGTTGATGGCGACGAAGGCCAGCCAGGCCCAGGCGAACACGAAGGCCGCCGTCGAACGGAAGACGACCGGTTTCACGTGGCCCGCCGGGCGCGTGAGGTGAGCTGCGTGCCGCGCTGCCACTTGAGCTGCGCGAACGTCGGTTTGATGATCCCGTTGATGAGCTCCAGCCGCTCGTCGAACCCGATGAAGGCCGACTTCATGGCGTTGACCGTGAACCACTGCAGGTCGTCCCAGCCGTACCCGAACGCCTCAACCAGGTTGGCGAACTCCTTCGACAGGGTGGTGTCGCTCATCAGCCGGTTGTCGGTGTTGACGGTGACGCGGAAGAACAGCCGCCGCAGCAGGCCTATCGGGTGCTCGGCGATCGACTTGGCCGCCCCCGTCTGCACGTTGGACGTCGGGCACATCTCCAGCGGAATGCGCTTGTCCCGTACGTATGCCGCCAGCCGGCCGAGCTTCGGCTCGTCGCTGTCGTGGTCGGAGATGTCGTCGATGATCCGTACGCCGTGGCCGAGGCGGTCGGCTCCGCACCACTGGATCGCCTGCCAGATCGACGGCAGCCCGAACCCCTCGCCCGCGTGGATCGTGAAGTGCGCGTTCTCGCGCTGGAGGTACTCGAATGCGTCGAGGTGCCGGGTGGGCGGGTAACCGGCCTCCGCGCCCGCGATGTCGAAGCCGACGACCCCGGTGTCGCGATAGCGCACGGACAGCTCGGCGATCTCGCGGCTGCGCGCCTGGTGGCGCATCGCGGTGAGGAGCGTGCCGACCCGGATGCCGTGGTCGCGGCCGGCTTCGGCGAAGCCGGCCAGCACGGCCTCGACGACCTGCTCCAGCGACAGCCCGGTCCCGGTGTGCTGCTCGGGGGCGAACCGCACCTCGGCGTAGACGACACCGTCGACCGCGAGGTCCTCCCCGCACTCGTACGCGACCCGCTGCAGCGCACCCGCGGTCTGCATCACCCCGACCGTGTGCGCGAACGTCTCCAGGTAGCGCTCCAGCGAACCGGAGTTGGCCGCCTCGGTGAACCAGAGCCGCAGCTCGGCCGCGTCGCTCGTGGGCAGCCCGCCATAGCCCGTCTCCGCGGCGAGGTCGACGACCGTCTCGGGACGCACGCCCCCATCGAGGTGATCGTGCAGCAGCACCTTCGGGGCTCGCCGGATGTCGTCAATGGTCGGCTGATTAGTCACGGTACGAACGTACCTCCCTTCCCGCGCCCTCAGGCGATCACCCGTTCGATCACCAGGGGAAACAGCACGGGCCTGGCGCCCGGGCGGACCTCGACGGCGCCGTCGAGGGCCTGCAGCGCGCGGTCGAAACGGCCCGGGTCGTCGGCGTACAGGGTGAGCAGCGGCGCCCCGGCCTTGACCTCGTCGCCGGGCTTGGCGTGGCAGACGATCCCGGCCGCCGCCGACACCGGATCCTCCTTGCGAGCGCGTCCGGCGCCGAGTCGCCACGCCGCCACCCCGACCCCGTACGCGTCGAGCCTGGCCAGTACTCCGTCCGCCGGCGCGACCACGTCGTACGACTCGTTCGCCGTGGGCAGCGGCGCATCGGGGTCGCCGCCTTGAGCGGTGATCATGCGGCGCCAGACGTCCATGGCGGACCCGTCGCGCAGCGCGTCGGCCGGGTCCTTGCCGCCGTCCAGCCCGGCCCCGGCGAGCATCTCCCGGGCCAGCCGTACGGTCAGCTCGACGACGTCGGCCGGCCCGCCGCCGGCCAGCACCTCGACCGACTCGGCGACCTCGACGGCGTTGCCGACGGCCCGGCCCAGCGGCCGGTCCATGGCGGTGAGCAGGGCCACCGTACGCAGGCCGTGGTCGGCGCCGATGCCGACCATCGTCTGGGCCAGCCGGCGAGCGTCGTCCGCGGTCTTCATGAACGCCCCGGAGCCGACCTTGACGTCGAGTACCAGCGCGCCGGTGCCCTCGGCGATCTTCTTCGACATGATCGAGCTGGCGATGAGCGGGATCGACTCCACGGTGCCCGTGACGTCGCGCAGGGCGTACAGCTTGCGGTCGGCGGGGGCCAGCCCGGCGCCGGCAGCGCACACGACCGCCCCGGCGTCGTGCAGCACGCCGAGCATCTCTTCGGTAGAAAGCGAGGCCCGCCAGCCCGGGATCGACTCCAGCTTGTCGAGGGTGCCGCCGGTGTGGCCGAGCCCGCGCCCGGACAGCTGCGGCACCGCGGCACCGCAGGCGGCGACCGTCGGGGCCAGCGGCAACGTGATCTTGTCGCCCACCCCGCCGGTGGAGTGCTTGTCGGTGGTCGGCCGGTCGAGCGCGGACCAGTCCATCCGCTCGCCGGTACGGATCATCGCGTCGGTCCAGGTGGCAACCTCGCGGCGGGTCATGCCGTTGAGCACGATCGCCATGGCCAGCGCCGCCATCTGCTCCTCGGCCACCTCACCCTTGGTGTAGGCGGCGACGACCCAGTTGATCTGCTCATCGGTGAGCTCCCCGCGGTCTCGCTTGGCGAGGATGACGTCGATGGCGTCCACTCAGGACTCCTTCCGCATGCGGTCCAGGTCGTCGGGGCCGAAGGCGTCGGGCAGGATCTCGCGCAGCGGCCGGACGCCGTTCGCCGTGTCCAGCAGCATCGTCGCGCCGCCGTGCTCCCACAACAGCTGCCGGCAGCGTCCGCACGGCATGAGCGGCGCACCGTCGCCATCGACGATCGCCACCGCGACCAGCCGACCGCCCCCCGTGCCGTGCAGGGCCGACACGAGACCGCACTCGGCGCACAGCCCGAGGCCGTACGAGGCGTTCTCGACGTTGCAGCCGGCGATGATCCGTCCGTCGTCGGTCAATCCGGCGGCACCCACCGGGAAGTGGGAGTACGGGGCGTACGCCCGGCGCATCGCCTGCCTCGCCGCGTCCCGCAGCGCCCCCCAGTCGACCGCGTTCATCGGTTAGTGCTGCTCGCCCCGCCGGTACGGCCGGCCGTCGGCCTTCGGCATGCGCAGCCGTTGCGCCGAGATCGACAGCACCAGCAGCGTGGCGAGGTGCGGCGCGAACGACGTGAACTGACCGGGCACGCTGTTGGTCGGGATGAAGATCACGAAGACGACCGCCGCCGCCCCGACGGCGATCAGCGCCGCCTTCGGGCGGCCACGTATGGCGTGCCAGATCGCGACGGCCACCAGGATCAGCGCGACCAGCAGCAGCAGCGCGTGCACCGACTCGCCGCCGCGGCGCAGCTGCAGCGCGTCGGTGTAGCCGAACAGCCCGGCGCCCGCGGCCAGCCCGGCCGGCCGCCAGTTGCCGAAGATCATCGCGGCCAGCCCGATGAAGCCGCGGCCCGCCGTCTGCCCCTCGCGGTAGATGCCGGCGGCGACGATGGACAGGAACGCCCCGCCGATGCCGGCGAACGCACCCGAGGCCATGACCGCGATGTACTTGTACTTGTAGACGTTGACGCCGAGCGACTCCGCCGCGCCCGGGTTTTCGCCGCAGGACCGCAGCCGCAGCCCGAAGGCCGTACGCCACAGCACAAAGAACGTCGCCGGCACGAGGATCACCGCGATCAGGGTGAACAGCGACACGTTGGTCGTCAGCCCCCGCAGGATCCCGGCGACGTCGGACACGAAGAACCAGCCCTTCTCCTCCAGCGTGTGCAGCGGGTCCGATAGGCCCGGCAGGCTGACCGTCGGGAAGTCCTTGAGCGGCGGCGACTGGGTGGTGCTGCCGCCGGGCTCGCCCTCGAACGCCAGCACCGAAAGGAACTGGGTGACGCCAAGCCCGAGGATGTTGATCGCCACACCGGACACGATGTGGTCGACGCCGAAGCTAACGGTGGCGATGGCGTGCAGCAGACCGCCGAGCGCGCCGCCGACCGCCCCGGCCACCAGTCCGGCCCAGGGTCCCCAGTGGTACCCGGCCCAGGCCCCGCACCAGGTGCCGAGGATCATCATGCCCTCGAGGCCGATGTTGACGACCCCGGCGCGCTCGGACCACAGCCCGCCCAGCCCGGCCATGCCGATCGGCACCGCCAGGCCGAGCGCGGCGGCCGTGGTGCCGCTCGAGGTGATGTCGTCGGCACCGGTCACCAGCCGTACCACCGACAGCAACAGGATCAGCCCCAGCGCGCCCAGCGCGGTGGTCTGCCAGGTCAGGCCGGTGAGTCGCTGCCGGGACACGGTCTCGGGGCCAGGTGCCAGGGTCGCGCTCATGCCGTGCCTCCCGCGCAAGCCTGCGGCGCGCTCATGCTGTGGCCCCTTCCGGTTCGGCGGCGGTTCTGGCGAGCGCGCGACCGACCCGTCGCTGCTCGGCGGCCAGCCGGTAGCGGCGGACCAGCTCGTACGCCACAACGACCGACAACACGAGGCCGCCCTGCATGATCTTGACGATCTCCGGTGCGATTCCCTGGAAGTCGAGGATGTTGGAGGCCCCGTCGAGGAAGGCCCACAGCAGCGCGCCGATCGCGATCCCGACTGGATGGTTGCGGCCGAGCAGCGCGATCGCGATGCCGGTGAAGCCCAGCCCGGCGGGGAAGTCGAGGCTGTATTGGTAGGAGTCGCCGAGCAGCTGCGGCATGCCGACCAGGCCGGCCACCGCGCCGGAGATCAGCATCGCGTAAATGATCATTTGCCGGACGTTCACGCCGCTGGCCACCGCCGCGGACTCCGACTGTCCGGTGGCCCGCAGGTCGAAGCCGAACCTCGTACGTTCCAGCAGCACCCAGTAGGCCGCGCCGGCGATCGCCGCGACGATGATGAAGCCGAACACCTTCGACGGGGTGTCGGGGATCAACGGCAGGCCCGGCATTTGCCCGGACGCCGGGATCGGCTTGGTGCCGATGTTGTTGCTGCCCGCGACCGGTACGGCGAAGATCTCCGGCGTCAGCAGGTACGCGACCACGCCGGTCGCGATGACGTTCAGCATGATCGTGGAGATGACCTCGCTGACGCCGCGGGTCGCCTTGAGCAGCCCCGCGATGCCGGCCCACAGCGCGCCGACGACCATGGCGGTCAGCACGATGAGCGTGACGTGAATGACCGCCGGCAGGTGGACCGCGCCGCCGACGACGGCCGCCAGCATCGCCGCGAGCCGGTACTGGCCGTCGACGCCGATGTTGAACAGGTTCATTCGGAACCCGATGGCGACGGCCAAGGCGGAAAGGTAGTACGTCGTCGCCAGGTTGATGATCAGCACCTGGTTCCGCGGCTTCGCCGCGTGGTCGAGCATTGTCGAGAGCGTGGAGAACGGGTTGTGGCCAGTGGCCACCAGCACCAATGACGTGATCCCGAACGCGAACAGCACCGCCAGCACCGGGGCGGCGAGCCCGACCAGCAGCCGGCGGGGATCGAACCGACTGATCATTGCGTTGCCTCCCCCGATTCGGCGGAGTCGGCCGAGTCTGCGGAGTCGCCCGCGCCCGTCATCGCGCTGCCCAGTTCCTCCGGGGTCACCGTCTGCGGGTCGACGTCGGCGACCAGCCGGCCCCGCAGCATGACCTTCAGCGAGTCGGACATACCGATCAGTTCGTCCAGGTCGGCGGAGATCATCAGCACGGCCAGCCCGTTCGCGCGCGCGGCCCGCAGCTGGTCCCAGATGAACGCCTGCGCGCCGACGTCCACCCCCCTGGTCGGATGCGCGGCCACGAGCAGCACCGGATCACCGCTCATCTCCCGGCCCACGATGAGCTTTTGCTGGTTGCCGCCGGACAGCGACGACGCCAGCACATCGATCCCCGGCGTACGGACGTCGTAGGCGGACACGATGCGGCGGGTGTCGGCGCGCGCCCCGGCACGGTCGATCCACGGGCCCTTGACGTTCGGCCGGGTGGTCTGGTGGCCGAGCACCCTGTTCTCCCACAGCGGCGCCTCCAGCAGCAGCCCGTGCCGCTGCCGGTCCTCGGGGATGTAGCCGATACCCGCGTCGCGGCGTCGCCGGGTGTCCCAGGCGCTCACCGTCTTGCCGGCGAGGACGATCTCGCCGGTGTCGATGGGGCGCATGCCCATGATCGCCTCGACCAGCTCCGCCTGCCCGTTGCCCTCGACGCCGGCGAGCCCGAGCACCTCGCCGCGGTGGATCGTGAACGACACGTCCTCGAGCACCGCCCGGCCCTCGGGACTGCGTACGGTCAGCCCGGTGACCTGGAGAATCGGCTGGTCGGTGACCGTGGACTCGCGCAGCTCGGGCACCGGCAGCTCGCTGCCGACCATGAGGTGGGCGAGCTCGCGGGCGGTCACCGAAGGGGGGTCGACCGACGCCACGGTGGTGCCGCGCCGGATCACCGTGATCCAGTCGGCGACCGAAAGCACCTCGTCGAGCTTGTGCGAGATGAAGATGACGGTGAGGCCCTCGCGTTTCAGCTCCCGCAGGTTGGCGAACAGCTCGTCGACCTCCTGCGGCACCAGTACGGCCGTGGGCTCGTCGAGGATCAGAATGTGCGCGCCGCGGTAGAGGACCTTGAGGATCTCAACCCGCTGCCGGTCGCCGACCCCGAGATCCTCGACCATCCGGTCCGGCTGTACGCCGAGGCCGTACTGGTCGGAGATCTCCTTGATGCGGCGCCGGGCGGCGGCGCCGATGCCGTGCAGGCCTTCCGCGCCCAGCACGACGTTCTCCAGCACGGTGAGGTAGTCGGCCAGCATGAAGTGCTGGTGCACCATGCCGATGCCGCGCCCGATCGCGTCCGACGGCGAATGGAACGTCGCGGCCTGGCCGTCGACCACGATGCTGCCCTCGTCGGGGCGCTGCATGCCGTAGAGGATCTTCATCAAGGTCGACTTGCCGGCCCCGTTCTCGCCGACGATGGCGTGCACGGTACCGCGCCGTACCTCGATGTCGATGTCGTGGTTGGCGACCACGCCGGGGAACCGCTTGGTGATGCCGTGCAGCTCTACGGCCGGTGCGGCGTCTGCTCCAACGGCGGGAGCGGTCGTCTCAGAGGAAATACGGATCCCCTCCCCCTTACGCGCCACACGGGCCCGGGCCGCGATGTGGGACTGCCCGGGCCCGTGCGATCAGCCACTAGGGCTTGGTCGGAACGGTGATCTGACCGCTGATGATCTTCTGCTTGTCGGTGTCGAGCTGGGACTTGATGTCGTCGATCTTGCCGCCTGTGGTGGCGTAGCCTACTCCGTCGGCCTTGAGATCGAACACGGTCTGCCCGGCCTTGAACTGGTTGTCCTGCACGTTCTTGATGAACGAGTGCACGGCGACGTCGACCTTCTTGATCATCGAGGTCATGATCACGCCGCGGACGTCCGGCTTCGCGGTGAGCGCCTGGTCGGAGTCCACCCCGATGGCCATGCTGTTCGCGGCCTTGGCCGCGTCGAACACGCCGCCCCCGGAGCCGCCGGCCGCCGCATAGACGATGTCGGCGCCGTTGTCGAACATGCCCTGCGCCGCCGTCTTGCCCTTGGCCGGATCGTTGAACCCCGTGAAGTCCGGCGGCTGGGTCAGGTAGTTCGACTGAATCTTGATCTTCGGGTCGACGGACTTGACGCCCGCCTCGTACCCGGCCTGGAACTTCTGGATCAGCGGCACGTTTACGCCGCCGATGAAGCCGACGTTCTTCTTCTTGGACTTCAGCGCCGCGGCCACCCCGACGAGGTACGACCCCTGCTCCTCAGCGAACGTGAGGTTGGCGATGTTCGCGGCCTTGGCGTTGGCGTCGTCGATGATGGCGAACTTGATGTCCGGGAACTCCTTGGCGATCTTGCCCACCGGGCCGGAGTAGGCGAAGCCGACCGCGATGACCGGGTTGTACCCCTGCTCGGCGAGCAGCCGCAGCCGCTCCTCCTTCTGGGCGTCTGTCTCGCCGGCCGTCGCCTCGAGCTCCTTGGCCTGGACGCCGAACTCGGACTTGGCCTGATCCAGGCCGCGTGCGGCGGCGTCATTGAACGACTGGTCGCCTCGACCGCCGATGTCGTATGCCATGCCGACCTTGAGGGCAGCCTTGCTCGCAGTGCCACCCCCGCCGCCCGACGTGGTGTTGTCATCACTCCCACCACACGCGGCGGCGCCCAGCGTAAGCATGGCGCTCGCCAGCACTGCGGCGGTGATTCTCATTCCACGGCGCAACGTAGCGCTCCTTCCCGGTTCCCCAACGCCCGCGTGCATGCCAATTGGCAGAAATCAGCATGAAATCGTTCGGACGATAACCGGCCGACCGAACTGTCCAGAACACGGCTACCGTCTCGCAACGGGTCCGTTACCAATGCGAGAGCCCAACGTCACAGGTCAGGGCCCCGTCAACCGGCCGGTGAGGCCACTTTTCTACCCGGAGCGTACACCGGCCGGGCGGAGCACCCGGCGTCCGACCCTGGATCAGGCCAGCGCGACGCCCTCGATCGCCTCTGAGCTGGGCCGACGCCCTTCCCACGCGGCCGACGCCGCCCCATTGGACGGTGTGTTGAGCGCTGTCAGGGCCGTGGCCGCCATGACGCTGACGCCGACACCGATGCAGCGCTCGTCGACGTCGAAGGTGCCGCGGTGCAGGTCGTACTCGCCGGCCTGGCCGGGCTCGGCCACGCCCAGCCGGCCCAGGGCGCCGGGAATCGACTCGAGGTACCAGCCGAAGTCCTCGCCGCCGAGGCTCTGCGGCGTCGGCACGACGGCGTCCTCGCCGAGCACCTCGCCGGCCGCCTCGCGGAACATCTCCACGCTGGTCGACTCGTTGACCGTGGGCGGGACCCCGCGTACGTACTCGAGATCGGCCTTGACGTCGTAGGCGCCGGCCACGGACTCCAGCAGGGCCCGCATCAGGTCGGGGGCGGCGTGCCAGGCCTCGTCGTCGAGGCAGCGAACGGTGCCCTCGGCCACTCCGTCGTCCGGGATCGCGTTGGCCACCGAGCCGGCGGCCACCCGTCCCCAGACCAGGCTGAGGCTGGAGCGCGGGTCGACCCGGCGGGACAGCGCCGCCGGCAGCTCGGTGACGATCTTGGCCAGCGCGTACACCAGGTCGGCGGTGAGATGCGGCCGGGCTGTGTGCCCGCCGGGGCCGGTCACGTTGACGTACACCTTGTCGCAGGCCGCGGTGATCGGGCCGGCGCGCAGGCCGAGCCGGCCGACCTCGATGCGTGGGTCGCAGTGCAGCGCGAAGATCCGGTCGACGCCCGCGATCCCGCCGGCGGCCATCACGTCGAGCGCGCCGCCCGGGATCTCTTCGGCGGGCTGGAAGATCAGCCGGACCCGCCCGGGCAGCAACCCGTCGGCGGCCTGCTGCGCCAGGAACTGACCGACCCCCACCAGCATGGCCGTGTGCACGTCGTGACCACAGGCGTGGCAGACGCCGGCGACGGTCGAGTGGTACGGCACGTCCTTCTCGTCTACCAGCGGTAGCGCATCGATGTCGGCGCGGAGCGCGACCGTGGGGCCGTCGCCCGAAAAGCCCGCTGAGGGGCCGATGTCGCAGATCAGGCCCGTGCCCTTGGGCAGCGCCACCGGGTTCAGCCCGGCCGCCGTCAACTGCTCGAGGATGCGCTTGGTCGTGCGGTGCTCGTCGAACCCGAGCTCAGGATGCATGTGCAGGTCGCGACGGAACGCGATCAGCTGCTTCTCGTGCTGTGCCAGGAAGGCTTCCAGCTGCATCTGCAGCACCCCCGGCTGCCAGGTCATGTGGACCCCCTCCGGCTCATGCCCCGGCATGAGCCGCCTCCCGCGGGCTGACAAACCTGTCCTCGCGGAACTCAGTGATGGATGCGGCGACAACATCCTCCAACGTGCCGCCCTCGGCGCGGATGGCCCGCTGCCGTTCGTAGGACGCCCCCTGATCAAGTACATCGCTGGCCACTTTGAGCTCCTCCGCGCAGCCGATGCGGTCGGCGACCGGCTCGAGCTCTCTGATCAGCTCGTATAGGTGGTCGCGCAGCGGAGCAGTGCTGCCACTGTCATCGGTGATAACGATAGCGTCGAGGCCATATCTGGTGGCACGCCATTTATTGTCCCGTACCACCCAGGCCGCCGGACGCGGCAGGGTATAGCCGCGATCGATCTGTTGATCGAAAAGGGTCACCAGGCTCTGGCAGAGCGCCGCGGCCATGCCTACTTCACGCAGTGTAGGGATGCCGTCCATCATACGTATTTCGATCGTGCCGAAATCCGGATGCGGTCGGATGTCCCACCAGACCTCTTTGATGCTGCGGATCGTGCCGGCCCTGATCAGCGTCGCCATGTATTCCTCGAACTCGGCCCAGTCGGCCAGCAGATGTGGCGGGCCGGCGGTCGGCAGGGAGCCGAAGACGATGGCCCGGCTGGAGGCGAGACCGGTGTCGAGACCGCTCCAATACGGGCTGGACGCGGTCAGTGCGAGGAAGTGCGGCAGGTAGGCGGCGAGCGCGTTGACGATGGGGATCGCCTTGTCGGCGCTCTGCACGCCCACGTGCACGTGGACGCCGAAGGTCTGGATGCGCCGGGCCAGCCACTGCATCTGCTGGACGAGCTCGGCATAACGCTCGACCGGCGCCATCACGGCGTCGCGCCAGTCGCTGACCGGATGGGTCCCGGTGCAGGCCAGCGCGAGGCCCCGAGGGCCCGCCACCGACCTGATCTGGTCGACGGTCGCGGTGAGATCGGCCTTGGCCTCGCCGACGGTGTGACAGATGTCCGTCACGATCTCGATCGTCGATTCCATGAGTTCGTGCCGAATCTTGGGGATGTCGGCGGCCTCGCTGAGCGCGGGCAGTGCGGCCAGGATCTCGCGAGCGTCCTGGCGCAGTAGCCGTGTCTCCACGTCGATGAGCTGGAGTTCCCACTCGATGCCGAGCGTCGCGCCACGCGATGGGTTGAACTCAATGGCCACGGCCAACCTCCATCCTCGATCCTCGCAGGTCGATGCGTGGCACGTGGCGCGAAATCGGCCAGTGCAACCCAATGCCCGGACAAACGTCGATCACGTGTTGTCCATAACCATCATGCCGCCATACAACCGTCGCCTGATTGAAGTCCTGCCCTCCGCGACCGACTTGACTCGTCCGGGGCAGCCCCCTCGGAACTAAGTGACTAAGCGTGACTAGCAATGGCCGTTCTGGGTGTCACTCAAAATAACTAGTTATCTAATCCAGATGGAATCAGTAGGCATCAGTTGGAACATAGGCCCCCCAAACGTCACGCAAGGCGTCGCAGACTTCGCCGACGGTTGCGCGGTTCCGGAGGGCCGCTTTCAACGGATAGAGGAGATTGCCGTGGCCCGCGCCGATCTCCCCGTGCACGGCCTCGGCGCCTTCCTTTTCGGCGGCCCGGCGCAGCTCGTCGAGACAGCGGCGGACCTCGTCGTTGTCGCGCTCCCGGCGCAGGTCGGCGAGCCGGGCCGCCTGGGCGGCCTCGATGGCCGGGTCCACACGCAGCGGCTCGTAGGGGTCTTCCTCCGCCATCTGGAACCTGTTGACTCCCACAACGACCTGCTCGCCGTTGTCGATCTCCTTGGCGACCTGGTACGCCGACCGCTCGATCTCGTTCTTCTGGAAGCCGCGCTCGATGGCGTTCACCGCGCCGCCCAGTTCCTCGACCCGCGTCATCAGCTCGTGGACGGCCTCCTCGATGTCGGAGGTCATCGACTCGATCGCGTACGACCCGGCGAACGGATCGACCGTCTTGGTCAGGTCGGTCTCGTGCGCGATGACCTGCTGGGTGCGCACCGCCAGCCGCGCGGCCTTCTCGGTCGGCAGCGCGATCGCCTCGTCGTAGGAGTTCGTGTGCAGCGACTGGGTGCCGCCCAGGACCGCGGAAAGCGCCTGGATCGCCACCCGCACCATGTTGACCTCGGGCTGCTGCGCGGTGAGCTGGACGCCGGCGGTCTGGGTGTGGAACCGCAGCATCTGCGCCTTGGGATTGGTCGCGCCGAACTCGTCCCGCATGATCCGCGCCCAGATCCGGCGGGCCGCCCGGAACTTCGCGACCTCCTCGAGCAGCGTCGTCCGGGCCACGAAGAAGAACGACAGCCGCGGCCCGAACGTGTCGACGTCGAGGCCGGACGCCACCGCCGCCCGCACGTACTCCCGGGCGTTGGCGAGCGTGAACGCGATCTCCTGGACGGGCGTCGCGCCCGCCTCGGCCATGTGGTAGCCGGAGATCGAGATCGTGTTCCACTTGGGGATCTCCGCCTGGCAGTACGAGAACGTGTCCGCGATCAGCCGCAGCGACGGCTTGGGCGGGAAGATGTACGTGCCGCGGGCGATGTACTCCTTGAGGATGTCGTTCTGGATCGTGCCGGTCAGCGCCGACCCCGGCATGCCCTGCTCCTCGGCCACCAGCTCATAGAGCAGCAGCAGTACGGCCGCGGGCGCGTTGATCGTCATCGAGGTGGAGACGCGATCGAGCGGGATGCCGTCGAACAGCAACCGCATGTCCTCGATCGAGTCGATGGCCACGCCCACCTTGCCGACCTCGCCGTGCGCGACCGGTGAATCGGAGTCGTACCCCATCTGCGTGGGCAAGTCGAACGCCACCGACAGCCCCGACGTACCGGCTTCGATCAGCTGGTGGTAGCGCCGGTTCGACTCCGTCGCGGTGGCGAACCCGGCGTACTGCCGCATCGTCCACGGCCGCGTCGTGTACATCGTCGGATACACGCCGCGGGTGAACGGAAACTCCCCCGGCTCGCCGAGCTGCTCCCCCGGGTCGAACCCGGCCGGGGCGCCCGGCCCGTACACCGCTTCGATCGGCAGACCCGACTCAGTGCTCATGTGCCTCGCTCCACTCGCAGGCTCGCTCCGCGAGGCCTGCTCGCAGTGTTGAATTGGCTCGCTTCGCGAGCGGGCTCGTCTTAAAGCCTTCGTTGCGACCCGTCTATAGGCTTCGTTGCGACCGATCGTACGGCGGTCACGTGGGTAAGTAGACGGTGACTCTGTTCACACGGGACATGCCGAACGCCTGCACATCGGAGGGCGTCTCCTTCTTACGTACTGATTCATACCGCGCCGTAAGGCCGGTCCCCTACGCTTGCTGGGATCATGCGAACCCTGCGCCGAACCTTCGCTCTCCTCACCGCGCCGCTCTGCGCCGCGTGCCTGTGCTCCGTCGCCCCGGCGCCCGCCGCCCTGGCCACCGCCAAGGCGCCGCCAGAGCCGATCGGCGGCGCGCAGCTGGGCGCCACCGGCGTGGTCGTCGACCGGTCCGCAGGGCTGGCGCCGCCGAAGCTGGCGGCCTCGTCGTACGTCATCGCCGACGGCGACACGGGCGAGGTGCTGGCCGCGAAGGACCCGCACGGGCACTTCCTGCCGGCGAGCACGATGAAGACGCTCACCGCGATCTCGTTGATCCCCAAGCTCGACCGTGCGGCGATGGTACGGCCCACCCGGCGCACCTGCGACGTCGAGGGCACCAAGGTCGGCATGACGCCGAAGCTGAAGTACCGGGTCGAAGACCTGTTCAAGGCGGCCATCATGGTGTCCGGCAACGACGCCGCGGTCGCGCTGACCCAGGCGCACGGGGGCTACCAGCGCACGCTGAACACCATGAACGCCGAGGCGCGGCGGCTGCAGGCAAACGACACGCTGGCCGGCTCCCCCAACGGCCTCGACGTCGACCTCGGGCTGAACATCAAGACCCAGCACACCTCCGCGTACGACCTCGCACTGATCATGCGGCAGGGGCTCCGGCTGCCGGACTTCCGCGAGTACGTGGGGACCGTCAACGCGCACTGGCCGGCGCTGCCGACGAAGAAGCAGCGCAAGAAGGGCAAGAAGACTGGCGGGTACCCGATCTATTCACACGATCGGCTGCTGCCGGGGGAACCGCACGCGTACCGGGGCATGATCGGCGGCAAGAACGGCTACACCAACGCCGCCCAGCAGACCTTCGTCGGCGCCGCCCGGCGCGGCGGGCACACGATCATCATCGCGCTCATGCACTCCCCACAGCTGTGGACGTACGCCACCCAGCTGCTGAACTGGGGTTTCCAGGCGCGCGGCAAGGTCAAGCCGGTGGGCACGCTGGTGGACCCGGTCGACACGCAGAAGAAGAAAGAACCGGCGAGCAAGGGCGTCGGCAAGGTGCTGGGCCCGCTGGCGCCCACGGCCGACGGCTCCGGGCGCAGCTGGAGCCGGCCGATCGCAGGCGCCGCCGTCTTGATCGTCGTGGGCACCGGTCTCGTCCTGTGGGTGCGCCGCCGGCGCCGGTGGACCGACGAAGCCGGCGAGGCCGGCGGGCGGCCGGCCGCCGACGAGGCCGGCAACGTCAAGCTTGTGGAACCGACGGACCCCGACCGGGCGTCCGACGCAGCCGATCATCCCGACCAGGGCGTGCGCGACTAGCGTCCGCCGGCCGGTCTCCGGCGTCGCCCTCGTCCCTGTCGTCGCCTTGGCTCTTGTTGTCGCCCCGGCCCTTGTTGTCGTCGCCTTGGCTCTTGTCGTCGCCCTGGCTCTTGTCGTCGCCCTGGCCCTTGTCCGGGGCGAGGACCGTGACGTCGTCGGCCCCGTCCGCGCTCAAGATCACGCGTCTGGTGGCCGTCCAGGCGGCGGCGAACAGCACGAATCGGGAGACCACGTCGATCCAGATCAGCAGGCCCACCACGACCGCGAATGAGGCGTACACCGGGTTGTGCGTCGTCCTGCCGATCAGCAGCGCCGCGATCAGCTTGAGGAACTCGAAGCCGACCGCGCCGAACAGCGCGCCCCTGATGACCCGCCGCCACGGCGCCTGGGTTCCGGACAGCCGTGTGAACACCACCAGGAACATCACGGCGTCGAAGAAGATCGCGATGCCCAGCGACAGCACCCATAGGGCGGTGCCCATGCCGGTGACGTCGGCGAGGCCGAGGAAGTCGAGCACGCCGTGCGTCGCCTGGGTGGCCAGCCCGGACGCCGCCACCGAGAGAATCAGCATCGTGCCGAGGAAGGTCAGCACGCCGACGTCCCACAGCTTCTTGACCACGAAGTTTCCGCCGCCGGTCGGGTCGTTTCCCCAGATCTCGCGCATCGACTGCCGTACGGCGTCGACCCAGCCGAGCCCGGTGATCAGCAGACCGACCAGGCCGATGAGCCCGGCGGTCGTCTTGGCCTGGGCGATCTGCTCGATCGGGACCTTGTCGGCCAGCCCCGGCAGCACCGAGTTGATCGCGTCGACGAGGTAGTCCCGCGCCTTCTCACTGACCCCGACCAGGTAGCCGAGCAGCGCGTAGGCCAGGGCGAGCAGCGGGAAGAACGACAGGAATCCGAAGTAGGTCATGGCGGCGGCCATCCGGTCGCCGCGATGGTTCTGGTAGCGCTGGTAGGCGCGGGCCATGTGGTCGAACCAGCGCGAACGCCGACGGGTCGCCCGCAGCAGTTTCACGCCACGTTCGCGAGCCGACTCGACGTGGTGCTGCACACCGGTGACCAGCCCGTTCATGTACGGTCCGTACCCCTATGATTCCGCCCGATACCTGGATCATGCGGGAGTCAGGGCGACACGCATTTCAGCCCGTCGATGCGTTGCTCGTTGCCGAACCCGGCCGCTTGCAGCAGCCGGAGCCCGTCGGTGTTGCTCGCCCAGACGCAGGCGTACGTCACGCCGACCCGGCCGAGCGCGGCCCGGACGCTCTCCGCCGCCGGGTGCGGCCCGGCCGAGCGGCTCGCCAGGGTGCTGAGCAGCTTCCGGTCGGCGATGAACGTGTCGTCCGCCGGCAGGTTCCGCAGGTAGTGCAGGTTGGGTACGGCCGCGTGCTGGGTGGTGGTGAGCAACGGGACGTACCGCATGATCCGGAACGGCGCGAGCACAGTGCCGCCGCCGGTGTTGGCCCGGAGCACCGCCCGGGCGGTCCCGAGATGCCCGGGGTCGGCCTTCCACGCCGGACGCGAAGAGAGAGTCGTGCCATTCTGCGCCGACCACAGCGGCAGTCCGGTCACGACGATGGCGGCGCTTAGGGCCACCCCCGGCACCCCACGCCAGCGCGGGAGCCGTACGGCCGCTATCAGCCCCACGAGGACGGGGATCGGCGCGATCCACGGCACCCGCCACAGGACCGCGTCGGCGGGGATCAGCCCGCGGATGAACTCCAGGACGCCGGGCACCAGCAGAACAGTGGTCACCCCGGCGATGCCGGCGACGATGAGGGCGGGCACGCCCCGTCTGGCCAGCCACGGCCCCAGCCACAGCGCGCAGCCCGAGATCGCACCCATGACCCCGGTCAGCAGCACCAGGGCGTACGCGGCCGCCGCCGTCCGGAACGTGCCGGTGACCTCTGAGTTCTCGGCGAGCAGCGCCACCACGAGCCCGGCGGCGATCGGATACGCGGCCGCGGCGCAGGCCGGCAGCCCGACCCGTACGCGGCGGGTGACCAGCAGCGGGACGACGGCCGCCGCCACCACGAGCGGCATCAGGAAGATCGCGGTCGAGGTGAGGCCGACCGCACAGACCCCGGCGGCGGCCGCGAGGGCGAGCGCCCGCCGTTCGCGGCGCTCGGCCCACACGGTCAGGTACGCGTAGAGCAGCGGCACGAGCAGCGACACGAACACGCCCTTGCCCTGCCACATCCTGATGAGGTGGAACGAGCCGAGCGAGCCCGTGCTCGTGCCCGACCAGAGCAGGTAGATCACCGCGACCGCAAGGCATGCGGTCGCCCGGCGCGGCGCCCACTCCCGGGTCAGCCGCCACGCCGCCCAGACGGCCCCGAACGTCACCACGGGCAGGAAGCCGTACCAGGTGACCGACGCGCCAGACAGGCCGAACAGGTGCGCCAGCGCGCCGTTCAGCGCCTCGACCGACGAGATCGGCACCTCGCCGGCGACATGGCCGACGCCCTGGTCGGTGAAGATGACGTCCTTGTTCGGAATGCGGCCGCGCGCCGCGATCCACACCGACCGGGACACGAAGTACGCGTCGTCGCCGTCGGGGTTGACGGTGAACAGCGACAGTACTGCCAGCCCGCCCCCGGTCAGCAGGGCCAGGATGGAGCCGCGGCCGATGGCCGCCGGCGGTGCGGCGCGCCCCCGGTCGCTCAGCAGCCACCCGGCCGTGAGCACCACGGCGCCCAGGCCGAGCGCGATCGGTACCGCCCAGGGCACCGCCGACCTGGGCAGCCCCGCCGTGACCCCGGCGGCCACGCCGAGCGCGATCGCGACGCCGGCCTGCCATCGGGCGAGCCGGCCGCCGCGCGGCTCGTCGGCGAGCCACAGCGGCAGCGGGACCCATCGCCCCCGGGAACGCCGGCGCAGCAGGACATAGCCGAAGCCCAGCGCCGCCATCGACACCGCCCACAGGAACAGCAGCGGCGTCGTCCGGAGGTGCAGCAAGAGGTTGAGGTGATAAAGCAGGGTCCACCCGGCGAACGCCACCACCGCCAGGTCGAGCGCGCCGTCGAAATATCTGGTCAGACGCGTTATCGGCGGTCGGCTGAGCGGACGACCACGCTGAACTTCTTGGGTTGCGGGTGACTGAACTATTACCACGAGATTGACCACACAATTGCGCTCACTGAGACGGACACCGGATCAGCACAAAGTCGGCGCCCCAGCCACCCCGAAGCTTTGTGGGCCTTCTGTCATAGATAAAGACGTACGAGGTCACGGGGTGGTTTACCGCGGCATTAAGCCCTTGGCGAATTTCCCGGTGTATGGGCTACCAATCACTTTCGTGTAACCCACAACGCTCAGGCAGGCGGGCAACTGCTCTTGGGATGCGGGCCGGAGCCGCCCGTCTGGAACAAATAGTCCCGCTGCCGCCGCCAGACACCGTCGGCGCCATGTTCGTACAGCGAAAACCCCATCACCGAGAAGCGCGCGTCATAGTCGGCGAGCTCTTTGAACGCCCGGTCGAGGATCTCTTCGGGCAGGTCATGGGCCACGGTCACGTGCGGGTGGTAGGGAAAATGCAGGTCGCGGGCCAGCGGGCCGGAACGCACCTTGCGCTCGACCTGCTCGCAGGCCCCGATGCCGTCCGCGAGCGAGACGAACACCACCGGCGACACCGGCCGGAAGGTGGCGGTGCCGCGCAGCCGGATGTGGAACGGCCGCTCCGACTCGGCGACCGCGCGCAGGTGCTCCTCGATCTCGTCCAGGCCGCCGGCCGGAACCGGAGTCGGCGGCAGCAGCGTGACGTGCGTCGGAATCGAGGCGGCCAGCGGATCGCCGAACGACTCCCGCCACCGCTGCAATTCGGTGCCGTACGGATCGGGGATCGGGATCGCCACCCCGATCACGCGATCAGGAACGGGCACGGCTGAGGAATCCCACGCGGTCGCGGACGGCGGCCATGGTCTGCCCGGCGACCGCCCCGGCCCGCTCGGCACCCTGCGCGAGGATGCGGTCGAGCTGGTCTTCGTCGGCGAGCAGCTTCTCCGTGCGCTCGCGGATCGGGGTGATCGTATCGCCCACCAGCTGCGCGAGGTCTTTTTTGAACTGGCCGTAGCCGGTGCCCTCGTAGCGGCGCTCCAGGTCTGCCACCGAGTCGCCGGCGAGCGCGGAGAAGATCCGCAGCAGGTTGGTGACCCCGGGCTTGGCCTCCTCGTCGGCCGTGACCTCCGAGCCTGTGTCGGTCACCGCCCGCATGATCTTCTTGCGCGCGGCGCCCGGGTCGTCGAGCAGGTCGACGATGCCCTGCGGGGAGGACGACGACTTGCTCATCTTGGCCGTCGGGTCCTGCAGGTCGGTGATCTTCGCGGTGCCCTTGAGGATGTACGCCTCCGGCGGCACGAAGGTCTCGCCGTACCGGCCGTTGAAGCGTTGCGCGAGCGTACGGGTCAGCTCGAGGTGCTGCCGCTGGTCTTCACCGACCGGCACCTGCAGGTCGCCGGCGCCGGGCGGTGGCGTGTACAGCAGAATGTCGGCCGCCTGCAGGATCGGGTAGGTGAAGAGCCCGACCGTCGTGGCCGCCGCTCCCTGCTTGGCCGACTTGTCCTTGAACTGGGTCATCCGGCCGGCCTCGCCGAACCCGGTCAGGCAGCCGAGCACCCAGGCCAGCTCGGCATGCTCGGGCACCTGGCTCTGCACGAACAGCGCGCTGCGCTCCGGGTCGACGCCCATCGCGACCAGCTGCGCGGCGGCCCGCTTGACGCGGCGGCGCAGCTCGGCGGGCTCGGTCGGCACGGTGATCGCGTGCAGGTCGACGACGCAGTAGAAGGTCTCGTAGGTGTCCTGCAGCGCCACCCATTGGCGCAGCGCGCCCAGGTAGTTCCCGAGGTGGAAGGAGTCCGCGGTGGGCTGGATCCCGGATAGGACGCGCCGGGTGGCTGCTTGGGACATGGGTCGATTCTCTCTCAGCTGTCGCTCGTCGGTTCTTCTTCTGGTGTGACGCCTTCCACCGGCGGCGTGTTCACCGCGCTCGCCTCGAGAGTCGTGACGCGCACCCTGGCGATTCGGCGGCCGTCCATCTCGGTGACCGTGAGGCGACGCCCGGATATCTCGCAGGCCTCCCCCATCTCCGGCAGGTGGCCGAGCACCGCGATGAGGCACCCGGCGACGGTCTCGTACGGCCCCTCGGGCAGCTCGATCCCCGTCTCGGCCGCGAAGCCGTCGAGATTGAGCAGGCCATCGACCTCGACCGCCCCTCCATGCAGCCGACGCGCCTGCGCGTCTTCCACATCATATTCGTCCCTGATATCGCCGATCAGTTCCTCGACCAGGTCTTCCAGGGTCACGATGCCGGCCGTGCCGCCATACTCGTCAATCACGATGGCCAGGTGGTGGCCCTCGTTCCGCATTTCCGACAGCGTCGCGAGCACACTCTTGGACGCCGGGAGGAACTTGACGGGGCGTACGAACTCCGAGATCGGCAGCGAGCCGTCGGCCCGGGCCGGATCGAACAGATCACGTAGGTGGACGAAGCCGATGACCTCATCGTGCGAGTCCCGGTAGACGGGAAAGCGCGAGTGCGGGCTACCGGTCGCGAGCCGGGCGGCCTTGGCCACCGGCGTCGACGCGTCGAGGAACTGCACCTCGGTACGTGGCACCAGCACCTCACGGAGCTGCCGCTCGCCCGCCGCGAAGACTTCTTCGATCAGCCTGCGCTCGTCCGCGGTGATCTCCTTGTTCCCCGCGACCAGCGCCCGGACCTCCTCGGCGGTGATCTCCTCGCGGCTCTGCCGTGGGTCGCCGCCCAGCATCCGGACGACCAGGTCGGTCGACTTCGACAGCAGCCAGATGACCGGGCGGGCGATCATGGCCATCCGGTCGAGGAACCGCGCGACCAGCAGGGCCGTGCCCTCGGCGCGCTGCAGCGCGATCCGCTTGGGCGCCAGCTCGCCGATGACCAGCGTGATGTACGAGATGATCAGGGTGACGCCGACGACGCCGATGAACCCGGCCAGCCCGCTGCTCATCCCGGTGTTCTCGATCAGCGCCTTCTTGGCCGTCTCGGACAGGGTGATGGCGCCGTACGCGGAGGAGAGCAGCGCGGTCAGCGTGACCCCGATCTGCACGACGGCGAGAAACCGGTTGGGGTCGCTCACGAGCCGGGCGACCGCCGCCCCCGCCCTGCCCCGTTGGGCGATCTTCTGGACCTGGCTCTCCCGCAGCGAGACCAGTGCGATCTCGGAGCCGACAAACAACCCCTCGACCAAGATCAACGCGAGTACGATGCCCGCACTCTCCAGGGTCTGCCTCATGCCGGACCCCAGGTGCGTCTACAACTAGAGTCGTCCATATCAAGGGAACCAATCTTACTGGGCCGCTGCGTTGCCCGAAATCATGGAGGTTCAAGCTGTGAGGCTGCTCGTCACCGGGGGGGCCGGCTACATCGGCAGTGTGGTCACCGCGCAGTTGCTCGAGGCGGGCCACGAGACGGTGGTCCTCGACGACTGCTCGAAGGGCCACGAGGACGCCGTGCCCGCCGGGGCCCGCTTCGTCCTTGGCACGCTGCGCGACGCGGCCGAGCGCATCCTGGCCGAAGGCGGCTTCGACGGCGTCGTCCACCTCGCGGCGAAGTCGCTGGTCGGCGAGTCGGTCGAGCGGCCGGAGCTGTACTTCTCGGAGAACCTCGGCGGCACGCTGGCGCTGCTCGAGGCCATGCGGCGTACGGGAGTGTCGCGGATCGTGTTCTCGTCCACGGCGGCGACGTACGGCGAGCCCACGTCACGTGCTGGTTCCTATTTGGCGATCCGAGAGACCGACAAGACCCTGCCGACCAATCCGTACGGCATGTCCAAGCTGGCCGTCGACACCGCGCTGACCGAGCACGCCCGGCTGCACGGCATCGGGGCCGTCAGCCTGCGGTACTTCAACGTCGCCGGCGCCTACCACGGGCTCGGCGAACGGCACGACCCCGAGACCCATCTGATTCCGAACGTGCTGGCCGTCGCGGCCGGGGCGAGGGAGTCGGTCAACGTCTTCGGCGCCGACTATCCCACGCCCGACGGCACCTGCGTGCGCGACTACATCCACGTGGCCGACCTCGCGGCGGCGCACCTGCTCGCGATCGACGCCTGTACGCCCGGTACGCACGAGATCTACAACCTCGGCAACGGCAGCGGCTATTCGGTACGCCAGGTCATCGAGGTCTGCCGCGAGGTGACCGGTCATCCGATCCCGGTCGTGACCGGCCCGCGACGGGCCGGCGACCCGGCGGTGCTGGTCGCCTCGTCGGCCAAGATCCAGGAACGGCTCGACTGGAAGGCCGAGCGCGACCTGCACGCGATGGTCGCCGACGCGTGGGCGTTCATGTCGGGTGGCCGGGAATGACCGATGGCGTGTGGCGGGCGCCGGGCCGGGTCAACCTGATCGGCGAGCACACCGACTACAACGACGGCTTCGTGCTGCCCTTCGCGCTCGCCCAGGGCGTGACCGTCGAGGGGTCCGCCCGTGACGACGGCGTGCTGGACGTACGGTCCGCCCAGGCGCCGGAGGAGCCGGCGGCGGCCCGCGTCGCCGACCTGAAGCCGGGCTCGCTCACCGGCTGGGCGGCGTACGCGGCGGGCGTGGCCTGGGCGCTGCGCGCGGCCGACTACGACGTGGGCGGGGCGACTCTGCACATCGATTCCGACCTGCCGCAGGGCGCCGGCCTGTCGTCGTCGGCGGCGCTGGAGTGCTCGGTCGGGCTGGCGCTGTGCGACCTGTACGGCATCGAGGTGCCCCGCCCGGACCTCGCCCGGCTCTGTCAGCGGGCCGAGAACGACTTCGTCGGCATGCCGTGCGGGATCATGGATCAGTCGGCCTCGCTGCTCTGCACGGCCGGCAACGCGCTGCTGCTCGACTGCCGCAGCGGCTTGTCGGCGCAGGTGCCGTTCGCGCTCGACGGCCTGACGCTGCTGGTCATCGACACACGGGCGGCCCACGAACTGGTCGACGGCGAGTACGGCACGCGCCGCGCCGAGTGCGAGCGGGCGGCGGCGGCACTCGGCGTCCCGGCGCTGCGCGACGTGAAGGACCTGGCGGAGGCGCTGGGCCGGCTCGACGACGCCGTGCTGCGCCGCCGGGTGCAGCACGTCGTCACCGAGAATCATCGGGTCGAGGCGACCGTGGGGCTGCTCCGCTCCGGCGCCGTGGCCGAGATCGGCGCACTGCTGACGGCCTCGCACCTGTCGCTACGCGACCAGTTCGAGGTGTCATGGCCCGAGGCCAACGTCGCGGTCGAGGCGGCGATCCGGGCCGGGGCGCGCGGCGGCCGCATGATCGGCGGCGGCTTCGGCGGATCGGTGATCGCACTGGTGCCCGACGACCGGCTGGCCGCCGTACGAGACGAGGTCATCACGGCGTACGCCGCCCGTGGCTGGACCGAGCCGACCTTCCTCGACGCCGCGCCCAGCGCCGGCGCCCACCGCCTCGCCTGATTGTCGAGGTCAGATCAGGCCGAGTTTGCGGACGGCGTCGCGCTCCTCCTCGAGTTCGGCGACCGAGGCGGCGATGCGAGACCGGGAGAACGCGTTGATCTGCAGGCCCTGCACGATCTCGTAACGGCCGTCAGTGGTGACGATGGGGAACGATGAGATGAGGCCTTCCGGGACGCCGTAGGAGCCGTCGGAGACCACGGCCATCGAGGTCCAGTCGCCGTCGGGCGTGCCGTGGACCCAGGTGCGGACGTGGTCGATCGCGGCGGACGCCGCGGACGCCGCCGACGAAGCGCCGCGGGCCTCGATGATGGCCGCGCCGCGCTTGGCAACGTTCGGGATGAAGGTGTCGCGCAGCCAGGCCTCGTCGTCCACGACCTCGGGGGCCGGACGGCCATCGATCTCGGCGTGGAAGATGTCGGGGTATTGGGTCGCCGAGTGGTTGCCCCAGACGGCGATCTTCTTGATGGCCGACACGCTGACGCGGGCCTTGTTCGCGAGCTGCGCGGTGGCGCGGTTGTGGTCGAGGCGCATCATCGCGGAGAACCGCTCGGCGGGCACGTCGGGGGCGTGCGAGCGGGCGATGAGGCAGTTGGTGTTGGCCGGGTTGCCGACCACCAGCACGCGTACGTCGTCGGCGGCGTGGCCGTTGATGGCCTCGCCCTGCGGCTTGAAGATGCCGCCGTTGGCCTCCAGCAGGTCGCCCCGCTCCATGCCCTTGGTACGCGGCCGGGCCCCGACGAGCAGCGCGACGTTGGTGCCGTCGAACGCCACCTTCGGGTCGGCGGTGATGTCGATGCCCGCGAGCAGCGGGAAGGCACAGTCGTCGAGCTCCATCGCGGTGCCCTCGGTCGCCTTGAGCGCCGGCGGGATCTCGAGCAGCCGCAGGCGTACGGGCGTATCCGGACCCAGCAGCTGCCCCGACGCGATGCGGAACAGCAGCGCGTAGCCGATCTGGCCGGCCGCACCGGTGACGGTGACGTTGACGGGTGTGCCTGTCATGACATTTTCTCCTGCTGCTGCCTTGTGAGCTCGAGGGGATATCTCGCCGTCGAAATTCCGTCCGTCAGGCTATCGCGCGGCCGATGTCGCGGAACCGGCAGGTGCCGACGGGGGCTGGCGTCAGACGTAGTTGATCTCGGGGCGGAGCAGGTCGTCGCGGAACCGCCCGGCGTCGAACGGCGTGACGTCGACGAACGGCTCGCGACCCAGGTACAGGTCCCGGACCACCTCGCCCACCGCGGGGCCCTGCAGGAAGCCGTGCCCGGAGAACCCCGTGGCGTACAGAAATCGGCCCGGCGCCGCGGCCTCGCCGATGAGGGCGTTGTGGTCGGGGGTCACCTCGTAGAGTCCGGCCCAGCCGGTGGTGAGCCCGACGTCCAGGATGCGCGGAGCACGGGCGGCGATCGCCTCGCCCAGCCGCGGCAGCCAGGCGTCGGAGCGATCCAGGTGGAAGCCGGGCGGCTCCTCCGGGTCGGACATCCCGAGCAGCAGGCCGCGCCCTTCGCCGTGGAAGTAGAACGTCGTGGCGAAGTCGATCGTCATCGGCAGCGCCGGCGGCAGGCCGCCGACCGGCTCGGTGAACATGATCTGCCGCCGGTACGGCGTGACCGGCAGGTCGACCCCGGCCATGGCCCCGACCGCCGCCGACCACGCGCCGGCCGCGCAGACGACCGCGGGCGTCTCGATCCGGCCGAGCGCGGTCACCACGGCGTTGATCTCGCCGCCCCGCGTCTCGATGTCCAGCACGTCGCAATGGGTCTGCAGGTGCGCCCCGTGCCGCCGGGCGCCCGAGGCGTACCCGAGCACCACGGACTCCGGCGTGCAGTGGCCGTCGTCCGGCGAGAACGCGGCCGCCAACAGCCCGTCGGTCTCGATGAGCGGCGACAGCCGCCGCGCCTCGGTTACGTCGATCATGCGGCTGGGCACGCCCAGCTCGTTCTGCAGCCGTACGCTGCGCTCGAAGGCGGCCACGTCGTCGGGGTGGGACAGCAAGAAGAGGTACCCGACCCGGTGCAGGTCGATCTCCTGGCCGGGGCGCGTGCCGAACCGGGCGAAGGCCTCAAGGCTGCGGGCGCCGAGCCGGATGTTCACGGCGTCGGAGAACTGGGCCCGTACGCCGCCGGCGGCCTTGCACGTCGAGCCGGAGCCCAGCTCGGCACGGTCGACGAGCACCACCCGGCGCACCCCGGCCTCCGCCAGGTGGAAGGCGATGCTCGTGCCCATGACCCCGCCGCCGATGATCACGACGTCGGCGGCCCCCGGCAGACCGGTCACAACGCCTCCCGCTCGCTCACAGCAGGAAACCGAGGTCGGCGTCGATTTCCAGGACGTCCATCTGGGCCTTCTGCAGCCGGCCCGAGTAGTCCCAGTTCATCGACTGCCATCGGGTGAACTGGTCGAGCACCCAGATGCCCGACTGGCGGCTGCCGTTGCCGGAGCGGCCGTTGCCGCCGAACGGCAGGTGCGCCTCGGCCCCCGACGTGGAGTTGTTGACGCTGACCATGCCGGCCCGGATGCCGCGCCGGAACCGGAACACCTCCTTCGGGTCGGTCGTGTAGATCGCCGCGGACAGGCCGTACCCCGGCGCGTTGGCCAGCTCGATCGCCTCGTCCAGCGTCGCGTACGGCATGACCCCGACGATGGGGCCGAACGTCTCGGTGCGGAAGAGCTCGTCGTCCCTGGTCACGCCGTCGACGATGACGGGGTGGTAGTAGAGCCCGGCGGCCGGGTCGCCGACGAAGCCGTCGCGGGGGTTGGCCGCGGTGATCCGTCCCACGGCGGTGGAGCCGTGCACGGTGTGCCGGGGCGCCACCCAGCCGAGGAACTTCTCGAAGTTGCCGGCGAACCGTTCGTTGATCATCGGTCCGTACAGGACGTCGCGTTCCGGGTCGCCCACGGCCGCCGCCCGCGTGGCCGCGTCGAAGCGCCGGACGAAATCGTCGTGCACCGACTCGTGGACGATCACCGTGCCCAGCGACGTGCAGCGCTGCCCGGCCGTACCGAACCCGGAGAACAGCGCTCCCTCGACCGCGAGGTCGAGCTCGGCGGCCCCGGACATACTTTCGGTGACCACCATCGGGTTCTTGCCGCCCAGCTCCAGGCAGGGCGACTGCAGGTGGCGGCCGCACAGCTCACCGATCCGCGCGCCGACCTCGGGTGACCCGGTGAAGCCCACCTTGTCGACCAGCCCCTCGCCGAGCGCCCTGGTCAGCCCCTCGTACGTCTCCGCGCCCTCGGCATAAACCACGTTGAGCACCCCGTCCGGGACGCCCGCGTGCGCGAACAGCTCGTAGAACGCGGCGGCGCACGCGGCCGAGTACTCGGCGGGCTTCCAGACGATGGTGTTGCCGCAGAGCAGGGCCGGGACGATGTACCACGACGGCACCGCGACCGGGAAGTTGCCCGCCGTGATCACCGCGACCACGCCCACCGGGTCGCGGAAGGTGAACAGCTGCTTGTCCGGCATCTCCGACGGCACCGTCTGCCCGTACAGCCGCCGGCCCTCGCCGAGGAAGAACGTGCACGTGTCGGCGATCTCCTGGACCTCGCCGAGCGACTCGGCGTACGGCTTGCCGACGTCATGCGTGACCACCCGGGCCAGCCGCTCCTTGTTGGCCTCCACGAGCCGCCCGATGTTCGCGATCACCTGCCCGCGGATCGGCGCCGGCACGTCGGCCCACGTCTGCTGCGCGCCGCGGGCGGCCCGGCAGGCGGTCACGAACAGTTCCGCGTCGCCGAGCCGTACCTCGGCCACCACCTCGTCGAGGCGCGCCGGGTTGGCGGAGCGCATCGTACGAATCGACGACTCGGCGGGCCGCCCGCCGACGATCGAGCTGACGGAGATGGACACCGCGCCCCTCCTTACTGGGGAACTTGGCCGGTCGGCCGGGCCGGCGCAATGCTGGAGCCGTGGATCGTTCCGTTGACGCATATTTCCACGACGCCGTTACCACGCTAAGCCCCGTGGACCGGCCCGGCCCGCTGCCGTTCGGCGCTGAGCGCTGCCTGGAGCTGTTCGACGCTCAGCTGGGCAGCCGGCACCTCGACTTCGCCGCCCGGTGGCTGCAGGCCCAGGGCAAGGGCTACTACACGATCGGGTCGTCCGGGCACGAGGGCAACGCGGCGGTGGCCGCGGCGCTGCGGCCCACGGATCCGGCGCTGCTGCACTACCGGTCGGGGGCGTTTTACCTGGAACGGGGCCGCCAGGTGCCGGGGCAGGCCCCGCTGCGCGACGTGCTGCTGGGGCTGGTGGCCGCCGCCGACGAGCCGATCGCGGGCGGGCGGCACAAGGTGTTCGGCAACCACGCGCTGAGCATCATCCCGCAGACGTCGACGATCGCCTCGCACCTCCCGCGCTCCGTCGGCGTCGCGTTCGCCATCGAACGGGCGGCCAAGCTGGGCGTCGAGTGCGCCTGGGCGCACGACGCGATCACGGTCTGCTCCTTCGGCGACGCGTCGGTCAACCACTCGACGGCCGCCGGGGCGATCAACACCGCGTGCTACACGGTTTACCAGGGCCTACCGCTGCCGCTGCTGCTCGTCTGCGAGGACAACGCCCTCGGGATCAGCGTGCCCACCCCGGCGGGCTGGGTCGCGGCGGCGTACGGCTCGCGGCCCGGGTTGCGCTACCTCGCCGCCGACGGGTGCGACATCGCGGAGACGTACGAGGTCGCGACGGCGGCGGCGACGTACGTACGGGAGCAGCGCAAGCCCGCCTTCCTGCACCTGCGGACCGTACGACTGATGGGGCACGCGGGCTCGGACGTGGAGTCGGCGTACCGGCCCCCCGCCGAGCTCGCCGCCGACCAGGCCCGGGACCCGTTGGTCCGGACGGCGCGGCTGCTGGTGGAGCACGGGATCCGCACCGCCGACGAGGTCATCAAGGCGTACGAGGCCAAGCGCGAGGAGGTCATGGCGCTGGCCGCCGAGGTGGCCGACCGGCCCCGGCTGGGCTCGGCCGGCGAGGTGATGGCCCCGCTGGCCCCGGAAAGCCCGGACGTCGTCGAGACCCTCCCCGAGCCGCCGCCTGAGCGTCGCGCAGTAGGACATGGACCCACGGGACACGCCCTAACCGTGGCTCAGGCGATCAACGCCGAGCTCGCCGACCTGCTCGACCGCCACCCCCGGCTGCTGATCTTCGGCGAGGACGTCGGCCGCAAGGGCGGCGTGTACGGCGTGACCCGCGGGCTGCGCAAGAAGGCCGGCGCCGCGCGGGTCTTCGACACCTTGCTGGACGAGCAGGCGATCCTGGGGCTGGCGCTCGGCGCCGGGCTGTCCGGGCTGCTGCCGATCCCGGAGATCCAGTACCTCGCCTACCTGCACAACGCCGCCGACCAGCTGCGTGGCGAGGCGGCCACGCTGCCGTTCTTCTCCCAGGGCCAGTTCCGGAACCCGATGGTCGTACGGATCGCCGGCTACGCCTACCAGAAGGGATTCGGCGGGCACTTCCACAACGACAACGCGGTGGCTGCGCTCCGCGACATCCCCGGCCTGATCGTCGCCTCCCCGGCCCGGCCCGACGACGCCGCGGCGCTGCTCCGTACGTGCGTGGCCGCTGCGCAGGCGGACGGGCGGGTGTGCGTCTTCCTCGAGCCGATCGCGCTTTACCACACTCGTGATCTGTACGAGGACGGCGACGAGGAGTGGCTGGCCGCCCGCCCGGCCGAAGGCGTGCCGATCGGACGGGCCCGCACGTACGGGGACGGTAACGACCTGACGATCGCGACCTTCGGCAACGGGCTGCGGATGAGCCTGCGGACCGCCCGCCGGCTGGGGAACGACGGCGTCGCGTGCCGGGTGGTCGACCTGCGCTGGCTGTCCCCGCTGCCCGTCGGCGACCTGCTACTGGCGGCGCGGGCCACCGGCCGGGTGCTGGTCGCCGACGAGACGCGGCGCACCGGCGGCGTGTCCGAGAGCGTGCTGACGGCGCTGGCCGACGCCGGTTTCGACGGCCCGGTCGCCCGCGTCACCAGCGAGGACAGCTTCATCCCGCTGGGCGACGCCGCGTACCACGTGCTGCTGGCCGAGGCCGACATCGAGCACGCTGCGCTCAAGCTGGTTCGTCGATAGCCGGGTCGCCGCCCAGATAGGCGGCCTTGACGCGCGGGTCCTGGGCGAGCTCGGCGGCGGCTCCCTCGAGGACGACACGGCCGCTCTCCAGGACGTACGCGCGGTCCGCCAGCCGCAGCGTCTGGTGGGCGTTCTGCTCGACGATGAGGATTGTCGTGCCCTGCTCGCGAATGTCGCGTACGACGTTCAGCACCTGCTGCGCGGTACGCGGCGCGAGGCCCATGGTGGGCTCGTCGAGGGCGAGCAGCCGGGGCCGGTGCATGAGCGCCCGGCCGATGGCCAGCATCTGCTGCTCGCCGCCGGACAACAGTCCGGCGAGCTGGTCACGGCGTTCCCCCAGCCGCGGGAACATCTCATACACCCGCTCCCGCTGTTCGGCGACGAGCTGCCGGTCGCGGCGGCTCAGGTAGCCGCCGAGCAGCAGGTTCTCCGCCACGGTCAGCGCGGGGAAGACGCGCCGGCCTTCGGGCACATGGCCAAGGCCACGGCCGATGATCTGGTGGGACTTGGCACCGGCGATGTCGGCCCCCTCGAACACGATCCGGCCGCTGTGCGCGCGGTGCAGGCCGGTCAGGGTGCGCAACGTCGTGGTCTTGCCCGCCCCGTTGCTGCCCAGCAGCGCGACGATCTCGCCCTCCGCCACCGAGAAGGACACGCCGGACAGCGCTTCGACCTTGCCGTACCGGCTGACCAAGGCGGTGACATCGAGGAGGGTCACGGAAGCACCTCCGCGACGAGGTCGGTCTCCGGATCGTCGGGAACACCCAGGTAGGCGGCGATGACCCGGGGGTCCTGCTGGATCTCGGCCGGAACGCCCGTGGCGATGGTCTGGCCGTACTCGAGAACGATGACCCGATCGGAGACCGACATCACCAGGCCCATGTCGTGTTCGATCAGCACCACGGCGGTGCCGCGCGAGCGGATCCGGCCGATGAGGTCCATCAGCGCCCGCTTCTCGGTCGGGTTCGTGCCCGCCGCCGGCTCGTCGAGCAGGACGACGCGCGGGTCGCTCGCCAGCGCCCGGGCGATCTCGAGGCGCCGCCGATCGCCGTACGGCAGCTCCGCGGCCGCCCGGTCGGCGGTCCCGGTCAGCCCGGTGAAGTCGAGCGACCGCCGAACGGCGGCGAGATCGTTGCGGCTGGGCGTCCGGAACAGTGTCTTGTCGTGGGCGAACCGGCCCACGAGGACGTTCTCCGCCGCCGACATCTCATCGAACAGCCGGATGCTCTGGAAGGTACGCGCGAGCCCCGCCGCGGCGACCCGATGTGGCGACAGGCCGCCCAGGGCGCGCCCGTCGAGCGTCACCGCGCCGGACGAGGGCGGGATCATCCCGGTGATGCAGTTGAACGCGGTGGTCTTGCCCGCGCCGTTCGGCCCGATCACGCTCACCACCTCGCCGGCGCCCGCGGTGAGATGGAAGTCCTCGATCGCCGTCACCCCGCCGAACCGGCGCGACAGCCCGTCGACCGCGAGCAGGCGCCGCTCGCCGGTCGGCTCCTGGCCGGGCTCGGGCTCAGGCGAAGGCTCAGGCGAAGGCTCAGGCGAAGGCTCAGGCGCAGCCGCGGGCTCCGCTGTCGCGGGCAGCCGCAACGCGCGCCAGCGGGCGGGCCATAGGCCCTGCGGGCGCAGGATCACGATGAGAATCAGCGCGATCGCGAAGATGAGGCCCCGGTAGTTCTGCATGGCGCGCAGCACCTCGGGCAGCCCCACGATGATCACCGCGCCGAGCACGACGCCCGGCCGGCTGCCCATCCCGCCGATGATCACCACCAGGAGGATGAACAGCGAGGTCAGGAAGGTGAAGTTCGACGGGTCGACGGTGCCGAGCTGTGCGCCGTTGAGCGGACCCGCCACCGACCCGACGGCGGCGCCGAGCACGTAGGCGAGCAGCTTCACGCGGCGCGCCGGCACCCCCACCGCCTCCGCGGCCGAGTCGTCGGAGCGGATGGCCCGCCAGGCGTACGCCAGCCGCAGCCGGCCGATCCAGCCGGTGACGGCGAGCACGACCGTGAAGAAGACCAGGACGAGGTAGAAGAAGTCCTGCGGGGTGACGATGTCGCGGCCGGCGACGTTGACCGGCGGGATGCCGGTCAGCCCGTTCGGCCCACCGGTCACGTCCAGGTTGAGGACCGTGATCCGGATGATCTCGCCGAAGCCGAGCGTGACGATGGCGAGGTAGTCGCTGCGCAGCCGCAGCGTCGGATATCCGATGATCACTCCGGCGAGGGCGGCGGACCCCACCGCCGCCGGAATCGTGAGCCAGAAGCTCCAGCCCAGCTTCACCATGAGCAGCCCGGAGACGTACGCCCCGATCGCGTAGAAGGCGGCGAACCCGAGGTCGAGCAGCCCGGCGTAGCCGACGACGATGTTGATCCCGAGTCCGAGGATCGCGTAGATCAGGATGGTCGCCCCGACCGTGAGCTGGTAGTCGTTCAGGATCTGGCCGACCCCGAGGGCGATCAAGATCAGCAGCGGCCACCCCGCATAGCGGCCCAGCGTCGTGATCATGCGCGCTCGACCACCCTCTCGCCGAACAGCCCGGTCGGCCGGAAGGCCAGTACCGTGATCAGCACACCGAAGATGATCACATCCGTCCAGCGCGAGGAGATGTAGCCCGCGGAGAAGGACTGGACCAGGCCGATGCAGACGCCCGCGACCATCGTGCCGGGGAGGTTGCCGATGCCGCCCAGCACCGCCGCCGTGAAGGCCCGGAGCCCGATGAGAAACCCCATGCCGAAGCTGATCTGTGTGTAGTACAGGCCGTACATCACTCCGGCCGCGCCCGCCAGCACCGAGCCCACCAGGAACGTCAGCAAGACCAGCCGCTCGACGTTGATGCCCTGCAGCCGGGCGGCGTCGCGGTCCATGGCCAGCGCGCGCAGCGCCGTCCCGGTGACGGTCCTGGTCACGAACAACCAGAGGCCGACCATGAGCAGTACGGACACCAGCACGAGGATGAGCTGGCCGTAGCCGACCCGGACCGCACCGGCCAGCAGTTGCCCGCCGTCGAGGGCGTTCGGGTACGACCGGAACCGCGCATGGGTCAGCACACGGACGCCCTCCTCCAGCGCCAGCGACACCCCGATCGAGGCGATGAGGAGCGATAGCTGCGGCGCCCTGAGCAGCGGCGAGTACACGACCCGCGCGATGCCGACGCCGACCACGCCCGTGGTGAACGCACCCACCAAAACCGCGGCCAGTACGGCGGGCAGCGCCATGCCACCGGTGATGCCGATCGTCGTCAGCACGCTGAACCCGGCGAAGGCGCCGATCATGAAGACGTCGCCGTGGGCGAAGTTGATCAGCCGGATCACGCCGTAGACCATCGAGTAGCCCAGCGCGATCAAGGACAGGAACGCCCCGATCGTCAGGCCGTTGACGAGGTACTGAACAAAGTCACTCATGCCCGGGTCAGGCGGCCTTGACGTCGACCCACTGGTTTCCGGCGTCGTTCAGCTTCTTGTAGCCGGTGAAGGCGCCGTCCTTGACCTGCACCGTGATGTAGATCAGGCCGGTGCGGTCGCCCTTGGCGTCGAAGCTGATCGAGCCGGTGATGCCGGGGTAGTTCTTGATGTTGTGCAGCGCCTTGATGATCTCCTCGCCGTCGACCGACTTGGCATCGCCGATGGCCTTCGCGAGGACCTTGATGGCGTCGTATTCGTAGACGGAGAACGGGCCGGGGTCGGCGCCCGCCTTGGCCTTGAAGGTGCTGACGAAGCCGGAGGCACTCGGCAGGTCCTTGGCCAGGGGCGCGGTCGTCGCGGTGTAGCCCTCGGCCGCCGAGCCGGCCGTCTTGACGACGGTGGCGTCGGTCGTGGCGTCGCCGCCCATGAGGGCGAACTTCTGCCCGAGTTGCTTGTGCTGCTTCACTAGCAGTCCGGCCTCGGCGAAGTAGCCGGTGAAGTACAACACGTCCGGCTTGGTCGACGCGATCTTGGTGAGCACCGGCGTGTAGTCGGACTGGCCGGGCTGCAGGGCGTCGAAGTAGACCACCTGTGCCGTGCCGGCCTGCTTGATCGAGGTCTGGGCGGCCTCGGCGAGCCCCTTGGCGTACGTCGTGTTGTCGTGCAACAGCGCGATCCGCTTCGCCTTGAGCTGCTCGGTCATGTACTTGGCGGCGAACAGGCCCTGCTTGTCGTCGCGGCCGCAGGTGCGGAACACCTTGCCGGCGCCGGTCTCGGTCAGCACCGGGTTGGTGGACGCGTCGAGGATGAACGGGACGTTGCGGCGCCCGAAGATCGGCACCGCGGGGACCGCGGCGGTGGAGCAGTAGCCGCCGGCGACGGCGACGACCCCGCTGTTGAGCAGCTTCTGGGCGACCTGGGCGCCCTGCTGGGCGGTGCAGGCGTCGTCGCCCTCGATCAGCTTGATCTTGCGGCCGTTGACCCCGCCGGCCGCGTTGACCTCGTCGGCGGCGACCCTGGCGGCGGCGAGGATGTCCTGGCCGGCGGACGCCGAGTCGCCGGTCAGCGGTACGGGCACACCGATCTTGATGTCCCCCGATCCGCCACTCGATCCGCCGGAGCTGGAGCCGTTCGAGCCGCAGGCCGCGAGGGACGCGATCACGACGGCGAGGCAGCAGGCGGTGGCGAACGTTCGCGGGAACCGGTGCGACGACGGTGACGGGTGCGTTGAGACTGGGCGGGGCTTCGACATGATGACGACTCCGGTCGCAGGAGGGGGCAACTGCTTTGCCGGAAGGGCAGTGACGCGAACAGCGTCCCGCCAAGACAACGTCAAAACAAGAACTGCGCGATCTCGGATGGAGATCGATAAGACCTGCCTACGCTTCCGGCATGAGCGAGATTTTGTTGCTCGGCGCGGCCGACGTCGAGGCGGTGTTCGATCTTCCCGCGGCCATCGAGTCGCAGCGCGCGGCTTTCGCCGCCCTGGGCAGCGGCGAGGCCCGGCTGGCGCCGCGGCTGCTGCTGCCCGGTCCCGGCCCGGACGACGTCGCGTTCTGCTACGTCTCCCGGCTGCCGGGCACCGGCACCGTCGCCAAGTTCGGCAGCGTCCACCCCGGCAACGCCGAGCGGGGCCTGCCGAGCGTGTCCGCGTTGATCATCGTGCAGGACCGTGCCGATGGCCGGCCAATCGCGATCATCGAGGGCGAGGCGGTCACGACGCTCCGTACCGCCGCGGCCAGCGCGGTCGCGGTCGACCATCTCGCCCCGCCGGACGCCGCCAGGCTCGCCGTCATCGGCACCGGCGTCCAGGCCCGCGCACACGTCCGGGCCATCGCCGCGGTACGACCGATCGCGGAGGTACGGATCTGCGGCCGCAGTACCGAAGCCGCCACGGACATGGCCACGGAGCTGGCCTCGGAGCTCGGCATCCCGGTAGCCGCCGACACGGCCAAGGCGGCCGTCGGTGCCGCCGACATCGTGGCCACGTGTACGACGAGCAAGGCTCCGGTGGTCCACGGCGCCTGGCTTAACCCCGGATGCACCGTGGTGAGCGTCGGCTCGTTCGCTCCCGACCGTACGGAGGTGGACGTCGACCTGCTCACGCGCGCGGCGGCCGTCATGGTGGACGACCCGGCCACCGCGCGCGAACAGGCCGGGCCCGTGGTGGCCGCCCTCGCGGCGGGGAGCCTGACCGAGGCCGAGCTCATCCCGCTCGGCTCGGTCGTCGCCGGACGCGGCACAGCCCGCCGGTCGCCCGACGACATCGTCTTCTACAACAGCGTCGGGCTCGGCATCCAGGACACCGCGGCCGCCGCCGCCATCGTCGAACAGGCCCGTGCGGCCGGCGTCGGCCGGACCATCACGGTGTGAGAAGGAGGTCCTAGAGGGCCATCTTCTTCTTCAGGTTCTCGTCCAGGGCCTGCAGGAACTCCTGCGTGGTCAGCCAGCCCTGGTCGCCGCCGACGAGCAACGCCAGGTCCTTCGTCATCTGCCCGCTCTCGACGGTCTCGACGCAGACCTGCTCCAGCTTGGTGGCGAAGTCGGTGACCGTGGGCGTGCCGTCGAGCTGCCCACGATGTGCGATGCCGCGGGTCCAGGCGAAGATCGACGCGATCGGATTGGTCGAGGTCGGGTTGCCCTGCTGGTGCTGGCGGAAGTGCCTGGTCACCGTGCCGTGCGCCGCCTCGGCCTCGACGGTCTTGCCGTCTGGGGTCATCAGCACGCTGGTCATCAGGCCGAGCGAGCCGAAGCCCTGCGCCACGACGTCGGACTGCACGTCGCCGTCATAGTTCTTGCAGGCCCAGACGAAGCCGCCCTCCCACTTGAGCGCCTGGGCGACCATGTCGTCGATCAGCCGGTGCTCGTAGGTGATGCCGGCCTGCTCGAAGTCGGCCTTGAACTCCGACTCGAAGATCTCGGCGAACAGGTCCTTGAACCGGCCGTCGTACGCCTTGAGAATCGTGTTCTTCGTCGACAGGTACAGCGGCAGCCGGCGGCCGAGCGCGTACCGCATCGTGGCGCGGGCGAAGTCGCGGATCGAGTCGTCGAAGTTGTACATGCCCATGGCGATGCCGCCGCCGGGGAACTTGGCGACCTCCAGCTCGATCGGCGAACCGCCGTTGTCCGGGACGTACGAGATCGTCACCGTGCCGGGGCCGGGCACCACGAAGTCGGTGGCGCGGTACTGGTCGCCGTGCGCGTGACGGCCGATGATGATCGGCTTGACCCAGCCGGGCACGAGGCGGGGGATGTTGCGGGCCACGATCGGCTCGCGGAACACGACGCCGCCGAGGATGTTCCGGATCGTTCCATTGGGCGAGCGGTACATCCGCTTGAGGCTGAACTCCTCGACGCGGGCCTCGTCGGGGGTGATGGTCGCGCATTTCACGCCGACGCCGTACTGCTTGATGGCGTTCGCCGCGTCGACAGTGACCTGGTCATCGGTCGCGTCGCGGTTCTCGATGCCGAGGTCGTAGTACCTCAGATCGATGTCCAGGTACGGCAGGATCAGCTGGTCCTTGATGAATTGCCAGATGATCCGGGTCATCTCGTCGCCGTCGAGTTCGACGACCGGCCCCGTTACCTTGATCTTGGGCATGCTGTAGCTGTCCCTTCGTGCCGCGTCATCGCGCTTGGTGCAGCAGTCCTTCGTAAGGCTCGCCATTCAGGCTAGCGGAGCGTAGGAAAGGTCCAGACCACCGCGTACAGGTCAGGGCTTGACGACGTACGCCACGGCGGTGATGGCGAGGGCGAAGGCGACCAGGATCAGCACGTCGAAGGCGCGCTTGCGGGAGGCGAGGAGGCCGGCCTGGCCCTCCGGCAGCACCAGGCGGGCCAGCGCGCCGAACAGCACCGCGATGCCCACCACCAGCGAGCCCTTTTTGAAATGACCGGTCGCCACCACGGCCAATCCCACCGCCACCCCGCACAGCACGATGGCGTAGGGGAACTGCCGGAGCCGGCGCGGCGTGCCCGTCCGGTCCCAGGGCGGCCGGCGTCCGGACGGCGGCGGACCGGCGACTGGCTGCCGCGCCGTCGCGGCGTGCCGTGGTCGGGGCGGCCTGCCGGCCGACGGCGGGGGTTCCGGCTGAGCATCCACGCTGGTCACCCCCCACTTCGCTCGGTAAGCGCGCGCACGGCCGGTGCCGCCTTCGGCGACGAGTGTAGCCGGGAAGCGCCAAAGCCCTTGTGGCGCCGGGTCCTACTCACCAGTAGGAGGGTGAGACAGTGGCACGCCCGGGTAACCCCGCAGTCAGGGGTCGCTAACTAGCTGGGAGGACTGCCGTGGAGGCGCCGTTCATCCGGATCGAGGACAGCGGCATGGTGCTGCCGCTACGCCCCGATGTCACGACCATCGGCCGTGGGCGAGGTGTCGACATCCGGCTCGACGACCCAAGTGTTTCCCGCTTGCACGCCGAGATCGTTCGTCGCGGGCCCTACGTCTACATCGTCGACATGGGCCTGTCCCGCAACGGAACCCGAGTCAACGGGCGCCCCATCGCCCGCCGCGTCCTCGAAGACGGCGACGTCGTCAGCTTCGGTACCGCGCGGTGCCGCATGGGCGGCATCCCGAGAGAGGACGTGGACCCCGACGTCGAGGTGCGCCGGGCCGTCGCCCCGGAACTCACGCGCCGCGAGGTCGACGTATTGACCTCGCTGTGCCGTCCGGCGTTGTCCGACGAGGCGTTCGTCGCACCGGCGACCGCCCGCGAGATCGCGCAGGATCTCGTGGTCACCGAAGCGGCGGTCAAGCAGCACCTACTGCGGCTGTACCAGAAGTTCCGGATTCCCGAGGGGCCCAACCGGCGTACCCGGCTGGCCAACGAGGTCATCGCCATGGGGCTCGTGCGGCCGCTGCCGCCGGTGCACGTCCCGCCACAGAGCCGCAACCCGGCGGACGGCCGTCCTTCGGGTGAGGTGCGCGGCCCGGGCCCGGGCCACCCGACGAGCTCGACCCGGCCACCTCAGGTCACCGGCCGCCGCGCCAGCTGATCCATGCCGTCCTGATCAGGCGGCGGTTCCCACGGGACAGCGGAATCGCCGCATGATCAAACTGTAGGCCTGCTTCATGGGCCCCGTCCGTCGCGAGCGGCGACGCGCAGTAGGACAGCGGCCTATGAAGCAGGCCTTAGCCGCGCTCGGCGGCCGCCACGACGTTGGACAACAGCATGGCGCGGGTCATCGGCCCGACGCCGCCGGGGTTGGGGGCGACCCAGCCGGCGACCTCGGCGACATCGAGGGCCACGTCGCCGGCCAGCTTTCCATTGACTCGCGAGACGCCGACGTCGAGCACGGTCGCGCCCGGCTTGATCATGTCGGCGGTGACCAGGCCCGGTGAGCCGGCGGCCGCCACGACGATGTCGGCGTTCCTCGTATGCGCGGCCAGATCCTTCGTGCCGGTATGGCAGAGCGTCACGGTCGCGTTCTCGGTGCGTCGCGTGAGCAGCAGGCCGAGCGACCGGCCGACGGTGATGCCGCGCCCGATGACGGTCACGTCGGCGCCCCGTATCGGGACGTCGAACCGGCGCAGCAGCTCCACGATGCCGAGCGGCGTGCAGGGTAGCGGCCCCGGCTGCATGAGGACGAGCCGCCCGAGATTGACCGGGTGCAGGCCGTCGGCGTCCTTGGCCGGGTCGATCCGCTCCAGCACGCGCTGCTCGTCGAGGCCGTCCGGCAGCGGCAGCTGCACGATGTAACCCGTGCAGGCCGGGTCGGCGTTGAGCTCGGCGACGGTCTGCTCGACGTCGCCTTGAGTGGCGTCGGCGGGCAGGTCGCGCCGGATACTCGCGATGCCGACCTCGGCGCAGTCGCGATGCTTCAGGTTGACGTACGCGTGGCTGCCCGGGTCGTCGCCCACCAGCACGGTCCCGAGCCCGACCGCGACACCGCGCTCGCGCAGGGCCGCGATGCGCTGCTTCAGTTCGCTGCGGATCGCCGCCGCGGTGGCCTTGCCGTCCAGAATCTGTGCCGTCACGCCGTCAAGTCTGCCAGCTCGCGGATCGCGTCGATCCGGGGCTTCCGCCTGCTGGGATTGTCTTGACTACTGCCCTTGGCGTCGCCGAGCTGATCTCGTGTGAACTCCTCCGTACGCGCGACGGCGGCGCGCAGCGCGTCGTCGGCGGGCCCGAACGCGGCCCAGGCGATCGCGCCCTCGTCGACGTCGTACTCCCACAGCCCGGCGAGCCGCCCGCGGTCGAAGATGCCCTGCGCGGGCAGGTCGGCGAGCTCGCCGAGCCGCTTCTTGCTGAGTACGGCGGGCAGCGCGCGCTCGGCGTCGGCCGGGTCGAGTACGGAGGTCAGGTCGCGGCGCAGCAGTGTCAGCCCGTCGAGCCAGGCCACCAGCGTGTACGACGGGGCGGGCGGGGGCGTGAAGTCGGCGTAGGCCTTGGCGTCCTCGGGCAGCGCGAGCAGATCGTCGTCGAGCGGCACCAGACCCAGCGGTTCGACGGCCGCCGCCGCGTCCTTGACGGTGAGCGCCGAGAACCAGCGGAAGTGCGCGAGCGAGGCACCGCCGGTCCAGGACCAGTAGCGCCGGGCCAGCTCGGCTCTGGCCGCGGCGAGGTCGAGCGACGGGCCGGGCGGCGACCACCGGACGTAGGAGTACTTCTGCTGATCGATCCGCCCGTTGACCGGCACCCGGCGGATCTCCCCGGCCGCCTGCAGCAGCCCGAGGGCGACCGGCAGCGTCGTCGAGACGCCCTTCTTCTTGCCCGCCTCGCCGAGGTTGCGGACGGCGTCGCCGAGGACGTCCTTGAGCTGCCGCGGGTCGAGCGGCCCGGCGGACGCCTCCAGCGCGGCGACGACCCGCTCGGCGAGCTTGTCGATCTCGGCGCGCGGCACGCCGAGCTTCGCGCACGTGGCGACGTCGGCCAGCGGGGCGTGCTCGCCGACCTTGAGGCCCACGGCGTAGTCGGCGGCGGGCAGCACGTAGGTGCAGCCGCGTGCCGTGGGCAGCTCATGGATCGCCAGCCCGGCGACGGCCTCGTCGGCCTCCGCGCGGCCGATCCCGGCGCGGCTGAACAGCTGGAAGTACGGGTTCGCGCCTCCTACCGAGCGCGCCCAGCCCGTACGGGCCAGCACGTCGGCGGGTGCGGCTGCGGCGGCCGGGGCGTCCAGACCCTGCTTGTGCGCCCACCAGGCGCGCAGTTTGGTCAGGTCCATGGGGCCCAGTCTGACGGATGGGCCGCCCGCGAGGTTACTCGGCGCCCTCCTGGTTGGCGCGCTGCCGCCAGGCCAGCAACCGGTCGGTCAGGTGCCAGCTGGCGTACGAGGCGAGCACCGCGCCCAGAACGGCCCCGACGACCCCCAAGAGCGACGCGAAGTGGGTCATGAACGACGAGCTCTGGGCGAGCAGATTGAGCATGGCATCGACCACTCGGGGCCCCCTTCCGGATGAACGGCGCCCGCTGAGACTACCAATCTCCGACCGTAAAACGGCCACCGATCAGCAAAAACGCGCGATCGGTACGTCAGTGGAAGAAGTGCCGGACGCCGGTGAAGTAGAGCGTGACCCCGGCGTTCTGGGCGGCGGCGATGACCTCTTCGTCGCGGACCGACCCGCCCGGCTCGACGACGGCGCGGACGCCCGCCTCCGCCAGCACCTCGAGGCCGTCCGGGAACGGGAAGAATGCGTCCGAGGCGCCCACGGCCGCGGCGGCCCGCTCGCCCGCCCGCGCGACGGCCAGCCGGGCGGAGTCGACCCGGTTGACCTGCCCCATGCCGACCCCCACGGTCGCCTGGTCGTCCGCCAGCAGGATCGCGTTGGACTTCACCGAACGGCAGGCCCGCCAGGCGAATGCCAGGTCGCGCAGCGTCTCCTCGTCGGCGGCCGTACCGTTCTTCAGTTCCCAGGCCGCCGGGTCGTCGCCGGGCGCGTTGACGCGGTCGGTGGTCTGCAACAGCAGGCCACCGTCGATCCGGCGGTACTCGGCAACGTTCTGTGGGCCGGACGGGCAGCGCAGCAGGCGGATGTTCTTCTTGCGGCGGAAGATCTCCAGTGCCGCGTCGTCGAAATCGGGCGCGACGACGACCTCGGTGAAGATCTCGGCGAGCTGCTCGGCCATCGCCGCCGACACCTCACGGTTGGTCGCGATCACGCCGCCGAAGGCGGACACCGGGTCGCAGGCGTGCGCCTTGCGGTGCGCCTCGGCGATGTCGGCGCCGACGGCGATCCCGCACGGGTTGGCGTGCTTGATGATGGCCACGCAGGGGTCGGCGAAGTCGTACGCGGACCGCCGGGCGGCGTCGGCGTCGACGTAGTTGTTGTACGACATCTCCTTGCCGTGCAACTGCTCGGCGGCGGCCAGCCCGCCCCGGCCGTCATCGTGTTGGCGGGGGTCGGCCCCCGTCGGGGGGCCGGAAAGATACAGCGCCGCCCGCTGGTGCGGGTTCTCGCCGTACCGCAGCACGGCCTGGCGCTCCCATGTGGCGCCGAGGAAGTCGGCCCACTGCGCCTCGGTCGCCACCTCGTCCGGGGCCAGGACGTTGGCGAACCATGAGGCGACCGCGACGTCGTAGGAGGCGGTGTGCGCGTAGGCCCGGGCGGCCAGCCGGCGGCGCTCCTCGAGGGTGAACCCGCCGTTGCGGACGGCCTCCAGCGCTGCGTCGTACGAGGTGGGATCGACGACGACCGCGACCGACGCGTGGTTCTTGGCCGCGGCCCGGATCATCGCCGGGCCGCCGATGTCGATCTGCTCGACGCACTCGTCGGGGGACGCGCCGGACGCGACCGTTTCGGCGAACGGATAGAGGTTGGACACCAGCAGGTCGAACGGCTGGACGTCGAGGTCCTCGAGTTGTTGCAGGTGATCGGCCTTGCGCCGGTCGGCGAGCAGGCCCGCGTGCACCTTCGGGTGCAGGGTCTTGACTCGGCCGTCCAGGCACTCGGGGAAGCCGGTGAGCTTCTCGACGCGCATCACCGGTACGCCGCTGTCCGCGATCTTCGCCGCGGTCGACCCGGTGGACACGATCTCGACGCCGGCCTTGTGCAGGCCCTGGGCGAGCTCGACCAGCCCGGTCTTGTCGTACACGCTGATCAGCGCGCGCCTAATCGTCGTGCGGCTCACCGGCCGGACTCCCCTCGTTCGTATTGCATGTCTGGCACTTCAGCGACACCCGCCGGCCGTGCGTCGTCCAGCCCTGCCGGGCCAGCCGGCCGACGACGTCGACGAGCAACTCGCGTTCGACCTGTTTGATCCGCTCATGCAGGGATTCCTCGTCGTCGTGCCATCGCACCTTGACCGCCTCCTGGGCGATGACCGGCCCGCTGTCGACGCCCTCGTCGACGAAGTGCACTGTGCAGCCGGTGATCTTCACGCCGTACGCCAGCGCCTCACGTACGGCGTGCGCGCCGGGAAAGGCCGGCAGCAGGGCGGGGTGGGTGTTGATCACGGTGAAGCGCTCGAGGAAGGCCTCGCCCAGGATCTTCATGAACCCGGCCGAGACAACGAGGTCGGGCTCGTATGTCGCCACCAAGTCGGTGAGACCCGCGTCCCAGTCGTCACGGGTCGGATAGTCCGGCACCCGAGCCACGAAGGTGGGCACTCCGGCACGCTCGGCCCGGGCCAGTCCCTCGATCTCGTGGCGGTCGGCCCCGACGGCGACGACCTGCGCTCCGTAGGCTGGGTCTACGCATGCATCCAACAGCGCCTGTAGGTTGGTCCCCGCGCCGGAGACCAGAACGACAAGCCGGGCGGACACCGTGACTCCCCTGCTCGACGAGGTGGCCGGGGCTGAATCCGACCACCCGCAGCCTACCGGCATATCCATCGCGGACCCCGCAATGGTCACGCTTAGGAGGACAGGTGACTGACCAGCCCGGACAGGAGTCGCGGGGCGGCGACTCGGGCCCGGCCACCGACCCCATGGACCCGGTTCCGCCCGACCCGCAGGACACGGCGCCGCAGGACTCCGTGCCGCCGGACTCCGGGCGGCCCGGCCCCGACGGCTCCGGTTGGCAGGGTTCCGGTTGGCAGCGCCCGGCCGGGCACGGTCCCGGGCAGCGTCCGCCGGACCGCGGCGCCATCTGGGCGTTGTGGCTGGCCGGCGGCGCGCTGCTGCTGATGTTCTTCTTCCCGCCGGTCGCGCTGGCGCTGGCCGTCACCGCACTGGTCATGGGCGTCCGGGCGCGGCGGCGGTCGCGGCGCAGCGGTACGGTGGCGCGCGGCGCGGTGGCCGGCATCGTCATGGGCGCGATCGCGCTGACCATCTCGGTGCTGCTCGTGACCACGCAGATCATCCTGTGGGGCGAGCTGAACCGCTACCTCAACTGCCGCGAGGCGGCGAACACCATCAGCGACGAGCAGGAGTGCAAGGACACCTTCCTGACCGAGGTCGAAAAGAAGCTCAACCTCCGCGAAGGTTCGCTCAAGAAGTACAACCTTCCCATGTAAGGCCGCCGGTCAGCGCTCGGGCGGGTCGTCGCGGAGAACGTAAATAGCGCCGCCGCGGGTCTCGATCTTGTCCGGCTCGCCGTCGCCGTCGTCGCGGGCACTGAGCACCGGCTCCGGGTCGACGAACTCGACCAGATCGGACCGCAGCGAGGCGGGCGTGCCGGCCGGCCGTTCGTCCGGGCCGTCGCCGGGCTCCTCGTCGAGCTCGGGCTGGGCCTTCCTGAACAGCGACCAGTTCGTGACCCAGGCCGCGATCGCCGCGGACACCCCGACCTCCAGCGCCGCCATGAAGCCGACCTGCCAGGCCGACGGGCCCATCGTGGCGAGCCGGGCACCGCCGAGCGGGCCGCCGGCGAGGGCGGCCAGCGCGGCCGCGACGCACCCGGTCAGCGCCCCGGAGACGAACCCCCACAGCGGCGCCGCCTCGGACACGGGGCTCGGCAGCACCCGGATGGTGAGCGACCCCGCGACGATGCCCGCCAGGAACGGCGCGGCCAGCGCGAGCAACGACAGCGCCGGGGCGGGCCCGGCCTCGGGCAGCGCGGCCAGCGGCGGGAACGAGGGGACGACGTCGAGGAAGACGCCGGTCGGCGAGACGCTCGTGCCCCGCCCGACGGAGAACCCGGGGCCGATCGCGTACGCCATGCCCCAGATCACCGCGTTGGGCAGGAACACCAGCTCGATGAGGAGCAGCAGCACCCCGCCGATGATCCCGGGTGCGAGCACGTCGTACAGGTCCCTGGCCTCGCTCACGTGTACGGCGAGCGACGCGCCGACCAGCAGTGCGCCGGACGCGATGAGCGTCGCGGTGGCGCCGACGACCCCCACGACCAGCGACCGCGGCCGGTCGGGCAGCAGCCGCAGCAGCGCGCCGAGGCCGGACCGCACCCGGCCGCCGCGCGGGGCGACCACCGCCCGGGCGGCGCCGAGCCCGCCGGCGAACACCGCCAGCAGGAAGCTGACCAGCAGGGCCTGCCAGGCCGACGGCTTGACCGTGGCGTCGCGGGCGGCGAGCGCGAGCAGCCCGGCCAGGATGGAGTACGGCACGGCGAGCGCGACCGCGGCCGGCACAACGCCGATGCCCCGGCCGCTGGGCGTGTCGGTGGTCCGCGTGATCCAGCCGCCGCTGCGGTACAGCAGGGCGCCCGGCAGCACCATGAGGCCGAGCGGCAGCAGCCCGACGCGGCCGTTCGGGAGCGAGTAGCCGGCGTGGTGCGCGATCAGCCAGAAGTTGACGGCCGTACGGAACACGCCGGGCAGCCCGGTGCCGAGCGCGCCGCTCGGCGCGGCCACCCAGCCGATGAGCGTGATCGTCGTCAGCCCGGCGAGGCCGATGCCCACGCACCAGGCCGCGCCGACGACCCCGGTGACCGCCAGCGGCCGCGGCCTGGGATCCGCTCCGACCGGGCGCGCCGCCGCGCCGCCGCGCCGTGAGTCCGCGCCGCCGCGCCGTGAGCCGGCGCCGCCCCGCCGGGCATCGGCCCCGCTCGGCTGAGGGTCGTTGCCACCAGGCCGGGCTTCCGCGCCACCAGGCCGGGCTTCCGCGCCGTCCCGTCGCGCTTTCGGGGCGGCAGACCTGGCAGGTCCGGGTCGCTTGCCTTTCGGCCGCGATCGAGGCGACGTTCCATCGCTCACGCGGATTCCTCCTCGCCGGACGGCGTCGCTCCGCTCACGCGCTCCATGCTTACAGCCCGGCGGCCGGGGCCGGCCCCGTGCGCCCGGCGTGTCGCCGTACGCCCGTGATGTTCTCGCCTGCGGAAAGGGCTTGCCCTGGCCGTGTAACAATGTAACGGCGCGACGTAACCTGCCCCGGACTGTGAGTCATGAGCATCGAGTTCCGAGCGATAGACGAGCCGGTGTCGACCCGCCATGAGTACTGGCGGCACGTGGTCAACGAGGAAATGTTCCCGGTCGACGGCCGTCCCGTCGACGGGCCCGACTTCGACGGGCGCCTGGTTTCCGGCGCGGTCGGCGCGGTGCGGGTGGCCGATGTGACGGCCCCCGCCGCCGAGTGCGTCCGCTCGTCGAACGAGATCCGCCGGTCCGACCACGAGCTGTACCACATCGACGTGCTGGCCGGCGGCAACGTGACGGTGGAGCACGAGGGCAGGCAGACGCGGTTGTGGCCGGGCGACTTCACCGTCATCGACCCGTCGCGTCCGTGCCGGTGGATCTCCACGGGGGCACGGCACGTCGCGGTCACCTTCCCGCGAGTACTGCTGCCGCTGCGCCGCGAGGAGCTCTCCCGGCTGACCGGGATGCGTCTCCGCGGCGACCACGGCACCGGCGCGCTGGTCTCCTCGGTGGCCCGCCAGCTGCCCAGGTACCTCGATGACGTGCAGACCGCCGAGGGCGCGCGCCTGGGCACGACCGTGGTCGACCTCCTCACCGTTGCGCTTGCGGCTCGGCTGGATCGGGGTTCCGCGGTGCCGGCGGAAACCGGCCAGCGGGCGATGCGCATGCGCGTCCACGCCTTCATCGAGGAGCGGCTCGGCGACCCCGGGCTGGGCCCGGTCACGATCGCGGCGGCACACCACATCTCGGTCCGGTACCTGCACAAGCTGTTCGAGTCGGAGCAGACGACCGTCGCCGACTGGATCCGGCGGCGCCGCCTCGAACGCTGCCGCCGCGACCTGCTCGACCCGGACTTCCGCACGCGGCCGGTGAGCGCGATCGGGGTCCGATGGGGGTTCCCCGACGCGTCCCGGTTCAGCCGGGTCTTCCGCGCCGAGCACGGCGTCCCGCCGGGCGAGTACCGGCTGATGGGCGGCGTCCACTGAGCCTCTCCCGGCGGGTGAGGCCCTGGTAGTGCACCTTTGGGCAACGGCCGTGCGCCCGGTGCTAACGACACCGCCGTACGGCCGCGCCGAGACTCGGTTACGCCACTGACCGGAGACGACACCCGCCGGGAGCCGAGCCATGGCGCGGAGCACGAACGGGGCCGATCAGCCCGCGGAACCGGGCTGGGCCCTGACGAGGCTGATCAAGATCCACGACGGCATGCGCGACGACCTTGCCCTGCTGCGCCGTGCCGTACAGGCGATCGCCGAAGATGACCGAGGCATGGCCACCGCCATGCTCGGCAGCGTGTCGTTCCGCGAGCCCGGCTGGTCGCTGCGTGTGTACTGCGCCCACTTCTGCCGGTTCGTCCAGGACCACCATTCGGTCGAGGACACGATGCTGTTCCCCGTACTGCTCCGGGACCAGCTGGCCACGAACCCTGGGTTCGCCAAGGTGATCGAGCTGCTGGCGGCCGATCATCGCGCCCTGACCGGTTACCTGGACAACGTGGAACGGGCGCTGCGCGCCGCGCCGGACGACGAGAACGCCGGCGCGGCGGCGCTCGGCGCCATCGAGCGGCTGTCGGACCATCTAGAGACGCATCTCGCCTTCGAGGAGGAGACCCTGGCGCCGGCGCTGAACGCGCTGTCCGCCGTCGTGTCCGAGGACGACTTCGACGTGCCCGACGACGCCGCGGTCATAGCCGAGGACGACGACGTCCTCATGACCTGGGACGACGATGCGCCCGGCCGCTGAGCAAGCCGGCCTGGGCAAGGTGCTGGTGCTCGCGCTGGGCACGTTCGCCACCGGCACCGACGCGTTCATCATCGCCGGCCTGGTGCCGGCGGTCGCGGGCGCGCTGCACACCTCGGTCGCCGCCGCGGGCCAGATGGTGACCGTGTTCGCGCTCGTCTACGCCGTGGGCTCGCCGCTGATCACGACCGCCCTGGCCAACCTGCCCCGGCGCGCGGTGCTGATCGGTGCCCTGCTCTGCTTCGCGCTCGTCAACGTCTGCTCGGCGGCGAGCCAGAACATCATCATGCTCGGCGCCACCCGGGTGCTGGCCGCGCTGTGTGCGGGCCTCTTCGCGCCCGGTGCCGCGGCGAGCGCATCGGGCATGGTGCCGCCGGGCCGGCGCGGGCGGGCGCTGGCCATTGTCCTGGGCGGCACGTCGCTTTCGACGGTGCTCGGCGTGCCGCTCGGCCTTTACGTCGCCGAGCTGACCAGCTGGCGAGGCGCGTTCCTGTTCGTCGCCGCCCTCGCCGTTCTGGCCGCCATCGGTATCGCGGCGCTGCTGCCGGCCGTGGAACCGCCGCCGCGTATCGCGCTGGGCGAGCGGCTCGCGCTGCTGCGACGGCCCGACATCCTGAGCATCCTGCTCGTCACGGTCTGCGCCAACGCCGGCGGGTTCTCCGTCTACACCTATCTCGCGCCGCTCTTCCAGGGCGTCGGCGACGCCGGTACGGTGCGGATCCTGATCTTCGTTTTCGGCCTCGCCGCGGTGTGCGGCGGCTACCTGGCCGGGCACGGCTCGGACACGTGGGGGGCCACGCGGGTGCTCACGGGCAGCCTGGTGGTCTTCACGATCAACCACTTCCTGCTCGCCTATTGGGCGGACGCCTTCACGACCAGCGTGCTCTACATGGTCATCTGGGGCGTCGCCGGCTGGGGCACCGTCCCGCCGCAGCAGCACCGGCTGGTGCACGCCGCGGGCCCGGCAGCGGGCATCGCCATCTCGCTCAACGCCTCCGCGATCTACCTCGGCATCGGCCTGGGCGGGCTGCTCGGCGGCTACGTCGTGCAAACGGCCGGCGCCGACCACCTCTGGCTCTCGGCGGGTTGCGGCGGCGCGCTCGCGCTGCTGCTCGTCCCGCTGTCCGTGGCCGCGGAACGCCGTACGGCCGCGGCCCGCGAGCGTACGACGGAAGCCACGGCGGCGTCATAGCCCCGCGCCGCGCCGGTTACTCGGGCAGAGCGGGCTGGACACGTGTCGCCCGGTACTCGCCCGGGGGCATGTCGAAGGCGACCCGGAACAGCCGGTTGAAGTGGGCCGGGTTGCGCAGCCCCCAGCGGGCGGCGATCGCGCTCACCGGCTGGGCCTGCAACGCGGGGTCGAGCAGGTCGCGACGGCAGCGTTCGAGGCGGCGGCGCCGGATCCAGTCGGCGACGGTCGTCTGCTGCGACTCGAACAGCTTGTACAGGTAGCGAACCGAGATGTGGTGCGCCGCCGCGATCGTCGCGGGCGACAGCTCCGGATCGCCGAGCCGCTGCTCGATGAAGGCGTGGATGCGGGTCAGCAGCGCCCGCTGCCCGGAGTCGCGCGGCACGGCCGACCCGCGGTCGAGCCGGTTGGCCAGCGCGACGGTGAGCAGGTCGAGCACGGTCGTCCCGAGGCGCGCGCCCTCGGCCACCGCGCTGTCGTCGATGTGCCGCGGCAACTGGCGGGCCAGCGTGGACAGCAGCGCCCCGGTGCCCTGATCGCCCGCGATGCGGACCGCGGCGAGCTGCGCCAGCTCGGGCTGCCGCAGCGGCAGCAGCGACCGCGGGAACGTCACGGCGACGCCTTCGCTGGTCGCCGAGGTCGTCCAGCGGGCCGGCCGCGACAGGTCGACGAACGAGAAGTCACCCGGGCCCAGCCGCGACTCCCGGCCGTTCTGCTCGACCACCAAGTGCCCGCGCACGATCACATCGATCTTGCACACCTCGGGATCGGACCGGCGGATGAGCTTCGGCGTACGGGTCGCGGTGGCGGGCGTCATCGTTATGGCGGTGACGCTCAGCGCGCCGACCTCCTTCAGGAGGATCCGATCGTGCACGTCGGACGGCTCGACCGCCGGGCGCACGTCGATCGGGGCGATCGACTCGCCCACCATCGCCCGCAGCCGCTCGACGCGTGAGACGACCGGCTCCTCATCGGCCCGAAACAGCACACTCATGACCAGCCCCGAGGTCGGCACCCATACCGCCTCAGTCTTACACGCCCCGCCGCCGGCCTCCGGTCTGCACGACGGGCACGGGCCACCGTGCACCCGTTGACATCGAGTGTGCAGCCGACGGCAACGACCGGACGACCCGTACTGCACAGACTGGCCAGATGGGCGGTGGCCTGCGGGCCTGCGCGGGGCCTCGCCGGCCACGCCCGCTCGATCCGACCCGGACAGACCCGGCCCACAGGAGGTGGCCGTGTACGACTACGTCATCGTCGGCGCCGGCAGCGCGGGGTGCGTGCTCGCCGCCCGGCTGAGCGAGGATCCCGCCGCGAAGGTGCTGCTGCTGGAGGCGGGACCGCCGGACAAGGCGCCGCAGATCCCCATTCCCGGCGCCTACTTCGCCCTCTTCAAGGGACCGTACGACTGGGACTACTCGACGACGCCGCAGACGTACGCGGCGGACCGGTCGCTCTACTACCCGCGCGGCCGGACCCTCGGCGGCACGTCGTCGATCAACGGCATGCTCTACAGTCGCGGCAACCGGGTGGACTACGACGCTTGGCGCGACGAGTACGGCTGCGCCGGCTGGGGCTACGCGGACCTGCTGCCGTACTTCCGGCAGGCCGAGGACCAGCAGCACGGCGAGTCGGCATATCACGGCGCCGGCGGCCCGCTGCGCGTGGAGGATCAGCGGTACCTGCACCCGCTGCACCGTACGTGGGTGGCGGCGGCGCGCGCGTCCGGGCTGCCGGCCAACGACGACTTCGCCGGCGCCGAGCAGGACGGCGCCGGGTTCTTCCAGGTCACGATGCGGCGGGGGAGGCGATGGTCGACCGCCGACGGCTACCTGCGCCCCGCCGCAAAGCGGCCCAACCTCACGATCGAGACCGACACAACGGTCACCAAGATCCTTATCGGCGACGGGCGGGCCGCGGGGGTGCGCTACCTCCACGCGGGCGAGCAGCGACGGGCCCTCGCGCGCGGCGAGGTGATCCTGTGCGGCGGCGCGATCAACTCTCCGCAGCTGCTCATGCTGTCCGGGGTCGGGCCGGCCGGGCACCTGCGCGAGCACGGCATCGACCTGGTGCTCGATATGCCCGGCGTCGGCGAGGGCCTGCAGGACCACCCGCTGTGCACGCCGATGTGGCGGACGCCTGACACGCGGAACCTCTGGGAGGCGCCGAAGCTCCGCAGCCTGCTGGCGTGGCTGCTGCTGCGGCGCGGCCCGCTGGCCGGCAATGGCGGCGGCTCCATGGCGTACGCGCGCAGCCGGGACGGGCTGGCCGCACCAGACCTGCAGTTCGGCGCCATCCCGGCGCCGGTCGTCAACCAGGGCCTCGAACCGCCGGCCGCGCGCCGCATGACGATGCTGGTCGCGGCCATCGCGCCGCGCAGCCGGGGCCGCGTCGCGCTGCGGTCCGCCGACCCGACGGCGCCGCCGCTGATCGACCCCGCCTTCCTCTCCGCCGAGGCCGACCTCGACGTGCTGGTGGCCGGGCTCCGGCGGGCGCGGGAGATCGCTTCGTCCGAGCCGCTCGCCGGGCTGCTCGATGGTGAGGACGTCCCGGGCGATCAGATGACCGACGACGAGGCGCTGCGGGCCTGGGTGCGCGACAACGTGCACACCGTGTTCCACCCGACGAGCAGCTGCGCGATGGGCGGGGCGGAGCCCGCGCCGTGCGACCCGGAGCTGCGGGTGCGCGGGATCGAGGGGCTGCGTGTGGTGGACGCGTCCGTGCTGCCGACGGTGCCGCACGGCCCGCCGAACGCGCCCATCATCGCGATCGCCGAGCGCGCCGCCGACCTCATCCGCGGCAACACGCCGCTCGCCCCCGCCGAAGTCGCCGCCGCGACCGTCGGGTGAGCACAGCGGAAGGCATCGCGGACCGCGGCCGCGATGCCTCCGCCGTACGTATCTACTTGGTGGCGCGCATGATGTCGCGCATGAGGCGGGCGGTCTCGCTCGGCGTCTTGCCGACCCGGACGCCGACCTTCTCCAGGGCCTCCTTCTTGGCCTGCGCGGTGCCGGAGGAGCCGGACACGATCGCGCCGGCGTGGCCCATCGTCTTGCCCTCGGGCGCGGTGAACCCGGCGACGTAGCCGACGACCGGCTTGGTCACGTGCTGCTCGATGTAGGCCGCGGCCCGCTCCTCGGCGTCGCCGCCGATCTCGCCGATCATCACGACGGCATCGGTCTCCGGGTCGGCCTGGAAGGCCTCGAGCGCGTCGATGTGCGTGGTGCCGATGACCGGGTCGCCGCCGATGCCCACGCAGGTGGAGAAGCCCACGTCGCGCAGTTCGTACATCATCTGGTACGTCAGCGTGCCCGACTTGGACACCAGGCCGATGCGCCCGGGCGAGGTGATGTCGGCCGGGATGATCCCCGCGTTGGACTTGCCGGGCGAGGCGATGCCGGGGCAGTTCGGCCCGATGAGGCGGGTCCCCGTGGTTCCAGAGGTCCCACTGCCGCTCGCCGCCGCGTGCGCCCAGAACCACGTCGAGTCGTGCACCGGGATGCCCTCGGTGATGATCACGCACAGCGGGATCTCGGCGTCGATGGCCTCGACCACGGCGTCCTTGGTGAACTTCGGCGGCACGAAGACGACGGAGACGTCCGCGCCGGTCGCGCTCATCGCCTCCGCCACGGTGCCGAAAACGGGCAGGTCCTTGCCCTCGTACGTCGCGGTCTGCCCGGCCTTGCGGGCGTTGACGCCGCCGACGACGTTGGTGCCGGCCCGCAGCATGCGCGCGGTGTGCTTGGACCCCTCGGAGCCGGTCATCCCCTGCACGATGACCTTGCTGCTTTCGGTCAGCCAGATCGCCATCTCACACCCCTGCCGCAAGCTCTGCGGCGCGCTTCGCCGCGTCGTCCATCGTCTCGACCAGCTGTACGCCCGGCAAATTCGCATCGACCAGGATCTGGTGCCCGACATCGGCGTTGTTGCCGTCGAGCCGGACCACGAGCGGCCGGTCGACGGTCTCACCGCGGTCGGACAGCAGCTTGTACGCCGAGACGATGCCGTTGGCAACAGCATCGCAGGACGTGATGCCGCCGAACACGTTGACGAACACGCTCTTCACGTCGGGGTCGCCCAGCACGATCTCCATGCCGTTGGCCATGACCTCGGCCGACGCGCCACCGCCGATGTCGAGGAAGTTGGCCGGTCGCTGCCCGCCGTTCAGCCCCTCGCCGGCGTAGGCGACGACGTCGAGCGTGGACATGACGAGCCCGGCGCCGTTGCCGATGATGCCGACAGAGCCGTTCTCCAGCTTGACGTAGTTGAGGTCCTTCTCCTTGGCCTTGGCCTCGAGCGGGTCGGCCGACGCCGCGTCCTCGTACCCCGAATGCTCGGGCTGGCGGAAGGCCGAGTTGTCGTCGAGTGTCACCTTGCCGTCGAGGGCGACCACCCGGCCGTCCTCGGTCAGGATCAGCGGGTTGACCTCGACGAGCGTGGCGTCCTCGTCGACGAAGACGGCCCACAGCCGTTCGATCAGCTCGGCGGCGCCATCCAGGGCCTGCTCGGGCAGCTTGCCCGTGGCCGCGATCTCGCGGGCCGTGGCCCGATCGACGCCGGTCAGCGCCGAGATCGGCACCTTCGCCACGGCGTCCGGATTGGTCGCCGCGACCTCCTCGATCTCCATGCCGCCTTCGACCGAGCAGATGGACAAGAAGGTCCGGTTCGCCCGGTCGAGCAGGAACGAGAAGTAGTACTCCTGCGCGATCGCGCTGGCCTCCTCGACGAGGACCTTGTGGACCGTATGGCCCTTGATGTCCATGCCCAGGATCTGGCCGGCCTTGTCCTCCGCGTCGGCGGGCGATTCGGCGAGCTTGACGCCGCCGGCCTTGCCGCGGCCGCCCGTCTTCACCTGCGCCTTGACCACGACGCGGGGCGGGCCCCCGTTAGGTGGCTGGAGAGACGCAGTGCCGCCATTGGCGAACTCCTCGGCGATGGCGCGCGCCTCGGCGGGGGTACGGGCGATCTTGCCGGAGGGCACCGGCACGCCATATGCCGCGAAGAGCTCCTTCGCCTGATGTTCGAACAGGTCCACGAGGGTCCGTCCCTTTGCGAATCGATGATCGATAGCCCGAAAATGACCGCGCACGTGGTCGCCCGGTCAGGACGATCGGGCCCTGGCCGCGGGACCACGCGACGGTACGCTCCGAGCAGGCAGCTTAGTCGCCCGTTAGTCGCCCGTTAGTCGCCCGGGTCCAACGGGCGGACAGCCCCCTTCGCGCCTTGTCACCGCTGACTACATACGGCCACGTCTGTCCGGTACGTCATCACTCTCCCCGGGTAAACACAAAGTGACAATGTCCGCCGTTCGCCCCGTTTGAGGTATTACTGAGTCAACGGGCGGTGAACGAGGGGGAACGCGGTTGGGGAGCCACGGAGCGCGCAGGGTGTGGCGCCTTGCGGCCCTCCTCCTCATTGCCGCCCTTGCCGCGACCTGTGGCGCGAACCTGCCCTCGCATACGCCTCCGTGGGACAGCCCCGGGCTGGTGGGCAGCGGGGGCTGGCCGTACGCCACCACGCCGATCGACCCTGAGCTCGCCGAAGACGGCTCGTACATCCCGGGCAGCTCCGTTCTCGCGCTGAGCGATGACCAGGTACGGTTCGTGCCGCTCGGCGGCGACCGCGCGATCACGGTGCCGGCCGGCGACCCGCACGCGGCCGACGCGGTCGAGAACGACCACGACTGGCTAGCCGCCGGAACGGTCCCCGGGATCATGCCCGCCGAGCGCGACATGGCCGCCCGCGCGCTGCTCGACCTGCGGCTGCTCACGCGCCCCAACGGCGCGACCACGGCGTCGTGGTACGGGGACTGGGCCTACGTCTGGCCGCGCGACGCCGCCTTCGCCGCCGCCGCGTTCGCGGTCACCGGCCACACCCCCGAGGCACGGCGCGTGCTGCGGTTCCTGGCGTCGATCCAGGACGAGAACGGGCTGTGGGCGGCGCGCTACCAGCCCGACGGCAGCCCGGTCGCCGACGGCCGGCGTGTGCAGCTCGACGGGCTCGGCTGGGTGCTGTGGGCGGCCTGGTTCCTGCAGAGCGAAGATCCGGAGGGCGCGGCGGAGCTGTCCGAGCTATGGCCGATGGTGCGCCGGGCCGCGAACCGGCTCACCGTCGCGCTCGACGCCGACGGCCTGCCGCCGCCCTCGTCCGACTACTGGGAGCGCGACCCGTCCGAAGAGGAGGACCCGAGCCGTCCGACGCTCGGGGTCGCCGCGCCGGTGCTGGCCGGGCTCCGCGCGGCCGCCGGCGTCGCCGCCCGGCGCGGCGCCACGGCCGAGAGCAGGCGCTGGCAGACCGCCGCGGGCCGGCTCGCCGCCGCGATCGGCCGTGAGTTCGCCCCATACGGCTACCCGCGCTCGCCACTGCCGAACGGTTCGGTGGACGCCTCGGCGACCTTCCTCATCCCGCCGTTCGCGCCGCCGGATCCGAACGTGACGGCGGCGGTACGGGTGGCGGCCGAGCGGCTGCGGCTGCCGAACGGCGGCGTGCTGCCCGGCGACGACTGGGCCGGCAACCGCACGGTGGCGTGGACCCCGGAGGTCGCGATGTTCGCCCTGTCGGATGCCGCGGGCGGCAACGTCGGGGGGGCCACGGCGTGGCTGAACTGGCTGGCCGCGCACCGTACCTCGCTCGGCGTACTGCCGGAGAAGGTCGACGGCCGCGGGCATCCGGCCTCGGTGGCCCCGCTCGGCTGGACGGCGTCGCTTGTCGTCCTCGCCCAGTCGGCCCTGGACGCCCCGCTCCCCATCCCACCCGCCTGAGTCACCATCACCTGCCTCCACCTGGCCCGCGTTGCGTAAGTAGTGAAATGAGGATTTGGGCCTGTTGAGGTGCGACAATAGGTCGGTGATCGATCGGAATGATGTGGTCGCGGCCGCCGGGCGGATCGAGGGGCTGGTCCGCCGTACGCCCGTGATCGAGGCGGAGCTACTGGGCGTGCCGCTGCTGCTCAAGCTGGAGCTGCTGCAGCACACGGGCAGCTTCAAGCCGCGCGGCGCGACCAACCGGATCCGCAGCGCCGCCGTGCCCGCGGCCGGCGTCATCGCGGCCTCGGGCGGCAACGCCGGGCTCGGGGTCGCGCACGCGGCCAGGGCGGTCGGCGCCCCGGCCGAGATATTCGTACCGGAGAGCACCCCGCCCGTCAAGATCGCCCGCCTGCACGATCTCGGCGCCACCGTCCAGGTCACCGGCGCGTACTACGGCGACGCCGCGGCCGCCTGCTCCGTACGGGCGGTCGAGACCGGGGCGCTGCTCGTCCACGCTTACGACCAGCCCGAGGTCGCCGCCGGTAACGGCACGGTCGGCCTGGAGCTGGAGGCGTACGAACCCGACACGGTGCTGGTCGCCGTAGGCGGGGGCGGCCTGGCGGGCGGCATCGCGGCAGCGCTCGAGGGCGGCGCCAAGGTGGTGGCCGTGGAGCCTGGCGAGAGCCAGGCGCTGCACGCGGCGTTGGCGGCCGGGCACCCGGTCGGCGTCTCGGTCGGCGGCGTCGCGGCCGACTCGCTCGGCGCTCCCCAGGTGGGCGACATCTGCTTCTCGGTGGCCGTACGGACCGGCATGGACAGCGTGCTGGTGCCCGACGAGGCGATCACGGCGGCCCAGCGGTTGCTGTGGGACGAGCTGCGCATCGTCGCCGAGCCAGGCGGCGCGACCGCATTGGCCGCCCTGGTGTGCGGGGCGTACAAGCCGGAGCCCGGCGAGCGCGTCGCCGTCGTGGTCTGCGGCGGCAACACCGACCCCGCCACCGTCACGGCCTGACCGAGCCGGCACACGCGACGCGGGCGGCTACGCCTCGACGGGACGGGAGCGGCGGCCAGGTCCTGTTTCGTACTCCGCTGTCCTACTGCGCGGCGTCCAGGGCTTATGAACAGCCCCTAGGCGCCGACCGGGACGTGGCCGCGGACCCAGTCGACGATCTCCTGGGTGGTGGCCCCGGGCGTGAAGATCTTGGCGATGCCGAGGTTTTCCAGCTCGGGCATGTCGGCCTCCGGGATGATGCCGCCGACGAAGACGACGATGTCGGCGGCGTCGCGCTCCTGGAGGAGCTCGACGACCCGGGCGCACAGGGTCATGTGCGCGCCGGACAGGATGGACAGGCCGATGCCGTCGGCGTCCTCCTGCAGGGCGGCTTCGACGATCTGCTCCGGCGTCTGGTGCAGGCCGGTGTAGATGACCTCCATGCCCGCGTCCCGTAGCGCCCGGGCCACGACCTTCGCGCCACGATCGTGGCCGTCGAGACCAGGCTTGGCTATGACAACACGGATCGGACCCGCCATGGCTGCCTCCCGCCTGTGCGCTGTGTTCGGGCCGCCGCCGAACCATCTCAGCGCAGGGTATCCGTACGGCTCCCGCCAGCGGGCACGCGGGCCGTTCCCCAGACGTACGACGGCGGGCAGGGGTCACGCCCCTGCCCGCCGTCTCCGCAGGGCCTACGTGTCCTGGAGGACGCCGATCGGATTGCCGTCCGCGTCTTGCACCGACGCGATCAGCCGGCCGCCACCGACGTCCCTGACCTCCTGCACCATCTTCGCGCCGGCGTTCAGGAGCGCGGTCAGGGTCGCCTCGATGTCGTCGACGTGGAAGTAGGCGAGCGAGCCCGTCATGCCCTGCTTGTGGCCGTTGGGGTCGAGGCCGATGTCCTGGCCGGCGACCTTCCAGCCCACGTAGTACGGCGCGTCGGACTCGGGCTGCGCGCCGATGAGCCCGGTGAACAGGGCCTTCGCGGCGGCGAGATCCTTGACCGGATAGATGACGGTCTTGATGCCGTTAGCCATGGTGACTCCTTCGTTCGATGCCGGTGTTTTGGGCGTGCGTGATCAACGCCGCGGGTGGCCGCGGCGACGTTGCGGAACGGGGTGTGGAACTAGCGGCTGCGGGGCTGGTTGAACCGCAGCATGTTGCCCGCGGGGTCGCGGAAGGCGCAGTCGCGGACGCCGTACGGCTGGTCCATCGGCTCCTGCAGCACCTCGCCGCCCGCGGAGCTGATGCGCTCGAAGGCGGCGTCGCAGTCGTCCGTTGTGAAGATGACGCCGCGCAGCTGACCTTTGGCCATCAGCTCGGCCATGGCCTTCTTGTCGGCCGGTGAGGCGTTCGGGTCCGCGGCAGGCGGTTCCAGGACGATGTTCACGTCCGGCTGAGAGGGCGCCCCGACGGTCACCCAGCGCATCCCCTCGAACCCGACGTCGTTGCGGACTTCAAGGCCGAGCACATCGCGGTAGAAGGCGAGCGCATTGTCGTGGTCGTCAACGGCGATGAAGCATTGGGAAAGCCTGATTTCCATGCAGGTCACGCTACGGGCGGAGCCGCGGACTTGGCTTCTCCATTCCTGACGGGTCGCGTAATGATCTTGGCGATGCAGGGCGGAATGGCGGCGCTCTCGTCGTGGTCGCGGGCGCGGTAGGCGCTCGGGCTCTCGCCGATCAGCTCGGTGAACCGCGAGCTGAACGAACCCAGCGACGAACAGCCGACCTCGAAGCAGACCTCCGTCACCGTGAGGTCGCCGCGGCGCAGCAGCGTCTTGGCTCGCTCGATCCGGCGGGTCATCAGATAGCTGTACGGCGTCTCGCCGAAGGCGGCCCGGAAGCTCCGAGAGAAGTGGCCGGCCGACATGAGGGCGGCGTGGGCCAGCGCCGGGACGTCGAGCGGCTTCGCGTAATCACGATCCATCGTGTCGCGAGCCCGGCGCAGCCGAACGAGGTCCTCTGGCGTCACAACTCCAGCATCCCACGTCTCCGGCCGGGAGTCATACGTCACCGTAGCCGCAGGTCGCCGCCGCCGCGCCGGCGCATCTGCCACTGGACCATCCGCTCGAACCGCTCGTCGAAGTCCTGCAGGTTGCCGTCGGCGTCGCTGCACAGGCGGCAGTACGTACTGTCCGGGTGGCCCGGTGCGTGATCCTCGGCGGTGTTCATCGGCATGCCGCAGCTCTCGCAGTTCATGGCTCCTCTTCCCCGGCCGCGCGCAGCAGGGCCCGCAGCCCGTCGATCAGTCGATCTCGGTCGTCGGGTGACATCCGCCGTACGGCGTCGAGCAGGGCGTCGCCGGCCAGCACCTCCCGGGTCGCGGCGGCCTTCGCCTGGCCCTCGTCGGTGACCCAGACGAACACCCGGCGCCGGTCACGCTCGTCGCGCATCCGGCCCACCAGGCCGCGCTCCTCGACCCGGTTCACCAACTCGGTCGTGGCCGCCTTGGACAGCCGTAGATGCTCCGCCAGCTCGCCGACGGTCAGCGGCCCCGCCGCGGCGAGGTGCTGCAACACCGCCAGCATGCGCGCGGTCAGCCCCGAGTCGCCGACCGGCCGGTGCGAGGCCTTGAACCGGCGGTAGACGGCCGGATAGAGCCGCCCGACCTCGTCCGCGGCCGCCCGCTCGTCCATGCCACCTTTCGTTCGGTACGAATAGTTCGCTACGAACTAATTTGAGCCAACAGTTCGCCAGTGCGTCAACCCCTGACATACCAAGATCAGCGGGGTGCCGGACGAGGCGGCGTTTTCACCCAGTCGCAGCCGGCGGGCCGGAACCCCTTCGGGCTGGACGAGGTCGCCGGGACGTACGAGGCGCAGGCGGCCAGGATCTCCCACGACGGCGCGCCCGCGCCGGCGCCGGACGGGTGGGTGCAGTCGGGCAGCGACTGCGGTTTGCTCCGGACGCCGCCCCACGACGAGGCGTTGTCCTGCCAGCAGTTGTGGTCGCCCGTGCCGTCCCACCAGAAGTCGATGCCGTTGGGCACCGTGGTTCCGGACGGGGAGAACCCCATCAGGTTGCCCAGCCAGCGGTTGCCCCGTGCGTAGGCGAGCTGGCCGACGCCGGCCCGCCAGTTGCCGTAGACCAGGTTCCCGGCGTAGGTGTTCTGCCCCCCGCCGGACATCTGCAGGCCCGTGCCGACGGGCACCGCCTCCGACGGGCAGATCAGGTCGCGCGGCCGGTCCCACGGCGGCTTCGCACACCGGCCCGACCACACATTCCCGTACGGGTTCACGTTGTTGTCGTGCACCCGATTGGCGATGAATGAGCCGTGGCTCTGCCAGGCCCGGCTCTCGGCCGTGATCCCCACGGCGTTGCCGGAGAAGTCGTTGTCGTGGACGTACACCGAGTCGCCGCCGGCGAGCCCGATGAGGTTGCCGCGCGACTGACAGCGGCGTACCTCCACGGTCGGACGAGCCCCGGCGACGTTGGTCACCGGTGCCATGGCGATACCGGCGCCGCTGTTGCCCGTGGCCGTGCAGTCGGTCAGCACCCCGTGGTCGGTGGCGAAGGCGGCCAGGCCGTACGACCCGTTCCACCGGCCGATCACATGGTCGATGACGAAGCCGTCGGTCCACACGACCTCGACACCGGACCCGCTGTAGCGCTGCGTGGTGAAGTTGCGCAGGTAGAGGCCGTTGGCGTGTTCCGCGTGGATGCCGACCCGCTGCGACCAGCCGTCGTCAGCGGTGCGCCCGCCTTCGATCAACACCTCTTCGGGGCGGTTCCCCGTGCCCTCCAGCCGCAGGTCACAGCGGACACAGTCGGCGCCGCCCGCGATAGTGACCGTCGCGTCGTGGTACTTGCCGGGAAGCAAGTAAATTGTCGTGCCGCGGCGATACACCGCGTCGACGGCCGCCTGGACGGTGTCGTACGAACATTCGCGCAACAGCGCCTCGTTGAGTGCACGCGCGCTGCCGGACTGTGCACCGACCCGGTCGGCGGAGTCCTTGGCGCACACGACGAGCCGGGGGGCGGCCAGCGTGAGCTGGGCGGCCGACCCGTCGTTGCCGTCCAATGCGAACGCCGGAGCGGCGATCCCCAGCAGTACTGCCATCGCCGAAACGACCGTCGCAGCGGTCGCGGCGACGACGGCAACAGCTCGCCGCCCCAGCAAGCCCGTCATGACCGTGCATGATGATGGCTGCGTACCCCTGCTGTCGAGGCCCAGTTCTGGCCAGGAATCAGGGAAACCGTTTGACCCTCGGTTACGTCCAATGGGATTGGGCCTATTCAGAAACGCTTAGAGCTTCTCGACCGGCGCGTAACGGAGCACAAGGCGTTTGACGCCGTAGTCGCCGCCGAAGTCGACGCTCGCCGCCGCCCGCTCCCCCGCGCCGTCGACCGCGACGACTGTGCCGAGCCCGAACGAGTCGTGCGTGATGCGGTCGCCGGGGGACAGCGAAGGGACGGCCCGGTTGCCCGGGGACCGCACCCCGGCCCGCGCGGCCATGGACGCCATCGCCGGCGTCGACGCGACCGACGCGGCGGCCCGCTCCCAGACCAGCAGCGACTCGGGTAGCTCGCCGAGGAACCGCGACGGCGGATTGACCTGCGGCGCCCCATACGAGCTGCGCATCACGGCGCGCGAGACGTACAGCCGCCGCTGCGCCCGGGTGATGCCGACGTACGCGAGTCGCCGCTCCTCCTCCAGCTCCTTCGGGTTGCTCATCGCCCGCAGGTGCGGGAAGACGCCGTCTTCCATGCCGGTCAGGAACACGACCGGGAACTCCAGGCCCTTGGCGGTGTGCAGGGTCATCAGTGTGACCACCCCGGCCCCGCCCTCAGGGATCTGGTCGGCGTCGGCGACCAGCGAGACCTGCTCCAGGAAGGCGACGAGCGTGCCGTTGGCCGACTCGCCTTCCAGCCGTTCCTCGAACTCGCGGGCCACCGCCTCGAGCTCGCGCAGGTTCTCCACCCGGGTCTCGTCCTGCGGGTCGCGGGACTCCTGCAGCTCGGCGAGGTAACCGGTCTTGTTGAGCACGACGTCGATCAGCTCCGCGGGCGTCGACGACTCGATGGACGACCGCAGTTCGTCGAGCAGCCCGACGAACTCGCCGATACTTTTCATCGACCGGTCCGCCAGTGCCGGCACTTCCTCGTAGCGCTGCAGCGCCTTCCAGAAGGTGATCTTCTCGCGCGATGCGTAGGCCTCGACACATGCCTCGGATCGGTCGCCGATGCCGCGCCGGGGCACGTTGAGGATGCGGCGTAGCGAAACTGTGTCTTCGGGGTTAGCCAATACCCGCAGGTAGGCGAGCAGGTCGCGGACCTCTCGCCGCTCGTAGAACCGCACACCGCCGACGACCTTGTACGGCAGCCCGACCCGGATGAAGACCTCTTCGAAGACACGCGACTGCGCGTTGGTGCGGTAGAAGACGGCGACGTCCTTCGGCGTGATCTCGCCCTTGTCGGTGAGCCGGTCGACCTCCTGCGCGACGAACGCGGCCTCGTCGTGCTCGTTGTCGGCGACGTACCCGATGATCTTCTCGCCGTCGCCCTGGTCGGACCACAGCTTCTTGGGCTTGCGGTCGGCGTTGCGCTCGATCACCGCGTTGGCCGCGGACAGGATCGTCTGCGTCGACCGGTAGTTCTGCTCGAGCAGGATCGTCGTCGCGTCCGGGTAGTCGCGCTCGAACTCCAGGATGTTGCGGATCGTCGCGCCGCGGAACGCGTAGATCGACTGATCGGCGTCGCCGACCACACACAGCTCCGCCTGGCCGAGCCCCTCGACCGGCGCGGTCAGCTCTCGCACGAGCACGTACTGCGCGTGGTTGGTGTCCTGGTACTCGTCGACCAGCACGTGCCGGAACCGGCGCCGGTAGTGCTCGGCCGCCTCCGGAAAGATCTGCAGCAAGTTGACCGTCGTCATGATCAGATCGTCGAAATCCAGGGCACCGGCCTGCTGCAGCCGGGTCTGGTACATCTCGTACGCCTCGGCGAGCGTCTGCTCCATGTGCGTGGCCGCCCGCGCCTTGCAGGTCTCGTAGTCGATGAGCTCGTTCTTGAGGTTGCTCACCTGAACGGAGAACGCCTTGGGCGGGTAGCGCTTGGGGTCGAGGTCGAGCTCGCGGCACACCAGGGCCATCAGCCGCTGCGCGTCGGCCTGGTCGTAGATCGAGAAGCTGGACGGGTAGCCGAGCCGCTTGGCCTCGCGGCGCAGGATCCGTACGCACGCGGAGTGGAAGGTCATCACCCACATGACGCGCGACCGGGGGCCGACCAGCTTGGCGACCCGCTCCTTCATCTCGCCGGCGGCCTTGTTGGTGAACGTGATCGCCAGGATCTGGCCGGGATGGGCGTCGCGCTCGGCGAGCAGATAGGCGATGCGGTGGGTCAGCACCCGCGTCTTGCCCGAGCCGGCACCTGCGACGATGAGCAGCGGGCCGCCCTCGTGGATCACCGCGGCGCGCTGCTGGTCGTTGAGGCCGGCAAGGAGGTCGTGACTGGGCTGCTTCGGCACGCTTGTAAGCCTAGAAGGCCGGTACGACTGATCGCAGACGCACGCGCCCTGGGCCGACCCTGGAATGATGGCTCCGTGAGCGACCCAGCGACCCCGTCCGACGGCGAAACCGAAGGTCAGGGCGATTCCGTCGAGCGCCACGCGAGTTGGCTGGAACTGTTTTTCGACTTGGTCGTGGTCGTCGCGGTGGCACAGCTCGCCCACCTGCTCGCCGGGCATGGCGGCGCGCACGCCACCGTGCACGACATGATCGAGTTCGTCGTGCTCTACCTGGCCATCTGGCTACTGTGGCTGTCCTTCACGCTGTACGCCAACGTCGCGGGCGAGGCCACCCGGTACCAGTCGATGATCGTGGGCATGGCCGGGATCGCGGTGATGGCCGCGGCGATCCCGGAGGCGACCGGCGAGCGCGGCCGGGTGTTCGCGCTCGCGTACATCCTGACCCGCGTGGCGAGCACCCGCAGCTGGGGCCGTACGGGCAAGGTGCTGCTCACCTGGACGGCCGCGCAGCGCAGCGCGGGACTCGTCCCGTGGATCGTGTCGCTGTGGGTCGAGCAGCCCGCGCAGTTCCGGCTCTGGATCGCCGGGGTTGTCATCGATCTGTGGTTCTCGGTGGCCAGCGGCCGCGACCCCGACCGGGCGGCGCAAAGGTACACCGATGTGGCGCGCCGTCATGAGCAGCGCGCCTGGCGACGGGGGCGGCTCCCCGAGGTAGGACGCTTCCGGCTCACGTTCGTCGAACCCGATCGCCCCCATCTCGGTGAGCGCCTCGGGCTGTTCGTGATCATCGTGCTCGGCGAGGCGGTGGCGCAGATCGTGTCCATCGCCGCCGGCACCGATTGGACCTGGCAGCTCGTCGGCGCGGGCACGGCCGGGTTCCTGCTGGTGATCGGCATGTGGGGGCTGTCGTTCGAGTACGGCTTCGGCAGCCGTTCGGCCCTCCCCACCGCGCTGCTGCTGCCCGCCCATTTCGCGGCGATCGCCTCGATCACCTCGGTCGCGGCGGGGATCGGGATGGCCGTCACGCATCCGACGGAGCACCTGCCCGCGGTGTCGCGCGCCGTCCTGTGCGGCGGGGTGTCGGTGTTCCTCTTCGCCGTCGCCCTCTTCCGGGCGCCGCGACGCGGCCTGCCGATCCAGCTCGCCCTGGTCGCGCTGCCGGCCGTGCCCGCCGCGCTCGGCTGGGCGCTCTCCGCGGGCGCCCTGCCCTGGCTGCTGGTGCCCGTGATCGGCGGCCAGCTGGCCTACTTCCGCTGGGCGCTCCCCGCGGACTCAGCCGCTTGACGTGCCCTTGCGGAAGCCGTACGCCTCCGTCGCCGCGCTCGCCACAGCCTGCAGATCGGCCCCGCCGCACGCCGCCGAGGCCGCCGCGACGACCCCCTCGACCAGCGGCGCATCGGCGAACACGACCTCGCCCTCGGCGTCTTCGATGAACGTCTTGGCGGTGAGCACCGAGCTGCCGATGTCGGCGAGCAGCACCACCCCGGCCCCCTGGTCGGCGGCCCGCACGGCCTGCTCGACCAGCTCGATGCTCGTGCCCAGCCCGCCGTCGACGTCGCCCCCGGCGGGCTCGACCCGCACCTCGCCGACCCCCATCTGCCGCCCCAGCTCGGCCACCCCCTCGGCCAGCCGCCTGCTGTGCGCGACAACCACAATCCCGACATTGCCCACGGGCCTATCCTCCCCGGCGAGTCAGGTCAGAAGACGGCACGTCGGTGATCTTAGGAGGCGGCGACTTCGGCGAGGGCGCGGAGGATGAGGGCGGTCGAGGACGCGCCGGGGTCTTCGTGGCCGATGCTGCGCGGGCCGAGGTAGCTGGCCCGGCCCTTACGGGCCTGCAGCGGGATGGTCTCCTCGGCACCCTTGGCCGCGGCCTCGGCGGTCGCCCGGGTGGCGGCGGCGATCCCGTCGGAGGCCGCCGCGTCGTAGGCCGCCACGGCCGGGATGAGCGCGTCGACCATGGTCTTGTCGCCCGCGGCGGCCTGCCCGAGCTCTTGCACGCCCTCCAGCGCGGCCCGCAGCGCGGCGCCGAGGGCCGCGGCGTCCACGGTCTCGGCGTCGCCCAGGGCCTTGCCCGCCCGGCGCAGCGCCGTGCCGTACAGCGGGCCGGACGCACCGCCGGTCTTCGACACGATCGCCCGCCCGGCGGCCATCAGGATCTTGCCGGGCGGCCCGGAGTCGGGGAGGGCGGCGACCGCGGCCGTAAAACCCCGATTGAGGTTGTGGCCGTGGTCGCCGTCGCCGATCTCGGCGTCGAGCCGGGTCAGCCGGTCCGCGTCCGCCGCGACGAGTTCGGCCGCATGGCGGATCCAGGCGGCCATATCCAGCACAGGGTCCATCAACGCCCCCACCGGAGCGCGGGCGTCTCGACCGGGGCGTCCCACAGCTGGGTCAGCTCCGGCGTGAGCCGGCACACCGAGATCATCAGCCCGGCCATTTCGAGGCTGGTCACGAACGGGCCCACCAGCCGACGGGTGACCGTCACGTCGTGGTCGGCGAGCCAGCGGGCGGCCGCGGCGTACGCCACGTACTGCTCGATCAGCGGGGTGCCGCCCATCCCGTTGACCAGCACGAGGACTTCGGAGCCCGACAGCGACATGTCCGTGTGGATCGCCGACAGCGACGCGTCGACGATCTCGTCGGCCGACTGGAGCTTGGTGCGCTCGCGGCCCGGCTCGCCGTGAATGCCGATGCCCAGCTCCATCTCGTCCTCCCCGAGCTGGAACGTCGGCTCGCCCGCGGCCGGGACCGTGCAGGCGGTCAGGGCCACGCCGAACGACCGGCTGCGCTCGTTGACCTCGCGCGCGGCGGCGGCCACCTCGGACAGCCCGGCGCCCGCCTCGGCCAGCGCGCCGGCGATCTTCTCGACGAAGAGGGTGGCGCCGGTGCCGCGCCGCCCCGCCGTGTACGTACTGTCCTCGACGGCCACGTCGTCGTTGACCAGGACCGACTCGACCTGGACGTCCTCGTCCTCGGCCATCTCGGCGGCCATCTTGAAGTTGAGCACGTCGCCTGTGTAGTTCTTGACCACGTGCAACACGCCCTGACCGCCGGACACCGCCGCCGTGGCGGCGAAGATCTGGTCCGGCACCGGCGAGGTGAACACCTCGCCCGGGCAGGCGGCGTCCAACATGCCGAAACCGACAAAGCCCCCGTGCAGCGGCTCGTGCCCGGATCCGCCGCCGGAGACGAGCCCGACCTTCCCCTGGCGAGGCGCGTCGGCGCGTACGACGATCCGATCGTCCACTTCGACTCGCAGCGAAGGATGCGCCGCGGCCAGGCCGCGCAACGCGTCGGGAACGACGTCGGCAGGGGCGTTGATGAGCTTCTTCATACCTGCCTCCTTACCCCCGTACGCCTCGATCCGCCAGACCCCGGGTGACCTTCGTACGATGGTCGGGTGATCGACGTGCTGAGCGACGATGAAGTGCGACAGGTCCTCGCGGTGATGGCGCATCCCGACGACATCGATTTCAGCGTGGCGGGCACCGTCGCGACGTGGACCGCCAAGGACATCAAGGTCACGTACCTGATCGTGACCGACGGCGACGCCGGCGGGTTCGACCCGGCGGTGCCCCGCTCGCAGATCGCGGGCATCCGGCGCGCCGAGCAGACCGCCGCCGCCGAGTGCGTCGGAGTCGGCGACGTCCGGTTCCTCGGCTATCCGGACGGCCGCACCGAGGCCACAATCGGCCTGCGCCGCGACATCGCCCGGGTGATCCGGCAGGTACGGCCGGACCGCGTCGTGATCCCGAACCCCGACCGCAACCTGGAGCGGATCTACGCCAACCATCCCGACCACCGGGCGGTCGGCGCGGCCGCGCTCGACGCCGTCTACCCCGACGCGCGTAACCCGTTCACTTTTCCCGAGCTGCTGCAGGACGAGGGACTCGACGCCTGGACCGCTCGCGAGGTGTGGGTCTCCGGCGGGCCGAAACCCAACCACTACATCGACATCACCGACGTCTTCGACCGCAAGCTGGCCGCCCTCAAGGCGCACGCCAGCCAGACCGCCCACATGGACCACCTCGAGGACATGCTGCGCGGCTGGACGGGCGCCAACGCCGAGGCCGGCGGGCTGCCGGAGGGCCGCCTCGCGGAGTCCTTCCAGGTAATCCCGACCGCATAGGAGACCCTCGGTGAAGAAGATCCTGCTCGACTGCGACACCGGCATCGACGACGCGATGCTGCTGCTCTACCTCGCCTCGGCGATCAAGGCGGGCGAGGCGGAGCTGGTCGCGGCCGGCACGGTCCACGGCAACATCGACGCGCCGACCGGCGCGCTCAACACCCTCCGCGTGCTGGAGCTGACCGGTGTCGAGGGGGTCCCGGTCGCGGTCGGGGCGGCTCGCCCGCTTGCCCAGGGGGTGCACTACGCCCTCGACGTCCACGGCACCGACGGTCTCGGTGAGATCCACCTGCCCGTGCCCAAGGCGCTCCCGCTGGCCGACGTCTCGGCGCCGGAGCAGATCGTACGGCTGGCCAGGCGGCATCCGGGCGAGCTGACGCTGCTGGCGGTCGGACCGCTGACCAACCTCGCGGTCGCGCTGCTGCTCGAGCCCCGGCTGCCGGAGCTGGTCCACGAGCTCGTCGTCATGGGCGGGGCCTTCGACCACCCCGGCAACATCACCACGCACGCCGAGGCGAACGTCTGGCACGACCCCGAGGCGGCCGACCTCGTGTTCGCGGCCGACTGGCCGCTCGTGCTCGTGCCGCTGGACGCCACCCACCCGACCGCCGTCGACGGCGCGTGGCTCGACCGGCTCTCGGCGGGCGGCGAGATCGCCCGGCTGGCGAGCAAGATCCTGGACTTCTATGTCGCGGTCTACACGCCGATCCTGGGCTACCGCGGGTGCGTCATCCACGACCCGCTGGCCGCCATGATCGCCGTCGATCCGAGCCATGGTGTCTACACCGAACGGCCGATTCAGGTCGAACTGCGCGGCGAGCACACCCGCGGCACGACGCTGTGGGACGCCCGCACCGTGCCCGGAGACGTCGCCAGGCGACCGGTGAAGGTGCTGGTCGAAAGCGACGTCAAGGCCTTCAAGGACCGGCTGCTCGCCGCCGCGCTCTCGCACTAGCCCTGCACGTGGGTGAAGTTGGCGCCGGCGACGATCTGCTGGTACGCCGTGGCGTACTCGGGGTTGGCCGACAGCGTGTAGAAGACCACGCCCTTGGCGGCGGCGTACCACAGCTTCACCGTGAACGCCCGCCCGCTCTGGCAGGGCACCTCCCACTGCCGGTAGGCGAGCGTCGTGCCGTCGGCGGCACGCGTGGTGCTCCGCACGGCCAGCCGGGCGCGGCTTTGGTCGGCGTGGTCGGGGTCGACGGCGTTGGCGGCGTAACAGACCGGCGGCGCGCTGCCCTGCCAGCCGCCCTGCCGGTCGAGGGCGTTACCCGGCCAGCCGCCGCCCCGGGCGACCTTGATCTGCAACGGGCCGCCGAGGCAGGACACCTGGTCGGACGGAAGGGCACAGGTCACGTCGTTGACAACCGGCCCGAGCCGCCAGCCCACCGGCAGGCGCAGCTCGATGCCCTTGAAGCTCGCGCGCTTGCCGTTCGCCGGCGTCGGCTTGGCCGTGGGTGTTCCGCCGACCGGCGGCGCCACGGTCTGCGTAACCGCCGGCTGCGGCGACTCCTCCGGGCCGCTCAGGACGCCTCCCCTGCCGCACCCGGCCAGCACCATCGAGGCCGCTCCAAGGACCAGTGCCACGCGCACCCGGCTCATGCCTCACCTCCGGCGCCCTAGTTTGCCCTGAGCATGGCGGGGATGCGCTCTATGTAATAACCCTGCATGTGCCCACGTACGAGAGCAATAGTGCCGTGCGCCGTTCACCGTCCGACATTAACGCCACATCTTGCGGCGTCACCTGGTGTGATTCTCCGGCACGCACCGTCGCCGAGATGATCGGGGCTGTTGGTCACCATGGCCTGTTACGTATCGTCCTGCCGTGTAGGGATGTCGCCCGCGTGGAAGGGAATGACCGCGATGGCCCGGATCTCACTCGATTCGCAAAGTTCGCCGGTCCGGGATGCCGTGAACGACCGTTACCGGCGGCTGCTCGGCACCGGCCTGGACCCGATCAACGCGCTGGCGCACCAGCCGCAGGTGCTGGAGGCGTACGTCGACCTGCACAAGCGCCTCGCCAAGTGGGACACGGTCGAGTACGAACTGAAGGAATTGGCCGTGATGGCCGCGGCGGTCAGGGTGGGCTGCGCCTGGTGCGTCGACTACGGCTACTGGACGGCGGTCATGCAGGGCATTCCCGCTGCCAAGATCGAGGCGGTTCCCGTCTGGCGCGACAGCGACCTGTTCGGCGACCTCGAGCGACAGGTGCTGGGCTATGCCGAGGCGATGAGCGAAACGCCGCCCGCGGTCAGCGACGACATGGTCGCCGATCTGCTCCGGCACCTCACCGAGGCACAGCTGGTGGAGCTCACCATGCTGATCGCCATCGAGAATCAGCGGGCGCGCATCAACGCCGCCCTCGGGCTCACCGCGCAGGGCTTCAAGGAGCAGTGCCAGATCACGATCGAGTAGCCACGACCTTGCGGTCACCCACAAAGGCAACGCGACCGCCGGTTGCTACCGTGGCAAATGGGTCGTGACTGGCGTGTAGGGATGGGACGAACCATCGGGAAGCGGCCCCGTCACAGGGACGTTGCGCCGTGCGCCTGGGCTCTTGGCTAGCGACCAGAAGGCACGGCCATGACCAGACGACACGGCCCGCAGATCGTCGGAATCGTCAACATCACCGAGGACTCCTTCTCCGACGACGGCCGGTACCTCGCCGCCGAGGACGCCGTGGCCCACGCGTGTGAGCTGCGGTCCGCCGGCGCCGACATCGTCGAGCTCGGCCCCGCGGCCAGCCATCCCGACTCCATGCGTGTCTCCGCCGACCAGGAATGGCTGCGGCTGGCGCCCGTCATCGAGCACCTGACGGCACGGCAGATCCCGGTCTCGGTGGATTCGTACCTGCCCGAGACCCAGCGGTACGCCATCGCCTGCGGGGCGGCGTACCTCAACGACATCCAAGGCTTCCCCGAAACGCAGTCGTATGCGGCGCTGGCGGACGCCGACTGCCGGCTCGTCGTCATGCACTCGGTGCAGCGCACCGGCCCGGCCACCAAGGTGGCCACCGACCCGGCGGCGATCTGGACCGGCATCGACCGCTTCTTCACCGAGCGGCTGGCCGCGCTGCGGGACGCCGGCATCGCCCGGGACCGGCTCATCATCGACCCCGGGCTCGGCTACTTCCTGGGGAGCAACCCGGAGCCGTCGCTGCTGGTCCTGGCCGGAATCCGGCGGCTCAAGGAACGGTTTGGGCTGCCCGTCCTGGTCTCGCCGTCCCGCAAGTCCTTTCTGCGGACGATCACCGGGCGCGATGTTCCGGAAATCGGACCCGCCAGCCTGGCCGCCGAGCTGTACGCGGCCTGGCAGGGCGTGGACTACATCCGCACCCACGACGCGGCGGCCCTGCACGACGCGCTCACCGTCATCGGCGCCGCCAGGGCAGGCGCCTCGTCGTGATCACACGACGGCAGTGGCCTCTCGCAGGATCGCGTCCACCGTTTCGTCGACTGTCATGTCGGAGGTGTCGAGCCAGAGTCCGATGCGCGGCGTCTCCTCGCGGAGCCCGCGACCTCGACGCAACTACTCTGCTCAGTACCGCTGCTGCGGCTGCTCTTGCGCCACGTGGTCATAGCTCCGACCGTATCCGGTCGATCAACTTGCGGGAATCTGATTCCGGCCGTGCGACGGCGGTCACCTTGTCGAAGATGCCGGCGAAACGCCGTACGTCGTCGGCATGCTCCACGTACGACATGCCATGCGACGTCTCGATCGTGACCACGCTCAGCTTTCCTCGCTCGCCGACCTCCAGGAGCGTGAACGGCCCATGAGGCCGCGGTGGGCACCCGCCTCGAACGGAATAACCCGCAGATCGATGTGGGCCAGTTCCGACATTTCAACCAGCAGGCGAAGCTGGGCGCGCATGCCTCGTACTCCGACGACCTGCTGCCTGAGAGCCGCCTCACCGATTACCGCATTCAAGTGAGGCGGGTTGTCGCGGTCGAGAACGTCCTGCCGAGCGATTCGGACTTCAACCGCGCGCTTGACTTCGTCGGGTTTCCCGGCGATCAGAGCGCGTGCATGATCACGAGTGACTTGCAGGACGGATTGACAGGAGACTTAGGAACTTAGGAAACTTCCTAAGTGCCTTCGGTTGAGGTGCTCAAGGCGCTGGCGAGCGAGCGCAGGCTGCAGATCCTGAAGTGGCTGCGGGATCCGACCGCGCACTTTCCCGCCCAGGTCGACGGCGATCTCGTCCGCGACGGGGTGTGCTCGCTGTTCATCGCCAACAAGCTGGGCGTCAGCCAGCCCACGGCCGGCGAGCACCTGAAGATCCTGGAGCGGGCCGGGCTCATCCGGGGCACGCGCATCAAGCAGTGGACCTTCTACAGCCGCGACGAGCAGCGGATCGACGAAATCAAGCAGGCCTTCCAGACGGACTGGTGATCATGTACGAACGATTGATCGAACTGCTCGACGCCAAGGGCGCCCGCTACCGGCTCATCGACCACCCACCCGAGGGCCGTACCGAGCTGGTCAGCGCGATGCGGGGAAACGAGCTCGCGCAGGCGGCCAAGTGCATCGTCGTCATGGTCAAGCTCGGCAAGAAGCAGACCCGGTACGTCCTGGCCGTCGTGCCCGGCGACGCTCGCGTCGACCTCGCCGCCATCAAGGCACTGCTCGGCGGGACGTACGTCTCGTTCGCCTCCCGCGACATCGCCGAGCGGCTGGCGGGGAGCGTGAGCGGCACGATCCTGCCGTTCTCGTTCAGCCCGGAGCTGGAGCTCATCACCGACCCCTCGCTGCTCGCGGACGAGGAGATCTTCTTCAACGCGGCGCGGCTGGACCGCTCGCTGGCGCTGAACGCCGCCGACTACGCCGCCATCGCGCAGCCTCGCCTGGAATCGATCACCGCGAACGGAGTCGCGACATGAACAAGATCAACATCGAGACGGTCATGACGGGCGTCGACCTGTGGTCGCCGCACGTGCTGGCGACGGTCAACGACTACGACGTGAAGGTCGCCAACGTCGAGGGCGACTTCGTCGAGCACGTCCACGACGAGACCGACGAGTTCTTCCTCGTCCTGTCCGGGCGGCTGCACCTCGATTTGCCGGACCGCGTCGTGACGCTGGATCCGGGCGAGCTCTTCACGGTCCCGCGGGGCGTCTCCCATCGGCCTCGTGCGGAGCCGGGCACCCGGATTCTCATGTTCGAGCCCCGCGGCACGGTCAACACCGGCGACCCCGCCACCGGCACGACCGGTGTACGGCTCGCGCCCTGAGCTTCGCTCCGGCCGCCCTGACACCGCTCGACTCGACTCGGGAACCGTTCGATTCACTATGCCGATCGGATAAGTGGGGCATTGCCCTAGTGCGGCTCGGCGTGATGTCATCGACCTATGACCGCGGGTCGCGACCTTCTCGACGTCTTCTGGACGACCCGTCGGCTCGATCTCTTCGACCAGCTCTGTCGCTAGAGCCGCGCGTGGTCGCGGCCGCGCGCGGCCGCTCCGCGTCCAGTCCCACGCAATGACAGGAGCCACACCATGTCCGTGACCGACGAACTGCTGCAGAACGCGCAGCGCTACGCGGCGAACTTCGACAAGGGCGACCTGCCGCTGCCTCCGGGCCGCCACGTCGCCATCGTGGCCTGCATGGACGCCCGGCTGAACCCGTACGGCCTGCTGGGCCTGTCCGAGGGCGAAGCGCACGTCATCCGCAACGCCGGGGGCGTGATCTCCCCTGACGCGATCCGCTCGCTGTCGATCAGCCAGCGGCTGCTCGGCACGGAGGAGATCGTGCTCATCCACCACTCCGACTGCGGGATGCTGACGTTCACCGACGACGAGTTCCGCAACCAGGTGCTCGCCGACACGGGCATCAAGCCGGAGTGGGCGGCGGAGGCGTTCTCCGACCTCGAACAGGACGTACGGCAGTCCATCGAGCGGATCAAGGCCAGCCCGTTCATCCCGAACAAGAGCTCGGTCCGCGGCTTCATCTATGACGTACGCAGCGGCCGCCTCGACGAGGTCAAGACCTGATCCCGCCGTTCGGCGACGGCCTGACCACGTTGGCGCAATTCGGCGGCGGCGTGGTCAGACGAGGCGGCGGGCGGCGGCCCAGCGGGAGAGTTCGTGGCGGTTGGAGAGCTGGAGTTTGCGCAGGACCGAGGAGACGTGGGTCTCGACGGTCTTGACCGAGATGTACAGCTCCCGGGCGATCTCCTTGTACGCGTAGCCGCGGGCGATCAGCCGCAGCACCTCGCGTTCGCGCTGGGTCAGCTGGTCGAGCTCGGGGTCGATGGACGGGGCGTCGGTGGCGGCGAACGCGTCGAGCACGAACCCGGCGAGCCGCGGGGAGAACACCGCGTCGTCCTCGGCGACCCGGCCGATCGCGTCGGTCAACTCGGGCCCGGAGATCGTCTTGGTCACGTAGCCGCGCGCCCCGCCCCGTACGACCCCGATGACGTCCTCGGCGGCGTCAGAGACCGAAAGGGCCAGGAAGCGGGCGGACACCGTGCCGTGCAGGCGGCGCAGCACCTCGATGCCGCCGCCACCGGGCAGGTGCACGTCGAGCAGGACCACGTCGGGCTCGGCTGACTTGATCACGTCCACGGCGGAGTCGACGTCGCCGGCCTCCCCGACCACCTCGATGGACGGCCCCAGCTCGGCCTTGACCCCCGTACGAAACATCTGGTGGTCGTCCACCAGCACTACCCGCGTCATGATTGCTTCAACTCCAGCCGTACCTCGGTGCCCTCGCCGGGCGCCGTACGGACCGTGGCCTTGCCGCCGTTGCGCTCCATACGACCGATGATGGACCCCCGGACGCCCATCCGGTCATCTGGGATGGCGTCCATGTCGAAGCCCTTGCCCCGGTCTCGTACGAAGATAGCCACATCGTCGCCCTCGACCTCGGCGTACACCGAGACCGACGGGGCCTCGGCGTACTTGGCGGCGTTCACCATCGCCTCGCGGGCGGCCTGCAACATCGCGCCGAGCGGGCCGGTCAGCGGGCAGTCGCCGACGCACACCACCTCGATGGGCACGCCGTGATCGTCCTCGACCTCACCGGCGATCTTCTGTACGGCGGCGGCCAGCGTCTGGTCGGGGTCGGCGCGCGGCGCGTACAGCCAGCTGCGCAGCTCCCGTTCCTGGGAGCGCGCGAGGCGCTGCACCTCGCGCGTGTCGGTCGCGTTGCGCTGGATCAGCGTCAGTGTGTGCAGGACGGAGTCGTGCACGTGGGCCGCGAGCTCGGCGCGCTCCTGCGAGCGGATGCGCTCCCGGCGCTCGACGTCGAGGTCCTGCCACATCCGCATCAGCCAGGGCGTCGCGATGACCGCCACCCCGGTCAGGATCACCGCGGTGGCGATGAGCACCTCGCGCGCCTCGCTGGCGTTGACGCGCTGCGCGACGAAGCCGCCGATGCCGCCGATGACCAGGAAGGCGCCGAGAAGACTGCGCAGCCACATCCGGCGCAGCGGAACCGTGGTCGACCGCACCCAGCGCTGCCGCTGGTTGCGGTCGGCCTGCTGCCACAGGACGGCCATGCCGATGCCGCCCGCGACCAGCGGCCACAGCGCCGCGTGGGCCAGCCCGGACGCCCACGTCAGGAACGACAGCCCCAGGATGAGCGCGCTGTAGGCGGCGAACTGGGTCCAGTCGCGGCGCCCCGCCGGCTCGTCGCGCTGCGGCACCAGCACCCAGAACGCGATGTACGCGGCGCACCCGATGCCGCCGGCCACGATCAGCAGCGAGAACGCGAGCCGCACGATCACGACCTCGAGCCCGAGGTGGTCGGCGAGGCCGCGGCACACCCCGGCGACGAGCCGCCCATCGGCCCGCCGATCCAACCGGGGCGTCTCCTCGATGCCTGTCGACTCGCTCATCCGGCTCCGTTTCTCGTCCGCCTTATACATGGATGGTCACATGTAATGGCCGCCGATGGCATCGGGGCGCGGCCCTGGCGTGTAGGGGGCCGGTCTCAGGGACGGGTCAGGGGTGTCCCGGATACCCGGCCCGGAGGGCGGCCAGCGAGGATGGTGCCATGTCCGAGAACCGACGGATGGTACGTCTGCACGAGGGCCGCATCATCACCGGCGTCTGCGCCGGGCTCGGCCGTTATACGCACGTCGACCCCGTCGTGTTCCGGGTCGGGTTCGCGGTGCTCACGCTCGCGGGCCACGGCACGGGGATCTTCCTCTACATCGCCGCGTTCCTGCTGATGCCGAGCGCAGAGACGGAGAACTCCGTGGCCGAGCAGGTGCTGCGGCGCCGGTTCGACGGCGACGCGGTGCTCGTGATCCTCGGGGGTCTGCTCACGCTCGGCGTCGTGTCGAGCCTGCTCGGGGGCGGGCTCGGCGGTGGCCTGGCCAGCGGGCCGGTCAGCGTGCTGACCGTGTTCGCGCTGGCCTTGCTGGTCGCACACGCGCGCGGCGTCAACCTGCTTCAGGTGACGCGCAGCCTGCCGGAGCGGTTCCAGGGCAGTCCGTACCGGCCGGCGGAGCCACCCACGCCGGCCCCGCCGCCGCCTCCGGAGGGCATGATCGACCTGGCCACGCTGAGCAGCCCGAGCGCCACCGGCCTCAGCGGGACCACTCGGCCATTGCCGACCACGCCGCTGCCGCCCCCGCCGGCCCCGCCGCCCGGGCCGCCGCCCGCGGAGATGTGGCCCGAGCCCACCATGTCCACCTCGGCTCCGGCCGACCGTCCGTCATCGTGCGGTGGATCCCCGCTCACGACGCTCACGCTGCTGGCCGCATGCGGGGCGGGCGGGCTGGCGGTTCCGTTCACCGTGCACCAGCCGGTGGCGACCAGGGTGTCGGTGCCGGTGGCGGTCGCGCTGGCCGTCCTCGGCGTCGGTCTGATCATCGCTTCCTGGTACGGCCGCAGCCGCGGCCTGGCTTCTCTGGGGGTCGTCTTGTGTCTCGCACTCGTCACCACGTCCGCCGTCGGCGCACTGCCCAGCGACGGCCGCTGGGGCGATGTCCAGTGGCGTCCGGCCACCGCGCAGGCCGAGCAGTCGTACCGGCTCGTCGCGGGCGACGGCAAGCTCGACCTGACCGCCCTGCCCCTCCTCGCCGGGCAGCGGGTCCGCGTACGGGCCGAGGTGTCGCTCGGTGAGTTGAAGGTGACGGTGCCGGGCGACGTCACGACCGAGGTGCACGCACGCAGCTCGATCGGCGACGTCAACGTGGACGGCCATGTCACATCCGGGCCGCGAGCCAAGGTCGACGTCGTACTGCCGCCGGAGGGCAAGGTCGGCAAAGCCGGCGCTCCCGTGATCGAGCTACTGCTGCGTGGGCGACTGGCCGATGTGGAGGTGCGCCGTGCCGTCGCGTCCTGACGGGCCCCGGCATCGGTTCGACCCGTCCACCCTGCTCGCCGGGCTGCTGTTCCTGGGCTTCGCGGCATGGTACGGCTCGGCCGCGCTGATCGGCTACAGCGTGCCGATGATCTTCGGAGTGCCCTGCCTGCTGATCGGCCTGGCCACCGTCGGCTTCGTCCGAGTGGCCACCCGTGCCCGCCGCCGCTGACCCGTGCCCGCCGCCGCTGATCGCTGCCCGCCACCTCTTGATCATGTGGGCGGTTGTCGATGCGCGCACAACGATTGATCGCCTGCGCAGAGCTGTTTCGCGAGTGATCCATTAGCCCCGCCGGGATGCCACCCTGACCATGGCGTTGGCCCACAGGACGGGGCGGGGTTTCATGTCCAAGATCGCGGATCTGCTCAACCACGGTCAGCCGCAGCAGGCGGCGACGGCGGCAGCCGGTGCCCCGCCGGCGCCTTCGCCGCAATCGGGGACCAGGCCCGCTCCGCCGGCGCCCACGGCGCCACCCGCGAACGGCGCCCAGCCGACGCCCTCACCGCAACCAGGGACCAAGCCCGCTCCCCCGCCAACCCCCGCTCCCCCGCCCGCCCCCTGGGGGAGCGGCGGCGCCGGCGGAGGCGGAGAAATGCAGGTCCAGCGGCAGGCGCTGGAGCGGGCGGCCGCGGCTGCGCCCGATGTGGAAGCCGATGTCCGGGCCGGGTTGCGCTCGATCGGATCCGACTCGAGGGAGGCCGTCGCGGGCCTGGGAGGCTGGGCGACGGCCGGAGCGCTGGACAAGGTGGCCGGTGGGTGGCACAGCAGGATCAACGCCATCGCCGATCACGTCGCGGACTTCGAGCCGAAGCTGAAGGAAACCGCGCGCCATGTCGAGCAGGCCGAGCAGGACACGACCCAGATGGTCCGGCGGCTGATGTCCTGGGGATCGTCATGGTGACGTTCGCTCAGCTGCGAGACGCGAAGCTCGAGCCACTATCGGATGCGGTGACGGCGTGGACGAAGCTGGTCAAGAAGCTCGAGTCCGCCGAGGACGACTACCGGGGCAAGCTGCTCAAGCCGCTGCGTGACTCCAAGTGGCAGGGCAAGACGGCGACGGTCGCGGTCCAGACGCTGGTTCCGTTCACTCAGTACTTCCGCGTATCCGCCACCGAGGCGTCCAGCATCGCCAGCGTGCTGGACACCGGGCACCGTCAGTTCACGGCCGCGCAGAACAAGCTGAAGCGGGCCGTCGACGGCGCGAATGGGCTACACGTGAGCGTCGGAGACGACGGCTCGATCCAGCTGCCCCAGACAAGCGACGCGAATGAGCAAAAGCGCCTGAAGGCGCAGGCGGGAATCATCCAAGGGCAGCTGGCGCAGGCGGTTAAGGAGGCCACCGAAGCCGACAACCGCATCGCCCAGGCGCTCGGCAAGCTCGGCCCCGAGATCCTGGATCGGCCGAACTCGGCGCTGAACGCGGCGGACGACGCAAAGATGGCCGCCGGGCTCGCCGGGTTCGACAAGAACAACATCCCGCCCAAGGGCGTCGACACGCCCAAAGAGGCGGCCGACTGGTGGAGGAGCCTGCCCGAAGAGCAACGTCACCTGATGATGAACGCCTTTCCGGAGCAGATCGGCTGGCTGAACGGCATCCCGTCCGAAGACCGCGACGAGGCCAACCGCGTTTCGCTGGCCCATCGGATAGCGCAGCTGGAAGAGCAGAAGGGCGTGCTCAACGGCCCCGAGCGCACTGAGCTGGGTCAGCTGAAGAAGTTGCAGGCGCAGCTGGGCGCGCTGGACTCGCATGGCCGGGACGCGTACCTGCTGGGCATTGACTCCCGGTCGCATGACGGGCGGGCGGTGGTGGCGGTTGGCAACCCCGACCACGCCAAGCACACCGGGGTACTGGTTCCCGGCTGGGGCAACAACCTCGACGGCTTCGGCACAACCCTTGATCGCGCCAACCGGCTGCAGGACCTGAGCAGCCAGTACGCCGACGGCAACGTCTCGACCATCGCATGGCTGGGCTACGACCCGCCTCTCAACGCGGAGGAATGGGCCGCCGGCCAGCAGGGCGCGCCGGCGTTGAACGCCACCGTCGACGGGCTACGCCAAGCCCAGGCGGACGCGGGCACCAACAGCCAGGTCACCGTGATCGGGCACAGCTACGGCTCGACCCTCGTCGGGGAGGCGGCCAAGAACGGCGGGCTGCACGCCAACGACATCGTCGTCGCCGGCAGCCCGGGAACGCACGTCAGCCATGCCTCCGACCTGCACGTCGGGGCCAACCACGTTTGGTCGGAGGTGGGAAGCAGCGACCCTATCCCCGCCGTCGGCAAGGCGGCCCATGGCGGCATGCCAGAACCAAGCGGTCACTATGACCCGTCGGTGAGCAATGTCCTGCCATCCGACCCGCGCTTCGGTGGCAATCGGATGCAGACCGACACGGGCGGCCACACCGAGTACTGGACACCGAACTCAGAAAGCATGAAAAACCAGGCGAGGGTCATCGCCGGCCGCTACAACGACGTGACGCATGCCCGTGGATAACGAGAACGTACGGGTGCTGGATCAGCGGGCCGCGACGGAACGGGCGGAGCGGCACGCCCAGACGATCGGGCAGGCCATCGGATTGGGCACCGCGTCCATGCGGATGGACGCCGGTCCGATGCCGTACGGACCGGACGAGGACATCGAACACCTGCCGGATGGCGGCTATCAGCCGTACCAGATCGCACTGGCCGGCGGGATTCACGACGTTCCGTCAGATCAGCTGGAACCGGCTGTCCTGCGGGCACGCGAGAGGCTGCGGCAAGCCGGCTGGAAGATCGGCCGGCTCCTGCCGGCGACGAACGGGCGCAGCTCCACACAGCTGACCGGCGGCACCCCGGAGGACGGATTCGGCTTCAGCATCGAGGCGCTGCACGACCTGAGCCGCCTCGTCATCAGCGTCGTGTCGCCGCCGTACCGGCACGCCCCCAGCGCGTCGCCGCGTGCAGGGTGATGGCGTAGGCGGGGCCTGGGTTGTGCAGTTCGTGGGTGTGGCCGCCGCCGTGCACCTGGACCCGGTTGGCGCGGAGCGGCCGTTCGGCGACGCCGTCCGCCCTGATCGTCACCTCGACGAGCTCACCGGCGATCACCATGCTGACCTCGGTGTCGCTGTGGTCGTGTACGTCCGTACGGTGGCCGGGCGGCCAGGCGATGAGCCACAGCTCGACGCCCGCCACGTCGTCGAGCGGGGCCCGGTGGGGACCGGCGGGATCCGGCCGGACGAGGTCCCACCAGTCGCCCGGGCGCGCGGCGAGATCTCGTAGGTACGCGGCCAGCCGGCCCACCGTCGGCGGCCGCGGCGTGACCGGGCGGCCATGCGGGTCGTCCTGACCGCGCATCGTGATGTCGGGAACGACGTCGATGTTCATGGAGGTCCTTCGTGACTGGAGGGCGGCAATCGCCCGAACGCCAAGGTCAAGGCCGGAAAGGGTCGCTGCGCGGAACGCGGGAGAGGGTCAGCGACAACAACACGAAGGACACAGCGCGCTGGCCACGCGGCAGAACACCACGTGGTCGCGAGAGCAGGCGCGCGCTGGCATGCGAAGCATCATAACCGGTTACGGAGCGCTGTCGGGCCGTTCTGGGAGTTCGTGTCCGGGCCGCTCAACGCCGGTGCCTTCGGGCCCAACGCCCTCGACGGCACGTTCGGCCCGGCCGTGCGGTTCCAGCAGCCCCCGCCTGCGGCCAACACCTCCCCCGCCGACGGCTACCAGTTCTTCGGCGAGGTCGACATCGACGGGCACAGCCGGGTCCTCACCGTACGGCTGCGGGACCTCGACGGCGCCGTCCTGTACTCCACGGATCTGCGGCCCGCTCACGGCTGACAATCGCGCTCCGGACAGCGACGGTCACCCTTTGCGCGGAAATGGGGTACGGGGACTAGTGCAGCGTTCAACCAAGGAATAGTTTCGTAGGGTCGCCCTCCAAGGACGGAGGTGTGCCCTGAAGATGCCCTGCATATCGGCGGATCCGCGGGCTCCGCCGACTTGATCATCTGGCCGCGGGTTCAACCCGCCGTGACCGGACTCGCGTTCCATCACGCCCTTGCGAGCCCCGTGTTCATCCCGCCCCAAAGTCATGGGGGCCACCCCCCGAACGCTCATGGGAGATCGAATGCCACGCATCAAGGTCGAGGTCGACGGTGTGACGTATGAGGACGACGTCGAACCGCGCCTTCTGCTTGTTCACTACCTGCGTGACCGATTGGGGAAAGTCGGCACCCCGATCGGCTGCGACACAACCAACTGCGGAGCCTGCACCGTCCATATGGACGGACTCAGCGTGAAGAGCTGCTCCGTACTCGCCGTTCAAGCCGACGGCCGTGCGATCACCACGGTCGAGGGCCTGGGCATAGATGGGCAGCTACATCCGATGCAGCGGGCGTTCCATGAGGCGCACGCCCTACAGTGCGGGTACTGCACGCCCGGGATGATCATGGCCTCGCTGGACCTGCTCCGCGAGAACGCCGACCCCTCCGAAGAGGAGATCAGGGAAGGGCTCGAAGGAAACCTGTGCCGCTGCACGGGCTACCAGAACATCGTCCGTGCCGTACAGAGCGCGGCCAACGAGATGCGCGGCGCCGGCGCCCCCTCCGCCACGGAGGTGACGTCGTGACCGCCAACCCCGAGATCGGCACGCCGCGCAAGCGCGCCGAGGACGCCCGGCTGATCACCGGGAAGACGCAGTGGACCGACAACATCCAGCTCCCGGGGATGTGTTACGTCGCGTTCCTGCGCAGCCCGCTCGCGCACGCCCGGATTACCGGCATCGACGTGAGCCCGGCCAAGGAGCGCACCGGCGTGGTCGCCGCGTTCTCCGGCCAGGACTTCGCCGGCGAGCAGGGCCCGCTGCCCTGCGCGTGGCCGGTCACCGAGGACATGGTGCATCCGGACTACCTGCCGCTCGCGGTCGACGAGGTGCGGTACGTCGGCGAGCCGGTGGCCATGGTGATCGCCCGCGACCGCTACGCCGCCGCCGACGCGCTCGAGGCCATCGACGTCGACTACGAGCCGCTGCCGGCCGTTGTCGACATGGAAGAGGCCATCAAGGAGGGCGCCGACCTCGTCCACAGCGACAAGGGCACCAACAAGTCGTACACCTGGGTCTTCGAGAACGGCGACAGCGACGCCGCGTTCCGCGACGCGCCGATCGTGCTGGAGCGCCGCTACATCCAGCAGCGGCTGATCCCGTCCGCGATGGAGCCGCGGGCGATCGTGTGCGCGCCGGTCGGCGACGAGTTCACGATGTGGTCGTCCACGCAGGTCCCGCACATCCTGCGGACCCTGCTGGCGGTCGTCACCGAGATTCCCGAGCACAAGATCCGGGTCATCGCACCCGACGTGGGCGGCGGCTTCGGCTCCAAGATCGGGTGTACGGCCGAAGAGGTCATCATGCTGCTCGCGGCCCGGCGCGTCGGCCGTCCGCTCAAGTGGACCGAGTCGCGCAGCGAGGGCAACCTGACGGTCCACCACGGCCGCGACCAGATCCAGGACATCGCCATCGCGGCGGACGCCGAAGGGCGGCTGCGCGGCCTGCGGGTCAACCTGCTCGCCGACATGGGCGCCTACCTGAAGCTGGTCGGCCCCGGCGTGCCGCTGCTCGGCGCGTTCATGTACAACGCGATCTACAAGATGAACGCGTTGTCCTTCACCTGCTCCGGCGTGTTCACCAACAAGACGCCGACCGACGCCTACCGCGGCGCCGGACGGCCCGAGGCGACGTACGCCATCGAGCGGATCATGGACGAGCTCGCCGTCGAGGTCGGCGTCGACCCCATCGAGATCCGGCGGCGCAACTGGATCAAGCACGAGGAGTTCCCGTACGAGACCATCGCGGGGCTCACGTACGACTCCGGCAACTACGAGGCCGCCACCGAGAAGGCGCTGCAGGCCTTCGAGTACGACAAGCTGCGCGCCGAACAGTCCGACCGGCGGGAGCGCGGTGACCCCGTGCAACTCGGCATCGGCGTCTCCACGTACACCGAGATGTGCGGCATCGCGCCGTCCCGGGTGCTCGGGTCGCTCAACTTCGGCGCCGGCGGCTGGGAGCATGCCAGCGTACGGATGCTGGCCACTGGCAAGGTCGAGGCGGTGATCGGGACCTCTCCGCACGGCCAGGGCCACGAGACCACGATGGCGCAGATCATCGCGGACAAGCTCGGGGTGCCGTTCGAGGACGTCCGGGTGCTGCACGGCGACACGGCCAGCTCGCACAAGGGCCTCGACACGTACGGCTCGCGCTCGCTGGCGATCGGCGGCGTCGCGGTCGTCAACGCCTGCGAGAAGGTCCTCGACAAGGCCAAGCGGGCCGCCGCCCATTTGATGGAGGCCTCCGAGCAGGACATCGAGTTCACGAGTGGCTCGTTCAGCGTGCGCGGCGTCGCCGAGTCGGGGATGCCGATCCAGGAGGTCGCGTTCGCCGTCAACCTGGCGCACAACCTGCCCGACGGCATGGAGCCCTCGCTCGACTCCGAGGCGACGTTCGACCCGGAGAACTTCTCCTTCCCGCACGGCACCCACCTGTGCGCGGTCGAGGTCGACACCGAGACCGGGTTCGTGAAGATCCGGTCGTACGTGGCGGTCGATGACGTCGGCAAGGTCATCAACCCCCTGATCGTCGACGGTCAGGTGCACGGCGGGCTCGCTCAGGGCATCGCACAGGCCCTGTACGAGGAGGGTGTGTACGACGCCGACGGCAACCTGACGACCACGACGCTGGCCGACTACCTGGTGCCGTGTGCGGCCGACCTGCCGACGTTCCAGACCGACCGTACCGAGACGCCGGCGACCACCAACCCGCTGGGCGTCAAGGGCGTCGGCGAGGCCGGCACCATCGCCTCGACCCCGGCAGTGGTCGGCGCGGTGGTCGACGCGCTCCGCCCGCTCGGCATCAACGACGTCCGGATGCCGTGCTCGCCGGAGAACGTGTGGAAGACGATGCAGAACGCTCGAGGAGGCGCGTCATGATCCCCGCGGAGTTCTCGTACGTCCGCCCGGCGACGATCGACGAGGCCGTGGCCGCGCTGTCCGGCGCGGGCGAGGACGCCAAGGTGCTGGCCGGCGGCCAGAGCCTGATGCCGCTGCTGCGGCTCCGGCTGGCGCTGCCCGACGTGCTCGTCGACCTCGACCGCGTCGACGAGTTGAAGGAGATCCGGGACGGCGGCGACCACGTGTTCATCGGCTCGATGGCCACGCACTACGACGTCCTGAAGAACCCGCTGGTCAACCCGCTGGTTTCCAAGGCGACGGCCACAGTGGCCGACCCTGCCGTACGGCATCGGGGCACGATCGGCGGGTCGCTGTCGCACGCCGACCCGGCGGGTGACCTGCCGGCCGTGATGCTCGCCCTGGACGCGGTCCTCGTGGCGCAGTCGCCGCGGGGCACCCGCGACATCCCGGCGTCGGACTTCTTCGTCGACTACCTGACGTCGGCGCTGGAGCCCGACGAGCTGCTCGTCGGCATTCGGGTGCCGAAGTTCGACGACGGCTGGGGCTTCCACTACGAGAAGTTCCACCGTTCGGCGCAGGCCTGGGCGATCATCGGGGTCGCCGCGGCCGTACGCCGGTCGGACGGCTCCGTGGCGGAGGCGCGGGTGGGGCTCACCAACATGGGTCCGTACCCGATCCGGGCGTCGGCCGTTGAGTCGGCGGCCGCGGGCGGCCAGGCGTCGGCCGACGCGTTCCGCTCGGCGGCCGAAGGCGCGGCCGAGGCCACCGACCCGCCGTCCGACCTGAATGGCTCGGCCGAGTACCGGCGGCACCTGGCGCGCGTGCTCACGGCGCGCGCCCTGACCACCGCCGCCACCGTTTAGATCCTCGATCATGCAGTCGTTCCCGCTCTCCGGGTGGGAACGACTGCATGATCTGTTCGGGCGAGGGCAAATTCTTGGTCTGATTCTCGGTCCGATCAGACGCGTGTGATCTGCGTCCGGCCGACTGGAAGCAGGGCCATTGGTCGTCGTAGGGTCGCGAAACAGGCCCCGACGAGGAAGGCGAGTGCTTATGGAACTCGACCACGAGTTCACCGTGCCGGTGCCGATCGACCATGCGTGGTCGGTGCTGCTCGACGTGGAGCGGGTGGCACCGTGCATGCCTGGCGCGACGCTCGACTCGATCGACGGCGATGAGTTCACCGGGCGGATGAAGGTGAAGCTCGGCGCGATGACGATCACCTACAAGGGCAACGCCCGCATCGCGTCCAAGGACGAGGCCACCCATACCGTCACCATGGAGGGCTCGGGCAAGGAGTCGCGCGGGGCCGGCACGGCCGCAGCGACCGTCCAGGCGCAGCTGCAGGGTGCGGGCGACACCACCCGCGTGGCCGTGCACACCAAGCTCAACGTGACCGGACGCCCGGCCCAGTTCGGACGCAACATCATGTCCGAGGTCGGAGGCAAGCTCATCGGGCGGTTCGCGGATTGCCTCGCCGAGGAGATCCAGCGGCCCGGCGACGCGGGCCCTGAGCACGCGCCGGCCGCCGGGCCGGAACAGTCGGCGCCCACCTCGGAGACCCCGGCCGCCCAATCCGCCGGCGGCACCCCCTCGTCGGACGGGGCCGTGCCCCAGGCCGTACCGCGGCAGCGCACCGCCGCGGACGGCGAGTCGAGGCCCGCGGAGCAGACCGGGCCGCGGCCGGTCGCGCCCCGAGAGCGCCGCTCCGCGGAGGCCATCGACCTGTTCGAGGTGGCCGGCCCATCGGTCGCCAAGCGGGCCGCCCCCGTGGCCGCCGGGTTCATCGCGCTGTTCGCGATCTGGCGGGTGTTCCGGCGGCGTCGCGGCCGTCATCACCAGAGCTGACGTTCTTGACCGTGCCGGCCCGTCGCGCGGCGTTCCGCAGCAGGTCCCGTAGCAGGGTCCCGCAGCAGTGGCACCGCCAGCGCGGCGGCCAAGCACACTCCCGTCGATTGCTCCGGCGGGCCGGCCCGAAACGGTCTTTGCCGAGACGACACCCGATCACGAGACTGATTTGGCGTGCCTGTGCCGCCTAGAGTCGGGCCTGTGAGTGCCTTCTCAACGGAGCGGGCGTACGCCCTGGAGCTCGACGCGGATGACCCGATCGCCTACCTACGCGAGCAGTTCGTCCATGACGACTCGGGGCTGATCTATCTCGACGGGAACTCGCTGGGACGGCTCCCGAAGGCCGCCACCCGGCGGCTGGCCGAGGTCGTCGAGCGGGAGTGGGGTCACGGTCTCATCCGGTCGTGGTCGCGCTGGGTCGAGCAGCCGGTGCGGGTCGGCGACCGGCTCGGCGCCGCGCTGCTGGGGGCAGCCGCGGGCCAGGTCGTCGTGTCGGACACGACGACGGCCAACCTCTACAAGCTGGCCGTGGCCGCGCTCGACGCCCGCCCCGACCGGAGGGTGATCGTCACCGACGACGACAACTTCCCGACCGATCGGTACGTCTTCGAGGGCATCGCGGCACAGCGCGGGCTGGAGCTGCGGATGATCCACGCCGACATGGACCAGGGCTTGTCCTTGGCGGCGCTGCGCGAGGCCGTCGACGCCGACACCGCGCTGGTCAGCCTGTCGCACGTGGCGTACCGCTCCGGGGCGCTGCTCGACATGGGCGCGGTCAACGACCTCGTGCACGACCGGGGCGCGCTGGTGCTGTGGGACCTGTGCCACGCGGCCGGGGCCGTGCCGATCGAGCTGGACGCCACCGGCTCCGATCTCGCCGTCGGCTGTACGTACAAGTATCTCAACGCGGGACCGGGCGCGCCCGCGTTCCTGTACGTGCGGCGTGGTCTGCAGGCGGCGTTGCGGCAGCCGATCTGGGGCTGGTTCGGGCAGCGCGACCAGTTCGCGATGGGCCCGTCGTACGACCCGGAGCCGACGATCGCCCGGTTCACCACGGCCACCCCGTCGATCCTGGGCATCGCGGCGGTCGAGGAGGGTGTCCGGCCGCTCGCCGATGCGGGCATCGACCGGCTGCGCGCCAAGGGCAGTGCGCTCACGTCGTACCTGATCGAGCTCGCCGGCGCATGGCTGCCCGGCCTCACCCTGGCCACGCCGCGCGATCCGGCCCGGCGCGGCTCACACGTGGCGCTGCGGCACCCGGAGGCGTGGCGGCTCACCCAGGCCCTGATCGCCGTGGACGTCATCCCCGACTACCGAACGCCGGACCGGCTCCGGCTCGGGCCCGCCCCCGCCTACACGCGGTTCGCGGACGTCTGGGAGGCGTTGAGCCGGCTCCGCGAGATCGTCGAGACCAAGTCGTACGAACGGTTCCCCGCCGAGCGGACGCGCGTCACCTGACCTGCACCCGCGAACCGTACGCGTCTGCTTGAATACTCAGCGTCATCAATGTATTCGGGGGGATCATGGACACGATCGAGATTCGGCGGGCCGCTCACCGGGATCGCGGCGGCGTTCGCCGTGATGTCGCTCATCCGCCCGCTGGACGCGGTCTGGGCGCTGCTGCCGCTGGGCGCGGCGGCGATCCTGTACCGGCCGTGGCACCGGGTCGCTCCGCTGCTCGCCATCCTCGCCGGTACCGCGGTCGGCTGGGCACCCTGGGTCGTCGAGTCGTACGTACGGTTCGGCGGGCTGCTCGGCCGGTTCGAGCAGATCGACAAGGTGAACGCGGGTGGCCTGCAGTTCGTGGCGCTCCGGCAGCTACAGAGCTTCAGCAGTGGAAACCTGATGCGCGGGGCCTGGCAGCCGCACTGCGGCGACTACACGGCCGGGGCCGTGCTGATGTGGTGTGCGCTGCCCGTCCTCGTCGCGCTTGGACTCTGGGCACTGCGGCACACACCCTTCCATGGCCCGGGGCTGCCGGCGACGGACGGCGCACCGCGACTACGAGGTGAGGGCCGACGGGCATCGCTTCGCGGTCGAGATCAGGATCGCCTCCTTCGCACCCGGGCGTTCGCTGCCGGCCGAGCACTGGGACGCATACCTGATCGGCGCGCACGTCTCGCTGCCGCTCGGCCGCCGCCCGGGCGCGGTGGACGAGTCCTTTCCGGCCCAGACCACGGCTGGGGACGAGCCGATCGTGATCTGCCCGGTCTTCACCGACCACGGCACGCTGGTGATCCGCTGCCGGCGACTCCGGGTCCCGCGCCCATACGACCGCCTGCGCCTCGAACCGTACTGACACAGCCGGACGAGCGCGGGCGTTATGACGAGCGGCGGCGGGCGGCGAGGAGACGGAGCGGAGCGGTCACGGCGCGGCCGACGCGGAAGCTCACCGAGCCGCGCACCGCTTCCAGCTCCTGCTGCTTGGTGCGGCGGGCTCGCTGTTCGCGGTCGAGCTCCCGCTGGAGTCGCTTGACCTCGTTGTCCTGCTTCTGGCGTTGCCGGTTGACCAGCACCAGCCGGTGCCCGGCGACGCTCTGGACCTGGTGCCAGCAGTCCTCGTCGTGCGATCGCAGCCAGTCGATCAGGTCGTCCTGGATCGGCCTGGGGTCGTCCCAGGTCGCGTACAGCTTCTTCGGGGTGCCGCAGATCGGCCGCAGCGCGCCCTCGACCACCTTGTGCCACACGGCGGCGGCGACGCCGGGCGTGTGATGCTCGCGGTAGTCGTCGCAGACCAGGGTGCCATCGGGGCGCAACAGGTCGTGGGCGGCCTCGATGTCGCCGTCCACGTGCTCGTACAGGTGCGACGCGTCGATATGCACGAACCGGCACGACCGGGCCGCGACGTGGTCGAGGATCTCGGACGTCGGGGCCTGCACGATCGTGGGCAGATCGTCATGGAAGGCCAGGTAGTTGCGCTCGAAGCCGTCGCGGGTCAGCGTGCGGTACGACCGGCGCATCTCGGTCTGGTTGGCCGTGTCGGGCGGGTCGGAGTCGAACAGGTCGCACACCGTGAACGACTCGTCGTCGCGCACGTGGTCGCCCATAAGAACGGCGCTCTTGCCCAGGTAGGCGCCGAGCTCCAGCAGGTCACCGGGCGTCTCGGCACGTTCTTGCCGGTGCAGGAACCAGGTGAACAGCTGCTGGTCGATCCAGGAGAACCAGCCCGGGATCTCGTCGAGGTTTGTCGGGGCGGGCTGGGATGTCGTGGTGGCGGTCAGGGGAGTCGCGTTCGTCACCGTCACGAGGCGCGTTCCAATCCTGCTCGTCGAAGTCCTACTCGTTCGGCTCGTCGATGGGTCGGGGGCTAGGGAGCGCGGACGGCACGTCGCGTCGCGCTTCCGTTTCGTAGGCAAGGGGGTCCAAGCTAGGCAGAATTCGTCACGGTCGCAACCCTGCCCACATTAAGTGGGGCTATTCCCATTCGATGGTGCCGGGCGGCTTGCTCGTGATGTCGACGACGACGCGGTTGATCTCACGGACCTCGTTGGTGATGCGGGTCGAGATGCCCTGCAGCACGTCGGACGGCAGCCGCGCCCAGTCGGCGGTCATCGCGTCTTCGCTGGTCACCGGCCGCAGCACGACGGGATGCCCGTACGTGCGGCCGTCGCCCTGCACCCCGACGGAGCGGACGTCGGCCAGCAGCACGACGGGGAACTGCCAGATGTCGCGGTCGAGCCCGGCCTTCGTCACCTCCTCGCGGGCGATGGCGTCGGCCTCCCGCAGGATGTCGAGGCGGTCGCGCGAGACGGCGCCGATGACGCGGATCGCCAGGCCGGGTCCGGGGAACGGGTGCCGCCAGACGATCTCGGGCGGCAGCCCGAGCTGCTCCCCCAGCGCCCGCACCTCGTCTTTGAACAGCGTACGGAGCGGTTCGACGAGCTCGAACCGGAGGTCGTCGGGCAGCCCGCCGACATTGTGGTGGGACTTGATGTTGGCCGCGCCGGTGCCGCCGCCGGACTCGACGACGTCCGGGTACAGCGTGCCCTGCACCAGGAACTCCACGTCGCCGCCCGCAGCGATCTCGCGCGCGGCGTCCTCGAAGACCCGGATGAACTCGCGACCGATGATCTTGCGCTTCTCCTCGGGGTCGGTCACATCCGCGAGCGCGTCGAGGAACCGGTCCTGCGCGTCGACGACGTGCAGGTCGACGCCGGTCGCCGCGACGAAGTCCTTCTCGACCTGCTCGGCCTCGCCCTTGCGCAACAGCCCATGGTCGACGAACACGCAGGTCAGCCGGTCGCCGACGGCCCGCTGCACCAGCGCGGCGGCGACCGCGGAGTCGACCCCGCCGGACAGGCCGCAGATCGCCCGCTTGTCGCCCACCTGGGCGCGGACGGCATCGATGGCCTCCTCGGCGATGTTGACCATCGTCCACGACGGCCGGCAGCCCGCCCCGTCGTACAGGAAGTGCTTCAGCACCGCCAGGCCGTGCTCGGTGTGCAGCACCTCGGGGTGGAACTGCACGCCGTACAGGCTCCGCGCGGTGTCCTCCATCGCGGCTACCGGCGCGCTTTCGGTGCGGGCCGTCACGACGAACCCCGCCGGCGCCGCGCTGCAGGTCACTCGGTGTGACATCCACACCGACTGCGCGGCGGGCAGCCCGGCGAACAACGTGCCCGCCTCGATCACGCTGAGTGGCGTACGGCCGTACTCGGCGATGTCGGAGTTGGCCACCGTGCCGCCGAGCTCCTGGGCCATCACCTGGAAGCCGTAACAGATGCCGAGCATCGGGACGCCGGACTCGAACAGTCCGTCCGGCGCGGCCGGGGCACCCGGCTCGTACACCGACGCCGGCCCGCCGGACAGAATGATCGCCTTGGGCCGCTTGGCCAGCATCTCCGCGACCGGCATGGTCGACGGAACGATCTCGCTGAACACGTGGCACTCGCGCACGCGGCGCGCGATCAGCTGTGCGTACTGCGCACCGAAGTCGACGACGAGGACGGTGTCGAAGGACTGCTCGAGGGACTCGACGGACACGGAGCGCCTTTCGGGTCGCGGGATCGTCCTCAAGTCTACTGTCCGCATTCGAACACGCACTGTTATCGACCGGCTCTCCACAGCCCGGTCAGCGGGACTTGTACGAGGCCAGGAGATCGTCGCGGGTGGCGACCGGGAGGTGGCGGACGGCCTCGCGCAAGGTGACGCCGGAGATTCGGCTGATGCGCGGGGTGACCCAGGTGGTGACCCAGCCGGGGTCGCGCTTGGAGAGCTCGCGGAGGACCCAGCCGAGGGCCTTGCGGATGAAGAACTCCCGCTCGCCGATGAGGAGGTCGCCGTACCCGGACAGGCGGACGAGGTCGCCGTCGTCGGCGCGGATGCCCGGCAGCAGGGCGAGCAGGGCGGTCCGGCGGATCCAGAAGTTGTCGTCGTGGACGTACCGGTCGAGCTCGGCGGCCAGGTCCGGGTAACGCAGCACGAGGTCGCCGACCACCTTGACGGCCAGCGCGTCGACGTAGGCCCAGCTCTTCGAGTCGCGGATGAGGCGTTCGGCGAAGGCGAGATCTTCGGGGCGCAGCAGGCCGCGGGCGTGGATCAGGACCTCGATCGCGACCATGCGCATGTCGTGGATGGGCGTGCCGTTGTCGGAGGCCGTCCACAGCGCCTTGGTGAAGGCCAGCATCGAGGTGCGGTCGGGGTTCGACTCGCGCAGCGCGGCGGTGGCGACGCCGCGGATCGCGGGCAGGCCCCCGCCGATGTGGACGAAGTCGCTCTTCAGGTAGCGCTTTTCGCCCTCCGACCGTACGGGGTCGGCCAGGGCCCGCAGCTCGGATTCGACCGTGGTGACCGCGACGTCGATGTTCACAGGACGCACTTTAGAGTGCCCGGGCGCGCTCAGGTGATGTCGACGATGGGCAGGCGGAGGGCGCCGGCAGCGGACGCGGGGACGGCCGGGTTCTTCGGGGCGACCGGGCTCAGCCGGCGATAGGCCGACCCGAGCGGCGGGCGAGGGTCGGCTTCGCCGCGGTTGGGCCACAGCGACATCGCCCGCTCCGCCTGCGCGGTGATCGTCAGCGACGGGTTCACGCCGAGGTTGGCGGTCACCGCGGAGCCGTCGACGACGTGCAGCCCGGAGTGCCCGTAGACGCGGTGGTAGGGATCGATGACGCCCTCGGACGGTACGGAGCCGATCGCGCAGCCGCCGATGAAATGGGCGGTCGTCGGGACGTTGAACAGGTCGAGCCAGGAGCCGCCCGCGACGCCGCCGGTCTCCTCGGCCAGCATTCTGGTCGCCTCGTGCGCCGCGGGGATCCAGGTCGGGCTGGGCTCGCCGTGACCCCGTCCGGCACGGAGTCCGCGGCCGAACACGCCGCGCCGCAGCCGTACCGTGATCGAGTTGTCCCGGGTCTGCATGACCAGTGCGATGACCGTGCGCTCCGACCAATGCCGCAGGTTGGCCAGCCGGATCAGGTCCCAGGGGTGCCGGGCGGCGTAGCCGACGAACTTCGCCCAGCGCGGGGCCCGTCCGGAGCCGTCGTCCCCGGGCCGGCCCAGAGGTACCGGAAGGTCCGCCACGACGTCTTGGGCAGCGCACCATGCCGCAGTGCGCCACCCCCGTGGCACGGTGCTTGATTTTCCTGGCCCGCCACCCCCGATCCCGGTCTGCCGCCGGGCGTGTCGAATCGCCGTCCGGCCTCCAGCACCGCGACCCTGTAGCCCTTCTCCGTCAGCCGCAGCGCGGACACGCTGCCGCCGAACCCCGACCCAATGACGATCACATCGAAGTCGTACGACATCACTCGCTCTTTCTCGGACGCGATCGGGCTCGGGCGCGATCGGGCTCGGGCGCGATCGGGCCGAACATCGCTGACGTACTGAAGAGTAGGCCCGAGCGGGACCATACGCTACCCACGAGTAACCCAAGGTGCGACTACCTGCGAACTCCCCGCGACTCTCCGCAACTGCCGGAACGACCATGGCCTTCGGGTGTATCCCAGAAACGGAGGAGCCGGAGCGCCCGACGAGTCCTTTCGCGCTCCACATGGGAGGGGGTTTCTCGATGAACGCTGCTGCGCAGCGGGGGTCCGAAGGGTTCGACGACCCAGGGGTGGAGCAGCCCACGAAACGTCAGGAGAAGCGCGAACACACCAGAACCGCGCTGCTCGACGCGGCCGAACGGCTGTGGGCCGAGCGCGGCATCCACGGCGCCTCGCTCGATGAGATCGCCGCGGCGGCCGGGCTGACCAAGGGCGCGGTCTACTCGAACTTCACCGGCAAGACCGACCTGCTGCTGGCCCTGCTCGACCGGTACACGCAGGCCAACCTGGCGCTGCGGCGATGCGCCACGCCGCCCTGCCCGAGCGCGGAGGAGGTACGGCCGGTAGCGCTGCTGCTGATGGAGTTCTGGCTGTACGGCATGCGCGACTACGCGGCCGGCTGGCGCATCGCGGACTGGTATCACAACAGGCGCGTCAACCTGGCCCGGAACTTCGCGGACGCCGAAGAGCCGCCGGCCGGCCTGACCACACAGGACCGGGCCACGATCGCCATGGCGCTGGAGCTCGGGCTGACACTCCAGCACCTTCTCGACCCCGACCGCGTGTCCGCCGAGCTGTACGCCTCCGGCATGCGAAGCATCCTCGGCACCGCACCGACGGAGGGGACCGACTGCGTGATCACCGCTGGATAGGAGTGTCGGTCAGCTCGGGGTCGCGGTGGGAACGATGTCCGGCGCGCCCCGGCGCCGGGCGTCGGCCTCCTGGTCGCCCTCCTGCTCCTGGGAGTCGCGCTCGGCCTCGACGCGCTTGCGGTAGTACTCGATCTCGCGTTTGGTCTGGTCCTTCGACCAGCCCAGCTCGGGGGCCAGCAGCTCGGCGGCCTCCTGCGCCGAGCCGGCCCCGCGGTCCCAGGTCTCGATGGAGATCCGGGTACGCCGGGCCAGCACGTCGTTGAGGTGCCGGGCGCCCTCGTGCGTCGCGGCGTACACGATCTCGGCCCGCAGATAGTCGTCGGCCCCGCCCAGCGGCCGGCCCAGGTCGGGCCGGTCGGCGATCAGGCGCAGGATGTCGTCGACCATCGTGCCGTACCGCCCCAGCAGGTGCTCGATCCGGGCGACGTGCAGGCGCGACGTCCGGGCCAGCCGGTGCCGCGCGTTCCACAGCGCCTGGAAGCCGTCGCCGCCGGACAGCGTGACCCGGTCCGTGCACGACTCCGGCACCTTCTCATCCAGCCCGTGCGCCACGGCGTCGACGGCGTCCTTGGCCATCACCCGGTACGTCGTGTACTTGCCGCCGGCGATCACGACGAGGCCCGGGACCGGGTGGGCGACGACGTGCTCGCGGGACAGTTTCGAGGTCTCCTCGGACTCGCCGGACAGCAGCGGGCGCAACCCGGCGTACACGCCCTCGACGTCGTCCGGCGTGAGCGGGGTGGTCAGCACCGCGTTGACGTGCTCCAGGACGTACTCGATGTCGGCCTTGGACGCCGCCGGATGCACCTTGTCGAGGTCCCAGGCGGTGTCGGTGGTGCCGATGATCCAGTGCCGGCCCCACGGGATCACGAACAGCACGGACTTCTCCGTACGCAGGATGATGCCCGTCGAGGAGTGGATGCGGTCGCGCGGCACGACCAGGTGCACGCCCTTGGAGGCACGTACGTGGATCTGCCCGCGCCCGCCGACCAACTCCTGGATGTCGTCGGTCCACACCCCGGTGGCGTTGACCACCTGCTTGGCGCGGACCTGGGACTCCGATCCGTTCTCGAGGTCGCGGATGTGCAGGCCCGTCACCCGCTCCCCCTCGCGCAGGAAACCGATGCACTGAGTGCGGGACGCGACCTGGGCGCCGTACGACGCGGCCGTGCGGAGCACCGTCATGACGTACCGGGCGTCGTCGACCTGGGCGTCCCAGTACTGCACGGCGCCGATGAACGAGTCGCGGCGCAGCGACGGCGCGATCCGCAGAGCCATGCCCCGGGTCAGGTGCCGGTGGTGCGGTACGCCCCGGGTCCGCCCCATGGACAGGGACAGCGTGTCGTACAGCAGCACGCCGGCGCCGATGTAGCCGCGCTCCCAGACCCGATGGGTGAACGGGAACAGGAACGGCACCGGCCGTACCAGATGCGGCGCGATGCGCTCCAGCAGCAGCCCGCGCTCGGTCAGCGCCTCGCGCACCAGCTCGAAGTTGTACTGCTCGAGATAGCGCAGCCCGCCGTGGATCAGCTTGGACGACCGCGACGACGTGCCGGAGGCGAAGTCGCGCGCCTCGACGACCGCGACGGACAGGCCGCGTGTCGCCGCGTCGAGCGCCACCCCCGCCCCCACGATGCCGCCGCCGATCACGACGACGTCGAACTCCTCCTGGGCCATTCGGGCGAGCGCGGTCTCGCGCTCCGCGGTTCCCAGACGCGAACTCCCCAACACGGCTGCAGTCATCGCACTTCCCCTGGATGAACGGTCCCTATCTCCGTGGTTCCCCCACGGTACGACGCATTCACCGAGAGCTTTACCACACAACTAGTTAGGACGACGCGTCAGGCCGGACGTCAGTGCGGCGCGACGACCACGTCGACCCGCTGAAACTCCTTTGGATCGGAGTAGCCGGACGTGGCCATGGCCCGCCGCAGCGCGCCGATGAGGTTCATCGATCCGTCGGCGACCGACGATGGGCCGTACAGGATCTGTTCCGTCGTGCCGATCGCGCCGACCTCGAGCCGGGTGCCGCGCGGCAGCTCGCCGTGGTGCGCCTCGCTGCCCCAGTGGTAGCCGCGGCCCGGCGCCTCGGTGGCGCGGGCGAACGGCGACCCGACGAGGACGGCGTCGGCGCCACAGGCCACCGCACGGGCGATGTCGCCGCTGTTGGTCATGCCGCCGTCGGCGATCACGTGGACGTACCGGCCCCCGGACTCGTCGAGATAGTCGCGGCGGGCGGCGGCCACGTCGGCGATCGCGGTCGCCATCGGCACCGCGACACCGAGGACCGTACGGGTGGTATGCCCGGACCCGCCGCCGAACCCGACCAGCACCCCGGCCGCGCCGGTCCGCATCAGGTGCAGCGCGGCGGTGTACGTCGCGCACCCGCCGACGATGACCGGGACGTCGAGCTCGTAGATGAACTGCTTCAGGTTCAACGGTTCGGCCCGTCCGGACACGTGCTCGGCGGACACCGTCGTGCCGCGGATGACGAACAGGTCGACGCCGGCGTCGATGACCGCCTTGTGGTACTGGACCGTACGCTGCGGGGACAGCCGCGCCGCGACGGTGACCCCGGCGGCCCGGATCTCCTGGATGCGGCGGCCGATCAGCTCCTCCTTGATCGGCTCGGCGTAGACCTCCTGCAGCCGCCGCGTGGCCCGTACGTCGTCGAGCGTGGCGAGGTCGGCCAGCAGCGGCTCTGGGTCCTCGTACCGGGTCCACAGGCCCTCGAGGTCGAGCACGGCCAGCCCGCCCAGGCGCCCGATGGCGATCGCCGTCGCCGGGCTGACCACACTGTCCATCGGCGCGACGACCAGCGGCATCTCGAACCGGTAGGCGTCGATCTGCCACGCCACGCTGACCTCTTCCGGGTCACGGGTACGACGGGACGGCACGATGCCGATCTCGTCGAGGGCGTACGCCCGCCGGCCGCTCTTGCCCCGGCCTATCTCAACCTCTGCCATTGGCGTCCTAGCGTCCTTGGTAGTTCGGTGCCTCGACGGTCATCTGGATGTCGTGCGGGTGGCTCTCCACCAGCCCGGCCGCGGTGATCTGCATCAGGGTGCCCTTGTCACGCAACTCCGCGATCGTGCGGGCCCCTGCGTACCACATCGCCTGCCGGAGGCCGCCGACGAGCTGGTGGGCGACGTTGGCCAGCGGCCCGCGGTAGGGAACCTGCCCCTCCACGCCCTCGGGGACCAGCTTCTCTTCGCTCGCCACGTCGGCCTGCGAGTAGCGGTCCTTGGAGAACGACCCGCCGCGCTCGCGATTCTTCATGGCGCCGAGCGAGCCCATGCCGCGGTACGACTTGAACTGCTTGCCGTGTACGAAGATCAGCTCGCCGGGACTCTCCTCGCAGCCGGCCAGCAGGCTGCCCAGCATGACGGAGTCGGCGCCCGCCGCGATGGCCTTGGCGATGTCGCCGGAGTACTGCAGACCGCCATCGCCGATGACGGGCACGCCGGCCGGCCGGGCCGCCCTGGCGGCCTCGTAGATCGCGGTGACCTGCGGCACGCCGACGCCGGCGACGACCCGGGTCGTACAGATCGAGCCCGGCCCGACGCCTACCTTGATGGCGTCGGCCCCCGCGTCGACCAGCGCCTTCGCCCCGTCGTACGTCGCCACGTTGCCGCCGATCACGTCGACCCGCGCGTTGGCCTTGATCTTGCCGATGGTGTCGGCCACGCCCTTGGAGTGACCGTGCGCGGTGTCGACCACGATGACGTCGACGCTCGCCTCGATCAGCGCCTGGGCCCGCCGGACGGCGTCCTCGCCCACCCCAAGGGCGGCGCCGACGACGAGCCGGCCGTCGGCGTCTTTGGTGGAGTCGGGGTACTGCTCGCTCTTGATGAAGTCCTTGACGGTGATCAGCCCGCGCAGCCGGCCCCGGTTGTCGATCAGCGGCAGCTTCTCGACCTTGTTCTCGGCCAGCAGCCGGAACGCCTCCTCGCGGGTCACGTCGACCGGCGCGGTGATCAGCGGCATTGACGTCATGACCTCGCGTACCGGACGCCCATGGTCGCTCTCGAAACGGGTGTCGCGGTTGCTGACGATGCCGACGAGCACTCCGGCGTCGTCGGTCACCGGCACGCCGGAGATCCGATAGCGCGCGCACAGCTCCTCGACGTCGGCGATGGTCGCGTCGGGCGAGCAGGTCACCGGGTTGGTGATCATGCCGGCCTCGGAGCGCTTGACCCGGTCGACCTGCTGCGCCTGCTCCTCGATGGACATGTTGCGGTGCAGCACACCCAGGCCGCCCTGGCGGGCCATGGCGATCGCCATCCGCGCCTCGGTCACGGTGTCCATGGCCGACGACAGGAGCGGAATCCGCAGCCCGATCCCCCGGGACAGCCGGGTCGCGGTATCGGCCTCGCCCGGCTGCAGATCGGAATACGCCGGCAGCAGCAGCACATCGTCAAAGGTCAGGCCCTGGGGGGCGAACTTCGGTGACTCGGCGGACCGGGCGGACTCGGCGGCGGAGCTCATCGGTACCTTCCGTCGGAGTTTGAAAACCTGCCGCCCCGCCGAGCGCGTACGCCCAGCTACGAGCAGGTCACGGCGTCCCTTTCCAGGGTAGTCCGTCCTCCCGAGGGTGCGGGCGCAGGTGCTCCGGCCCGCGCGGATATCTGACGGATGTGGTTCGGAGCGCGCGGTTGCCCGCCGACCGGGCGTGCGCGTTAGCGTGGGTGTGTGCACGATGACGCTCCGCCTGATCCGTTCGCGGGCGACCCCAACGATCCGGCCGCCGCGCTCGGTGACCCGGCCGACGAGATCACTCCGCTCAACCCAGCGGAGCGCGACGACGTGCTCGCCGACCTGGCCGACCTCGAGGTGTTCCGGGCGCTGCTGGAGCCGCTCGGTGTACGCGGGCTGACCGTCGACTGCGGCGACTGCGGCAAGACGCACTACATCGACTGGGAGCTGCTGCACGGCAACCTGCGCAACCTGCTCGACGAGGGCCTGCCGCGCGTGCACGAGCCGGCGCTGTCGCCCGATCCCATCGACTATGTGAGCTGGGAGTACGCCCGAGGCTACGTCGACGGCGTGATCGACAGCGAAGAGGGCAAGGGCAACTGACGCGTGTCCGCGGGTCTCGTCCCGGGCGCTAGCGGCCCTGGGCGGGCCACTGCCTCCCGATGTCGTCCAGCCGCTGCTGGGCCGCGGACCCGGCCTCTCGCTGAAGGTCACCAGGGTCGGCCAGGTGGGACGGCGTCGACATCGGCCATGGGTACGGCAACCCTGCCGACGGCGGGTGCGGCGGCCGCGACCCTTGGCGCCCGTTCTCGCTGCGGGCGGTCTCGGCCCGCGGATCATGCGACCCGCGCCGCCCGTGCCGTGCGGACTCCGGCGAACCGCCCGCCGCGTCGAACTGCCTGCGCTGCACGGCCTCCTCGGCGTGCCGCGGCTCCGCGCGTGACTCGCCGTACGCCTTGTCGTGGGCGGGCGCCGGCCAACGGGACACGACGCCGCCGAGTCCGCCGCCCGCGGCCGCCACCCCCGTCGTCGTCAGGACCATCGCCGTCACGCTGAGCGTGACGATGATGCGCGCCCTGCGGCGCCGTGGCTCGGCCTGGCGGCCGGACCGGTCGGCACCTGCCGCCACCGGTAGCGGCGGCGCGCCGGCGTCGACGTCGGCGATGAGCGCTCGCAGCAACTTGATCGCGTCGTCGGCGGCCGCCGCGGAGACGTCCGAGGCGGCCACGGTGTCGATGACGCGGCGGGCGGCGAGCGCGGCCACGACGTCTTCGTCACGCCGCACCGCACCGATGTCCGGCACGGCCCGGTCGTCTCTCACGTCGTCTGAGGGGCGGGGCTCCCCGCGCGGTGCGCGGGTTTCCGCGCTCGATGAGCGAGTTTCCCCGCTGGGTGTGGAAGTTTCACGACGTGACGGCTGAGTGCGGCCACCGCCCGCCCGGGATGAAACCGCGTTCGGATCGTCGGCCGCACGATGTCCGCGGCTCAAGCGATCGACTCCTCGACCGCCATCGCGCGCAGCCGGGCCAGCGCCCGGTGCTGCGCGACGCGCACGGCCCCCGCCGACATGCCGAGGACGTTGCCCGTCTCCTCGGCGGAAAGCCCGGCCACCACCCGCAGCAGCACGAGTTCGCGCTGGTGGGCGGGCAGCCGGCCCAACAGGTCCCGGGCTCGCTGCGCCTCGATGTACCGGACCACGGTCTCCTCGGGGCCCGGCCGGTCGTCGGGCCCGTCCGGCAGATCCTCAGTCGGCACTGCCGTACGGATGGCGCTGCGCAACGCGTCAGCGATCTTGTGCGAGGCGATGCCGAAGACGAAGGACGCGAACGGACGGCCCATATCCCGGTACCGGGGCAGCGCCGACAGCACCGCGATGCAAACTTCCTGGGCCACGTCGTCGGCGGCATGGTACTGACCGGAAACCCGTCCGAGCCGCGCCCGGCAGTAACGGACCACCATGGGGCGCACCTGCCCGATGAGTACCTCTATTGCCCCTTGGTCGCCCTGTACGGCAAGGCTCGTCAATTCCCGGAGGTCGCTTTCGTTTGCTCTCGCCGTACGAACCGCCCGCGGCTCATCGATGGCGCGAGTGGTTGTGGCCCCGGCGACGCATCCCTCGGTCACGTAGAGCATGATGCCCAGGCACATCGGGCGTGTCTCCACCGTCTACGGCAACGGAATGGTCACAGTGCGGGAACAAGGCCGCCGATATCACTCATAGCAGTCGTTCAACTCCGCTCTGTATGCGATTAAAGATCGTCCGGCTCCGGGCGGACTCCGCTCGGTGGCGCCATGAATTCGAATATCACCGCGGGTAAGGACCGTCCGAAAACGGCAGAGGCCCCCATCGCACACGACAGGGGCCTCTGCGGGGCGTTTCCAGGCGGAGCCGCTCGCCCGATCTTTCCAGGCGGAGCGTCTCGCCCGATCAGGGTGCCGGAGACTCAGTGCCCATGGCCATGGCCGTGACCGGCGACCTCGGGCTCGTCCTCCTCGGGCTTCTCCACGACGAGCGCCTCGGTGGTGAGCAGCATGCCCGCGATGGACGCGGCGTTGCTCACCGCCGACCGGGTGACCTTCACCGGGTCGATGACGCCCTGGGCGATGAGGTCGCCGTACTCTCCGGTCGCCGCGTTGTAGCCGTGACCGGCCTTCAGCTCGCGGATCTTGGAGACGACGACGTACCCCTCCTGCCCGGCGTTCTCGGCGATCCAGCGGGCCGGCTCGACGAGCGCCCGCCGTACGGCCTCGGCACCGGTCGCCTCGTCACCGGCGAGCCCGAGCGTGTCGAAGCCCTCCTTGGCGACGTGCACCAGCGCGCTGCCGCCACCGGCGACGATGCCCTCCTCGATCGCGGCACGGGTCGCCGAGACGGCGTCCTCGAGGCGGTGCTTCTTCTCCTTGAGCTCCACCTCGGTGGCCGCACCGACACGGAGCACGCAGACGCCGCCGGCCAGCTTGGCCAGCCGCTCCTGCAGCTTCTCGCGGTCCCAGTCGGAGTCGCTGTTCTCGATCTCGACCTTGATCTGCCGGATCCGGGCCTCGATGTCCTGCTGGTCGCCGGCACCGTCCACGATCGTCGTCGTGTCCTTGGTGACGGTGAGCCGGCGGGCCCGGCCCAGCACCTCGAGCCCGACGCTGTCGAGCTTGAGGCCGATCGACTCGCTCACGACCTGGCCGCCGGTCAGGGTGGCCATGTCGCCGAGCATCGCCTTACGTCGGTCGCCGAAGCCGGGGGCCTTGACCCCGACGCTCAGGAAGGTGCCGCGGATCTTGTTGGCGATCAGCAGCGCCAGCGCCTCGGCCTCGATGTCCTCGGCCACGATCAGCAGCGGCTTCTTGGTCTGCGCAACCTGCTCGGCCAGCGGCAGCAGCTCGGCGACGTTGGAGATCTTGCTCTCGTGGATGAGGATGTACGCGTCCTCGAGCACGGCCTCCATGCGCTCGGGGTCGGTCACCATGTGCGGCGACAGGTACCCCTTGTCGAACTGGAGGCCCTCGGTGAACTCCAGCTCCAGGCCCATGGTCTGGGCCTCCTCGACGGTGATGACGCCGTCCTTGCCGACCTTCTCGAAGGCCTCGGCGATCAGCTCACCGATCTGGGTGTCCTGCGCCGAGATGGCGGCGACGTGCGCGATCTCGCCCTTCTCCTCGACGTCGCGAGCCGACTTGAGGAGCTGGTCGGAGACGTACTGCGCGGCGGCGTCGATGCCGCGCTTGAGCGACATCGGCGAGGCGCCGGCCGCGACGTTGCGCAGCCCCTCGCGCACCAGCGCCTGGGCCAGCACGGTCGCCGTCGTGGTGCCGTCGCCGGCGATGTCGTTGGTCTTAGTCGCGACTTCCTTCGCCAGCTGCGCGCCCAGGTTCTCGTACGGGCCCTCCAGCTCGACCTCGCGGGCGATGGTCACGCCGTCGTTGGTGATGGTCGGCGCGCCGAACTTCTTGTCGATGACGACGTTGCGGCCGCGCGGCCCGATCGTCACCTTGACCGCGTCCGCGAGAGCGTTCACGCCGCGCTCGAGTGCCCGGCGGGCGTCCTCCTCGAATTCCAGGATCTTCGCCATACAAAACTCCAATCGCAGCCGCCCCGGCCACCACCACTCACGTGGGACAGCCGGGGCGGTGCATTACGGGTGACTGCTCTCTTACTTCTCCACCACGGCAAGCACGTCGCGCGCCGAGAGAACGAGGTACTCCTCGTTGTTGTACTTCACCTCGGTGCCGCCGTACTTGCTGTACAGCACGATGTCGCCGACCTTGACGTCGAGCGGCACGCGCTTTTCGCCCTTGTCGTCGAAACGCCCCGGGCCCACAGCCAATACGGTGCCCTCCTGGGGCTTCTCCTTGGCCGTGTCGGGAATCACCAGGCCCGATGCGGTGGTCTGCTCGGCCTCCAAAGGCTGGACCACGATCCGGTCCTCGAGCGGCTTAAGAACAACCTTGGTGGCGGTCGTCACGATCTGACCTCCCCTTACGATTGCGATCCTCGGCTGGTCAGACGGCCAGCCGTACTCACATAGAGAGGCGACCTGGATCGGCCTGTCGTCGCGGGTGCCAGACCTTCACCTCGTCGCTGGGCTGGCACTCTCACGCTGAGAGTGCCAGTCATGGAGATTATGCCGTGCTCAGCGACGCGTCAACACGAACACGTGCCGACCGGTTACACGAGCACCGGTAACGTGCCGGAATGTGGACGGTACCGCCGGGTTCCGCGCCCTCCTGACGCCCGCCGGTCAGGCCCTGCTGGCCGAGGCCGGCAGCGCCGACCTGAGCGAGTCCGGACTGCTGGCCACCGCGGAACGGCTGCGCAGACACCACCCGGCCGACCTGGTCGCCGCGGCGCTCACCCAGGCCAGGCTACGCGCCAAGGCCGCCGCCAAGTTCGGCCCCGACGCCGCGCGGATGTACTTCACCCCGGACGGCCTCCAGCAGGCCACGCGTCCGAACGTCGCCGCCCACCGCGCCCGCCGCTTTCGTACGGGGCCCGTGCTGGAGCTGTGCTGCGGGATCGGCGGGGACCTGATCGCGCGGGCCCGCGCGGGACGTGCGTCGGTGGGCGTCGACAGCGACCCGCTGACCGTGGCCGTGGCCCGCGCCAACATCGATGCGCTCGGCCTCGCCGATATCGCGGTCGTACGGGAGGGCGCGGCCGAGCGGGCGAACCCGGACGGCTACACGGCGGTGTTCGCCGACCCGGGCCGGCGGACGGCACGGGGCCGCGTGTTCGACCCGAAGGAGTACCAGCCGCCGCTGGATAGGCTGCTCGCCCTGGCGTCCCGGGCCCCGGGCGCCTGCCTGAAGGTCGCCCCGGGCATCCCGTACGACGCCGTGCCCGCGGACGCGGAGGTGGAGTGGATCTCCACCGGCGGCGAGGTCAAGGAGGCGGCCATCTGGCTCGGCGCGCTGGCCGGGGACACCGGCCGCCGCGCGACCATCCTCCCCCCGATCCTCCCGGCCGATGGGGCGGTGGTCGATGGGTCGCCGGCCACGCTCGTCCCGGTGCCGGGCCTGGGCCACCCGCCGGTGGGGCCGTGGCGGCGCTACCTGTACGAGCCGGACGGCGCGGTGATCAGGGCCCATCTGGTCGCCGAGGTCGCCGCGGACGTCGACGGCTGCCTTGTCGACCCCCGCATCGCGTACATCACCTCCGATACGCTCCGGGCGACGCCGTTCGCGACGGCGTACGAGATCCACGACGTCCTGCCGTTCTCGGTGAAGCGGCTGCGGCGCGCGCTGCGGGATCGACGCGCGGGCATCCTCACGATCAAGAAACGCGGATCGGCCGTCGACATCGAGCGGCTCCGGCATGAACTGCGTCCGCAGGGGCCGGAACACGCGACGGTCGTGCTGACCCGTATCGGTGCGGCGCCCGTCGCGCTGCTCTGCGCGCCGGTGCGGTACCCAAAACAGATTAATGCCCAATAATCGGTCGGCCGGCCAAAACGACTATCAAGTCGCGGCGCGCAGCCGGCCGGCATCACGCAAATCCTGCGCCTTATTCGGCATTACCCTTACTAAGCTTGCCGGGGGAGAGCGTGTCCAGGGGGATGGACGATGGCGGATGCGATCCTGCACTGCCCCAAGTGTGACGCCGGAATGGTGAGTTTCCAGCGCGACGGCGTCGTGCTCGAGCAGTGTACCGATTGCCGTGGCGTCTTCCTCGGCGAAGGGGGGCTGACCCGCCTCATCGAGTCCGCGGGCACGCCGCCGTCCGTGGTGGCGCCCAACGGCCATCCCAAGCCAATATATGGGGTCGGCACCGCCGCGACTGAAAGACGACATTCTTCCCCGCATCGGGACATCCGCCATTAACGCCGCATTACCTGCTCCGTCTTATGGCGCGGCCGGTAAGCCACTAAAGTGAGCCGGTCGGCAGCACTTGGCGCCGCCATTTCCGCACGGCCGGGCGTTCGAAGGAGCATGGGTTGGAAACGAATCACAACTTCCTGCATACAGGAGGTCAACCGGTTTCGGACCGGATGCGGGAGTTGCTCGCTCGTGCGGCGCAGGACCATGTGTACGAACAACGCTCACAGGGTCAGATCCTGGACGAGATGCGCCAGCGGCTGGAAGGCATGGAATGGCTGCTGCGCGAGGTTCGCGAGCGCGAGCTCAACGGGATCACCGGCCAGCTCGACACCGTTCGCGGGCAGGTCGACGAGCTCGCCGGCAAGCCCCCGGAGTGGGCGGAGGGCCTCGCCGAGCACATCGAGGCCGTCGGCGAGCGCGTCAAGCCGGTCGCCGAGCTGCCCGCGCTGTGGGCCGACGTGGGAGTCGTCGCCGAGAACGTCGACGAGGGCCTTACCCGGCTGCAGGCCGTCATCGAGTCGGCGCAGCAGATCACCGACGCGACCCACGAGGCCTCCGAGCACATGGCGGTCATGGCCAAGCGGCTCGACAAGCTCCAGGGCAGCATGGAGGCGGCGTCCGTACGCTTCAACCGGCTCGACAAGTCCCTCGCCGAGCTCGGCCATCGCGCCGAGAAGCTGGAGCACTCGATCCACAGCGTCAGCACCCGGGTCGACCAGTCGCTGACCGACATGGGCGACCGGGTCGAGCAGGGGCTGCAGACCGTCAACGGACGGCTCGAGGGCGTAGGCGGCCGGCTGGACGGCCTCGACGGCCGCATCGACGGGCTCGCGGGGCGCATCGACGGCGTCGACGACCGCATCGTGTCCAATGGCGGCCGGATCGACCAGCTCCCGGCCGCGCTGGAGATCGGCGAGGTGCACCGCCAGCTCGCCGAGCTGACGGGCCGGCCGTTCCTCGACCACAGCGATCGCTTCGACTCGCTGGAGAAGCGGCTCACCGACGGGGTCGACCCGCTGGTCGACGAGCTGCGCGCCCGGCCCGACCGGGACGAGGTCGAGGAGACCGTCTCGCGGATCGTGGCCGCGGCCTACCACGACGTGGGCAAGCGGCTCGACGACGTCACCGCCGGCTTCGACACGATCGGCAAGCAGCTGCGCGGCCGGGTCGATGGCATCCAGGGCGAGGTGGCCAAGCAGATCGGCGGCGCGATGAGCGACTTCGGCAAGCGCATCGACACGGTCCAGGACGACCTGACCCGGCGCGTCACGGGCGCCCAGACCGACGTCAGCAGGCAGGTCGGTGAGATCCGCGAGGATGTGACGAAAAAGATCGACAGTGTCAGCGAGGATGTCGTCCGCCGGGTCGACACCATCCACGAGGACGTCTGGAAGCGGGTCGAGGGCGTCCACGCGGAGTTCGCCAGGCGCGCCGAGGCAATCCAGGACGAGGTCGGCAGGCGGGTCGACGGCGTGCACCACGAGGTCGGCAAGAAGGTGACCGAGGTGCACGACGACGTCCTGAAGCGGCTGACCACCCTCGAAGAGACCGTGCTCGCCTTGGCCGAGGCGCTGCTGCGGCCCCGTCGGGAGGGCAAGGAGTAGCCCGTGACCGCGTCCCGCTGTGTGTGGGTTTCCGCCAGAATCAGCGCGCTGACGTGGGCTTTGTGACATTGCGTCTTCGTAAAAGTCACTCTCGACTCGCGGTGAGAACCGGTTTCATGGATCTCATGAACGACCACTCCGCGCCGCCGCTGCCGAGCGGCGCCGAGCCCAGCCACGCGACGCTGCGCTGGGTCGAGGAGTGCCTGGGGCCGGGCAGCCGGGTCAAGCTGTGCCGCCCGCTGCCGGGCGGCGTCGCGCATATCAACCACGCGCTGCTGGTCGAGAGCCGGGCCGGCATCGCGCATCGCCTCGTGCTCCGCCGCTGGGGCCGGCCCGCCTGGACGATCGCCGATCTGGAGTTCTCGCCCGAGCGCGAGATCGCCGCGCTGGCGCTGCTCACCCGATGCGAGGTGACCACGCCGGCGCTGGTCGCGGCCGATCCGTCCGGCGCGTACTGCGACGCACCCACTTTGTTGATCAGCCGGCTGGTCGGGCACCCGCCGCGCCCGGCCCCGGACGATCTGCCCGAATACCTCATCCAGTTCGCGGCCGCGTTGCTGTCCGTCCACGCGTTGCGCGGCGCCACGACGATGCCGCCGTACGCCCCGTACCACCGGGACGACAAGGGGATGCCGCCGCGGCACGCGCTGCGCCCCGGGCTGTGGGAGCAGGTGTACGAGGCTGTCGCCGGCCCGGCTCCGGGCGACGCGTCCTGCTTCATCCACCGCGACTACCACCCTGACAACACGCTGTGGGCGTACGGCAGGCTCACCGGCCTCGTCGACTGGTCCACGGCCTCGTACGGCCCGGCGGCGGTCGACGTGGCGAGCATGCGGTGGACGCTGGCGCTGCGGTACGGCACGGAGGTCGCCGATGCCTTCCTCGAGGCGTTCCGGCAGGTCTGCGGCGACCACGACCACGATCCGTACTGGGACCTGCGCGCCGTACTCGACCTGCTGCCGGACCGCGGCGACGGCATGGTCACCGAGGCCCACATGCCCCTGGTCGAGGACTACCTGGCCGCCGCCCTCGCGCGCCTCCGCAGCGTCACCCGCTGATTCCGTCGTCCGGTCGCGTGCGTCGAGCTAGAGCATGACGGTCGTCACGGGGAGGGAGGAGTCGGCCGGGAGTTCCAGTGGGGACGGGGCGGCGCCGGCGGCGACGAGCGAGGCGCCGAGCGCGGCCACCATGGCCCCGTTGTCCGTGCACAGCTTGGGCCGCGGCACGCGCAGCCGGATCCCCGCGGCGGCGCAGCGTTCCGCCGCCAGCGCCCGCAGCCGAGAGTTGGCCGCGACGCCACCGCCGATCAGCAGGTCGCCGACGCCGTTGGCGTGGCAGACGTCGATCGCCTTCTTGACGAGGACGTCGACGACCGCCTCCTGGAACGACGCGGCGACGTCGGCGACCGGCACCGGCTCCCCGGCCTTTTCGCGCGCCTCGACCCACCGGGCGACGGCGGTCTTCAGGCCCGAGAAGGAGAAGTCGAACGTGCCGTCGTCGAACTTGCCTCGCGGGAACGCCACCGCATCGGGCCGTCCGTCACGGGCCGCCCGGTCGATGTGCGGGCCCCCCGGGAACGGCAGGCCGAGCACGCGGGCCACCTTGTCGAACGCCTCCCCCGCCGCGTCGTCGACCGTGGCGCCGAGCGGCCGCACGTCCGTGGCGACGTCCGGGACGAGCAGCAGCGACGAGTGCCCGCCGGACACCAGCAGGGCCACGCACGGCTTGGGCAGCGGCCCGTGCTCCACCTGGTCGACGGCGACGTGCGCGGCCAGGTGGTTGACGCCGTACAGCGGCTTGCCCAGCGCCAGCGAGTAGGCCTTGGCCGCCGCGACCCCGACCATCAGCGCGCCGGCCAGCCCGGGGCCCGCGGTCACCGCGATGGCGTCGATGTCATCGAACCGTGCGCCCGCCTCGGACAGCGCCCGCGTCACGGTCGGCGTCATCGCCTCCAGATGGGCGCGGGAGGCCACCTCGGGCACGACCCCGCCGAACCGCGCGTGCTCGTCGACGCTGGACGCGATCGCGTCGGCCAGCAGCGTGTGGCCGCGCACCACGCCGACGCCGGTCTCGTCGCACGATGTCTCGATGCCGAGAACCAGTGGCTCGGCGCTCACCGTCGCTCCCCTTCCTTACGGCACATCACGATGGCGTCCACGCCGGACGGCTGGTAGTACCGCTTTCGCACCCCGACCTCTTCGAATCCGAATCGTCTGTACAGCTTCTTGGCCCGCTCGTTGTCGGCCCGTACCTCCAGGAAGACGGAAGTACAACCGCGCGTGGCGGCCTCCTCGAGCAGGGCGGTGAGCAGCGCGCTGCCGATGCCACGGCCCCAATGGCCGTGGCGTACGCCGATGGTCTGCACGTCGCCCGTGTCGTCGACCGCCGCCAGCCCCGCGTACCCGACGACCTTCCCGGACTCGCCGTCGGCGAGTTCCGCCAGTTCCACGAGCACGTAGAACCGGCCGTACGGGCGCTGGTCGAGCTCGTCGCGGAACATGCCCTCGCTCCACGCGTCCTCGGGGAACAGCGCCCGCTCCAGCTCCAGTACGGCCGGCAGGTCGGCCTTGGTCATCTCCCGCAGGATCATGCCTGGGTGACCTTCTTCCTGGCGCCGGGCATTCGGGCGTCGGGCCGGCGGAGGTACAGCGGCTCTGGCGGCAGGAGGGGCGGCCCGGGGGCACCGGACAGCCGGGTGATGGCCAGCTCGGCGAGCGCCGTAGCGGACGGCCGCACCGGACCGGCCGGCGCGCCGAGCGCATCCGGGTAGAGCGCGGCGCCCTCGCCCATGACCGGCAGGCCGGGTGCCGCCGCGTCGGCGGGCGGCCCGACCGCGAGCTCGCTCGCCCTGGCCAGCGCCGAGTCGTACCGCGCCCAGTAGACCTCTTTGCGGCGCGCGTCGGTGGCGACGACGAACGGCGTGGTACTGCTCGAGGCCCACGCGATCGCGTCGAGCGTGCAGACGCCGTGCACCGGAATGCGCAGCGCGAAGCCGAGCCCCTGCGCGGTGGCGAGGCCGACGCGCAGTCCGGTGTACGGTCCAGGGCCGACGCCCACGACGACCGCGGACAGGTCGGTACGGACGACCCCGGCCTGCATGAGCACCGAGGTGATCGAGGGCGCGAGATGTTCCGCGTGCCGCCGGTCGGCGGTTTCCGCGGCGGCGCACAGTTGGGTGCCCTCACCGGGCGACCATTCGTGCAGCGCCACGGTGACCGCGGCGGTGGCGGTGTCGAAAGCCAGGACCAGCACGGATAACGAGACTAGTCCAGACCCTGCCCGCAACGTCCCACAAGGCGCCGAGCGCGCGTCGCGGGTGTTGGCCGCAGGTCCGTCTCGGGCGACCGGCGTTTATTGGGCGGCCAGCGCGGTGATGGCCTGCTTGGCCGCGGCCGTCGCGCCACGCGTGGAGGCGTACTTCGACAGCGCCACGCCCTTGCCGCTGTCTCGCACGTCACCGCCCGAATACCGGACGGTGACCATGACGTTCACGATGCGGACGTTGACGATGGCCTCACCGACACCCTGCAGACCGTCGGCGCTGTACGTCACGTACGCCTCGTCGCCGAGATCGATGATGACGTGGCGGAACTTCACGCGCTGGGTGCTCGGCAGGCCCTTGCCGCTGGAATCGGCGCGCCACTCGCTCTGGAACGTCTGCCGCGCCGCGGCTGTCGCCGACGCACCCTTGGCCGGCCGCAGGGCCCGCAGCTCGACGCTGAGCTGACGGCTCCGGGTCACGCCGTAGGCCGCCCACGCGCACTCGGTGTGCTGGTCGGTGGTGTCCGGGCTGCGCATGTTGGTCTTGTCGGCCTGGGGCACCAGGGCCTTCGTCAGATCGGGACGTACGATGCCGCACGCGTCGGGGACCGCGCCCCGCTCGGCGGGCAGCGACATCGGAGAGTTCTGTACGTCGGTGGAACGCGACGGTGAGTCCTGGGCGGCGCTGGAGCTGTTCCCACTTCGCGACACGACAACAGCCGCGACGGTGGTCGTGATGACGGCCGCCGCCAGCGCACCTGCAAGGAGAACGGGCCACACCCCGTGACCCGTTCGTCCCCTACTGCCGTAGTCGTAGTCGCTCACCGGGCCGACTCCCCTGTGATCCAGTTCCCCGTGAATCCAGCATTCCGTTTTGCCGGGAAGGTGAGACTCGATCCGAAGCGTACGGCAAGGCACCACGTTTACGGCACCTTTGACATCCGTTCAAGGGTAACGACCGACTACGGTACGTAGTGACAGGCCATTTCAGGTGGGCATTGATCGGCTTTGGGCCTACTGGACTGACACTCCAGTCCATCGCGCACCGATTCCGGCAAACCGGACGATCCGCTCACCGCTTTCATCCGGCCCGCTTTCATCCGGCCCGCTTTCATCCGGCCCGCTTTCATCCGGCCCGCTTTCATCCGGCCCGCTTTCATCCGGCCCGCCGTCGCGTACCTGATCGCCGTTGCTCCGGGTCAGCCGTATCTCCAGCCGATCCGTGGACAGGTCCTCCACCATGCCCTCGCCCCACTCCACGATGGTGACCGCGTCGTCCAGCGAAGCGTCGAGGTCGAGGTCGTCGACCTCGGCGAGGTCGTTCAGCCGGTAGGCGTCCACGTGGACCAGGGGTGGCCCGTCGCTCAACGAGGGGTGCACACGCGCGATGACGAACGTCGGCGACGTGATCGGCCCGCGTACCTTCAGGCCCTCTCCGATGCCCTGCGTCAGCGTTGTCTTGCCCGCGCCGAGGTCGCCGGACAGCACCACCAGATCGCCGGCGCGGAGCAGACCCGCCAGCCGGACCCCCAGGTCATGCATATCCTGCGCGGCCGGCACCCGGAGGGTCGTGGCGGACGGTTCGCCCTTCATGCCGTGCCCCCCGCCCGGTACGGCCCCGCCTCCACGCCGACCCGGTCGAGCAGCGCGCGCAGCGCTCCGGTGACCGCTTCGGGATGTTCGAGCATCAGAACGTGCCCCGCCTCGGGTGTCTCGATCAACTCGGCGCCGGGGATCGCCTCCGCGATCGCGGCGCCGTGGGCGGGCGGAGTGAACCGGTCGGCGCCGGCGGTCAGCACCACCGTGGGCACCCGGCCGATGACGTCGACGGCCCCGGTCTTGTCGTGCGCCATCAACGCCGGATAGAACTCGGCGATCACATCGATTGGGGTCGACCGGATCATCTGCTCCAAGAAGTCGACGAGCGCCGGACTGACCTTCTTGCTGGCGAAGGCCATACGCCGGGTCACCATGAACGAGATGTCCCCCGCCGCCCGCCTGGCCTGCTCGACGAGCTGGGCGCGCTTGCTCAGCGAGTGCATGACGCCGGGCGTGATGGGGCGCATCGCCTTGACCACCACCAGTGGCAGCCCGAGCGTCATCTCCTTGAGCTTGCCGGCCGAGGTGTTCATGAGCACCACGCCGACGACCTTCGGACCGCCCGATGGCAGCGCATCCGGCGCGCCGTCCGATGCGGCCGCAGCCGGCGCCTCGTCCGCGTCGCCGAACAGCTCGGGGTGACGTTCGGCGAGCGCCATGATCGTCATGCCGCCCATGGAGTGCCCGACCAGCACGACCGGGTGCCCGTCCGGGACCGTGGCCTGCAGCACCGCGTACAGGTCGGCGCCGGTCTGGTCGATCGTCGCGTGCGTCGGCTTGCTACGCCCGGACCGGCCGTGGCTGCGCTGGTCCCACAGCACCATCCGTACGCCCGCCAGGTCGCGGCGCTGGTAGTGCCACGAGTGCTGGTTCAGCGCGTAGCCGTGGCAGAACACCAAGGTGAGCGGCGCTGGTTGCCCGTCGAGATCGGGGCCGTCGATCTCTACGTGCAGCGGCAGGCCGTCGTCGGCCAGGACCGTCAGCGATCTGCCGTGCAGCGTGCCGAACGGCTCGTCGGCCTCCGGGTCGGGGCTCAGCCGGGCCCGGCCCACCGCGTACCTGCGGATGCCTACGGCCGCGCCCAGGCCGACGGCGGCGCCGATCCCCACGACGGCGCCCGCGATACCGAGCGTCTTCTTGGTGCTAGGCATCGACCTCTCCTGTGTAGATCCGCGGTACCCGGGCGCCGACGCGGGTCACGATCTCGTACGAAATCGTGCCGATCGTGTCGGCCCAGTCCTGCGCCGTGGGTTCGCCGTGTTCCCCGGGGCCGAACAGGATGACCTCGTCGCCCGGCGCCATGTCGTCGTCGCCCAGGTCGATGACGAACTGGTCCATGCAGACGCGTCCGGCGACCCGGCGCCGCTTGCCGCCCGCGAGCACCTCGAATCGGTTGGAGCCGTGTCGCGGCACTCCGTCGCCGTACCCGGCCGGGATCAGCGCGAGCGTGGTCTCCGCCGGGGTGGTGTATGTGTGGCCGTACGACACACCGCTGCCCGCCGGAACCCGCTTGGTCATCGCGACGCGGGCGGCGAGCGTCATCGCCGGGCGCAACCCGAACGTCCCGAGGTCCGGTATTGGTGTGTGGCCGTAGATCGCGATGCCCGGCCGGACGAGGTCGAAGCGCGCGGCCGGGAGGGTGAGGGTGGCCGCGGAGTTGGACAGGTGCCGGACCTCGGGCCGCAGCCCCGCCTTCTCGGCCAGTTCGACCGCCTCGGTGAACACGTTGAGCTGGCGCTGGATCGACGGGTGGCCCGGCTCGTCGGCGCACGCGAAGTGCGAGTACAGGCCGACGACACGGATGCGTCCGTCGGCCTCGGCGGCCAGCGCGGCGTCGACCAGGGCGGGCCAGTCGCTCGGCGTCGCACCGCCGCGGGACATGCCGGTGTCGACCTTGAGGTGGACACGGGCCGTCTTGCCGACCCGTACGGCACCGGCGCCGATCTCCTGGACCAGCCGTGCGGTGCCGGCGGTCAGGTCGATGTCGTCGGCGACCCCCTGCTCGTACGGCTCGCCGGGCGTGCCCAGCGCGACGAGGAGTGGAGTCTCGAACCCGGCGGCGCGCAGCCGCAGCGCCTCGGGCAGGATCGCGACGCCCAGCCAGGTGGCGCCCCCGGCCAGCGCGGCCCGCGCGGCCTGCGCCGCGCCGTGCCCGTAGCCGTCGGCCTTGACCATTGCCATGACGGCGGCGCCGCCGGCCCGCTCCCGCAGCAGCGCGACGTTGTCGCGGATCGCGGTCAGGTCGACTCTCGCCTGCGCTGGAACCTCCATGTCAGTCAAGTTTGCCGACTCCTCGCCATGGTCATGCCATTGTTCCTCGTTCCTTGAGACGAACCTCACCAGAGGGTTCGTTCCGCGTCCGCCCGGATGGCGTTGCCGAACGGCCCGATTCATCCGAGCCGTTCGGTACGAGCTGATAGGTCGAAGCCGTTCCGTACGGCCGTTCCGTACGAGCCGTTCCGTACGAGCCGTTCCGTACCGAGTCAAGCCGAGCCGACTCGCGCGAGCCGATTCGTGCGAGCCGTCAGGGAAGGGTGCGGATCGCGGCCGGGAGGGCGGCGACGACGTCGGACGCGCCGATCGGCGCCTCACCGTCGGCCGGCTCCGTGTCCGCGGACCGACCGGCCGCGGCGAGTCGCGCCGCAAGGCCGTGCAGGTACGCCCCGGCGGCTGCGGCGTCGATGGGCTCGAGCCCGCCCGCGAGCAACGCCCCGACCAGGCCGGACAGCACGTCACCGGTCCCCGCCGTGGCGAGCCACGGCGACCCGTTGGTGTTCACCCGTACGGGCCGGTCCGGCTCGGCGATCAGCGTCGTCGAGCCCTTGAGCAGCACGGTCGCGGTGAGCTCGACGGCCGCCCGGCGTACGTGCTCCAGCCGGCGCGCCTCGATGTCGGCCCGTTCCGCACCGAGCAGCCGGGCCAGCTCTCCCGCGTGCGGCGTGAGGACGGTCGCGGCCGGTCGCCGCAGCAGGTCGCGCCGCCGGGCCAGTACGGTCAGGCCGTCGGCGTCCACCAGGACCGGCAGGTCCGTGGCGAGGGCGGCGGCCACCAGCGCCTCGGCCTTCTCGTCCGTCCCGAGGCCGGGTCCGACCACCCAGGCCTGCACGCGCCCCGCCGCCAAGGCCGCGTCGGCATCGCCGGGCTCGATCACCGTGGTCACAATCTCCGGCCAGCGGTTGCGGACGAGGTCGACGACGGGCAGTACGGAGACGAACCGCACCATGCCCGCGCCGCCGTGGACGGCCCCGCCGGTGCTCAGCACGGCCGCCCCCGTGTACTGCTCGCTGCCGGCCAGTACGCCGAGAACGCCACGGCGGTACTTGTCCGACTCGATGCCGGGACGCGGCAGCCGGATGTCCGCCGACCAGGCGGCGACCACGTCGGGATCCGGGAGGTCCGGCCCGAGCCCGATGTCGATCAACTCCACCACACCGCTGTACGACGCGCCCGGATCGATCAACAGCCCCGGCTTGTGCGTGCCGAACGTGACCGTGACGTCCGCCCGTACCGCCGCGCCGCCGACCTGTCCGGTGCTCGCGTCGACGCCGCTCGGCACGTCGCAGGCGACCACGACGGCCGTTGTGTAGGCCGTACGCTCCGCCAAGGTCGCGTACGGCTCGCGCAGCGCCCCGCTGCCGCCGATGCCCGTCAGCCCGTCGATCACCAGATCGGCCTCGTCGATGGCGTCGTACTGATCGGTGACCCGTCCACCCGCTCTGCGCAGCGCCGCCAGCCCGGCCTCGTGCGTCTTCGAGCCCGCGAGGATCGCCTCCACCATCGCCCCACGGCGGGCCAGCCGGGCCCCGGCGTACAAGGCGTCCCCGCCGTTGTCGCCGCTGCCGATGAGCAGCAGCACGCGCGCGCCGTACAGGCTCGGCAGCAACCCGGCGCAGACGGCGGCGAGACCGGCCGCGGCGCGCTGCATCAGGGTGCCGTCGGGGAGCCTGGCCATGAGCGCCTGCTCCGCGGCCCGCACCTTCTCGACCTCGTGCCCGAACCTCATGTCACACCCTCTCGGCGACGACGATCGCGGTCGCCATGCCTCCGTCGTGGCTGAGCGACACGTGCCAGTGCGTCACGCCGCGCTTGCGGCCTTCGGCCTCGACGGTCCCCGAGACGTGCAGGCTCGGACACCCGTCCGCCGCCGTCCGTACCTCGGCATCGGTCCAGCGCAGCCCGGGAGGCGCGCCGAGCGCCTTGGCCAAGGCCTCCTTGGCGGCGAACCGCGCGGCGAGCGACCTGGGCGCCAGCCCGCGCTCGGCCTCCACGAACAGCCGGGTACGCAAACCCGGGGTCCGTTCCAGGGTCCGTTCGAACCGCGCGACGTCGACAACGTCGATTCCCACACCGACGATCACCCGTCAAGGGTCCCACGCCCCACGCCGTCCGCTGGCGCCAGACCCGTAGCCGATCCACAAGGCGCCGGGCCAGGCAGTCAGCAGGCCGAGGGGCGCCCTGGGCCAGTGTCAGGCGGTCAGGTGGCCGATGGGCGCCCTGGGCCGGCGTCAGGCGGCGGCGGGGCCGACGGCCACCTGCCGGCGGAGTGCGGCCACCGCGCCGCGGCCCGCGGTCAACATCCCGTGGTCCGCGCAGGTGGACTCCAGCACCCCGTACGCGGGCGGCACGTGCACCCAGCCGCGACGGCGGCGGCCGGCGACCTGCACTCCTACGACGGGATGGAAAGACTCGTGGCAGATCCCCTCGTAGTGGTGCCGGACGATCGACTGGTAGAGATCGTCGGAGACCACCAGGACGAGTGGCGCCCGTACCTGGCGGAGGCACTTCTTCAGGCGGGGCGAGTCCAGCAGCCGGCAGGCCACGTCGAGTTCCTCGCCGAAGTAGCCGTTGGCGTCGAAGTGGACCTCACCGGCGTGCACGACGACGCGCAGCCGCAGCTCACGACGGGCGCGTTCCGGCTCGGGGAGGCTCTGGTTGTAGTCGCTCAGCAGCTGGCTGAGGGCGGGGATGAGCGGGTTGAACAACAGCGTCTTGGGGACCTCGTCGGCGGGATGGATCAGCACCAGCACGCCGTCGCCGCGGTCCTCGAACGGGTCACAATGCCGGTCCTGGATGCCGGCGCTGGCCATCGCCGCCACCAGCAGGCGATAGACCAGTCTTCGCAGCTCCTCTTTGATCGGGTTGGTGCGGAGCGGGCTCGTCGACTTCTCGATGTCGACGGCCAGAATGCTCCTGTGCACAGGATGGCTCATCACGGGGCCCCTCCAAATCCCCGGCCTGATATGCCGGAATCACCTGCCGGTCGGCAGGGCTCGGAAGGTGGGTCACGGGGTTGGTGACCTGGTGGCCCGGCGAGGCGCCTTTGCAGTCGCGGGCCCCTGCTGTCGCGCGAACCGCTGGTCCGGCCGGGCCGGATGCGGCAATCGAGACGTTGGGGAAGGCATGGACGCCTGCGCTGAGCTGCTGGCTTCGTCCGGCGTCCATCCTGCGGCTCCTGCCCTTGTGGGGATCGGCCTACTGACTTAGATTCTCGGCCAGATTCCGCTTGCGGTGCAAGTTGCATTGCGACTTGACATAGAGATTTCTTTGACACTTTCCTTGCAGGAACCTCTGACGCTTGCGCCACGAGTGGTGCACACTGATGTGGGGCACATCTACTCCTTATGGGTGGGAGGAGGAGCGAGGGTGTCTGCACCCAGCGCGCTCGCTGACGGCGCCATCCCACGGCCGCGTCCCGCGACCCCACGTCCAGCCAACCCTGGTGATCGACGGAGGCTTCGGTGACCACGCCGAGCCCGACCGTACGGCGCCGCCGGCTCGCCGCGGAGCTGCGCCGGCTCCGTGAACAGGCCGACCTGACCGGAGACGACGTCGCCGACCGGCTGCGGTGGTCCGCGTCGAAGATCAGCCGCATCGAAACCGCCAAGTCCGGCGCCAAGATCTCCGACGTACGAAAGCTTCTCGAGCTGTACGGCGTCGGCGAGTCACATAAAGGAGAGCTCATCGCCCTGGCCCGCGAGGCCGAGCGCCGGGGATGGTGGGAGGGGTACTCCGACGCGTTGCCCGAGGAGTACGCCGCCTTCATCGGCCTCGAGACCGAAGCCGAGTGGGCCTGGCAGTGGGAGAGTCAGGTGATCCCGGGGCTCTTCCAAACCGAGGCGTACGCCAGGGAACAGACACGGGCGGTCCAGCCCATCGAAACCATTCCGCCAGGGCAGGTAGAGGCCCGGGTCGAGGCCAGGCTGCGCCGCCAAGAGGTGCTTACCCGCGACAAACCTCTCGAACTGTCCGTCGTCCTCGACGAGGCCGTCCTGACCCGGAGGTACGGAGACCGTGCGGCCATGCGTACCCAGCTGGAGCGGGTCACCGAGGTCGCACAGCTGCCGAACGTTACGCTCCGCGTGCTCCCGCTCGACGGGGCCCATCCGATCGGCGTCGGATCCTTCATCCAGCTCCGCTTCGCTCGGGTCTACGACGTCACCTTCCACGACGTCGTCTACGTCGAGCAGCTCACGAGCAGCTTCTACTTCGAGGAAGAGATCGACACCTACCGCTACACGCTCGCCTTCGACCGGCTCATCGCGGCCGCGCTGGACCCGGACAAGTCGCTGGACCTGGTCAGCCAGACCGCTGAAAAACTCTGGCGCTAGCCACTGCGAACCTTATGCACAGTTGAGGCGTCCCAACCGACGTACGGGGGCAGACCTTCAACGATCATCGCCAGCCAGCGGCCGGCCTGGGGGCGGTTAGTTCGGACAGTCCCCTCGTGAGAAGTCCTGAGTTACCCAAAGCCACCAAAATTCAAACCATGAAAACATTGCAGTTCGGCCACGACACGTGCCGCCAAGCTGCCCTGAACACTACAGTGATCGCTGCGGCCACCGCACCATCCACTGCATGGCCGGTGTGTCTCGGGACGACACCCGCGAAGCCAAATCCCAATGTCATTGGCGGCCTCGCCCTTGTCGCTACCCGGGTAGGTCGCTCGAACTTGAGAGGAACTCATGAAAACTGGTGACGACGCCTCCACATCACCGTGGAGGAAGAGCGCACGCTGCGGAGCCAACGCAGGCTGCGTTGAAGTCGCGCGGCTGGCCAGCAAGCACATCGGTGTGCGTGACAGCAAGATTGTCGCCACCAGCCCGATCCTCTCTTTCAACACCCAGGAGTGGCGGTCGTTTCTCGGCACCATCAAGACGGGTCGACTCGATTTGACCTGAGGCTGACCTAGGCAATCCGGCACCCCCGCCGGTTCTCATATTCGCGATTACTCGCGCGTGTGGCCTGTACGGCGCGTTTGCGTTTGTACAGGCCACATTTTTGCTGCTTAGGCCGGTTCAATGGCGTCCGCAGGCAAGGCCTGCACAAGACAAACTTTCCCGGGTATCGGCCTATCTCACGAAACTTCGGCAGAAGGGCGTCACTAAGCCATGCCAGGGGCCATCCTTTCTCGTGATGAAGTTCCCCCGCTAAGCTCGGAGAGGAAGTCCTGGCAATGACGCCTGACAGTGACGCCTGCGTGACACCGTGGCGGAAGAGCGTGCACAGCGGAGCCAACGCCGGCTGTGTGGAAGTCGCCCGCCTGACCGGTAAGCGCGTCGGGGTCCGCGACAGCAAGGATCGCGCCGGTAGCCCGGTCCTTTCTTTCCGTCCCCGCGAATGGCAGTCGTTCCTCGGCACCGTCAAGACCGGCGATCTCGACATGACCTGAGCAAGCGTGTTATCCATATTCCGCGATGCGGCCGGTACGAGGCGTAACCCTCGTACCGGCCGCATTTCGTTTCTCGCGGCGGTCAGATGCGGCGGAGGCGGACGCGCTGGACGCTGTGATCGCGCGACTTGTGCAGCACGAGGGTGGCGCGTTCGCGGGTCGGCAGAATATTGGACACGAGGTTGACCTCGTTGATGTCCCGCCAGACCTGGTGCGCGAACGCCGCGACTTCGTCCTCGTCGAGCTGAGTGAACTGGTGGAAATACGACTGCGGGTCGGTGAAGGCGCCGCGCCACAAGGCGAAAAGGCGATCGATGAACCACTGCCGCACGTCCTCGACCCGGGCGTCGACATAGATGGAGAAGTCGAAGTAATCCGAGATCGCGAGCGAGCCGGCCGGGGCGGACTGCAGCACGTTGAGCCCCTCGACGATGAGGACGTCGGGGCGCCGGATGACCTGGGCGGCGTCGGCGACGATGTCGTACGACAGGTGCGAATAGACGGGGATCGAGACCTCGTCGGCGCCGGCCTTCATCGACGCTACGAACCGTACGAGGGCGCGCCGATCGTAGGACTCCGGGAAGCCCTTCCGATCGAGGATGCCGCGCTCGACGAGAGTGGCGTTCGGGTAGAGAAAGCTGTCCGTGGTCACCAGCTCGACCATGGGGTGGCCGGGCCACTGCGAGAGGAGTGTGCGCAGCAGCCGCGACGTGGTGGACTTGCCGACCGCCACGCTCCCGGCGATCCCGATGATGAACGGCGTCGCCGGCACCGGCTCGGACAGAAAGGTGCTCACCGTGTCGCGCAGCCGTCCGTCGGCGGTGGCGAACAGGTTGAGCAGGCGGGAGAGCGGCAGATAGACATCCTCGACCTCGTCGAGGTCGATGGGATCGCGCAGGCCGCGCAGTTTGTCGAGTTCGTCCGGAGTGAGCGACAGCGGCGTGCTCTCGCGCAGCGCCCGCCACGCCGCGCGGTCGAACTCGACGTACGGGCTCGGTACGTCGTCCCAGCCGATGTTCATGGCCTGCACCCTATTAGTCGTACGACCTGGTGCGTCGCCCGATGGACCAGGAGATATGGGGCGCGGGCTAGCCTGGTGCGCATGTGCGGAATCGTGGGATACGTAGGGTCGCGGCCTGCTCAGCAGATCGTCATCGACGGGTTGGCCCGGCTCGAGTACCGGGGGTACGACTCCGCCGGCGTCGCCATCGTCGCCGACGGAACGCTGACAACGGCCAAGCGGGCGGGCAAGCTCGGCAACCTTCGCGATGCGCTGGCGGAGTCACCGCCGCCGGCGGGCGAGGTGGGCATGGGCCACACCCGATGGGCCACCCATGGGCCGCCGAACGACCGCAACGCCCACCCGCACCAAGACTGCACCGGCGCAATCGCCGTGGTGCACAACGGCATCATCGAGAACTTCGCCAAGCTGCGCGACTACCTCGAGAAGGCCGGCCACACCCTGACCTCCGACACCGACACCGAGCTGGTCGCCCATCTGCTCGAGGAGACCATGGCGTCCGGCGACGTCGACTTCACGGAGGCGATGCGACAGGTCTGCCGACGGCTCGAGGGCGCCTTCACGCTCGTCGCCGTACACTCCGCGCAGCCCGACGTCGTCGTGGGGGCGCGCCGTAACTCACCGCTGGTGGTCGGGCGCGGGGACGGCGAGAACTTCCTCGCCAGCGATGTCGCCGCCTTCATCGAGCACACACGCGACGCGATCGAGCTCGGCCAGGACCAGATCGTCGAGCTGCGCCGCGACGGTGTACGGGTGATCGACTTCGACGGCAAACCGGCCGATGTGAAGGAGTTCCACGTCGACTGGGACGTGTCGGCCGCGGAAAAGGGCGGCTACGACTACTTCATGCTCAAGGAGATCGCCGAGCAGCCGCACGCGGTCGCCGACACGCTACTCGGCCGGATCGGTTCGGACGGCCGGCTGACCCTCGACGAGATGCGGCTCTCAGACGACGAGCTCCGCGAGGTCGACAAGATCATCATCGTCGCGTGCGGCACGGCCTACCACGCCGGGCTGATCGCGAAATACGCCATCGAACACTGGGCGCAGATCCCGTGCGAGGTGGAGCTGGCGAGCGAATTCCGCTATCGCGACCCGATCCTGACCCGCTCCACCCTGGTCATCGCGATCTCCCAGTCGGGCGAGACCATGGACACCCTGATGGCCCTACGGCACGCGCGCGAACAGCGGGCCCGCGTCCTCGCCATCGGCAACGTCAACGGCTCGACCATCCCCCGCGAAAGCGACGGCGTCATCTACACCCATGCCGGCCCGGAGATCGCGGTCGCCTCCACCAAGGCCTTCCTCACCCAACTGGTCGCCGTCTACCTGATCGCCCTCTACATCGCCCAGACACGGGGCACCAAGTGGCCCGACGAGGTCTTCGCCGTCATCCAACTGCTCGAAGCCATGCCGGCCAAGGTCGAGAAGGTCCTGGAAACCATGGAACCCGTCCGCGAGCTGGCCCGCTCCTTGGCCGGCGAACGCTGCGTCCTCTTCCTCGGCCGCCACGTCGGCTTTCCCGTCGCCCTCGAAGGCGCCCTGAAACTCAAGGAGCTCGCCTACATGCACGCCGAGGGTTTCGCCGCCGGCGAGCTCAAACACGGCCCCATCGCCTTGATCGAGGAGAACCTCCCCGTAGTGGTGGTGGTCCCCCCGCGCGCCCGCGACGTGCTGCACGACAAGATCGTCTCCAACATCCAGGAGATCCGCGCCCGCGGCGCCCGCACCATCGTCATCGCCGAAGACGGCGACGAATCCGTAGTCCCCTACGCCGACACCCTGCTCCGCGTCCCGGCGGTCCCCACCCTCCTACAACCCCTGGTGACGACGGTCCCCCTCCAGGTCTTCGCCTGCGAACTAGCCACCGCCAAAGGCCACGACGTAGACCAACCCCGCAACCTAGCCAA